>MNYZ01000067.1 GCA_001873365.1 Oscillatoriales cyanobacterium CG2_30_40_61 | reverse complement strand
CACCCACCCCGACAACTCCCACCCCCACAGACCCAACAACCCCAACTCCAACAACTCCCACCCCAACAACTCCCACCCCAACAACTCCTACTCCCACCCCAATCACAACATCTTTAGTGCAGGGAAGCGAGGGAAATGATACCTTATTAGGAACCGAGAGACAGGATTTAGTCGCCGGTTTAGGCGGGGATGACCTGATTTCAGGATTTACCGGAGATGACTCCCTGAATGGAAACGCAGGTAACGATATTCTCTATGGCGGTCAAAACAACGATACCCTGGTTGGAGAAGGGGGAAATGACCTGATACAAGGGAATAAAGGCGATGATTTGCTCAATGGAGGGCCCGACAACGATACTCTCTATGGGGGAATTAATAACGACACCCTCTTAGGTGAGGATGGTCGGGATCTGATTTTCGGTGATACCGGTGATGACAGTATTGATGGGGGACTTCGCAGCGATACCATTTATGGCGGAGAAGACAATGACACCCTAGGGGGCGGAGGGGATGATGATTTTATCTATGGTGGTCAAGGCGAAGATTCCCTATTAGGGGGTTTAGGAAATGATTTTCTCCGGGGGGATAAGCAAAATGATCAGGTCAATGGCGGTAAAGGTGATGATAGCCTTTATGGAGGTCAAGGGGATGATACCCTGACTGGCGGCGCTGGCAATGATTTCGTCAGTGGTGATAAAGGAAATGATTTTATAATTGGTGTTGACCCCAATTCTCAACCGGCGGGATTTGTGGAAATTGATACCTTAAGCGGAGGAGTCGGTAATGATACCTTTGTTTTGGGAGATGGAACTCAAACCTATTATGTTAATGGGGCAGGAAGTATTATTGGATTTGTGGATTATGCCCTGATTGTTAATTTTAATCCCACCGAAGATGTGATTCTTTTAGGCCCTGGTAATTATTTACCCGCAGCAGCACCGGAAAATTTACCCCAGGGAACAGCCCTTTATTTATTAACTGGTGAACAGACGGAATTGATTGCAATTCTTGATGGAATCACCGACTTTAAATTTGATACCAATATTGGTCAACCAGGTAGTCCGATTCAATTTGCTGGAGGAAGTTAATCAGTCATCAATTAACAGTTACCAGTTATCAGTTTTCAGTCTATTACCCATTACCTATCACAGATTTAAGATGATTACACCAATTAAAATCCGTGAAATCCGTGAAATCCGTTTAAATCCGTGATCCCGATTTCCCACATCTAAAACCATGGAATCTAGCCCCGTTGCGATCGCATTGGGAAGTAATTTAGGAGACTCTCAAACCCTGGTTAAAACCGCCTTAGATCTCCTGAATCAGCATCCCCTGATCCAAATTAAATCCTGTTCGAGTTGGTATCAAACCCCTCCTATTGGCCCCCCACAGCCCGATTATATTAATGGTTGTGCTATTCTGGAAGTTCAACTACAACCGGAGCATCTATTAGAAATATTATTAGGGGTTGAAAACCAACTGGGACGAGTCCGACGGGAACCTTGGGGGCCAAGAACCCTTGACCTGGATCTACTTTTGTTTGATAATTTAGTCTGGGACACTCCAACCTTAAAAATTCCCCATCCTCGGATGAGAGAACGAGGGTTTGTATTAGTTCCTCTAGCAGAAATTGCCCCAAATTGGGTTGATCCTGTTACCCAAAAAACCACGATTCAACTTTTGGAAACCGTCGATTATTCAGAGATTCAAAAACTTTAATTTTCTTACCCTTAACTGCTGTTTAATATTATGACCAAACCCGGATCAGAACCCCCAACTATTTTACAAAATCGTCTGTTTTATCAAGGACGAAAATTCAGTTTTGATGTCAATACCTTACGTCTTCCCAACGGGGTAGAAGGAGACTGGGAATGTATTCGTCACCCAGGGGGGGCGTTAGTAATTCCCGTGACTTCAGAAGGAAAATTAGTCTTAGTCAAACAATATCGGTTTGCGGTTTCAGGACGCACTTTAGAATTTCCCGCCGGAACAATTGAACCTAATGAAGATCCCGCCGAAACTGTTAAGCGAGAAATCCAAGAAGAAACCGGATATCGCGCCCATCGCTGGCAAAAATTAGGACAATTTATATTAGCACCCGGTTATTGTGATGAAATTATTTATGCGTTTTTAGCCCAAGATTTAGAAAAATTAGAAATACCCCCCGCCCAGGATGATGACGAAGATATTGAGACGGTTTTAATGAGTCCGAAAGAACTAGAACAAGCCATTTTAGACGGTGAACCCGTAGATGCTAAAACGATTTCTAGTTTTTTATTAGCCCAACCTTTTTTAAATATTTAATCTGCATTATTAATTATTAATTTAGTTTAAAATATGATAAAATAAATACAGTTTATATACATAAAAAAATCCCATCCTATGTCTGAAGATTTAATTTTATTTTGGCATCGACGAGATCTGAGAATTGATGATAATTTAGGACTGTTTAGTGCTTGTCAAGCGAGTTCTAAAGTGGTCGGTTTATTTTGCTTAGATCCCAATATTTTAAACCGAGATGATATCGCGCCTGTGCGCGTTAAATATATGATCGGTTGTTTGGAATATCTACAGAAACAATATCAAAAACTAGGCAGTCAATTATTAATATTAGAGGGAAAACCTGAAGAAATTATTCCTAAATTAGCCAGGGAATTAAATGCTAAAGCTATTTACTTTAATTTAGATATTGAACCCTTTGCTAGAGAACGCGATCGCCAGGTTGCAGCCACATTAAATTCCATCGGAATTATTACAAAAACTACTTGGGATCAGTTATTCCATTCCCCGGATCAAATTTTTACCCAATCTCAAGAACCCTATAAAGTTTATACTCCCTTTTGGCGTAATTTTAATCTTAAACCCAAAGCCAAACCTAAACCCCCCCTGTCTCCCACCCTAATCGGTTTAACTGCATCGGAACAGGAATTAGCCCAAAAAATCGGCGTTATTCCCCTACCTTCCGCGCAAAAATTAGGCTTTATTTGGGAAAATCCCTTAATCTTAGAACCTGGGGAAACCGCCGCCCAAGAACGTTTAGAGGAATTTTGCGATCGCGCTTTATATGAATACGACGAACAACGAAATTTTCCCGCTATTGATGGTACTTCTCAACTGAGTGTAGCCTTAAAATTTGGGGTGATTAGTATTAGAAGAATCTGGGAAAAAACCTTAGAAGCCATGGACAATTGCCGCAGTGATGAAGCCCGAAAACAGATTCAATCTTGGCAACAGGAACTTGCCTGGCGGGAATTTTATCAACACGCTTTATATCATTTTCCTGAATTAGAATTAGGCCCCTATCGCGAACCTTTTAAAACCTTTCCTTGGCATAATAATGAACTACATTTTCAAGCCTGGTGTCGAGGAAAAACCGGTTATCCGATTGTTGATGCCGCCATGCGACAATTAAATGAAAGCGGCTGGATGCACAACCGATGTCGGATGATTGTGGCTAATTTTTTAACCAAAGATTTAATTATTAATTGGCAATGGGGGGAAAAATACTTTATGCAAACCCTCATGGATGGGGATTTAGCCGCTAATAATGGGGGATGGCAATGGAGTGCTTCTAGTGGAATGGATACCAAACCGTTAAGGATTTTTAACCCCGCCAGTCAAGCCCAAAAATTCGATGCTGAAGCCGAATATATTCGCCAATGGTTGCCTGAATTAAGAAGTTTAGACACTGAAATATTAGTCACCGGAAAAATATCAACTCGCGATCGCCAATCCTGCGGTTATCCCGAACCCATTGTTGATCACAATCAACAGCAACGTCTATTTAAACAACTTTATCAAGCTCAAAAATAACATTTACGTCTGGCAATTAGCAGGTGTGTCAACAATTTTTCCTGATAACTCAGTGTAATTACGGAATATAATTGATATACTTGAACTACAAAGGCAGTTTTGTTATCGTTGGCTGCCCTGGTTGAAGAACTTGAGGTTTAATTAGGGGGTAAAACGATTATGGTTTCTAGCCTAGGATTAAAAAAAACAATTGCACTGATTAGCTGTTTGCCCTTGACTGGGGCTTTAATTTTCGCCCTGGGGATGAAATTAGGGGAGACTACCGAGGTCAGTTTCAAGCAATTGTATCAACATCTGAACACATCGCAGTTAATCTGTGAATACGTTCCTCCTGATACGGGAAAACCCCCCGAAGGTGACGGATCAGGTTCTCGGACCTAATCTAACACAGGCGGAGATTTCCAGATGCGGTTTTCTTGAATTAAGGTATGAACTTGCCAGTTTAGGTCTGACTGTGGGTAGTCTTGTCGAAAATGACCCCCACGACTTTCGAGACGAAACGCTGCACTCTTCAAAATCAACTCCCCAATGCTCAGTAAGTTATGGGTTTCTCCCCACTGTTTTAGGTCGCTGTGGGCGATTTTTTGTATTTCCAGTTCAGCCCCAGAATTGGGATGTAGAGTCGATAAAAATTGGCTGATAGGTAGGGCTAAAAATTCTTGAGACCAAGCTCTTACCTGCATTAATCCCTCCTGCAAATAATCGGACTGGCGACAGATCCCGGCACTCCGCCAGAGAACATCGGGCAACTGAGATCTAATAGTTTTAATCGTAGCATATTGTTCTTCCCAACCGGCGGCGGGTGACACCCTCTGGGATACGGGAGCAGCCCCCCCCACGCCCGATTTAGTTTCAGCAAAATTGAGATCCTCAATTGATGCCATTTGAGCGCCGAATACTAAACATTCTAGCAGAGAATTACTCGCTAAACGGTTTGCCCCGTGAACTCCCGTACTCGCAGTTTCACCGACGGCATACAATCCAGGGATAGACGTTTGACTTTGAGTATTAGTCACAATACCCCCCATCCAATAATGGGCGGCCGGAGTCACCGGAATGGGCTCATGGAGAATATCAACCCCCCATTGTTGACAGACCTGAATAATATTCGGAAACCGATACTGGATTTTCTCAGACGGAATTGGCCGTAAATCTAACCAAACCCGGTCACTATTGGCTCCTTCAATTTGACGTAATTTTTGTAAATGGCTAAAAATCGCCCGACTCACAATATCTCTGGGGGCTAATTCCCCGCGCTCGTCATAATCAAATACAAATCTGTGTCCCTGGGAATCAATCAGGTGAGCTCCTTCTCCTCGCACCGCCTCACTAATCAAAAATCGAGGAGCGCCGGGTTGGGTTAAGGCCGTAGGGTGAAATTGGAAAAACTCTAAATCTCGGAGTAATGCTCCGGCTCTCCAAGCCATCGCCACCCCGTCCCCCGTACTCACACCGGGGTTAGTGGTATGAGCAAAAACTTGACCTCCCCCTCCTGTTGCCAGGACAACGGCCTTGGCCTTCACCCAATAAATCTGACTATTATGAATTAAGCTAACTCCCTGACACCGTTGACCCGAGGCATCCATCCATAAATCCAGGGCAAAGGCGGGGGAAATAATTTTAATATGCGGTCTTTCTAAAACTCTTTCTGTCAGGGTTGTAATTACTGCCCGTCCAGTTGTATCGGCGGCGTGTAGGACGCGATGACGGGAGTGGGCGGCTTCTAAGGTCAGGGCTAACTGACTTTGATGGCGGTCAAAAGCTACGCCTAAATCGACTAAACGGTGAATACATTCGGGGGCATGATTAACCAGAAACTCCACCGCCGACCGTTCACATAATCCGGCTCCAGCTTTTAAGGTATCTTCTAAATGCAGACTGGGAGAGTCATCGGTTGAAATCGCTGCGGCAATGCCTCCTTGCGCCCAATCACTAGCGGATAGGGGTAAAACATCTTTGCTGACTACACCAACGCTCAAATGTTCGGGTAGACAAAGGGCGGTATATAATCCGGCGGCCCCAGTTCCCACTACCAATACATCAAAGGTTAAGGGAAACTTGGACGGGAGGGAAAGATCAATTAGGGTCATGGGTCAGTGCCAGGATAGGTTATTGGAAGTCACAGATCTGGACACTCTCCGTGACGGATTGAAGCAGATTAAACTGACTTTAAAGATTATGTTAACTTTTTTTAAAGTCCGTCAACATAATCTCAATATTCTGACACTGATTCCCACAGAATGGCTTAGTCGTAAGCTCCAACATTTAACCGTTGGTCGCCTTCGATAAATACTGATTCTGGAGGCGTTACGGTAAAGTTACCCAAATTCTGTTGCAGAATTTCTTTTTGTTTTTCTGTCAAACCAGAAATTTTTAATACATCTTCGACGGAATCGTAGGGAGCATTCTTAATGATCACTGACCCTAATTTCGGAAACATTCCTTTATATTGACGAAAATCTCGCAGATCGCTATTATTTAAGTCCAATTTATTGCGAACCGTGGCCATTTTCTCGTCAACCCGATTTTTCCGAGGAGCTTCCGTTGCTAAGATTGGAGCAACAATCCCATACTGCATCACATTGACGTTTGCAGCTAAAACATTTTGATCTCCAGTCCATGCCAAGCAACCGACTATCAAAACTAACAAAGCCAACAGGCGACTTAATCGTTTCATCAACGCTTTTCTCCCAACTGACATAAACAGCATTTACAAGAATTTGATATTTTCAGGCGAATCGAGTAGCAGACTGTATTTTACCATCTTACGAACTTCTACTTGAGTCCCATAGTTCAATGGAAAAACCTGCTGCTCCCCTAGCCAAAAACCCTAGATTTGGAAGTCATTTCAAATCAAAGTTAAGTTTATGCTGTTGTCAACCTTTTCCGATTTTATGTAAATTTTCTTAAAATTTGTTAACAGTTGGGGGGCGGAAATTAAAATTCAGCCGTCCATCTCTACAAAATAGCTAATTATAAGTTTAAGTTATATTTAACTGGTTATAGTTTTAAATTTTAAAATTAAAAATCATTTTTTCGGCTAATTTTGTCAAGGGGTTATTGAATTCCATTCGCAACTATTGACGAAATTATGGGGTTTGGTGCTATAATACAAAAAAAATAGTCTGGGGAAGTTTGGCTTATTCAAAAAATAGGGCTGAAAAAACCCTATCCTTCGTGTAATCATAATACTACAGCCCTGAATTTTACCCAATCTATTGTACAAATTTTTCGGGGCTAGGTTGAGAAGATTAGAGTCGAGCTTGACAAAAATACATTTTTATGTATTAAACCATTTTCGCCGTTTCAAGCGTTTCCAATGGGATGATTTTAAATTGATTAATAATTGTCGCATTTGTTGGAGATTCACCGACTTGCCGCCATAGCGCCAACCCACATAGGTCTGGGAGATTTCATCAATCACTTCAAATTCTGAAATTGAGTGATATTGATGTAACCAAGACACATATTCTAAAGGGGTTTGGGTAGAAGATTTGGGATATCCTTTACTAGCTAAAACCTGTAAAAGTTGTTGATAGAGACTTTCTTCTGGGGGTAACTTGGCTAACCAGCGACGATAGCGCCAACCTCGCCAAATATCCCAACTTAACCAGCCGAAAAATGCTATAATTGTGGTGACGATTAATCCGCTAAAAATCCCTAACCATCCCTGAGTAAACAGACTAAAAAACCAGCGAATAACTTGGAATATCCCTAAAATTAAATTGCCTAAAATCGCTTGTAATCCATTAGCAACCGGAGAAGGTAGCCAACCCGCCACCCAATTCCAAAAGGCTTTTAAGGCACTAAAGGTTTGATCTTCTTCCACCGAAGGCGGGATTAAATCCATCCCCGGAATCGGGTTAAAAGCAAACCAGCCATAGTCGGGGAAATATACCTCCGTCATGGCAAAAGCATCGGTATTTTTAACGACATATAATCCCGTAAATGGATTAAATTCCCCCGGGTTAAACCCCGCCACCAGTCGCGCCGGAATCCCAATTGAACGCAACATCATGGTTAAAACCGTGGAAAAATGATCGGGGTAGCCTCCGGTAATTTTTTGTCCGGCGGGACTATCTTGATACCCAAATAGAAAGGCTTCTACTAAGTCTTCATTTTTTCTTAAAAATGGCGGTTCTTCTTGTAATTTATAATTAGGGTTTTGTTTGAGATACTGGACTAAATATAGAGCTTTTTCATAATCGGAATCTAAGGGTTTTTTGTTTTGGGCTACCTGATTTACACTGGCTAAAATTTCTTCCGTCTTTTTCCTAACTTTCTCTTTAATTGAATCGGGAACTTGTAAATAGTATTTTTTGATGGTTTGAGGATAGTTTTTAGAAGCAGCTTGTAATTGTACCCGATCGCGCAGGGGAACTTGAGAAACCACCGTATAGGTCATCCCCTCCCGTAATTCTAAAGGCGATCGCAAATTCCCATCGGGATCAATCGCAATTTCCTCCGTCGGAAAATAGACTTCCTTCGGTTTACTCATCGCTGGAATTAAACTAGGAAGTTGTTGGAGGACGGTATAACTTTGAATCACTTCCTGAGTTTTTGCATTAGTAATTTGTGGAAATAGATTGAATTCATACGACCAACGGGGACGTCTTAAAGTCATGGCTCTATTATTTCGAGAAATTTCCCATCCCTGTCCGGTATATTGATCAAAAGCCACCACCCGCCAAAATCCCCGGGCTTGTGATCGCACCCTTAATACTTCTTGGGGCGTTAAATTTCCCCGTAAATTCTGATTAATTTTGGTATTGAATCCATAATAGAAAGTATCATTAAGAGTTCCTGCTCCGGTTTCCTGATTTAATCCGGTGCCACCTGCACCCGAATTATTATTATTATTTCCCGAAGACACATAACCGGGATTTAGAATCCGTTGTCCATCAAATTGTCCGGGGGGCATATCAATCGGAGAACTTACCGGAAAAGTTCTTAACTGATAGCTAGGAAACCGAGGAAGAACAGTAAAAATAGTTAATCCCAACCCAACAACCACTAAAAAAATAACTCCTAAAGACTTAAAATTTATTCCACTTCCGGGTTGCTGGGGTGTTTTTTTAGAGTTAAATTGAATCTCCCCCAACCCTAAACGAGAGCGATAATCTAAAATTAATGTCGGTAAAGCTAAAGCCAAAAATACTAATAACACCGGCCCAAAAGCCAAGGTTTGACTGAGAGTCCCCGCTACTCCGATTAAAATTAATCCAATCACCATCGAATAGCCTAAATCCTTGCGCCGGGGTAAATCAAAACTGTGTAAAACCTGTAATTCTATTAATAATCTCGCTAATGCTAATCGCGTATCATTCATTTCCCCAAACAGTCGCCCAAAAAATGCAGCGAGGGCAACTAACATTCCAATAGCAATACAAAATTTAACAGGCACATTGCGATGGTAACGACGAAACCAACTCCAGGTTGCTCCGACAATGCTGACCGGAATTGCCCATAAATTCAGGGGTTCCTCAATAGCAACGTCCGTGGCAATAATCCCGGCAATTACTAATAACTGTACCAATATCCGCAGCCAAAGGGAATCTTCAGGGATTGGCTTGGGTATGGCTTCAATCCGTCGCCATAATTGACTAATCAGAGGGATTGAGGTTGTCATCGTTTCGGCTTGCTGGGCTAGGGGGTTAAAAGTTCCACCCTACTCTAACTCAATCTGACCTAAACTTCCAACCCCACCCCCGGTTGAGGACAAATCGCAAAACAGAGGGGATTTTGCTCCTCGCTATCCAATAAAACATGAAGTCGATAAATTTGGTTAGGTTCAGGGTTAATCAACTCCAGGGGTAAACTTCCGGGGGAATTGCGTTTTGCTGTTACTGATCTGTCATTTCCTAAGAGTTGTAAGCGCCCACCATCGGGAAGTTGACCCCGGATTTTTAATATTGTACCCGACTCAGTTTCAACATAGTCTACATCAACGGTAAATAGTCCTAAAGTTGTTAACCATTCCTGATGAACCGTGGATTGATTCAAACAACAATTGAGGGTTAAAGTATTCAGAAGTTCTTGAGTCGCTAATAATAATAACACCATTTGTTGTTCGGGAGTGGCGGTTTCATAACAGGGTTGGGACTCCCTTAAATCTAAAGATCCCCGTAAAGACCCCCGAATCACTAAACCCGCTAATTCATTCAAGGGTTGGGACTCGTTGGGAAATAAAGTTTCCACCGCCTGAACCAATTTAGCTCCTTCTCGTAGGCCAGATTGTAGCAGGGTAAACACCGGAGCCAATAACTGAGCAAAAACCTGATCGGGTAGGGGCATCGACCATCTCAATTGTTGTCGGTGCGCCATCCACAAGTGAGCACAGGGAACCTGTTCTTCCCTAAATGCGTCAGGGTACTCATTAAGTAGGTTAGTTCCTTCTGGTTCCCACGGAAACAGGGGTGGGTTCAGTTGGATTCTGGCTTTGAGTTTTTCCCTTAAAACGGACTCAA
The DNA here is from genome assembly GCA_001873365.1 of Oscillatoriales cyanobacterium CG2_30_40_61. Taxonomy (GTDB): domain Bacteria; phylum Cyanobacteriota; class Cyanobacteriia; order Cyanobacteriales; family Microcoleaceae; genus Planktothrix. The sequence continues at coordinate 115,925 of MNYZ01000067.1, read as the reverse complement.
ATCGGTTTTTCACAATTTCTATTTCTCCTATGGGTGAATATTGATTGCGGTCGTGGAAAACCTCCTCTTGGGGGTCGAGGGGATCTAATTGATCCCACTCTAGGTTTTCCCAATTCCCATCAAGTTGTGTATCGGGGGTTAATCCCTCCCCCGCATCAACACCTGTAGGGGTGTAATTTTCCCCATACAAGTGTTTTTGTAACAACCAGTCCAAGAATCGGCGTTCAAACCCTTGCTCCTCTTGGTTTGTTTCGTTATTCATCAGTAGATGCCCCTGCTCCGGATACCGAATGATTCCTGATTTCCCAAGCCAATTCTAACAACTTAAACCAACGTTTTTGAATTTGAGTGGTTTTACAATTTAAAACCTTAGCAATTTCAACTTCCGATAATCCCTGCTGTTTTAAACTTAATAAACGCTGCTCATTCGCCCCGATTTGATTTAGGAATTGTTGCCATTGATGGGGTAATAATCCTAAATCCCGTTCTAAATCTGCTTCTAACCATTGGTGAACTAATTCCCAACGGTGACTTAAAGCAAATCGTAGTAGATGGTATTTAAATCTTTGCTGTAAATAATCACGCTGACGGGGCGTTAATCCGAGAATTTCCTCAATTTCACGAGTCGGTAAATCCTGTAACCGCAAGGTAAAATAGTCGGCACAATCTTTTTGTTTGTGTTCTTCTAAATAAGCAATTAGTTCCTCTACGACGGTTTCTCTGAGAGAGTCGGACTCCGATTCGTTAGACTCGATGACCATAGCAGCCCGAACTTGTCCGAGGGAGGAATCATGATTACTCGCGTCTGATTCACTCCCTCCGCCCTGGGCGGCTAATTCTAAATCGACAAAACTTTCCTTGGGCTGTTGTTGAGAGAAGGTTTGCGCTCTTAAAATAATCAATTGTTGACTCCGACCTCGGGCTAAAGGAATTCGCCGTTTACCGTAGCGCTCCGTAAATGCCATATATTCCGCTAGTTCTAACAAAGTTCGAGCCCGGTAAGTCGCAGGTAACTGTGCTTCTTTGCGAAAGGCATTCAGGGTTTCTAAATAAAAGGCTTGTAAAAAATCCCTGATTAATTCCAATCGAGCCTGATAACTGGATTGGACTTGAGGAGGAGTAATATATCGATAAACAATTGCGCTCAAGGTACTATGTAATTCCAAAGGCCCTTGTTTTGACCCTAGCTGATAATATTGAATACATTGCTGTAAACGATGTTGGGCTAGTGTCATTGCCCAGGTTTCTACATCCCCGGAATCTTGAATCCGTTTGCTTTCTGTACAAATGCGGGTGGCTTCTTCGGTAATTCGTTCGGCGACATCCCGACAATTTTGTTCAGATGCACGGGTGGATAGACTCAGTTCTCTCGATAGCCTTTGGAAAATGGTTTCGGTGCGGCAGATTTCCCCCATGATGTCTATTTACTACAATGACCCTAACACAGTGATTCTGTGAATTAGCTTGGATTTCCGGATCGTTTTTTGTAGGGGCGGGTTCATCGAGATTGAGGTGATTAACAAAGATCTAAAAGAACCCGCCCGTACCAGTGTTAATATTCTTGATATTTATTTTTTTTAATCCTATGAATTTAGACCCACAAATTCAGTCTTTAATTGATCATGCGCCTCAAGATGGCACAACTCCTCAAATTGTGGAAGCGATCGCTCCGGCGTTAAAATTATTAGCAGCACAATTAGAACATCCTGAATATTATATTTTGCAAACTTTAGACCAAAGTTGGGTGGTGCAACCGTTTATTAATGTAGATCAACCCCAGATTAAAAAACGGGTAATTTATGCTTTTTCTACCCTAGAAGATGCTTTGAGTTATACGAATCCTGATTCAGAGTCTCAGGTTTTGGCGATTCCTTTACCCGTGACTCATATTTTATTTCAAATGGTTGTTTTAGAAATGCCGGATAGTTTATGCTTTTTTGAAACGCCGAATAATTTTCAGTCCGCTACGGAAATTAAACGCAGTGAAATTCAAGAGTTAATTGAGGTTTATTTGAAGGACTATCAACAACGGCGTCAGTCGAAATCCCGTAAAATTCCGCCAAATATTGCTTAAGAAGGGAATAGGGAACACCGGAACAGGGAACAGGGGGAGCAGGGGGAGCAGGGGAAGCAGGGGAAGTAAACTTTTGCTATGACCCATTCGTAATTCGTAATTCCCCATTACCCATTCGTAACTCCCTATTCCCTGTTCCCTGTTCCCTGTTCCCTGTTCCCTCCCTGACCGGGAATAGATTTAATTTGAGTTTGACGAATTTGCCACCAAATTGCAAAACCTCCGGCAATAAATATTGTAAATAAAATTAGGATAAAAACTACTTCTTTCCACTTAGAAATTGATTTAGATGGAGGTTTAACCTCTGAATCAGGTAGGGATTCATCATATAATAAAACCTTAGAAGCTGCGGTGGGTTCAGATTCCAAAGATTCGGTTTTTGTGGCTAGAGGTGTGGTTTCTACTAATACTAATTTTTGCGGAGACACCCCACAATAGGTAAGCACAACTGAGATATTATCATGACCATTCTTATCATTAGCAATATCAATCCATCCCTGCACCGCCGACTCTAAAGATTGTTCTCCATTTAACACCGAAGCCGAAAAATCTTGCCAACATTGTTCCACCCGTTGATGATCACTTAATCCGTCAGAACATAATAATAATAATCCATCTTCCTCAATAATAAATCGTTGTACCGTTGGTCGTAAAAACTCCGCTTCTCGGGTTCCCAAAGCCTGGGTTAAAGCTCCCGAACCCGACCGTGAGCACCCGTCCCAATATAAACTCCGACCATGACTAACCTCCCGATTTGCCACATCATCATCAACAGTTAATTGTTGACAGGAATTCTGAGTTATCCAATAGGCGCGACTATCCCCCACATTCACCAAATATAATTCATGGCAATTATTTAACTCAATACCTTCGGGGGTTTTCACCTTTTGAGGTAACTGTAAAGCCATGACTAAAGTTGTTCCCATGCGTTGCCTAAATTCCCGCCCTTGTTCATTATTTTGAGCGGCAATAACATTATTAACAACTCGGGTAATTTCTTGCAGTTGTTCGATAATTAATTCCGGTGGGGCTAACTCCTCTTGCTGGGAAATTTCCGCCATCAAACTATAAATCAAAGGCTTTAAAGACTGTACCGCCAATTGACTCGCCACCTCGCCGCCGTCATGACCGCCCACGCCATCACAAACAATGCTTAAATAGGGAATTAATTGATCATTCGGATATAGTTCAAAATTTCGGACATCATGAAGACAGGGATAACAACTATCCTCATTATCGGAACGTTTTATTCCCACATCCGTTAATCCGGTTACGGCTAAATGTAAAGGCAGTTGGGCCGCCTGTTCCATTAATAATTGATTGAGTTGACTCAATACCTCCTTTAACGAGTCCTCCTGGCGACGCATCAATTGGTGAATAGTTTGTAAACGATACTGTAGGGTGGGATGGGCCGTTTCTATCAACGCCACCCAAGATTCTGCCAAATCGCGTTGGGTGGGTTGTAGTGCGCCCTGATGCAGTTCTCGCAACCGCACCCGCCAACCGTCCACCCGCAGATTCTCTTTAACAAATAAACTATAGGCCGCCCCCTGTTCGGTTAAAGGTGTCCATAGTTGTAGCATTTGCCATAACCAATAGACCTGACGGACGGCGGAGGTTTTCGGCCAGACTTCTACTAAAGTTGGGAATAGTTGACCGCGACTATCGACGGGAATGTTATCTAATAATAGGGTTTCGGTTGCTTCTGGAGAAATATCCAGGGGATAGACCCCAAACACCCCAGGAATATGCAAATGATGGGGAGAAAGATATAAATAGGATAATATCGATTCCGAGAGGGTATCGGGCAAAATCGGTGGGGCACCGGGTTTAGTATCTAACCAGACTTGGGGGAAGGTGACATAATAGCGATTTCCCACTAACTGACCCGGTTGAATTTGTCCGGCCCCGGAACCTGTGGCCCACAAATATCGATAGGTGAGGGGGGTTTGGCAAGTCTGACAAATTTGATGTCCCAAGGAGTTACGGGGTTGGGGACAGACGGGGTTAGTACAATAAATGGGCGGCGGCGCCGATGTGCTAATTTGGAATAATTTTTCTAAGGACACGGCTAGAACTGTTAATAGGGAGTTAATTTTAGAAAGGTTAATAATATAAAACGATTGTAGCTTTTATTGATTTATCAGAGGTTTTCGGTGAACCCAAGTATCTAGTACATTAAGACATGGAACGTACTATTTATTGAAACCTTAACATCTATGAACACAGAATCTTATATTTTTGTTGCGGGTGCAAGTCGTGGTGTGGGCCGAGAAGTGGTTAAATCCCTGGGAAACCAGCAGATAAATGTTAAAGTCCTATTGAGAACGCCGGACACACGCTCGGAATTGGAAGCCCTGGGGGTGCGGGTAGTGATGGGGGATGCCTTGGATATGGGGGCGGTTGAACAGGCGATATTAGGCCCAGAACCGATTTCGGCGGTAATTAGCACCATTGGGGGTTTGCCCAAGGATGGAGAGCGGGCGGACTATTTAGGGAATAAAAATTTAATTGATGCGGCGGTGAAGGCGGGCGTCGGGAAGTTTATTTTAGTATCTTCGATTGGGAGTGGGGAGAGTGTGGTGGCCTTACCCCCCCAGGCGTTTGAAACCTTAAAAGCGGTTTTGCTGGAAAAGGAAAAGGCAGAACAGCATTTAATTAATAGTGGGCTAAATTATACAATTATTCGTCCGGGGGGGTTGAAGTCTGAACCGGCCACGGGAAACGGGGTGTTAACGGAAAATTATCGGGTAGCTGGAACTATTCATCGGGCTGATGTTGCTCAATTGGTCTGTGATTGTTTATGTTTAGAGGCAGCTAATTATAAGATTCTTTCGGCCGTTGACCGCAATATGACCTATGGACAACCGGATTTTGAAGTTTTGAATTTGAGTTAAATCTTCTATTGCCGATTATTCCCCGTAGGGGCGGGTTCGAGTTAATCTTTAAATACTCATAAATAACCTACCAAAACCCGCCTCTACAAATATAGGTTATTTAATTAAAGGGTTTAACCCAATGTTTTTGTAAGGCTTTATCTAATATTAATCCTGCTATTCCAAATAACAATAAACTTTCTCCCCCTAACCATATTATCTGTTCTAGGGGGGTTGGGATATGGAGTAAAACTTCAATTTCTGCCAGGGCGCGCACCAGTCCAAAGGCAAAAATCCCCCCTAATTTTAATTGGGGGTTATTGTCCCCGCGAATAATATATCGATAGGTGACTCCAAACAGAAACCCGCTTAACCCTGCTAGGGGAGTTGAAAATAGAACATTAACGGGCGTGTCCCCAACCCACAGGTTTACCCCACTCAGGACAAGATGGCTTAGTCCTACACAAAAACCCGCTAAAATACCAGCCTTGAGAGATTCAAACCGTTCAGCCGCTGTAAAATTTGAGAAGGATTGAGAGTTCATGCGATCGCTCCTGGTATGATCTAGGGTAGAGTCATTCTGCAACATTTTTATATATCACTATGGATATTGTGTCATTGGGCTGGGTTTCGCTATTAGTGCTATTTACTTTTTCAATTTCCATGGTTGTTTGGGCGCGTAACGGATTCTGATATTAATTCGTCAAACCCACAAAAACCCGTAGAGACGTGCCACGGCGCGTCTCTATTTTAATTATTAGGGTAAATCCCCATCTTGCTATAATTTTTTGATAGAATCCTTGCCATATATGCTGATGGACAGCTAGATTTTTTGATTAATACCAGCAACAGGGAACGCTCCCACGGCTTTCTCAAAAACCTACACCCGGTTTTGCCCATGTCTGTTTCAAAACCTTTAATTCGTATTTTAATTCAGGCGGATAGCACCAATCCCAGATTATTAGAAGGGTTAGATGTTTGGTTAAATTTGGGTTTATTATCCGATGCACAGGTTCGTCAAATTGGTGAACTATATTTGAGTGACCCTTTGCCAAAAAAGACGGTAACATCTGGAAACAATCAACGGGTTTTAACCGAAAAAATAACTCCCAAGCGTGTTGTTTCCCCATCTCCTCAACCTGCTTTTCAACTTCCTACTTTTGCCACTAATTTAGTTGAATCCCTAAAAGCTGAGTTGAGTGTTCGTTGGCTATTGTTTTTGGGATTATTTTTAGTTATTATTTCCTCTGGAGTTTTAGCCGCGAGTCAGTGGGAAAAATTTCCCGCCACCGGACAATATTTAATTTTATTAGCCTATACCTTTGGGTTTTGGGGGGCAAGTTTATGGGGCTCTCAGCAGTCCCGTTTGCCCGTCACCTCCCAAGCCTTAAAATTAGTCACTTTATTATTAATTCCTCTGAATTTCTGGGCTATGGATGGGTTAAAGTTATGGTCAAATCCCTTGGGTTTATTAACTATTGCCATTGCCTCCCTAGCCCTAACTATTTTAAGTGTAACTTTATATCGAAACCAAGGAGAATTACAACGCCGTTCTCTATTTAATCATTTAGTATTAAGTTATTTAAACTGGGGATGGCAAATTCCTGGTTTTCCCATAATTGCGGTTTATTTGGGGATTATTATTACAGGATTTTTAACCATTGCTAACCCTCCGCCGACTCCCTCTACTCCTAGCCCAAAGATTGATTTTAAAATTGTTGTTATTTATCTTTTAACTGTGCTTTTGGGTCGGGCAATTTTTGTGGTTAATGTTGATATTACTCAACTGGGATTAGCTTTGGGCATTTTTGCTGGATTTCTCTATATTTCTTCCTCATTAATTTTACATCGTTCTAGCTATTTTATTTTATTGTTCGGTTGGTTAGTAACTGTTTTTACCCAACCTGGGCAGGGGTTTTTGGTAAGTGGAATTGGGATGGGGATTTTCACTCACCATTTATTAAAATATTGGCAACGGCGAGATTTGGCAGCAATATTTGGTTTTGGGTTATCAATGGTGGCTTTAGTCGGTCGTTTAATTCCACCGGAATTAAGGAAAACTGCCATTAGCGTAGGGGTGGAAATAACCAGTTCTCAGGATTATCCTTGGGCATTACTGAGTTTAACCTGGTTTCCCTATTTAATTTTTATGGTAGTTGTAACCGATTGGATTTATCGCCGTCCGCAACGAAAGTTAGCTAATTTTGGAGATATACTAAGTTTGGGATTTGCCGGGTTTTTAACCTGTTTATCTCTATCAAATCCGGCATTGCGATCGCTAAATTTATTAGCTTCAACTATCACTTTAGCAGTATTTATCAGTCGTCGTCAACCCCTAAAACCTATTTTAGTTTTGGGAAATCATCTTTTAGGATTAGTTACCTTTGCTAATTTGGTTTACTGGCAATTTCCCAACTTAGCCGCAGATGATTGGGCGATTATTTTATTAATCTTAATGGTGGGTGAATTTCTATTATTTACGGTCAATAGTCCGGTGTCAAATATTATCCGTAAAGATGGCTTAGACCTGGGAATATTATTATCAGGAATTAGTTATATTTTATTTTTTACTAACTTTAATATTTTTACCCCACAGGCTATAACCATGGCTTGGTTAATCACACCCCTAGGATTAACCTACGTTGCGACACAAACTACAGAATCTCAACAAAAAAAAGCCGCTATCTTTAGTATTATCGCCTGTGGTTTAGTTAATATTTTAACCCTATCCCACCCTCAAATCCGTTTATTGAGTTTAGGTTTAACCACACTATTCATGGTTATTAATACCGGAATTATTAAAAACCTGTTGTCATCGGTTTTTACCGTTGGTTTAGGATTGGGATTTTTGTTTCTATCTGTCCAAGATTTTATTACCGGAGAAGGGTGGTTAATGTTTTTAAGTTTAACCATCACAGGATTATGGATATTACGTTTTATCTTATGCCGTTATGGTGTGACTCAATCCCATATTGTTAGACTTTATCAACAATCCTTTGATGGTTGGACCATGACTTTGTTGGGATTTGAACTATCAATAATAACCCTTAATTCATTTGGAGTTTTATTGAATCAAATTCCCAGAAATCTTAGCCTAATTTCTACCTTGATTATTTTAATTACAGCCCTAAGTTTTCGAGGATTAGACTTAGGAAACCCTCGGAAAATAGCTGGGTCTGGATTCTCTGCTTGGATATTATATGGTTTGGCTTTGCTTGTAGAATTACTAATTATTGAAATCCTGATGTATGTTGACCAATCTTTTGTTAGTTTCGCGGTTGCTAATATTATTCTAGGACTAACTACTCAACTATTCGGAGATTGGTGGCAACGGCATTATCAGATTGAAAAATTGCCTAATCCTTGGCAAATTATTCCTATTGTTTATGGGATTATCGGGATTATTTTTAGAGCTCAAACCTTCGCCAATTGGACGGGATTAATCTCTTTAGGATTTGCCTTAATGTTAATTGGAATTGGCAGAAGAAATATTACAACTAAACCTCTAGTTTATTTAGGATTAATCGGGGTTTCTATTTCTACCTATGAAATATTATTCTATCAAATTTATAACCAACCTTTAGCAGAACAATTAATTACCTTTGCCACATTAGGAACCAGTTTAATGTATGGCTACCGCATTCTTAGTCCGTGGTTAATAGCTTATTTACGGATTCCTGAAACTGAGATTGAAATTATTGCCCATCTCCATTGGTTTATCAGTAGTTTATTATTAGGTTTCGTGACTTTAAGTCCGACTAACTCCCAACTTCTATTAACAATTGGAACCAGTTTATTATTAATTCGTTATGCTTTATTTCAAGGTCGCCATAACTCAGATTTAGACACGGCAGAAACTTGGGTTTATGTTGGTTTAATCCAAGCAACAGGTTTAGTTATTTATCTACAGCATTTAATCGATTTAAACAACTTTTTAATTCCCTGGTCAGGGTCATTAGTCTCTATTCTCTCCTATTTATTTTATATTCTTCCTTGGAATATTTGGGGATGGCCTGTTAGACCTTGGAAAAGAGCAGCAATTATTCTCCCCGTAATCACCCTTATCGGTTCCCATTCTATTCTACAACCGGAACAACAATTAACTTGGTATTTTTCATTAATCTTTGGAACTTTATTTTATATTGTTTTAGCAAAATTCACTCAAAATATTCGCTTAACCTACCTAAGTTTAATCCTAATCAGTTTTACCTTTTATGATTGGCTAGGCTCAATAGATGATATATTTCTTTTTACTCTCCCCATCTCCTGCTCATTGCTCTATTTTTCCCAGGTTGAACCGAGTTTGAAATTAGAAAAAAATCGAGATTTACGTCATGGATTAAGGGTCTTAGGAATCGGTATTTTATCGGGAACTTCCCTGGCTACCTCGGAAGGAATTGGAGTTTTCCCAGGAATTTTAAATTTAATCATAATTTTTGCCGGATTAGGATTAAGAATTAGAGCTTTTCTCTATATTGGAACCGCAATATTTTTAATTAATATTATGAATCAACTGATTATTTTAAATTCGATTTATTCCTTTATCAAATGGATAATTGTATTTGTTTTGGGGATAATTTTAATCTGGATTGCTGCTAATTTTGAAACCCGTCGAGAACAGTTAATCACCCTTTGGAATAACTGGATGGCGGAATTAACAACCTGGGAATAAGTTAGACCTGATTTTCTACTAGAAATCAAAAATCAGTCCCAGGAGGGAGAGCAGAATCCTATCATTTTGTGAAAAAATGTTAAATAATGTAAAGCAGTCATTCTGCAAGTTAGGGATGACCCCTGACTCAATCGGGAGCAGGTAGGTTTTAACGGGAGTTTCCACATTATGACATCAAATTTAAGTTATCAACGCCTGAAACGCTTGATTTTACTGGGATATCCTCTCCCACAAACCGCCACTTTAGTGTTTTTGGGACTTATCACATTGATAAGTATTATTACTATTGCTGGGTTGGCGGGTGAACCCAATATCACAGAATTTTTTAATACTCTGTATCAATGGCAAAATAATCCCCCTTGGTGGTCTGAAGTTCCTGAAATTTCTGTTCAATATTTATTCCTCCCTACCCTGGTATTTGCGATGATAGCAGGAATAATTATTAAATTCTCTCCCCAACCTGAAACGGGGACAAGAACTCTAATTGTTGGGATTAATTTAGCCATTATTATTAGATATTTATTATGGCGTAGTGTTTCTACTTTAAATTTAACTCATCCCGTCGCTGGAATATTAAGTTTAAGTTTATTTTTTGTGGAATTGATGATTTTTTCGGTTAGCAGTTTACAACTCTATTTGTCATTGAGAATCAAAGATAGGGTGAGGGAATCTCATCAAATGTCCCAGGGAATTTTAGAGCAAACCTTTACTCCTACCGTGGATATTTTGATTCCCAGTTATGATGAACCAGAATTTATTCTTAAACGGACAATTATCGGTTGTCAGGCTTTAGATTATCCTGATAAAACTATTTATCTGCTCGATGATACCCGTCGCCCTGAAATTAAACAATTAGCCCAAACCTTGGGATGTGAATATATTACCAGGATGGATAATCTTCATGCAAAAGGCGGAAATTTGAATCATGGATTAACTAAAACTAACGGAGAATTAATTGTGGTTTTTGATGCGGATTTTATTCCGACTAAAAACTTTCTAACTCGCACTCTCGGTTTTTTCCAAGACCCTGAAATTGCTTTAGTTCAAACTCCCCAAACTTATTATAATTTTGACCCCATTGCTCGAAATTTAGGCTTAGAAAACTATTTGCTTCCCGATGAAGAACAATTTTATCGTCAATTAGAATTAATCAAAGATTCCGTTGGCAGTTTGGTTTGTGCAGGAACTTCTTTTGTGGTGCGTCGCAGTGCATTAGAAGAAATTGGAGGGTTTGTTACCGAATCTATTTGTGAAGATTATTTTACCGGAATTCGTTTATCTGCTTCTGGGTATCGTCTAGTTTATTTCAATGAAAAACTTAGTGCGGGTTTAGCCGCAGAAAATATTAATGCTCATTTAACCCAACGAGAAAGATGGGGACGGGGAACATTACAAGCCTTTTTTATTGAGTCTAACCCTTTAACAATTCCTGGGTTAAATTTATTACAACGGTTATCTCATTTGGAAGGATTAGTTAATTGGTTTATGTTTGGGTTGAGAATTTATTTATTGATAATGCCATTAATTTATGCTTTCTTGAATGTTCTTCCGATTCAAGCTTCTTTGCAGGAATGGTTATATTTTTTTGCTCCGATATACTTGTTTCAATTAATCGTTTTTTCTTGGTTAAATTATCGAAGTCGTTCATTTATTTTCAATGAAATCTGCTCACTCCAACATTGCTTTCATTTATTTCTGATGGTATTTATGACTTTGTTAAGCCCTTTTGAAAAAGGCTTTAATGTCACCCAAAAAGGCATTCAACAAAATCAATTTGTTTTGCATAAACCCTTGGCTTTTCCCCTAATTTTATTATGGATATTAACAGCTTCAGCCGTGGTTAAACTCTTAATAGGTGGAACACCAGAATTAGAAAATATTAACCTAGAAAGCGGTATCAATTTAGGGATTATTTGGGGTACTTACAATTTAATCATTATCACTATATCAATTTTAATGACTATTGATGCTCCTAAAGCTGATAACTATGATTGGTTTGAATTGCGTCGAGTTGTACAACTTCAGATTCAAAATCAAACCGTCTGGGGAATTACCACCAAACTATCAGAAGCGGGGGCAGAAATTAATATTATGACTGAATATCCTCTGCTTTTTAAACCCGATGAAAAACTTCAATTAAATTGTATTGAGGAAAATTTAATCCTCCAAGGATTTATCAAAACCTGTGAATATCAAGGAAAAAAATTAACAATCCAGGTAGCATTTGAAGCGGTGAGTTTATCTCAATACCGTCAATTAGTAGAATTGTTATTTTGTCGCCCAGGTCAATGGAAAAATCATAAATCTCCGGGGGAGTTACGCTCGCTTGTTTTGGTTTTAAAAACCTTATTTAAACCCCGATTTTTATTTGATAAAAAACCTAAAATTCAAGGGATGAAAGTCGGACAATTTTAGGTTTGGTAATCTAGGTATTATTAAGATTAATTATCTTGATGATTCTCCTCTAAGCGTTTTTGCCATTCCGTATCAATTTTATCGGAATTTTTGATTTCTTGTTCTAATAAATCCGTTTCAGTTGTATAAGCCAAATTATCGGCATTAATCACAATTTTCTTAGCAAATTGACGGGCATAATCCAGTTTTTTGTTTAAACTTGAATCTCCCTCAGCTAAAATATGAGCTCTTTCTTTTCGGATAGTATTACGCCCATTAATATTTTTATTTTTCCATTGAATCCAATAATATCGAATCAAAGGAATTGTTAAAAATCCTACACCATAAATTAATAACACTGGATAAATAACATTGATAAACCCTAAAAATCCAGTTAAATATCCAGCAATTTCAGGGGTTTTTAATAAACTTCCTAACATTAAGGCTCCAATCACATTCGCCCCCCCTAAACCAATAGCCCCCATGATTTGGCCGGAACTTGCTAAACTGAATCGCCAATTTTTTTCTTTTAAATAAGTAGGGACGGATTGAGACGGGGATGATATAGCAGTGGTTTGTAATTCGGGGAAATGATAGATTAACTGTCCCTCTGGACTAACCTCCGGTCTGCCATCAAATCGAGTTAAAATTGGTAACATATAATCTTCATATTCCTGGGCGACTGAACTCCCAATTTCATCTAAATAAGGCGTAATTTGTTCGGCGATAATCGCGCCTTTTTGGTTTTTAATCACCTTTCCTATGGTTTGCCATCGGCGTTCTTCTAAATTATAATTGGGGTTGCCATCTCCAAAAATAAACGAAAAAACGGATTCTAAAAAATTCATCTTTTTCTTTTTACTACCCTTGGCTTTCTGCTGTTGATAATTATTGTGATTATCAGGATAAAACCAGCGAAAATCAGGCATTAACCAACCTATCCAAAACCAACTTCCACTCCGATTTCCCCCAGAATTATTATTATTTTGACTGGTATTAATCACAACTAAAATAGTAATAATAGCCGCGACTATCATCAGAATCGAGGCAATCAAAATAATTCCAAAGGAAATTCTAATCAGATAAAATAAAACCTTCCAAATTTTATTCCATCCGTCTTTTAACTTTAATTGCCAATATTTATTCCGCAGAATTGCCCGAAAATTCCCGGGAAAGGCAAAAGCAATCTCTCCCGACTCAGCCACTTGCAAATGACCTCCGGCTTCCGAGGCTAGGACTAAAAGCTCCCGTTGGGCAATATTAATATCAATTCCCGCTTGAGTCGCCACATCCCCACTGGTCACCCGATGTCCGAGTTTTTCAACCGCATTGATAATACTAGGATTTATAACCATAGGTTTCTCCGATTGGGACTTCAAAAAATAAGTAGTAAACCCGATTATAATAATTGTATAGCAAGTAATGCCTAACATTCTATCCTATTAAAGCGATGAAAACATCAATTTATACCCCAAGAGAAAATCAAGATTATCAATCCAATCCTGTAATTATTCATTTGGAAAATGTGGCTAAAGTTTATGGGATGGGTGATATTCAAGTTCAGGCTTTAAAAGGAGTAACCTTAACTGTAGAACAAGGAGAATACTGTTCGATTATGGGGGCGTCAGGTTCGGGAAAATCAACGGCGATGAATATTATCGGTTGTTTGGATCGTCCCTCCGCAGGGGCTTATTATTTGGATGGGGTGAATGTGGCGCAAATGTCGGAAAATAATTTAGCCCGCATTCGCAATATTAAGTTAGGATTTGTGTTCCAACAATTCCATCTTTTACCCCAATTAACTGCTTTAGAAAATGTGGTTTTACCGATGATGTATGCCGGGATTCCTGCGGCTGAACGTAAAGAAAGAGCAAAACAAGCTTTGATTAGAGTCGGGTTAGAAAATCGATTAAATAATAAACCAAATCAGCTTTCTGGAGGTCAGCAGCAACGGGTAGCGATCGCCCGTGCTATTGTTAATCGTCCAGTATTATTATTAGCTGATGAACCGACGGGGGCATTAGATTCTCAAACTACTCAAGAAGTGATGGATATTTTTACGGAATTAAATACTGGTGGAATGACCGTTGTTATGGTGACTCATGAAGCCGATGTTGCCCGCCAAACCCGTCGGATTGTTTGGTTTAAAGATGGTCAAGTTATTCACTCCCATCTCACCCCAAATGATTTACACAGCGCTATTTTTTAACTGCATATTAGTTGTTGGGATGAGTGCCCATCTTCTCAAGGTTTAAAACCTGACAAGAGGGGATTTTTTTTAGCTTAAACTCTATTAAGAATTGGCTAAAGCCCTTACAAATAAGAGAGCTAAAGCCCAACAACGGAGATTTTTTTATGCTATTTTCTTATTTTTTTTCAACAAAAGAAATCCTAATCCTAGTCCGGCTAAGGCAAATATTGTACTAGGTTCGGGAGTAGACTTAAATTCCTTTTGAATAGTTGCATAAGCAGCATCCGCGATCAATTTGTGACCCTTGGTTGTCGGATGTAAATTATCCCAGAATAAATATTCATCGGGATTACTACAGAGAAATATTGAAACTGGTGTTGCTAAAAAACACTGCTCAGTGACATTTGTAAGCCCATATTGATCGGGTTTATTGATCACATCTTTAAACACATTGTTAACATCAAATAAGGCAATTTTAGAATTGAATAAGGATTGATTTAATTTGGTGATTTCTTGGTTGAGTAAAGTGTTATGAGCTTGAACTGTTTCTTGTAAATTGCCTGGATTACTACTTCCTAAAGGAGTTTTGCTTAAATCGGGTAAGTTGCCAATTAAGAAATTTCTAGCACCGATATTATATAAATTGTTGATAGCCCAGGATAAATTATTAACAACTCCCGCAGTATCTTTACTACCTGCATAGGTATAATCATTGCCCCCGGCCCAAAGCACATACAAAGAATTCGGGTCAGCCGTTTGACCTGCTTTTAATAAAGGTTGAATCAAGGCATCCACTTGAGTCTTGACACCCGGTAGTCCAGCAAGTTTAGAGTCAAAGAGATAAGCAATATTCTCCGTCCCCGAAGTTGCCCCCCCAAAGGCATAATTAACACCTTTAGCCGAGGGTATACCATTCGTATTCATGTAGGGAATAGGATTGAGTTTTAAATCATCGGCTAAATAGTCTGTCCAAACGGGGCCATTAGAAAAGCGTCCTTGGTCATAGGGGGCTGGAGGAAATAAGCCGCCAGTCGCTTTAAAAGCATTCCCAGGATCACTCAAACTATCCCCAAAAATATTAATACTGGTAAATTTGGCGGCTTGTGCAGCGTTTATACCCGTAATTGTGAATGCAATTGTGCCAACCGAAGCTGCTAGAAAACGACCCGTAGTATAAAAATTGATCATAACGTACACCTTGACGGCTAAAATTGACCTTGTTGAAGTCCAATCTAGCATTTTATTCTGTGAGTCGTCCGTATAATTACGGTGATATTGTAAAATTTGGGGAGAGTTTTTGTAAAACTTCCGTAAATATACAGAGGTTTGATCGTTAATAGTTAACTCTCCGGTGATGCTCCTAATTTTTTCGGGTATAGGGATGTTTTACTCCTAGGGTAAAATATTCGGCATCTCCGGTTAATTTGAGGGTGATTTCAGGGGTTTGATATTCCGGGGGAATATAATTAGTAAATTCACGATTCAGACGCTTTAATTGTGTTAAAACAGAAGAAGCGATCGCATCTTTTTTATCTTCTGGTGCTAATGAGTCAATTAATTTATCCTGGTCTGATTTTAAGAAACCATTACGCCATTGTCCGTGAGTTAGGACATGGGGGTTTTGGACGAACTTATTTAGCCCAAGATCAACATCGGTTTGATGAACTTTGCGTTTTAAAAGAATTTTCTCCCCAGGTACAAGGCAGTTTTGCTTTAAAAAAATCCCAGGAATTATTTGAGCGAGAAGCGGAGATTCTCTATAAATTAAAACATCCCCAAATTCCTCGATTTCGAGAATTATTTAGAGAAACAATTAATAATAAAGGCTATTTATTTTTTGTCCAAGATTATGTTGAAGGATTAAACTATCGAAGTTTGTTAAATCAACAGTCTTTTACGGAAGCCGAAGTTATACAATTACTATTCCAAATTTTACCTATATTAGACTATATTCATAGTTATGGCGTGATTCATCGAGATATTTCTCCTGATAATATGATTCAACGTCAATCCGATGGTTTACCCATGTTAATTGATTTTGGCGGGGTTAAATTAATTCAAGCCAAAGTAGAATCGGAATTAGCATTGCAAGGAGGTCAAAATCCCTCACCTACGAGATTAGGAAAAGTGGGGTATGCTCCCGATGAACAAATGCGTTTAGGTATGGTTTATCCTAATAGTGATTTGTATGCTTTAGCCGCAACTATGTTAGTATTATTAACTAAAAAAGAACCACAACAATTAATTGATCCACAAACCTTAACTTGGAATTGGAGAAAATACACCCAATTAAATCCTAAATTTGGGGAAATATTAGATAAAATGTTAGCCTATCGTCACAGCGATCGCTTTTCATCGGTTCAGGATGTTTTGGTGGCTCTTTCAACCATAAATCCACCCCCGCAAATCTCTATAAATCCCACTCAACCCATCCTAAATCAGAGCTTACCTCCCCAACCTTTTCCCCCTCAAACCGGAAAAAATTCTCAGATAAAAACGCCTTTATTAGTATTTATTTTTATCTTAACTTTAGGGGTTTTTGTCTGGTTAGGAGGACGTTATGGATTAAATAATTATGCAAATCAATACTTAAACCAACTCGCAAAAACGGAGGAAAAACGACAAGAAGCATTACAAGAAAAACGACGTTTATTAAATATTGATTTCAACTTTTTTGTGGATTTAGTTAATGAGGAATTTTATAATAGCTATCCCGAACAACGGGGAAGAACCTTAACAGATACACCCTCAGATGCAATTTGGCGAGAAAAATGGGATCAAATTGCCGATAAATTTTTACAACGTTTAGGGAAAATTAGTGATCAATCTCGGATAAAATTAGGAACTTATAGTATTAATGATCTAGATCACTTAAAATCACAAGTGAATCAGTTACAATTAAGTAGTCAATCCTTATATGATTTAGCGGATGCAAAATTTTTTGATTTATTTCCAGAACAATCGAGAAATGCTGATTTATTAGCATTACCAATCGGACAAGTTTGGCAAGCTTTTACCGATGATCTGGTTAAAAATTTAGAAGCGGGAACAGCTTGGGAACGGGTAGAGTTTGCTTCTAAAAAAACTCGAAAAACCTTAAAAGATCGGCTCAAACCAGGAGAGGGAAAAATCTATATTGCTCGCTTTAATAAAAATCAAGATTTACAGGTGCGTCTGAAATCCCCAGAATCCTCAACTTTACTTTCAATCTATACACAAAAAGCTCAATCCTTACTGGAAGATTCCCCTAAAAACCGTTGGTCAGGTCGTTTATCAGATTCTGGTGATTATCAAGTGGTTGTGGTGTCTAAATCTTCCCGACCTTTTGACTATGAGTTAACCCTAGAAACTCGTTAAGGAATCTACCATTGTTGATAAGAGTATTCAAACGAACTGAAAAGTTATCGGCTATCTGTGATAATTGAATATTTCTAATTGTCGAGGTTCAGGTTTTTATCCATGACTCTCAAGGATATTAAATTTTATGGAAAAAATAAAAGTTGGGATTTTATATTCATTAAGCGGAACTATGGCGATGAGCGCAACGCCATTGTTAGAAGCAACCTTGATGGCGATCGCAGAAATTAATGCTCAAGGAGGAATTTTAGGACATGAAATTGAGCCAGTAATTGAAGATGGTGCTTCCACTATTTCTATCTTTGAAGACAAAGCCAGAAAATTATTAGAAATTGATCAAGTGGCTACGGTATTTGGCTGTTGGACATCGATGGCTCGCAAAGCCGTTAAACCAATATTTGAACAGTTTAATATTTTGCTCTGGTATCCCCTTCAATATGAAGGTTTAGAATCTTCTCCTAATATTTTTTATAGCGGTTCCTGTTTGAATCAACAAATTCAACCCGTGATTAGTTGGTCACTGGAAAACTTAGGAAAACGATTTTATTTATTAGGTTCGGATTATGTATTTCCGCGCACGGCTAATAAATTAGTTAAATCCCTTCTTAAACACGAGGGAGGAACGGTCGTGGGAGAACATTATTTTCCCTGTGGAGATAAAAACTTTACTGATATTATTGAAGAAATCAAATATCTCAAGCCCGATATTATTTTTAATACCTTAAATGGAGATAGCAATTTTTATTTTTATAACACCTATTATCAGGCTGGAATTAAACCATCGGATCTGCCGATTATGGCGATGAGTATTTCCGAGTCAGAAGTTCAGAGTATTGGCAAAGCCAGTATCGGTCACTATGCTTGCTGGAGTTATTTTCAAAGTTTAAATACTCCCAATAATCAAGAATTTGTTAATAATTTTAAAGCCTTATATGGTCAAGAAAGAGTCACTTCTGATCCGATTGAAGCCGCTTATTTTCAAGTTTATCTCTGGAAACAATCCGTAGAAAATGCCAAAAGTTTTGAAACCGATGCCGTCCGAAAAGCTGCTTATCATCAAATTTTTCATGCCCCAGGGGGATTAGTTAAAATTGAACCCAATCATCATTTATGTAAACACTGTTATATTGGTCGCGTCAACGAAGTTAAACAGTTTGAGATTATTTGGAAAAGTCCTAATTTAATTAAACCTTTACCCTGGTTAGGAGTAGAAGAATTTAAAAATTTCCCTCAAGCCGATTTAGTTATTGATATGTTAGCCGAAGTATCCCAAGGGATTCAATACAGTTGTTTATTAGAGCAAAATAGCCTTAGTTTACAAATAACTATGGCAAAATTAAAACTTGAAATTGAAGAACGCCAACGGATTGAAATTGCTTTACAAGAGGTCAATAAAGAATTAAAATATATGGCAATTACCGATAGTTTAACTAAACTGGCAAATCGATATTGGTTTAATGAATGTTTGAAATCTCTATGGCATCAAAATCTACAGAATCAAACCCCCTTAGCTTTGATTTTATGTGATATTGATTATTTTAAAAATTATAATGATACCTACGGTCATCAAATGGGGGATTACTGTTTACAACAGGTCGCTCAAGCGATGAAAAAAGCCGTCAGAAATAGTTGTGATATTGTCGCTCGTTATGGGGGAGAAGAATTTGCTATCATCCTACCCCGCACCACCTTATTTGATGCTTCACAAGTAGCTACTCGGATTAATTTGGAAGTGCAACAACTTGAGATTCCCCATTTAAACTCTTTAGTTGAGAAGTATGTAACACTCAGTTTAGGAGTTGCTAGTCAAATTCCCAAGTTAAATTCTTCTCCTGAATTGTTAATTTCTGAATCCGATAAAGCCCTTTATCAAGCTAAACATAATGGCAAAAATCAATGGTGTTTACACTATGTTTAAGATTAAGGTAATAGGTAACTTGTGATAATAACCTAAAAATAAATCACTATTCCCTATTTGATTTAAGCTGAACGTCTTTCTAACTGTAAGCGTTGTTCCGATTGAATTGAATTAATCCAAAGGGGAAGAAAGGTTTTTAACCATTTTTCTCCTTGAATTCCATACAAACGGTGTCTGCTTAATTGTTCTATAATAGATTGGCTTCCGGGTAAGGTTAATTGTTCCATGCCGCGTTCAATCCACCGTTGCATTAATGCCCCAGTTATTTCAGGATGAAACTGAAGACCATAGGCGTTTTTCCCATAACAAAATGCTTGGTTTTTAAAGGTTTTTCCCGTTGCTAATAATACGGCTCCAGAGGGTAATTCAAACCCTTCTCGATGCCAGTGGTAAACATATTCTAAGTCATGAAAATAATCCTGTCCTTCTATGGTTGGAGTAATGGGAAAATAGCCAATTTCTTCAATATCTTCGGGATGGACAGATACTTTTGCCCCTAAAACTTTGGCTAAAAGTTGCGCTCCTAAACAAATCCCTAAATAGGGTTTTTTCGACTCTAAAACTAAAGGAATCCAGTTTAATTCTGTGCGAATATGGGGTAAAATATTCTCATCATTTGCACTCATTGACCCCCCAAAAACAATCACCCCATCATGTTTCTCTAAATGGCTGGGTAAACTATCCCCATGACTGGGAAGGCGAATATCGAGTTTATAACCATAGGATGTTAGAATCTGTCCCACCCGTCCCGTCTCGGAAGTTGGTTGGTGAATAATAACGAGAATATGTTTCATGCGTCTGATGATTCCAATAAACTATTCAAACAAACCAGAAGTTAGTCTATTATTAAATAATAAAACACTATGGGTATTCTAGTATAGTTTTCCTAGATAATTGTTGTATTTTTTAATACATTTTAGTAAAAAAATACTTATTAATTCCCAGAAAAAGTGTTACAATATTGATTAACTGTTTAAACTGACACCACTCCGACGTTGATCTCCAGCCCCGAATAACTGACCATCTGCGGTTCTAACTAAAGTATGAACCCCGCCAAAAAACATATTTTTTTCCGGCCATAATCTAACAATATCCTGTTCAGATAAATCAAGATTCTTAATGATTTCAGGATCAAAACCTGGTTCTATATCCAAGCGATGATTTTCCCAATGAAACCGAGGATTATTAACCGCATCTTCCACAGAAAAATTAAAATCAATTAAATTTAATAGGACTTGTAAAATAGCCGTTCTAATCCGATTTGAACCACCCGAACCCATGACAAATTCAGGTTTTCCTTGATTTAATACTACAGTTGGAGACATCATAGAAGAAATTCTAACATTTTCCGGCCAGAGATGAAATCCCAGGGGGTTTAGGTCTTCTTCTCCTAACATATTATTAACCATAATTCCAGTTCCAGGAATAATATATCCCGAACCTTCCCCATTAGAAGTTGTCACACTAGCCGCATTTCCTTCTTGATCCAAAACACTAATATGGGTGGTACTTCCCCATTTATTCACCCGATGAATTAACGGTTGTTGATAACTAGATACAGAAGATAAAAAAGTATCAGTAATATTATCCTGATATAAATTACCATCTAACCGATCCGTTCTAGCAATATTAGTTAACTGCATTACGGTTTTTAAAATTTCTAAATATTGGCGACTTCCAAACTCAATTCCACTCAAATCAACAGCCGATAACAACTCTAAAGCAAAAGCAATTAAGGTTCCTCCCGCACTCGGAGGTGGATTTGTTAATATGGTTTTTCCTCGATAGTTTATGTTTAACGGTTCCCGTTCAATTACCCGATAATTATTTAGATCTTCTAAGGTTAAATGTCCGCCACTATTTTGACAATTCCTAACTAACTTTTCAGCAATTTCTCCTTGATAAAATTCCGCCATTCCACCGAATACTAAACCCTCTAAAGTCCGGGCAAAGTTATTCATAATTAAGCGATCGCCCGTCTTTAAAATATCACCTTCAGGAGCATAAATTTCCCGTCCCTCCGCCGTTGTTAATAAAATCGGTTGTAACAAACTAGAGAAAGTATAAGCCTGAAAAGAATTAACTTCTACCCCCTGTTTTGCTAAAGCGATCGCGGGTTCAGCTACCACAGAAAACGGCAAACGTCCTAGGGTTTTATGAACCCGAATTACCCCCGCCCAAACCCCAGGAACCGCCATCGAACCCAAACCAATATGAAATTCCTGAATAATCCTACCAAAATTAACCCCAACCGGATAAAAATTTAACTCCGATATCGGACATTTATATCGGGGAGTTTGAGTAAAAAAATCAAATAAAATATTCCGATTTGTATGGGTATGAGCTAATAAAAATCCCCCACCCGCAAGAGAAGTTAAACCCGGCTCCGTAACACAAGCCGCTAAAATACAAGCCACCGCCGCATCAAAAGCATTACCACCCGCCTCAAATATTCCCAACCCGGCTTCAACGGTTTTGGGATGTCCTGCGGCAATCACCCCATTTGTTTTCTTCATACTTTTTAAATTTTCGAGGTCAACGTTTCAGGATACAATATATTTTCAATCTAAAAAGTTTCACTTCCTGGGATTACGCCTTTTCAGTATCAAGTTTTTCTCTGCGTACAAGTCAAACCCTCAGTTTTTTGGAAGTCAAACTTGTGACTGGACATAGAATTCTTAGGTAAAGCGTTTTTAAATTTTGGATGAGGAACTTCTTACCCATAAAATAATTCAAGATAACTAAGCACTTTCACCTGCTCCTATGGCGTCAAAACCTTTGAATATGATGGATTCTTTACCTACTTTACGATTCATGTCTCAACACCCCCTTAGCCGTGCTGTGCTGCTGGGACTATTTTCTTCGGGCGCGGTGTTGTTGGGAGTAGTCCCAGATGTTTCGGTATCAACGGCTGTTGGCTTTAATACCGTTGTTCTGGCCCAACAGTCCCCAGAATTTAGTGAAGCCGAAATTCGCAATTATGCCCGTGCTGTCCTAGGAATTGAACCCAGACGTCAGACCGCCTATAACGAAATTCAAGGGATATTCGGGGCGGGAAAGTCTCTCCCAGAGGTGGTTTGCAGTGAAACCCGAACCATTAATAGCCTTGATAAAGGTGTTCGAGATATTGCGGTCAATTACTGCACCCAAGCTAAATCTATTATTGAAACCAACGAGTTAACTATTACTCGTTTCAATGAAATTACCCAACGTCAACAGGCTGACCCCACCTTACAAAAACGGATTCAAGGGGAACTTCAGCGCCTACAAAACTGATCTCAAATTTAATCTTTTCTCAAATTTACTTATTATGAAAACTACATTACAACTTGGTCAAATTCTATCGAAATCCTTAACCGTTGCGATTCTATCCGGTTGTGGTGCTTTCATTGGCTGGAGTCAAACACCCTCCCAAGCCTTTCCCTCCCTGAGTTGGGGTTCGCCAGCGCAAGCTCAAGATAGTTTTAACTATAGTGAAGAAACGATTAGAAATTATGCTCGGGCGGCCCTAGCTTTAGAATCCCGACGTCATGAAGTGGCGAATGAAATTAAAAAAATTGTTGGAGATGTTCCCCGAATTATTTGTGATCAACCTACCAGTTTTAATACCTTACCTGGGAATGCACCTCAATTAGCAGTTAGTTACTGTGACCAAGCAAAACGCATGATTGAATCGAAGGGATTAACAATTGCTCAGTTCAATGATATCACCCGTCATCAACAAAATGATCCCCGTTTTAGACAACGAATTCAAGCGGAAATATTAAAGTTATTACAGTCAGGCGGCAACTAACCGTTGTTGGGCTTTAGCGCATCCAGAAGGGCTAGAGCAACGACAACGAAACCTTTTATTCTGTTGTTGCGCTTGGGCGCATCAAGAAGGGCTAGAGCAACGACAACGAAACCTTTTATTCTGTTGTTGCGCTTGAGCGCACCAAGAAGGGCTAGAGCAACGACAACGATTTTTTTAAGATTAATTATAGATACCTACTTAGACTAAAATATAGGATATCTATAATAATTTCAAGGATTAAATCAATGACCGAATCATTTATTAAGTTGGAACAGGATGATGATATTGTAATGTGGGGTAAGGATACATTTACAGTATCGAGGTTGAAAGAGTTGATGACTCTCAACATGAAAATTAGACTTTTTCAAACAGATGAAAGAATCAAACAGCACTTTAACATACCTTTAGCTAGTTTATTATGCGACAAACATTTAACAGTAACAGATCAATCAATAAAACTGCAATTAAGAGAATTTAGATTGGTATTTCCTCTTAATGGAACAGAATGTCAGTTACTCCAATTAAAGTCTGGAAATTGGATTTCAGGTAAAATCAGATTTCAAGTTGATGTAATTTATGGACAAAACACAGTTAATGTTGAATTAGAATTTGCTCCTGATGAAATAATATCTAACGAAGAAGAACAGAACAACATTAATTATGATAACAGTTTAGATAAAATTAGGGCAGAATTAAACGAGATGAAAGCTATTTAATTTTAGAGGTTTGGTATTGTTTATTAGTGTTAAATTAAGTCTAAAACCTCGGTTTTTATCCTAGACTAGATCCCCCCTAACCCCCCTTAATAAGGGGGGATCAGAGCTTCAAATTCCCCGTTGGGAAGGGGGATTTAGGGGGATCAGAGCTTCAAATTCCCCGTTGGGAAGGGGGATTTAGGGGGATCAGAGCTTCAAATTCCCCCTTGGGAAGGGGGATTTAGGGGGATCAGAGCTTCAAATTCCCCCTTGGGAAGGGGGATTTAGGGGGATCAGAGCTTCAAATTCCCCCTTGGGAAGGGGGATTTAGGGGGATCTAGGGCTAGGATACCCCCACCGTATAAACTCTTGAGTATCTCAATAAAATTCAGTCGCAGACAAACAAAAACCTCTGAAATCCTTTAAAATCAGGTAAAATTTATTCAGTGTGCCGAAGGGGATGAGATCATGGATATTGAATTTAACGATGAAGCACAGACAGATGTTTTTAGGTTAATGAAACATAATGTCATGTTTGATAAACTCCCCCCAGAAGTAAAACAGTGGGCAGAAAGTTTACCCTGGAATGAACGTCGTTATGTTCTCTCACTCTGTTACATTTTATGTGCATCTTCCCCAGACAAACAAGCAGAATTTTTAGATGAATATACCGCCGATGGTTTAATGGCGAAGATGTTAGAAGATATTGATACCTTGCAAAGAGTTAAACAATATCTCAGTGGTTTTCAAATAAAAGCACCCTTAAACGAATCGGTTTTACGCGGGTATATTAGACAATTCTATATTCATTCTGCCCAGGATGCTCGATGTCAACCTAGTCAATATTTAGAGTCAGCTTTAAAATTAGCATTAAGCCCGAAAGATAAAGATAATGTTTTTAATTATATCATCGGATTTGAAATGATCAAACTATTATTTCAAATGAGTTGGGTACAACATGAAAGACTCTCTCGCCTACAAACCAATCAAGATTATTTTATTAAAAATTATCTCAAACCGATTCAACACGCCCATAAAGTCAATGGAATTATTGTTCCTAAAGATGAGCGGGTATTTTTTGCTAAACGGGATTATTATGTACAAAAACCAGACATTAAATCGCGGAAATTAATTGAATTAGTTATGGCAACCTTTACCACTAGCCAAGTGATTGCTGGGGGATTCTCCCTGACTCGTCATAGTCGAGCCTTCGATTTTGATTATGACTATATTTTTAACTCTAATGAACCCGATAGCATTTTTCCTTGGGGTTCAGAATCCATGATAGGATAGAAAAAGGGAATTATTTTCTAATAACCTAGATTCAATTATTAGCAAACAGTTGATTAACTCTTTTCTAATAACTCTGACAATGATAACTTCTACGGGCGGGTTGGTGTGAGATATTTGTTAATTACTTAAATCTCGATGAACCGGCCCCTATAATTGATAACAGATTACTAATAACTGTACTATGCTTTTATCCAAAGGTTTTGAAGTGGAAATGTATACCGGAACTCCCCAAGGTGATGTCGTGGGACTGTCCGATAAAATTGTGGCCGATTTAGAGGGATTTGTCCGCGAACCCGATAGTCGCAATGTTGAGTACACAACCGCCCCCTTGTGTAATTATGATCGGTTATTGTGTGCCTTAGTCCGACCGCGGCGGCAACTCCGAAAATATTTACAACAGTTGGGCGACTATACCATCATCCCCGGAAGCACCCTACCCCTCGGGGGCACGGAGAAATTTTATCGCTCCGATCCCCAAAATCCCTATCATGATTATATTGAACAAACCTACGGTACGGATGTAGTCACTGCGAGTATTCATATTAATGTGGGTATCGCTGACCCCGAACAGTTAATGCGGGCAATTCGTTTAGTGCGGGTGGAAGCTCCTTTATATTTAGCGATGAGTGCTTCCTCTCCGTTTTTGGGTGGCCAAGTTACCGGGCATCATTCCACCCGTTGGCATTTATTCCCCAAAACCCCAGCTTTTGTCCCCTTGTTTGAAAGCCATCGTCATTTTATTGACTGGACAGAAACCCAACTCCAACAAAAAACCATGCAGAATGTTCGTCACCTGTGGTCATCGGTACGACCCAATGGCGATCGCCGTCCCTATAATTTAAACCGTCTGGAACTCAGAATTTGTGATTTGATGGTCAACCCCATCGCCTTGTTAGCCATAACAGCCCTATTAGAAGCTCGGATCTGGCAAATGTTAGAGAATCCTGACCTTGATCCGTTGCAACGGAGTCAACTACCTGAAAATAGCCGGGCTCAGGATTTAGTCGAAATTTCCGATCAAAATGAAATTCTAGCGGCCCACCAGAGTTTAGACGCCCAACTGCGGCATTGGAAAGACGGCAGCCTAATTTCCGCTAGAGATTGGATTGAACAAATTTATGCCGAAGTTTGGCCAACTGCCAAAAAACACGGGTTTAGTTGCTTTCTGTCTCCGGTGAAAAAGCTACTGCGAGAAGGGTCTACGGCCCAACAGTGGTTACGGCTGTCGGAACAGGGCCACGATCCGCGCTTGATTATTCAACAGGCGATTCAGGAGATGGCCGCCCAGGAAAAAGAGTTTGAAGATCAAATTTGTCAACCCCTGATAGCCTGAAAAAAGGCCCATTTTTAGATGAGAATATCTTATCGATAAATTTCTTTACAAAGTATAAAGAAAAACTATAGATTTATTACTCATCCACCGGGTTGATCCGACCCAAAAGCCCTTGTTTCCTGGTCTAATTACCTCATGCCCCACGTTGTCTTAGTTCAGCCACAAATCCCTCCCAATACCGGAAATATCGCCCGTACCTGTGCAGCAACTTGTACCGAATTACATTTAGTTGGGCCCCTAGGATTTGAAATTAGCGATCGCTACCTAAAGCGAGCGGGTTTAGATTATTGGCCCTACGTTAAACTCACCCAGCACTCCGATTTCTCCAGCTTTCAAACCCATCATCAACAACGGGGCGGCCGTTTGCTGGGGTTTAGTACCAAAGGGGCTTCTAACTATGTCAAGTTCCAGTTTCAAGATTCCGACTGGTTGCTCTTTGGGAGTGAAACCACCGGACTTGCCCCCGATGTGTTGGAGACTTGCACCGCCACGGTTTATATTCCCATGGCTGAAGCCGGAGTGAGAAGTTTGAATCTTTCCGTGAGTGTTGCGGTCAGTTTATTTGAGGCACGCCGCCAACTCGGTTATTTGGGGTAAAGTCCATCCCTCAAACCCTGATATTGTGTTAATCCCAGAATCCACCCTAATCTGATAACTTTTTTTTATAAATGACCGGATTCAATTGTCGCCCGACAGTGATAGATTTTATTCATCTAAACGGGGGCTTTTTTGCCGTAAAAAAAAAGCTATAATCCTTGACTAGGTTGGATTTAAGGGTCTTATATTTCGATTTTGACCCATCTTGCCCACCGATCCCCAGAAATTCACAGCCCCAGAGCAGGTGTTGTATTTGTGGTAGGAACTGGTGTAAATTCTCATCTGAACTCTATTATTAGGGTTGACTCACGTTTAAAGATCCTCGACCCTCAAGGGTTATTGTTTATCTATCCTTAATTTTCAGGGTTGGCATTTTGATCTAACTTCGGCTTTAGTTGCCGAAATTGAAAAATCAAGGTAATCTGACTTAATCAAGATTATCTTCAGTGATTTAATTCAATAATTAATCTGATTAATTTCACTGATATGAGGTTCTTGAGCGGTTCGAGGACAGTCAGCACGCTTCTCCATAGGAGGTCGTTCTTTGAAAGGAACAGTTCCAAATCATGATCAACCTGTTGCTATGCCTAGTTTAGATTCCAATTTAGATCAGACTGCAACAGGCCAGACCAAACAACAGGTCGCATACTCTGGCAGTCACAAGGTTTATACCTCTGTTGCATTTCTCGGTTTAGCCATGGCTTCTGGCATCCTGATGCCGAAAGCCAATGCTCAGGCCATGGCTACAGAGTTATCCAATTCTGAGTCAAGTCCCACGATGCCATCCCCTGGGCCGATGGCTGCATCTTCTCCGGTCGGAGAAAATTTTACCTCCGGCGCACAAGCATCCTCATCGGATTGGCAGCCGTCTCTGTTGCGAAGCCTTTCTAGTCTGAATACAGATGAGAAAGCGACGAATAACCGGAGTCAGTCTAGGGATTTAGGGTTAAAAAAACCAGATAAGACTAGCGTAGAAGCCTTGGGTACACCAGAGTCTCGGCCGAGTGTTGCCTCGGAATCCTTACCTGAATCATCTACGCTGACCGAATCTCAGTCGGAATTTAATCATCAGATTCCTTCTGCTTCTGAGGTCGAAACCTCGGCAACTCAGGACACCGTATATCCATCGCTGGAGGTTTCGGGATCTCCGAGTACCCCCGATCAGCAAGGGGAGCCAACCAATAGGGCTGCTGCTATCTCGCCTGATCCTAATTCTTTAGATACTCTCTCCCAAGAGATTTCTGGAGCGTTTGTGATTCCGAATGATCCCAGCGCCCAAACGGTCTCGGAAGTTTATCAGGTCGGTTCGGGTGATACCTTAGCTCGAATTGCTAAACTGCATAATGTTTCCGTAGATGCCATTATCAGAGCGAATCAGCTAACTGATCCTAATATTCTGAGTGTCAATCAGAATCTAAAAATCCCTAAGCAACTGGCGAGTAGTTTCCCTAGTAATCCGTCCTCTGTAACGCCAAATCCATGGCAAGACCTTCAGGTTCGTCCAGATGCTGACCCCTCTACACAACAAGCTTCTGCCCCCACAGACTTGGGCCGTTTAGGGGGGAGATTGCCTGAAGCCGTGCTTCCGGCAGTCCTTCCCTCGGAACTCCGAACTAATAATGCAGTCGTTGCCAATCTTCCAGGGGAAGATCTGACTGATCTGAGTTCGATTCCTACCCATAGCACTTTAAATCAACTCTCGCTGAATCAACTGGCGAACCGGGCGATGGATACGGTCGAGTCTTCTACTCCTGTAGCAACCGTCGCCGTGGCGATTCCCGTCGATGCCAAATTTTCTTCCTTATCTGAACAGGTGGCGGTTCAAGAGGTTTCTGTTCGCAAATCGGAAGCTGTCAACAAATTGTACAGTGATCGCCTGAGATCTGAAGTAGAACGCTTGCGGGAAGAATATAAGGTTCAAAGCGACTATCAGGTGATTAACGTATCTGTGGAAGCATCGGAACAGCCCAAGGTTGAAGCCTTGACGACTGAAGGAAAAAATTCCTTACATCGGCAAAAACCGATTAATCCTGAGTTTAATCCTCAAGCCTATGCTCCTGAAAAGGCTAGTCAAGCCGAACAGAATTTGGCTGCGGAACAGTTAGCTCAATTGTCTCCCAATGGCGTGACCTCTCCGGCTGCTCAACTCCAACCTGCATCCAGACGTTCGGTAGTGGCTACTGCCCCTGTCGGTTCTAAGGCTTATGATCCTTTAAGTAACCCGGCTTTGGGTCAGATGGTTTCCCCCCAGTTACCCCCGCTCTCTGGGCCAGATGTTTATTTACCGAGTGGGTCTATGCGCTTTAATGGCTATATTTGGCCATCATCGGGTATTCTCACCTCCGGTTACGGTTGGCGCTGGGGACGAATGCACCGGGGAATTGATATTGCCGGGCCGATCGGAACCCCGGTGGTGGCAGCCGCCCCGGGAGTGGTTTCCTATGCAAGATGGAATGATGGTGGCTATGGCAACTTAGTCGAAATTGAGCATCCCGACGGCAGTTTAACGCTGTATGCCCATAATGATCGCATCCTGGTCAGCGAAGGCCAAAAAGTAGCTCAAGGCGATCAAATTTCAGAAATGGGAACCACTGGTCGCAGTACCGGGCCCCATTTACATTTTGAAGTCCATCCCAATGACCAAGGTGCAATTAACCCGATGGCTGTCCTACCTCCAGAAAGTTCTGCGGTGTCGCAAAATTATTAGGATGTTGAGCTTGAGGTATGGCGGTATTACTGGGTAGAAGGTCAGATCGATCTTAAACAAGATCTGATTACGCCCTCTATCTCTCCTGTGCCTCCTGCGCTCCGGCGGTTTCATGTTTGAGAATTGTAGCCGGCTTTTTATAGCAGTCGCGTGCATCATCTTTAGGCGCGACTGTTATAGTATTAATTATATTCCTATCAGGTTTCTCAACTAAATAGAGATACTATTAATCGCGGATTTAACTGCTGATCTCCTGAATTTTTTACGGTACTTATTAAAGTTTTTTAATCAATTGCTAATCGATGATCACTAATAATAATATTGACGGTATGGGATATATTTTTCCTTGAGAGCCTCTGAAATTCTTGACTTTTTTCAGATATTCTATTAGAGTATTTATCATTGTTTTTTGACAAAAAAATTGCGATTGATCAAGTAGCGATTACTCTTTCTGACCCGACTTTTAAACAGCCCTGGGCTGGGGGGATAAAACCTAGTTTTGAATCAAATTTCTAGCTTACTGATCGCTTTAAGTTGAAACAGATCAGTCACTTCGCTCTTACCAGTCAACAGCCAACAGCTATACTATTGATTGCTTCATGCGAATTATAAGGAGTAAAAACTCAAATGAATAAAGGTGAATTAGTGGACGCCGTCGCCGAACGGGCCAGTGTGACCAAAAAACAAGCCGATGCGGTGTTAACGGCAGCTTTAGAAACCATCATGGAAGCAGTTTCTAATGACGACAAAGTAACACTGGTTGGCTTTGGTTCTTTTGAGTCCCGCGAACGGAAAGCCCGTGAGGGTCGTAACCCGAAAACTGGGGAAAAAATGGAAATTCCAGCCACCAAAGTCCCGGCTTTTTCATCAGGCAAACTATTCAAGGAAAAAGTTGCTCAGACTAAAGCCGAACCCGACAGTGATGAGGACTAATTTCTAGGCGTGGAACCAACCCATTCACCCCGTCATGGCGGAAACCTGATTTGGGCTGCGACCGTGGCCGACTGCTCTCCCTCGGATATTCTGGATTTTTCCGCCAGTATTAATCCTTGGGGGCCGCCTTTGTCGGCTTGGGATGCAATTCAAAGCCATCTGAGGGATTTAAAAGTCTATCCCAACCCCGACTATGGGGAATTGAGGGAAGCGATCGCCACTCAGATCAACCGCGAAACAGGATCGGACTTGCTGGGGGCGGATTGGATTTTACCCGGAAATGGGGCAGCAGAGTTACTGACCTGGGCAGGACGGGATCTAGCCGCACTAGATGCGACCTATTTACTCACTCCTGCCTTTGGCGACTATGGACGCTCACTTAGGGCCTTTGATGGGAATGTGATTGAGTGTCCGCTTTCGATGGCTTCTGGTGGGTGGGATTTTTCTATGCCTCAACCCTTGAGTTCTAACTCGGGGTTATTATTAAATAATCCCCATAACCCCACCGGAAAACTATTTACTGCTGAAATATTATTAGAATCCTTAAAACAGTTTGCTTTGGTGGTGGTGGATGAGGCATTTATGGATTTTTTACGTCCCACTCAACAGCAAAGTTTAGTGTCTTGGGTAAAAGACTATGAAAATTTAGTGATTTTGCGATCGCTGACCAAATTCTATAGTTTACCCGGACTGCGTTTAGGATATGCGATCGCCCATCCCCAACGCTTAGAAAAATGGCAACGGTGGCGCGATCCTTGGCCGGTGAATAGTTTGGCCGTGGCGGCCGGAATTGCTATTTTAAAAGATGAGGAATTTCAACAACAAACCTGGAATTGGTTGGAAAATTCCCGACCTCAATTATATCATAATTTAGCCAATATATCAGGATTAAAACCCTATTCGGGTGCAGCTAATTTTATTTTAGTAAAATCTGATGTTTCGGTTTCTAAATTGCAATTAAATCTCTTAAAAAAACATCGCATTCTCATTAGAGATTGTTTAAGTTTTCCTGGTTTAGGCGATCATTATTTCCGAGTTGCCGTTAGAACAGAAGCCGAAAATCAAAGGTTAATTGAAGCATTAAAGGATTAACTAACTCGCCTAAATCCGTGTCAAATTCAGCCCAAAACCCCTATTTTCATCCTAGACTAGATCCCCCTAAATCCCCATTAAAAAGGGGGACTAAGAACCGAATTCCGCTTCCCCCTTTTTAAGAATCAGAATTCAGGTTCCCCCCTTTTTAAGCAGGGTTAGGGGGGATCATCTATAGCGGTTATAATTGGATATAAATTCCCTATTCCTAACAGCTTAAGGTTTAACTTCTACAGGGTTAGTAGGGTCTGTCGAAACTTCGGTAACTTCGGGTTGTTGGAGAAGTAAACGTTGTTTTTCCCGAAATTGAGTGGCCGCATCCTGAATATTTTGGCGTTGTTTATTTCCTACCGCTTCATAATCAATATTAAATCCCCCTAACCGGGAATTATGAATAATATCTAACATCGTTTTCCCACTATTTTCACCACTGAGGGGGTCGGGGTTATCAGAGCTTTGAAATTGTTGTAAAGGCGTGGCGGAAGTTGATTGAGCTAGACTGGCGGGAGTGAACCCCAAAACTCCAATTAAGGCAGCCACGGCAGTTAATGAGAAAACCCCCAAAGCCGATTTTAATGCTTTAAATTGCATGATCATAACCTCACGATTTCAAAAATAACTATAAAAACTTAGATTCACACATTGTAGCTATTTTTCTGAAAATTAGAAAAAGATATTCCCCCCTAAGATTGTTTAATATAAAAAAAGGGGGGACTAATAGGCAGAAAAATTTTATGCACCCATGGGTCAGTTTAAGCAAAACGACGCTTTAATAAGGGCTGAATCGAAAGTAAAGCCAAGGTAGCAAACCCGATTAATACTAATAACGCACCGCCAAAAGTAATCGTAGCAAAGGGAGCTTCCATGACCACACTATTAAACGCCCAATCTTGATTGAGGTATAAATAACGAATGGGTTCAATCGCATAACTGAGGGGATTCAGACAAACCACCACCTGTAACCAATGGGGCATAAAAGATAAAGGAGCGAGGGCGGTACTGGCAAATAAAAGCGGTAAATTGGTGACAAAAATTACCGCAATTAATTCAATATGACCGGGTAAGGCAAATGCTAATCCCAGACTTAACCCCGTTACCCCCAAAACCAAGAGAAACACAATTAGGGTAATGATACTTAATCCGGCAATTCCGGGTAATCCTGCCCCTAAAACCGCTCCGGCGGCAATAATCACAGAGGTTTGAATTAAACTCAACGTCACGATATAAATTGCCGAAGCTAAAACAATCGAAAATCGAGAGACTAAAGGCGCGACTAATAACCGATTTAAAAAACCAAATTCTCGGTCAAACATAATCGGTAATCCCGCATTTAAAGCTCCAGCAAAGGCAGTAAAAACAATAACTCCCGCCCCTAAAAATTGAGCATAATTAAGAGTTCCTCCAAACAATCCTTTAGGGGCATTTTGAAATAGGGCTCCAAATAAAACTAACCACATTAACGGTTGAATAATCCCGGCAATTAGGGTAGAAGGACGACGTTGTAATTGAATAAATAACCGACGGGTTAAGGCAATGGTTTCTTGTAGAAATTCCCCCGCTAAATTCGGTTGCTGATCAACGGTTTGATTCGGAGTTAAAATTTTAACAGAGGTTGTTGAACTACTCATGGTTTTTGAGGTTTGGGCAATTAACGATTTAGATTGTACAAAAAATTCAGAAATCTGACTAAGAGCGCATACTTTTCTTTTTCTCAGCTTTCAAATCTCTATTACTAGAAGCCGCAATTTCAGCATCAAGTAAAGTTCGACCCGTGGCTGCTAAATAAACATCATCTAAACTTGGGCGAGATTGGGCAATCCCAAAGGTGGGTAAACCCGCATCTTTTAACGCCTGTTGAATTGTAAATAAAGCATCACTTTGAGTTTGCACCACTAAATTTAAAGAATTACCTTGAGCCGGATTAATAATAATCTCCTGTACAAAAGGTAAGGGTTTTAATAGGGCTTTAGCTTTTTCGGCTTCTTCTACGGGGGAAAATTCCCTAATTCTGAGGGTAATCCGATCGCCTCCGAGTTGATCTTTTAAAGCCGAAGGAGTACCCAGAGCAATCACTAATCCTTGATCAATAATAGCTACCCGGTCGGCTAAAGCATCCACTTCTTCTAAATAGTGGCTAGTAATTAAAATTGTTGTGCCATTTTCCCTTAATTGCCGGAGAAAATTCCAGACCACCACCCGGGTTTCAATATCTAAACCAACCGTAGGTTCATCTAATACTAATAAATCCGGTTGATGGAGTAAACCCGAAGCTAAATCTAGGCGTTTGCGAATACCCCCGGAATAGGTTCCAGTTTTTTGATCTAACCAATCTTGTAATCCTAATAAATCCGTAACTTGATGAATGCGTTCGGCAATATTAGCGCGAGGGATATGATAGAGAGCCGCCTGTAATTGTAATAACTCTCGCCCGGTTAAGACCTTATCTAAGGCGACCTCCTGGGCCACATAACCGAGGCGTTGACGAACGAGACGGGGTTGATCGACTACAGAAATACCAGAAACCTCCAAACGCCCAGCATCGGGGGTAATTAAGGTACATAATGCCCGTAGGGTTGTGGTTTTTCCGGCTCCATTTGGCCCAAGTAAACCAAAGATCTCCCCCGGTTGGACATCAAGAGAGACATCTTTAACGGCGGGACAGGTGCCATAGGATTTTTTTAGATTTTGAATCAGAACAGCAGGAATCATAGTCAACGCTTAAATAATCAACTAGCTTAACACTTCTCAACAATTTGCTACTATGACTTTTATGTGGTTTTTCCCGCCTTAGCTGCTGATTATTCAGGCTGTGACCAGGCTTTATGGGACAGCAGGGCTTCGATGACTCTAACGCCTCGTAATTGATTAGAGAGGGGAAGATGACCTTTGGGGGCGGTTAAATCCCAGGTAAATCCTTGGGGGTAGCGTGTCCAATTGCGACCTTCACGCCAGCCAATTTTCGGCCATAATTTATCCCAATTTTTATTCACACCCAACCAAAGTTCTCGCTGAACAGAATAGCCAAATTTACCCTCGGAATGGATACGCCAAAGGGTATCAATTGTTTTTAAATCCGTGATGGGGAAGCGTTCAATTTCGGAAAAATAAAGCCATTTTCGTTGTACCGCAGAACTTCCGGCTAATTCACAAAGTTTTTGTATGCTTAATTTATCCGCTTCTAAAAAGTCTTGTTGGGCGAGTAATTTTTGGAGGGGGATATAATCAATTCCGGTATCGGATTTTAAGGAAACAATTCCCGTCGGAAAATGGGTTTGCAAAAAGGTACTTACTTTTTCATCCGTGGGATGAGCCTGATATAAGATTTGATAAACCTTACCGCTAATTAAACTGGGAGGATTAGACTGTTGTTTTAATAAAAATTCCATTAACACCTCCCAAACCGTTTCCCCACCTTGGGTTAATGTTTCTAATAGTTGGAATTGGGCCTTGGATGAAGCACCAAAAAGCCCCGAGCGCAATTCATCCGCACTCATGGCTGGGTTTTGTTGGGGGGAAGTGGTCAGGTCAGTCATAGGGGGCGTGGCATTGGGTAATTGAAAATAAGTATAGAATTCTTAACCTTGACTATTGTACAAGTACCCGGCAACAGTTAGCCGTTGAGAATCCGTTGAATTAGGGCGCTGGTGGAGGAGGGGACTTCAATATTAATCAAGGCAACTTCACCGCCATAGGCTTGGACAATCGGGGCTTCTGGTAAGGTTTCTAGGGTGTAGTCACCTCCTTTAACATAAATATCGGGCTTCAGGGTTTGGATCAGATGATCGGCGGTGGTTTCAGAAAAAATAACTACCCCATCGATGGGCTTGAGACTGGCTAGGACTTCAGCCCGTTGCGCTTCGGGGACGATGGGGCGCTGGGGATGTCCAGGTTTTGGCGGTTTAATCGTTTGGACGGATAAATCGCTATTTAATCCGACAACGAGCGATCGTCCCAGGGCTTTAGCCGCTTGTAAATAGCGCACATGACCCGCATGAATTAAATCAAAACAGCCATTGGTAAAAACCAGGGGACGCCATCGTTGAGGATTCAAGGTGATGTCTTGTTGTAATTCGGTTAAGGTGTAAAGATAAGCAGTCATTCGAGTTGATTGGGGAGGGGGGAATTTACTCAAGTCAGTCTATCCATAGGTCTGAACCGATTAGAATTGTAACGTTTGTTGATCTTTATTTGAATATTTCCGAGCCAGCCCTACAAACTTAGGGTTAGGGAAAATATCAACAAGCCCAAATCGAGATCATAACTTAGTTTACGGATCATTCAATGAAAGCTACTTCTAGCCGTCAATTTTCTACCGCAACCTCTCTCATCTTGAAACTGGTTGGAGTTATTTTAATTTTTTCATCCCTAGTGGATTTTTTGGTAATTTTGATTCCGCCTAATTTTCTCAACCGAGGCTGGCAAATTAGTGTCACCAGTGACTTAGTAGATCGAGGCATTGTCCCGATGGTGGGCATGGCCTTAGTTTTTATTGCTTTTTGGATGGATGCTGCCACCGAAGGCAATATCAAGCCGGCTAAACCCTTTGCGAGTTTAAGATTTTGGGTGGCATTGTTGGCGAGTTTATTAGGCCTATTGTATCTTTTACTATTTCCTTTGCATCTGAATAATACCCGTTTAGCTAGAGCCGAAGCCCTCGCAGAAATTAATCAACAAGCGACTCAAGCTCAAACTCAACTGCAAAACCAAATTGGGAGTACCCAATTTCAGCAGCAAATTCAGCAACGAAAAACTCAGCTTAAAGATCAATTTGCCGGGTTATCACAAAATCCTGAAGCCCTGAATCAAGCCCTTGCTAACCCCAATCTTCCTAAGGAAGTTAGACAAATCTTAGAACAGTCTAAATCTAATCCCAAGGCGGTTGAGGAGTTTTTGAATCAACAGGCGGATAATTTACCTACACAATTGTTAACTCAAATTCGCGATCGCCAACAAGAACTAGAAACCCAAGCAAAAACTCAGTCCTTAAAATCAAGTTTGAGAACGGGAATTAGTAGTTTATTGTTAGCCATTGGTTATATTACTTTAGGTTGGACAGGACTCAAAGGGTTGGGAATTTTACGCGGTGGAAATCGGCGCAAAACACCAACAGCTTAACAGTTATCAGTCATCAGTTATCAGTTATCAGTGTAAGAGTTATCAGTTATAGCAGTCGCCATAACGCTATTGACATGGATTACCGCACTCTCGGCGGTAATGACAGCCGATAAGTAGTCCTAATAGCTAGGCGCGGTTGCTATATCAGTGGAAGAAATAAAATCAAGATTTTATTAATCCCATTACCCATTCCCTATTCCCCATTACCCACAGGACTTACGCACCCAATCAAAGAAACCGGGTTTTTTTACAAAAATACTTCATTTTGACCCACAGATTTTCTAAAAAACCCGGTTTCTGGAGCCTCATGCGTAAGTCCTAACCTATTTGTAATTCGTAATTCGTAATTACCCATTACTCATTACCTATTACCTATTACCCATTACCCATTCCCTGTTCCCTTTTATAAATCATTTTTCATGTTTTCAATTTATATTCTTACCGCCAACGAAGAAATTGATATTGCAGATTGTATTGAGTCTGCATTGTTTTCAGATGACGTGATTGTGGTCGATTCTTTTAGTCAAGATCGCACCGTTGAAATTGCTCAAAATTATCCAGTTCGAGTGTTACAACATGGTTTTGAAAGTCATGGAAAACAACGCACCTGGATGTTACGGGAAATCCCAACAAAACACGATTGGGTTTACATTTTAGAAGCTGATGAACGGATGACAACCGAGTTGTTTACAGAATGTTTACAAGCGATTCAAAGTCAGGATTATATTGGATATTATGTCGCTGAAAGGGTGATATTTTTAGGGAATTGGATTCGACGTAGTACCCAATATCCCCGGTATCAAATGCGTCTATTTCGGAAGGATAAAGTTTGGTTTACCGATTATGGTCACACAGAACGGGAAGTCTGTGATGGCCCGACCGGATTTATTCGAGAAACCTATCCCCATTACACCTGTAGTAAAGGGTTATCCCGTTGGATTGATAAACACAATCGTTACTCAACCGATGAAGCAGTAGAAACCCTGCGACAATTACAGACGGGAACAGTTAATTGGAAGGATTTATTATTAGGAAGTTCGGAAGTTGAACGACGACGAGCATTAAAAGATTTGTCTTTACGTTTACCGTTTAGACCTCTGATTCGCTTTGTCTATATGTACTTTTTCTTGGGGGGTTTTTTAGATGGTCGTTCTGGATTTTCTTGGTGTGTTTTACAAGCATTTTATGAATATTTGATCCTGCTGAAAGTTTGGGAAGTTAAAAATTATCCTCAACTGTATGATCTGGTTTTAGATACTTCAGAAAAAGTCGAGTCCCAGAAAGTTATCTCCAATCTGGGAACCTCAGACTCTTAGTTTTTATTTCATGCTTCAGGGTGCTTTTATTTCAGGAACTTACTAGAGCTTTCATTTCTGATTCTCCAGCTTTTTTCAATAATCGAGTCAGTTGGATATTGCAGAGAATAGTGATTAAAACTTGACCCATAAAACTGGTGAGAATTAAAGAAAATGGGGCAGAAGAAATTGACACATACGAGATGACAGATACCACAAAAACGGCATAATAGTCAGGTTTAGCGGAAAACACCACAGCTATAAATAATAGGGGAAGAATCATCACCCCTAATACCGTACCCATTGCCCATAAAGTTCGTTTTGGGGTTTTCATCATTGCCATTAATTGAGCGATACTGGCACATAGCAGCATAAAACTACAATGTAAGGCAACCGCTAACAACATTTCGCCTTTGTCTGAAGGTGGAACCACAAGAAAAATTGTGACTATCCAAATTGTAGAAGCAATCAAAAGATTAATCAAAATTGCCACAATTGCCGGACTTTTTTCACCCAAAATTAAATCTTTTGCTAAATTCGCCCAGCGATGTTTTTTGCGTTCCACGCGATAGCGTACCCAATCCTGTAGGGTTTGTCGTTGTGGAGATAGGGCTAAGATTAAAGCCAAAACCAAGAAAATATTACCAATGAAAATAGTTCCATAATAACCATTATTTACTTCAAATTTAGAAAGGGAAAATCCTAGATTCATCAGCGTAAAGTTCAGGGTTAATAGATAACTCTGTTGTTTACTTAAACTCGGAAAATTAGGATGCTGATAGTTCCGTTTTAAGGCTTGCCAAATCCAATAGGTTAAAAACCCATAATTGAGTAAGGCTAATGCTAGAAGGGAAATTCCATTGGCTCCTATATTCAATCCAAACCACTTTAATTGAACAATATTGGCATGATCAAAAGGATAATTGGAGTAATGATTTCCTGTCTGATCAATTAGATAGCGAATCAGACACAGGGGAGAAAATAGATTCAGCCAATCCCAACCTTCGGAAATAATAGGTTTACTATTAGCTGCGCATAGAAAAATTAAGGTTATTCCACTCCCAATCCAAGATTGTAACCCATGTAGCCAAGTGCTGCTAGTAACTCCCACTAACAAAGCCAAACTATAGAAAAATGCACAACTGGCTACGGTTAAACCGTAGAAACTAAATATTTCCAGGGGGGGAATCTGAGCCGAAATTCCAGCCCATAAATGAAAAGGAATTGCTAGGAAAATTCCGAGATATAATAAACTGGGTACGCCCAATAATTTGCCGATTAAAATACTTTGAGAAGATTGGGGACTTAATCGAATAAAGTTTAGGGTTCCTCGCCGTTCTTCGGTGGCTAAATCATTAATTAGCATATAGGTTCCCAGGACAATTAAGCCGAAAATTGCTAGAACACTAATCCAAATAAAAATATTAGCCCAGTAGTCCATAAACCAACGGTTAAAATCAATTAAATCCTGGGGACAGACTGCATTTCTGATTTCGTCGAGTTCTTGAAGTTGTTTTTCTAAATCGGGATATTTTCCTAAATTCCCCGCAGCATTAATTTTGTCATAAATTCGCCAATATTCTGTTTGAGATGTATTAAAAAATTGGTTTTGAGAGGGACAATACTTATCACCTAAATTAATATCTTTTGCCAATGGAAATTTATCCAAGGTACTTAAAAATATAACCAGTTGGGTGAGGAGAGAAAGTCCAATCGCCACTATAATATTGCGAAGTTGAAATCGACCTTTTAATTCT
This sequence comes from Oscillatoriales cyanobacterium CG2_30_40_61, assembly GCA_001873365.1. Classification (GTDB taxonomy): domain Bacteria; phylum Cyanobacteriota; class Cyanobacteriia; order Cyanobacteriales; family Microcoleaceae; genus Planktothrix. Next base: position 75,833 of record MNYZ01000067.1, on the reverse strand, counting down.
CTAACCAGTTGAGGATTCCACTCATTAAATTTAAGTAAAGATAGACGGTTCATAACTCTTATTCCTACATAAAGTTGAACGGTTTATGGCTGTTAAGAGGCTTGTTTGTGTCCTAGTTTTAAGAAAATAGATTCTAAGTTTTCTTGAACTCGATTAAATTCACTTAAAGGAACTTCCGCAGAAATGAGCGATCGCAATAACATTGCCGCATCTTTCTCTGTTCCTGAAAATTGAACTTTTACCTGTTGTTTACCGGGTAAAACTTCCCAACTCTCCACCGCCGGATGATTTTTTAATTCCCCGATCAGTATCTCCATTTTACCCAAAGTCGAAATAAAAAGATGCTGCAAACTCAAACGTTTATACAAGTCTTGTATTGATGCACTTTCGACCAGATACCCCAATTCCATAATCCCAATATAACTACAAAAATCCTCCAAGTCACTTAAGACATGGGAAGAAATCACAATGGTCATTCCCGCTTCATGTAAACTTTTAATAATCTCTCGAAACTGCATCCGCGCAATCGGATCTAAACCGGATACTGGTTCATCGAGAAAGAGTAATAAAGGTTGATGAATAATAGTCCGTCCTAAACTCAATCGTTGTTTCATTCCTCGGGAAAGGGTGGAAATTAAGCGATCGCGTTTTTGAGTTAATTGCACGATTTCCAAGACTTCATAAAGTCGTTGAGTCCGTCGAGGTTCCCGCAGATAATATAACCGCGCAAAGTAATCTAAATAATCCCAAACGGTCAAATCATCATAAAGGGGAAAATCATCGGGTAAATACCCTAAACGCTGTTTGATTTTGGGATTAGTATGATCACGGGATACAGCTTCTCCATTAATATAAATTTCCCCTTTTGTGGGTTCTTCTATGGTGGCTAACATCCGTAATAATGTAGTTTTTCCGGCTCCATTTGGCCCAATTAATCCATAGACTTCTCCCAGGGGAATTTGTAAATCTAAATCATTAACCGCCAGATGGCGCTCAAATCGTTTTGTCAGTCCCCGGGTTTGAATTGCCAGTTCTTTCGCCATAGGAATTCAGAAAAATTGAGTTTGAAGTTTTAACTTAGATTCCCTCTACAACCTACTTTAACCTATTTACGGAATGTAGAGACGAGCCACGGCGCGTCTCTCTCTATTTTTATTTAACCTGAGCACCATGGGAGCGGGGATCACTGCTGCTAGGTTTATCAATATTTAGGGGAGAATTAAAAGCAGAAACTTGACCAATTGCTTGGGTATAGGGAAGGGAATTTTCTGCAATTAATGCCTCTAAATTGGCTTCTAAAATCGGGCGAGGAATTTCGCCGATGGTTTGGGCAATTGTTTCGGCTTTTTGATTCAAATAAACGAAATGAGGAATGCCATCAACTCGATATTTGAGGAGTTCGGGTAGCCATTTACTATTATCAACATTCAACATAACAAAATTGAGTTGTTCGGAATATTTATGTTTAATTTCGCTTAACTCTGGGGCCATGGTTTGACAACTGGTACACCAATTTGCATAAAATTCCATTAAGGTCGGTTTGCTATTACTCAAAGCGATATCTAGGGGAATTGATTCTTCTACAAGTTGAGGGAGGGAAGTGGAAGTAGCTTCGCTACGAATTCCTAAGAAAACCGATAGACTCAGAATGATAGCTGCGATAATAATTAAAAAGTTTCTGATTCGTTTTGCCAAATCAGAAGGTTCGGTTGAGGGGGTTGAATGTATGGGATTTTCGTTCATGTTGATATTGTCAAAGATGATAATTATTATTGATGATTTCAGTGTAACAAAATTTTGAACAAAATTGATTAACGTTCTTCTGAAAATTGTTGTAAAATAGAAAGGTGAATCTTATTTGTCGCAAATTTTAAGGGATGATACGGGAGCATGATTAGATGAGACAGGAATCAAATTTAGGATTAATAGCATGAAAAAACGAGTGACTTTGACTTTTCCAAAACGTTCTATTCAGATGCCAATTACCTATCGATTGGCTAAGGATTTTAATGTAGCTGCTAATATTATTCGCGCTCAGGTTGCTCCGAATCAAGTCGGAAAATTGGTAGTGGAATTATCGGGAGATATCGATCAACTAGAAGCAGCTATTGAGTGGATGCAAACTCAAAATATTGGAGTTTCTTTAGTCGGACGAGAAATTTTAATTGATGAACAAAGTTGTGTTGATTGTGGACTCTGTACTGGAGTTTGTCCGACGGAAGCCTTAACATTAAATCCAGAAACCTTTTATTTGACATTTACTCGCTCACGATGTATTGTGTGTGAACAATGTATTCCGACCTGTCCCCTTCAGGCAATTTCTACTAATCTTTAAAGGGGTAATTCAACCTGAAAATTTATTATTTTGTCCTGCTATTATAATGAAATCAGAACACAAATTAACACCAATTACTTGGTTTTCCTTTGGATTACTTTTAGTTACTTGTTTAAATTTTGGTTGGTTTTTATTTGAGTCGAGTTGGTATTCTTTTATTTCCGGTCTATTCTTAGGATTAATTTGGTCAATTGATTTATTTTTTACCCTACCCTTGAATAAACTAAATACATTTGTTTTAACTAAAATTAGAACGGATTGGGGAACATTTTTAATGATTGTTTTCTTGTCAATTTTAAGTGTATTTATGATTATCTGGATTAAGGTTTCTATTAATCTTTTATTAATGGTTTCCGCCACTGCTTTAGCTCGATTAGAGTTGCAAACTGCCCGATTTAAAGATGGACAGTCTTTTATTATTTTATCCATATTATCTACCCTGGGTTTAATCTTAGGCTGGGGATTAAATCACTATTTTTCCTTTGGACATTTAGAATCACAATTTTGTTTACCCTTTCATTTAGGATGTATTCATATTCCTGATCATGGAGAAATTCCACGCCCTGAAAATTAAATATCAGGAATGGGTGATAGGTAATGGGTAATGGGTAATGGGTAATGGGTAATGGGAAAAATATAAGTTTGATCTGTAAACTCTTTAACTGATAACTGATAAGTACCTAAACAAAATTAATTACAAATCCTCTACCCAGATCCGGCGTTCCCTGCTTTGCACTGAGCTTGCTTTGCACTGAGCTTGTCGAAGTGTCGAAGTGTTCCCTGTTCCCTGTTCCCTGTTCCCTGTTCCCTGTTCCCTGTTCCCTTTATTTTAAATCTAATAATCCACTGGTTTTTAATTTAGGATTAAAGCGAATTTCTTCTTGTAATCCTCGGTCTTTGAGTTCGGATAAAATTTGTTCTTCTACACGACGGGCGACTTGTTTTAATAGTTTTTCTTGACCAATATCATCGTTTTTTTCATACTGATTTTGTTCTTCTGGAGTCATTAAGGGTTTAACTTGAATTGGATGATTCCAAAGCGGTTCATCTTCCCCATTTCCGGGAGGAATTGAACCATTTTCATTAATCCAAGCCTGTTGAATCCCTTCTAAAATAGTTCTACTAGGACGTTCAATAGTTTGTAACTTTAACCAGTAGCAGCCCTGATTTTTACGGATAAAATGTTGTTTTAAACTCAAATATATATCTCGGGAATAGCCTACATATTGTAAAATTTTATCTTGATTAAAAATAGCATAAACTCCGATTTGACCTTGGAGAGATTCAGGGATTTTGCCATGTTCATCGAGATAGGAAATATAGTCTAAGGAATTAAGCAGAGGAATTTCAGTGGGAGTAGTCATTGATCTAAAAAATACTTTTCCCCTGATTGTAAAGGGATTTGAACCAGTTTAATGATTATTGTGGAATTTGAGTTAGCATAACTCTAGGATTGTATTTATTCAGCCACAACCATGCGCAATAGCGAAGATTCATTAAAACCGTCACCCAACTCGGTTAATGGGTGGAAGTTAGCCGAGTATGTTTCTATTGCGGGGACAGCAGTGGGAACCCTGGTTGCTGCATGGTATCAGCCGATTATATTTGCGGGAACTCCCCTAACCTTAGCCTTGATCTTAAATGTGGTGAATCGCCAACGGTTTGAACAAAATCTGCGTCAAACTATGGATGCGGCGATTACGGATGTTCGGACGGTGGTAGAATCGCTCCATCAACAAATTCAACTGTTACCCTCGGAGTCCAATGAACTTGATCCGATTACGGATGTACTGACGGAGTTACAACGGGTGACTCAAGGGTTAGAAAAAAATGCCCTGCGACAAGATGATTGGGAAGTGATGAATGTGCGCTTTAAGTTAATACAAGAAACCATTGATCAATTAAAGACATCCCAGGAGACTTCCCCCTTACATTTGGAAGGGAATGATCAGGAATCTTTAACAAAAGTTTTAGAGGGATTTGTTAATCAGTCGGTGACAGATTCCCAAGGGATACAAACACAAATTGATCAGCTTTCTGAACAGGTTAAAGTCTTACAAACAGAACAGCAAAAGTTAATTAAACCTTATCTGAAACGCTTAGTTAATGCGGTGAAGGAGTTAAAAAATCGTTGATTTTTAAGATTCCCCCCCTTTTTTTAGGGAGTTAGGGGGGATGAATTTATCGATATTCGTCACCACAATCGCCGATTATTTGGATCAGATCTTGGGATGGGGAAAGCACGGTATTAATGCTTTGATAATCTTCGGGGTCGAGGCTAAATTCAAAGACTTTAGCATTATCTTTGATATGCTCAGAAAGTCCTAATCTTGTCCCCACCATGACTCCGGCGACGGTGGGTTGTTCTAGGATATAACGAATCGCAATATTAGCAATTGTTACCTGATGTTTTTGGGCGATCGCATTTAAAGTTTTTAAGAGAGTTTGAAATAAATTCCATCCCCCCCAAGCCTGAATCATATTTTTATATTTTTTCAAGCTAACGGTTTCTAAACTAAAGCCATTGGGTTCAGGTTTTCCTAGATATTTTTCCGATAAAAAACCGCCACAAACCACACCATAGGGAAGTAATTTAATATTATGAGCTTGACAAAATGCAGTCATTTTAACTAAAGGACGGCGATCAACTAAAGAGAACTGGACTTGATTAGATACAATTTTAATGCCATTTTCCACAATAATTTTTAAGTGTTCCGTATCAAAATTAGTTAATGCTAAATGTTTAATTTTACCCTCAGTTTGCAGTTGCGCTAGATAATTTAAAGCCTCTAAATAATTTTGATCCTGATAATCCCACCAATGAAATTGCAGTAAATCCAGACAATCGACTCCCATGCGTTGACGGGAAATATCAATATTTTTTTCCACCAGAGTTTTTGTCATTTTACCCGGGCGCGGAACCCATTTTGTAAAGGCTTGAACCCCGGATAAAGCCTCCTGTCCACGAGTAGCGAGTAATTGTTTCCTAAATTCCCCAATAAAATCCTCCGCCGGGCCATAATGATCCGCTAGATCCCAAGTAGTATATCCGGCGTCTAGGTATTTAAACATACTTTCGATGGCAAGGGTGGGGTTAATCCGACCATGGGCGCCGGAGACTTGCCACATTCCGTTTAAAATTCGGCAAATATTCAAGTCTTCTGTGAATTGAAAACGACTAGAATCGGGGATTTTCATGGTTTATTTCTTTTGGACTAAATTGAGAAATTTTCAGAATATTCAAAGCTCCTCCCAGATGGGAGGACAACTTCAAAATCGACTAACTCGCAACCGGATTAGACAACGACGGACGACGGTTAATTACTTGGTCAATTAAACCGTACTGCATGGATTCTTCGGCCGACATAAAGAAATCCCGTTCGGTGTCGTCTTCAATGCGGGAAAGGGGCTGACCCGTGTGATCAGCTAAATGTTGATTCAGGCGTTTTTTCAGATACAAAATTTCCCTGGCCTGAATCTCAATATCCGTCGCCTGTCCTTGGGCTCCCCCTAACGGTTGGTGGATCATAATCCGCGAATGGGGAAGACTCATCCGTTTACCCTTAGCCCCCGCACTCAACAGAAACGCCCCCATACTGGCGGCTAACCCTAGACAAATGGTGGAAACATCGGGGCGGATGTGATTCATGGTGTCAAAAATCCCTAAACCAGCCGACACCGAACCCCCTGGGGAGTTGATGTAGAGGTAAATATCTTTTTCTGGGTCTTCAGCATCGAGGAACAACATCTGGGCCACAATTAAGTTGGCTAAATCGGCTGTTACCTGTTGTCCGAGAAAGATAATCCGATCGCGTAATAGCCGAGAATAGATATCAAAGGCTCTTTCGCCACGACCCGATTGTTCAATAACGGTTGGGATCATAACACTCTGCTGCTAATGGTCATTCTCTGTCATTGTAGCGATTTCGGGTTTCAAACTTTCACAAACCATTTCTGGCGATACATCAAATAGGATACTAACCACCAAAATAGTAGGGTGGCGATCGCAAAGGCTAGAGATCCATTCATCGCCCCAAACCCCGACTGGAATAGGGTTTCATCCAGCCAAGTTTTGGCGGTGGGAGCCTGGGGGGAATCGCCAATTTTAATTAAATTTAGAATTCTCGCCACAAAACCGGAAGCCACAAAAATAGTTAGGGCGTTTAATCCCATAACTTTAAAGGGAAATCCCCATTTTGTCCATCCCCGGACTTCGATGGTTTCATAACAAAATGCTAACAAAAGTAATGACCAACCCACGGTAACTATGACAAAGGAACTTGTCCACAGGGATTTATTCAGGGGAAACAATTCCGCCCACAAATAACCAATTACAAAACAACTAATTCCAAATCCGACTAAACTGGCGCTGGTATCGGTTCTAATCGGTTGTTTTCTAATCCAATTTCCGGTTAAATATCCACCTAAAACCGTAACCACGGCGGGGAAGGTACTAACAAGTCCTTCAGGATCATAAAATCCCCCTTTCCACAAATGGGATTGACCTAAAATTAGGCGATCAATATAGGCGGCAAAATTCCCTTCCGGGGTAAGGTTTCCGATCCCATAACCGGGAACTAAAACGAATTGCATTAGCAGATAATAGCCTAATAAAATCCCGCCACCCAGTAGCCATAATCCTTTTCTGGATAGGTTAAAAATGGCGATCGCTGCTAAAAAATAAGCTAACCCAATCCTTTGTAAAACCCCCATAATTCTAATTTCGGCCAGATGATAATTCGGGAATCCATTTAGGAGTAATCCTAATAAAAATAATATCCCAGACCTGCGAGCAATTTGTAGATAAATCGATTTAGGAACAATTGTTTCTGGTACGCGATATTCTTGGGTATATTTGGATAAAGAAAAAGCCATGGCTACCCCGACAATAAATAGAAAAAAGGGAAATACCAAATCCGTCGGAGTACAACCATTCCACTCAGCATGAGCCAGCCAAGGATAGACATAATTCCAGCTACCCGGATTATTGACTAATATCATAAGCGCGATCGCAATTCCCCGAAACACATCCAAAGCCTGTAGCCGCATAATTGCATCCTCAACCTGGGAAGTTATTATTTCATGAAATCAATAAAAATTCGGGTCAATAATCCCCCGATCCTAAATATCAACTTTTACAAAGTATCAATTAAGGCGAAAAAGAGATTAACCCGATAGGCTATGATTAAAAATAGTAGTAGTCTATTGAGGAAAATAAAAGATACACCTGATGGCAAAATTCCCAAATCGATCAACCCTGGTGATGGCTTTCCTGTGAACCCCTGATGGGTTAGTTGGACAAACATGGACACTACGGACAAGTCACGTCTGAGTTATTGATCAATCGAGATATGCGAGTCTATGTTAATTATGGCAGGCAGATTTTAAAGATTTCAAGAGGTCTTTTGCAATCACCCACTTTTGCTGTGAAAACTACTTAAATTTATAACAAATTCAAGAACAGTTTCAGATTGTGGGTTAAGCTGCTGTGTGGATTGATCCTTCGGCGTGTTAACTAAAATTCTCTCTCGAATCAAAAGGGTGTTGGCGGCGATCGATTTCCATTCGACTTGACACCCTCACCCCATTGAGTTTGAATGTCATCAAGTCCATACCGTTTGTCTACAACCCCATCCGTGAGTCTAGGGATGCTTGTGGCCCGTGATTTACGGAAAATTGGGCTTCTTACAGATCAAAAGTCATCTAACTACCTGAGTTGAGTTGAAATTTTATCCCGAGTAATGGGCTGGTAGACAAATGGAAACGGAAACTAAAAAGCGGCGCGCATCAACTAATACTATCGTTCGGCGACAGGCTACACCGAAGGAACGAGAGTTAATTCATCTGTTAGCAAATTTAGGCTGTTCTCAAGCTAAATATGGGTTGAGACACGCCACCAGCAAACAGTTAATTAGTCCTGAAGAACGGTTACGATTAGCAGAATGGCATTACCTGCGCTTACAACAAATTCGTCGCGTTGAGCGCAGTTTAGACCCGGTTGCTACCCTGAAGCGAGTCTATTTCAAAAGTAAGTTAAGTCCCCGGAATTTAGAATCTTTAAAACTACTTTGGGTTGAAGATGAAAAAACCCGGGTTAAACGGGTCGATCCCGAACTCGATGATTTGCTCTGTGATGCTTTGGATAAAGGAGATACCCTCAAGCAAATTTTTCGGATTATTGAGGTCAAGGAAAGACAATTTGCTCGTACTCCTGAACCTGGAAAAATTCCCCTCTGGGTACAAGAGTGGGAAAATTCTAATTATGAAATTAACTACTTTCCCCCGTCTTTCCCTGATTGGGCGCAAATCGTTGATGATTAATTAAAAATGCAGCTTGTCCTAGGGCTAGTCCTCCATCATTGGGAGGATTTTTTTGTGACCAATAAACCTGAAATTCTTCTTGACAAAGCCTAGATATTGTGCGCTCAATTAAATATTTATTCTGAAAACATCCCCCACTTAAAGTTATGGTTTTTTCGCCTAATTTCTTCCCTATTTCTACCACCGATTCTACTAAACTATTATGAAATTTAGCCGAAATTAAATTAATCGGTTTTTGGTTAATTTTATCCTCTAATATCCCTTTAATTATTAGTTCCCAATTAAGATAATATCTACAATTATAACTCATATTATCCATATTCTCCCCCCTTTCTAAGATGTGCTGCGAAGACTCAAAATCCCTTCTATTCTCCCCCCTTTCTAAGATGTGCTGCGAAGACTCAAAATCCCTTCTATTCTCCCCCCTTTCTAAGATGTGCTGCGAAGACTCAAAATCCCTTCTATTCTCCCCCCTTTCTAAGGGGGGTTGGGGGGGATCAAACCATGCAAACGGATAATATTCATCGGTTTCTAAACCCTCAATTGCAAATTCTAAAGTCATAGCCGCTTCTCCTTCAAAACTAACCTTTTGACAAATTCCTAATAAACCCGCCACTCCATCAAATAACCTTCCCACACTGGAAGTTAAAGGGGTATTTAACTCGCGGTTTAACATAGTTTGAAGGATTTTTAATTCTTGAGGTTTAAAAGATTCCATAAACTCTAAATTTATCCCAGAATTAAATATATTATTTCCCCATAATTCATATAATAATCCTAAAGCAATTCGTCGAGGTTCAAATACTGCTTTATCTCCCCCAGGAAGGGGAAAAGGGCGACAAGAAGCAATACGTTTAATTATAGTTTCTGTAACTTGAAAAAACTCTCCACCCCAGATTGTACCATCCAGTCCATATCCAGTTCCATCCCAAGCAATTCCTAGCAGGGGAGGTTGTAAATTATGTTCAGCAATAACCGCAAAAACATGGGCGATATGATGTTGAACTCGGACTATCGGATATTGATTTTGTTGGGATAACTTTTCTGCAAATTGCGTCGAATAATAGTCGGGGTGAGCGTCACAAACAATAATATTCGGTTCAAAATCATAGATACTGCTAAGACTATTAATCACTTCTTGAAATGCTGCTAAAGCTGGCGGGTTTTCTAAGTCCCCAATATGTTGACTCAAGAATACTTTTTGATTAAATGCGATCGCAATTGTACTCTTTAAATGTCCTCCCAAAGCTAAAATTTTTATTGGCTTTTCTATTGACAAATCGGAAGATTGTGCTAGACTAAAGTTAGTTTGATATAATGGGAATCTGTCCGCGCCTATAGAGTCAGGCAGAGAAATCGGTAACGGCGCGTAACCCCTCGCCCGACGCAACACCATTTCTTGATTAGCAATAATTCTAACAATTGAATCATCAATTGGTCGAACAATTGGGCGGTTATGAACTAAGAAAAAATCCGCTATAGTATTCAGACGATTCACCACTTCCGCTTCATCAATACAAATGGGTTCATTAGCAAAATTTCCACTGGTGGCGACGATAGGAAAGTTCAATTGCGCTAATAATAAATGATGGATGGGTGTATAGGGTAACATCACCCCTAAATAGGGATTTTTCGGTGCGACCGAGGGTGAAATTCTTGCCGCTATCTGACCTAATAAAACAATTGGAGCAGCAGCAGAAGATAATAGTTTTTCTTCCAATTTTGAAACCAAACAATCCTGTTTTACCTGTTCTAAATTAGGATACATTACCGCCAAAGGTTTTGCGGGGCGGCGTTTGCGTTGACGTAAATTCTGTACGGCGGTTTCATTCCTTGCATCCACAATTAAATGAAATCCACCTAATCCTTTTAACGCTAATATTTGCCCAGAAATAATAATATCCGCCGCTTGTTTTAGAGCTGGATTTAAACTAGCAATAACCTTACCATTTTTATCCCATAATTCTAATTGTGGCCCACAAATAGGACAAGCATTAGGTTGGGCGTGAAACCGACGATTTAAAGGATGATTATATTCATTTTGACAATCGGAACACATTGTAAATGTTGCCATTGTGGTATGATTTCGATCATAGGGTAAATCTCGAATAATCGAATAACGCGGCCCACAGTTGGTACAGTTAGTAAAGGGGTATTGATAAAGACGATTTTCAGGATCAAAAATATCCTGTAAACAGTCGGAACAGGTTGATAAATCCGGTAAAACAATGGCTGTTTTTTGAGAATGGTTTTTGGATTCAGAAACGTGAATTTCAAATTGGGAATAACCCACCATTGGTAACCAAACAGCGTCTAAACTTTGAATTTCAGATTGAGGAGGTTTTTCTTTTAAAATTCGGTATTGAAATTGTTCTAAAACGTCTCGAAACCCTTCCACTTCAATTAATACCCCTGAAACAGAATTATTAACCCATCCCATCAAGTTTAATTCCGTTGCGAGGCGATAAATAAACGGACGAAATCCAACGCCTTGGACTATTCCTTGAATGGTTAGTTGGAGGCGATGTTGTTGGGGATTGAGATCAAAATAATCTGGTGACATAGATCAGAATCAGAACTATTATATTATAGCTATATTGACAAGAAATTGCGCAAATTATATTAATTTAGGATAAGATTTATCTCAGTTTGGAGACTTAACCCCCTCCTCATCGGTAGAAAATTGTGGTATGAAAGTTAAGATATGATTGCCGTGACTCAAGCCCAAAACTATATAATCATTAGAAAAAATGCTAGAACCGAACCCTAAAGAACACTTTAAATCCCCCCATACCTTGTCTGATTTAGAATCACCGGATTTAGGCAAAAAATCAGACCCTTTAACCCAATTAACCAGGAAAAAAATTGCTAATATCATTCTACCATTTATAGCGGTTTTAAGTACATTAATAGCCGTTTGGATTTGGGTAGAAAATAGTCGCCTGAGTCAACGTTTGCAAACAGAAAAATCTCGTTCAACCTCATCATTGTCAAAAAATCAATCGCCAAACTCTCAAGAAACTCTGTTAAAAACAAAGAAATGTCCTGAATGTAATTTGAGTAAAGCTAATTTGAAAAAAGCTAATTTAAGAGAAGCCTATTTATGGAAAGCCAACTTAGAAAATGCCGATTTGAATGAGGCAAATTTAGAGTTAGCTGATTTACGGGGTGCGACCTTAGCCGGGGCAGATTTACGAAATAGTCAACTAGCACGCGCTAATTTAGGATATGCTAATTTAACCGGAGCAAACCTGAGTAATGCTGATTTACAGCAGGCTAATTTATGGCAAGCTAATTTAAAAAATGCCCAACTCCCTAATGCTATCCTTAGACAAGCTGATTTACGTCAATCTAATTTAGAATCGGCTAATTTAAAATCAGCTAATTTATTGACTGCTAATTTATCAACTGCTAATCTTAAACAAGCCCAATTAGAGAGTGCTAATTTGAATGGAGCTAATTTAGAAAACACTAATTTAGAAAAAGCTAATTTACAAAATGCAATTTTAATTGAAGCCAATTTAACCAAAGCTAATTTAGGAAATGCGATGCTAAATCGGGCTAATTTAACCAATGCTAATTTATCTGAAGCCGTGTTATGGTTAGCCAAATTAGAATCGGCTAATTTAGAATCGGCTAATTTAGAAAAAGCCAAGTTAGGTTATGCTAAACTGAATAAAGCTAACTTGAATCAAGCTCAATTAATTGATGCGGTATTAGAAGGAGCAAGTTTAGAAGATACGGATTTACAAAAAGCCAATTTAAAAGGAGCTAAATTAGAACGGGCTAATTTATTAGGAGCTTATTTAGAACGGGCTAATTTACAAGAAGCCAACTTAGCCGGGGCAGATTTACGAGGAGCCAATTTAAGTAAAGCTAACCTCAAAAATGCCTATTTACAAGGGGCAAATTTACGCGGTGCTAATTTAAAAGGAGCCGATTTAGAGGGAGCAAATCTGCGGGATGTACAGTTAAAAGGAGCAACAATGCCGAAGGGAAAGATGTATATTGATCAGGAAGAATAATATGAGTTAGATTAGGGAGAAGTGGCTTTTAAACCAATTAGGGCAAATACTAATAAACCCAAGAAAAATAACCGCCCTAAACTCATAGGGTCTTGAAAAAAAATAACTCCCATAATTATAGTTCCTAATGCTCCAATACCCGTCCAAACCGCATAAGCAGTCCCCATGGGAATCGTTTGCATTGCTTTACTCATAAACCATACACTTAATACCCCAAAGCTAACTAATGCTAAAATTGCAGGAGGTTTTGTTAGTCCGTCCGAGAGTTTCAGAAAACTAGAAAATCCTAATTCAAATAACCCCGCTAAAATCAAATAAATCCAGTCCATTTTAGATAAAATTTGCCAAGGGTCGTTGTGGCGCTGCGGCGCTCCTTATTAGGGCTAGATAAACGAAAACAAATCGGTTTTTTCTATTTTACTATAAGTGTGCGATCGCTTCCTAAAATCTGTTGTTCTAAAAATTGATACCATTCCTTCATTCCGACCCCGGTTTTAGCAGAAACCTCAAAAATTCGAGCTTGGGGAACAATTTTTTTAATATTATTTAAGGCTAATTCTCGGTCAAAACCCACGACTTCCGCGATATCAATTTTATTAATAATCACCACATCAGCCGTTTTAAATAAGGTCGGATATTTTAAGGGTTTGTCTTCTCCTTCGGTGACAGAAAGTAACGCCACCCGTTGATTTTCTCCTAAATCATAAGCCGCCGGACAGACCAAATTGCCGACATTTTCAATAATTAATAATTTGACCGCATCTAAGTTAATTTCAGAAATAGCTTTAGCCACCATATCCGCCTCCAGATGGCAAACATTTCCGGTGGTAATTTGAACCACTTGCGCCCCGGATCTTCTCAACCTTTGAGCATCATTATCCGTGGCTAAATCTCCGACAATTACCGCCCCAGGAAGATGGGAGTTAATATCAGTTAAGGTGCGTTCAATAAAGGCAGTTTTTCCCGAACCTGGAGAGGATAATACGTTTAAAACAAACAGTCCTTTACCCCAAAAGAAGCCGCGATTTCGTTCGGCTAATCGTTCATTTTTTGATAATATTGCTTGATGAATATTTAAGGTTTGATGGGTATGATCATGATCGTGCAAATGATTATGATCGTGGGTATGGGGATGGTCATGATCATCATGACTATGGATTTCAATTGTTCCAGGGGTAACAGCACAACCGCAATTTGTACACATAATTAAGAAACCTCTAAGGATGTTAATTCTAATTCTTTTCCCTGAAGAATATCAAGGCTATATTGATGACAATGGGGACATTCATAAACATAATCATCCGGCTGAAATTCAACCTGACAATGATGGCAATAACAGCGAACTGGAATAGAATCTATTTCAAAAATAGCGGTTTCTGCTATTGTTCCTTTCGCCACTACATCAAAGGCAAATTCTAACGCTTCTGGGATGACTCCTGATAATTCTCCTACTTTCATTTTAACCCAATGAATTCGAGTTGCCCCTTGTTTTTTAGCATGATTTAAGGCAATCTCTAGGGTTTGTTCCATAATACTAACTTCGTGCATAATTTGTAGTAACCCCTAACGGGGTTTGATTGAGTCCTAAAGGACTCACTACCGTAGTAACCCCTTTAGGGGTTTCTTTTTCGGGGTTTGATTGAGTCCTAAAGGACTTACTACCGTAGTAACCCCTTTAGGGGTTTCTTTTTCGGGGTTTGATTGAGTCCTAAAGGACTTACTACGGTTAATTATAATTCATTTGGGGTTTTATTAACAATATTTTTAATAATTTTTAAAGCCTCTTGCATCCCATTGAGAGCTTTTTGAGATAGGGTTTCACAGAGTTCAAAATTTTCTCCTGGGATCGCAATTAACCAGGCTTGGGGTTGTTTCTGATAGAGAAATTGGGTTAAGGATAAAAGCGATCGCGGATTTAAAGAATGTCCCCAATTAAATAAATTTGAGGGTAAAGCTTCCAAGGAAGTAATATTAATTGTCTCTCCTTCTAAAGCAGCATCAACAAAAATAACCGTATCAACTTCAGCCATTTGGGCGGCAACTTCGGGGGTAAGTTGATGTAGAGAAAGCGATCGCACATTTGTTAAATTCCACTGTTCAACCTCTGTTATTACCGCTTGACCAACACCATCATCTCCTCGAATAGGATTCCCATATCCTACGATTAAGATCATATCATTTTATATATTTAATATTAACAATATTCTATCACAACTTCCTTTTGTTGACTACGAAGTAACTGGACTAAATCCTCAATTAAATTGCGACGAATTGAAATATTTTTAGGTAATAAAGGGTTCTGATAAAACTCATTAATTTGTTGACCCACTAAAAAATAAATTGAATCCCCTTCGATAATTTCCCGCGCCAATAAAACCGCGCCATTATTATCAGAAGCTAACCGGGCAATATCCCCCTTACATTTTCTCAAAATTTCCGTAGCTTTAGAAATAGTTAAAATCCCTTCTGTGACTAAATCCACTTCTTTTAATTTACCAATAGGCGGTAAATCTTTTCGCATGGTCGCAATATCCATTTCAATAGTTTCTCCCATATAATTAGCCACTAAATTACCTGTTGTTCCGCCACAAATTACTTTTCTACCGGGAAAATTTAATAATCTATCGGCATACAATTCATCCTGAGTAATATCTAAAGGGGGGCCAGTAAAAATCATCACCGGGTTTGGTTTTCTAACATAAACCCCCACAAATGTAGCATCATCGCCAATTTTTTCCCGATATAAAGAACGGGTTTCTGATAGGACTTGTTCAATAATAGTGCGGGAATTAGTCGCTTGACTAATAAAAATTCTCTCCATATATTTAGCAATATTATCCCAACCCCAGCCAAAATTCATCGTATCCCCTAACCCCGCATAAAGGATACCATCACTAATCGCCCCAATAAAATCTCCCCGTTCTAATTTTCCTCCTGAATATTGAATTTTTTTCCCTAAAATCTTATCAGTTTTTGTTTCTAATTTAACAATTCGACCTTTTTTAAAATAAAGAATTGGCGGATTATCAAAATTAATTACTTTAAATTCATTGGTTAAATGATTAATAGAAATAATCGTAAAAGTTGCATAGGCAATTTTTCTCACCTGACAAATAGGTAAGGTTCCAATCACGGTTTTAATCACTTCCTCAAGCAGAACATCCGCATTTAACATGGTGATTAAAATTTCCGTGGTCAAGGTGGCTAAAATACTCGCTTTTACCCCACTTCCTAAACCATCGGATAAAACAATGGTGCTTTTAGTTTCGGTTTTGGTAAATTTAACTTGGTCACCACAAAGTTCTTCGCCTTTTTTATTCAAACTCAGGTGACAAATATCAAAAAAGTTATCTTGATTCATATTAATTTTATTAAAATCTAGGGAATAGATAGAAACCCGATTTCTCTTAGAAACCGGGTTTCTGATGGTTTACTGATTCACCATTTCAATAATTTTAAGTAAACTAATTTTAGTTTCGGCGGTAGTTTCTCCTAATAACCCGGCAATTTCTTGAGCGACTTTCATTTGATTATCAACGACTTCATTCACTTTTTTAACAGTTTCAGCCTTGATTATATCCGTTTCTTTTTTGCGTTCCATTTCCGCCGTAATATCGCTCATAATACAGCCAATAATATTTTCTTCCTTAATCGGAAAAATAAACTCTCGAATATACAAATGATATTCAGGATATTCTGTTTCCTGTCCCCGAATCACTTGATTAGTTTCCCAAACAGTTTTAAAATGATCTACTGTTCCTAAAATTTCCGTTACTGGTTGACCAATAATTTGACTTTCTTCAACATTGAACAGTTTACAAAAAGCCGGATTAACAACTTTAATTATCAAGTCTGAGTCTACTACAATTAAACCGTTAGGATCATATTCCCATAAAAGTTGCCAGAGGTGATTTTGAGTGGTTTCTAACATAGTCGTTATATTAATTATGATTTTTAATGGCGGGAAGAATTTCTTTTAAAAATTTGTCTTCAATATTTTGAGGACTAATATTAATAAAATGCAAATCCTTAAATTTCATCACAATTCCTGAACTACAAGTTTCTAAACAAAATGAGCCTTTTAGCTCGACTTTGTGATCAATATTATATTCACTCATCAAGGCTTGCAATTTCGGTAACACTTCATACACTCCAAGCTGATGACAAGCAGAACCCATACACAAATATAAGTTTTCCTTTGGCATTTTTTGCTTCCTAATATCATAAATCCGTTGTTGGGCTTGAGATCTTAAGATTGCGCTCAAGCGCAACAACAGGATTGAAAAATGTTGTTGGGCTTGAGATCTTAAGATTGCGCTTCAGCGCAACAACGGTGGGGTTAATGGCGGTATTTTTCTTGAATAATTGTTCCGTCCTTTTGAATTAATTGAATGTGTAAGGGCATTTGTCCGACGGCGTGGGTGGAACAACTTAAACAAGGATCATAAGCCCGAATTCCGGCTTCTACTCGGTTTAACATTCCCTCTGGAATATCATTACCATGAATATAATGTTGGGCAATTTGAGTCACGGTTTTATTCATGGCTAAATTGTTTTGTCCGGTGGCAATAATTAAGTTAACTTTCTTAATTAATCCATTTTCATCTACTTGATAATGATGGAATAAAGTGCCGCGCGGTGCTTCACTAACCCCCACTCCTTCTAAACAGTTAATCCCCGCCTCTGAACGCACCCGTTTTGAGATAACATCAGGGTCATCAACTAACAGTTCAATGGCTTCAATACAAGCTAGAATTTCCACCAAACGAGCATAATGATAGAAGAAGGAAGAAGTGGCTACCCGTCCCCCCGCCCGATGACGAAATTCAATTAATTCTCGGTCTGCATCTGGGGTGCCAATTTGATCACAAACGTTCAATCTAGCTAAGGGCCCAACCCGATAAATTCCATCGGGATATCCCAGGGGTTTGTAATAGGGAAACTTCAAATAAGACCAATTTTCGACGGCTTCTCCCAGGAAGTCTTGATAGTTATCTTCACTCAAACCATCGGCGACAATTTCCCCATTACTATCAATAAATCTCAGGTGTCCGCCGTAGTGTTCCCAATTGCCATTGGGGGCAACTAATCCCATAAATAATGAGGGGAATTTGCCAAAAACATCAATTTCGGTTTTTAATTCCGTATCTAATAAACGCTTGAAGATACTAATAGCTAATTCGGTAGTTTGTCGAGCTTCAGGTAAGCGATCAATAATCCATTCTCGCCCTTCATCGGAAAGGGGAGAACGCACCCCACCAGGAACAGCCCAAGCCGCATGAATTTTTCTGGCTCCTAATAGTTCAATCACCGTTTGTCCGAACTGACGCAAGCGAATTCCTGCCCGGGCTAAATCGGGATCAGCCGCCATTAAACCGAAGACATTTCGTTTAGCTGGATCACTATCCCAACCTAATAGAAAATCAGGACTACTCAGGTGGAAAAAACTTAAGGCATGGGATTGAGTTAATTGGGCTAAATTCATCATCCGGCGCAGTTTTTCCCCGGCTGGAGGTACTTGGACTGCAAGGATTTTATCCCCGGTTTTAGCAGAAGCTAACAGGTGACTAACGGGACAAATTCCGCAAATTCTAGCCGTAATTCCAGCCATTTCAAACATTGGTCGTCCTTCGCAGAATTTTTCAAAGCCGCGAAATTCTACGACGTGAAAACGGGCATTTTCGACTTCTCCGGCGTCATCTAAATAGACAGATATTTTAGCATGACCTTCGATCCGAGTTACTGGATCAATAATAACGGTTTTAGACATATTTTTAACCTCTGTAGTTTGTTATTTAGCTTTAACTTTCACCCCGTTGTTGCGCTGAAGCGCATCTTTATTAATTAGATTTGAGGATAAAAATTAAGGGTTATAATTTATATCCTTGGGTGCGCAGCAAGCGCAACAACGGCGCAACAACGATTAACCGAATTTGATCATTTCCCGTCCTTCCATTACGGGTTTTTTCCCTTCTAATAAAGGAGCGATCGCCGATTTAATTCTATCCGCAGAAGGAGGACATCCGGGTAAAAAGATGTCAATATCTACTAATTCATGAATCGGACGAACTCGTTCTAATAGTTCCGGCACAATACCCGGTTCATTAGGCAATTGAGCCCCGACATCACTAAGTTCTAAATAACAGCGTTTTAATACAGGTTCCGTACTACCTAACATATTTCTCATCGCCGGAACATTAGCTGTTACCGCACAATCTCCAAAGGAAATTAAGAGTTTAGTTCGTTTTCTGACTTGATATAATAACTCTAAATTTTCTTCATTAGCCACGGCTCCTTCTACTAAACAAACATCCACATTTTCAGGATATTCTTTTAAGTCACAACCCACAGGACTAAAGACAACATCAACTTTTTCCGCGAGATCAAATAGCCATTCATCTAAGTCTAAAAACGACATATGGCAACCGGAACACCCCGCCAACCAAACCGTAGCAAATCTTATCTTGTCCATTGATGTTTTCCTCTTGCATCTGCTAAGAATTCTAGTTTTTCACTATCCCGTTGCATTTCCGCCGTGGTCGTGCCTTTTTTAAAGATTGAACCCGTGGGACAAGCATCAACACATTTGCCACAGGAGGTGCAAGCATCCACATCCCCCCAAGGTTGATTTAAACCACTAATAATTTTAGCTGCCGCCCCCCGATAGCCGACATCCCAGACGTGGGCTCCTTCAATTTCGGCGCAAACTCTCACACACCGAGTACACATAATACAACGGTTATGATCGATGCCGAATTTTTCATGGGAAATGTCTACTTCCCGTTGTGGAAAACGATAGGTAAAACGGCTATGATCCATGCCAACTTCAATCGCAACGTCCTGTAATTCACAGTTACCATTGGCGACACAAACGGCACAAACATGATTTCCTTCTGCAAATAATAACTCCACGGTCATCCGTCGATATTCTTGCAGTTGGGGGGTTTGGGTACAGACTTCCATACCTTCTGCAACTTCGGTTACACAAGCTGGTAATAAACGATTAATTCCTTTAATTTCTACTAGGCATAACCGACAAGCTCCCACATCGGAAACCCCGTCTAAATGACAGAGTTTAGGAATTTTTACCCCGGCTTCTTCGGCGGCTTTGAGTACGGATGTTCCTTCTTCAACGGCAACATCAATTCCATCAATAACTAGGGTTTTTACGGACATATTTTTTATCTCCTCTGAGGTTTAAATATCAAATTTAATCCTTTTATTTTAAGATGTATCTGGTTTCATTATAGCAGTTTTTACTAATAATTTTTACATGATTTTTAGGGTTTGATCCCCCCTAACCCCCCTTAGTAAAGGGGGAATAAGAGTGTCAAAGTCCCCCTTTTAAATTGAGGAATAGGATTCTCAAAGTCTCCCTGATTAACGAAGGAATAGGATTCTCAAAGTCCCCCTTGGGAAGGGGGATTTAGGGGGATCTAATCTCGGCTATAATCCTCGGATTTCAGTCAATCATTAAATTAACCCTATGCTAAACAAGCGGCTAAATCTTCATCGGGGGTAGAAATAGCTTTCAGATGATAGGTGTCTGACAGTAATTGGAACACATTGGGAGAAATAAAGGCGGGTAATGTAGGCCCTAAACGGATGTCTTGAATACCCAAATATAACAGGGTTAATAACACCGCCACAGCTTTTTGTTCATACCATGACAAAATCATGGATAGGGGTAATTCATTCACACCAATATCAAAGGCTTTGGCTAATCCTAAAGCAATTTGGATGGCAGAATAGGCATCATTACATTGTCCCACATCCATCAATCGAGGAATGTTACCAATTTCACCTAATTCTTTATCAAAAAAGCGGAATTTTCCACAAGCTAAGGTGAGGACAACACAATCTTGAGGAACTTTTTCCACAAATTCCGTATAGTAACTGCGTCCTGGTTTGGCCCCATCACAACCACCAACTAAAAAGAAGTGACGAATTTTGCCTGCTTTAACCGCTTCAACGACGTGATCAGCTACACTTAAAACCGCATTATGGGCAAATCCGGTTTTAACTTCCCGGGGAGTTTCATCATCTAAAAAGCCGGGGAGTTCTAGTGCTTGTTGAATCACCGGAGTATAATCAGGAATACCATCTGCATTTGAAGGTAAATAATTTAACCCTGGATAGCCCACCGGCCCAACTGTAAACAGTTTTTCATTATAGGTTTCATGGGGTGGCATTAAACAGTTGGTTGTCACGATAATAGCCCCGGGAAACTTCGCAAAATCTTTGGTTTGATTCTGCCATGCTGTGCCATAATGTCCGAACAAATGGGGATAATTTTGTTTTAAAATCGGATAACCATGGGCGGGTAAAAGTTCTCCATGGGTATAAACTGTAATCCCCGTATCTACGGTTTGTTGTAACAGAGCTTCTAACTGTTTAATGTCATGTCCCGATACTAAAATAGCCTTACCTTGACGATGATTTAAGGGAACAGTTGTCGGGGTGGGATGTCCATAATGTCCGGTGTGTCCGGCGTCTAATAACTCCATCGCCCGTAGGTTCATTTCTCCGACTTTTAATGCTAAACCCACCCAGGCATTTAGGTCTAAATCCTGCCGATCTAAAGCAACTAAGGCTTCATAAATAAACTGATAAATCTTTTCATCCTCTTGACCCAGTTCATAGGCGTGGAATGCGTAGGAAGCTAATCCTTTGATGCCATAAATAGTTGTTAATTGCAGGGAATAGATATCAATATTCCCATTGGCTTTTTGAATTAAATCTAAGGCAAATTGTTGTCCCTGTTCCGATAAATTTTCCTCAAAATCTGGCTGATAATTACAAATTTCTGGCCAGGAAATCGGGGTGGGACTTTTACTTTCCACCGTTTGTTTTAAGGTTTCCCGCAATTGTAAAGCCTGTTGAGCCGAGTCAGCAAATCGCTTGGTACTAAAGTTAACATTCGTCATCGTAGAAAACATCGATTCACAGGTAAATCGATCAATTTCTCGATTGGGAATTCCTAACTGATATGCTTTTAACGCAATCGGGGCAATACTGCGTAAGCAATAGACTAATAAATCTTGGATTGAATTGACTTCAGGACTTTTACCACAGGCGCCCCATTGATGGCAGCCATTTCCACTGGCGGTTTGTTCACATTGTTCGCAAAACATTTTTATTATCCTTAATTGAAAGTATTGGATACAATGGGTGAATTTTATCTTTGTTGATCACAATAAATAATCACCCATTGCAGATAGAAACCGTCTGGTTTTTACTGGAGGTTAAGACCCCGAAACCCGTCCGCTTTCTTCGGGTTGCAATAATGCCTGATATTCCTCTGGGAAATAACGCAAGGTACTCAAGACCGGGTTAGGGGCAGTTTGTCCGAGTCCGCATAAACTGGTGGCTTTGACCATTTCCGACAACAGTTTCATTTTCTCAAGATCTGCGGTAGTGGCTTGTTTATTGAGAATTTTGGTTAACATTTGATACAGTTGAACTGTTCCGGTGCGGCAGGGAACACATTTTCCGCAGGTTTCCCCCCGACAGAATTCCATATAGAATTGGGCAACTTGCACCATACTGGTGTTTTCGTCGAGTACCACCATGCCCCCTGACCCCATCATAGATCCTAATTTGGCCAAGGATTCGTAATCTACCGGGGTATCTAAATATTCTGCGGGAATACAACCGCCCGATGGCCCTCCGGTTTGCACAGCTTTCACCTTCACCCCGCCGGGAATACCGCCGCCCATGTCCTCGATAATTGTCCGTAAACTAATCCCCATGGGGACTTCAATTAAACCGGTATTCCGAATTTTGCCCGTGAGGGAGAAAATTTTAGTCCCCTTGCTTTTTTCTGTGCCAATACTCGAAAACCAGTCGCTCCCTTTTTTGATAATTGGGGCAATATTGGCCAGGGTTTCGACGTTATTAATTAAGGTAGGAGCCCCCCATAACCCGGAAACGGCGGGATAGGGTGGGCGAGGGCGAGGAGTGCCCCGTCCCCCATCAATGGAGGCAATTAGGGCGGTTTCTTCCCCACAGACAAAGGCTCCGGCTCCTACCCTGATATCGATGCGAAAATCTATCCCCGACCCAAAAATTTGACTTCCTAAAATCCCTTGGCGTTTGGCCTGTTGGATGGCTTTTTGCAGACGGGAGATGGCTAGGGGATATTCGGCCCGGACATAAATATAGCCCTGGGTCGCACCAACAGCATACCCAGCGATCGCCATTCCTTCTAAAATCCGATGCGGGTCACTTTCCAACACACTCCGATCCATAAAGGCGCCGGGATCTCCTTCATCGGCGTTGCAGATCACATATTTCTGTCCCGATGGCATTTTGGCAACGGTGGCCCATTTTAACCCGGTGGGATATCCGGCTCCGCCTCGGCCCCGTAGCCCGGATTTGGTAATTTCCGCTACCACATCAGCCGGACTCATTTCATAAACGGCATGGTGCAGGGCTTGGTATCCACCCACGGCGATATATTCGCCAATTTTTTCCGGGTCAATTTTACCGCTATTTTCTCTAACAATTAGCAGTTGACCACTGAAAAAGGGATGGTGGCGATCGCCTTGGACGGGTTTGGCTTCTCCGCCATTCAGGGCTTCAATAATTGAGGGGGCTTCTTCGGGGGTGACTTTCTCGTATTGGAGTCCGGCGGGTTCGATTTCGACGATTGGCCCGCGGCCACAAAATCCCATACAACCCACCCCGACCACTTGCACCCTCTCCTCGAGTCCGGCGGCTTTCACGGCTGCATCCATTTTGTCTTTGACACCCAAGGAATTTGATGCTACACATCCGGTTGAGGTACAACAATGAACCCGGATCGGTTTTTGGGATTTTTGTTCCTTCTCAGCCAATTCTAATAATTCGCTATATTCCATAATTTCTGTTTTCCTCTATATCCTAGGTTATGGGTAATAGGTAATGGGTAATAGGTAATAGGTTATGGGTAATAGGTAACAGGTAATAGGTAATAGGTTATGGGTTATGGGTTATGGGGAATGGGGAATGGGGAATGGGGAATGGGTAATAGCAAAAGTTTACTCCCGGTGCTCCCCCTGCTCCCCCTGCTCCCGGTGCTCCCCCTGCTCCCCCTGCTCCCCCTACTCCCGGTGCTCCCCCTGCTCCCCCTGCTCCCATTCGGCCATCCGCTCACAAGCCATCTCCGGCGTCTGTTGCGCGGCGACTTTGCCATCAAAGACAACGGCTGGAGCAATACCACAGGCGCCAATACAACGGGCGGTCATAATCGAAATTTGACCATCGGCGGTAGTTTCCCCGGCTTTAATTCCGGTTTTGGCTTCTAAGGCGGTTAAGACATCTCCGCTCCCTTTAACGTAACAAGCTGTTCCTAAACAAACCACACAGGTATGGGCGCCATTGGGTTTAAGGGAAAATAAATGATAGAAGGTGGCGACTCCATAGACATAACTGAGGGGAAGTTTCAGATTTCTGGCTACATAAATTAGAACATCTTCTTCTAAAAAGCCAAAGGATTCTTGAGCTTTATGTAGCACCTCAATTAAAGCGTCCTGACGATATTGGTTGCGCTTCATGGTCATATCTAAGACTTTAAACCGTTTATCGCCTCCTTTTGTGGCTTCAGCTTTGGGTTTATCGGCTTTTGCAGTAGTTACTGTAGAAGATTGCATAGTTCTGTTCTCTACTAATAATGGGGGTGTCACTCATTTTGTAATCAAATACACCTTCAGAAAAGTTGGGTTCAGTTCACCACAAAAGGGTCATAAATTTAATCATGAACCTTGGGGACTCAAGGATTATAGACTAGGTTGAGAGTTGTATAAACAACGCCTATGTTGTTTATCTTGATGATTTTGGTTTGGGTTTCAACTTCTCACCTGAATTGTAAGTCTACTGCTAATTTAGGGAAAAAAGTATTAAAATAAAGCAAAGAATTAATCAACCTGGGTTAATAATGTATGTAGCATGGATCGGACTGAAATATTGGGACAATCCCCGCCCTGATCAATTGCCTGGATGTTCCACCAGTTTTCTGTCCTTGCTTCAATAAATGTAACATTTTTAGGTGCCGCGATGTGTTTAGCGATTCCAGGTCAATTATTGAGTATTTCCGGGGATGACCCCTTGGAAAAAGTCGGCAAAGTCAGCTTTGGTGGAATGGTCAAAGAAGTCAACTTGGCCTATGTTCCAGAGGTTCAAGTCGGTGACTATGTGATTGTTCATGTTGGTTTTGCTTTGAGTATTGTGGATGAACAAGCCGCGCAACAAACCTTAACAGACTTAGAACAAATGGCCGCCATAAGTTAAAAAACGTTAAGCTGTGATCCACTTTCTGCCATTTTTATTAGATGATCTAAAGCAATAACTCACCGAAAGTAGACCTCAAAAATTCTTAATCAAAATTTAAGGAGGTTTTAATCTCGATTAGGATTTAACCCTAGAAATTCTCAATTCAACAACGACGGAGATCATTAGACAAAGCTGAATTAATTGTTAAGGAAAATTCTGTCCGTTTAACTACAGAACTACAATTATTGTAAATTCAAACTCAACATCAGCCAGGATGAATTCAGGCGCGGAAATTACCACAATAATTCTGTAGAAAAGCGGGCGATGCCACAAAGTGGCGGCTACGCCATCGCATCAAATTTTTATTAAACAGAGGAATTTCAAGAATGAATACAAAAAATTATGCAACCCTAGATGGTAACGAAGCCGTTGCCCGTGTTGCTTATCGTTTGAGTGAGGTGATCGCCATTTATCCGATCACCCCCTCCTCACCTATGGGAGAGTGGGCCGATACCTGGGCCTCCGTGGGGGATAAAAACCTCTGGGGAACTGTCCCAGCCGTGGTGGAAATGCAAAGCGAAGGCGGGGCAGCCGGGGCCGTACATGGGGCTTTACAAGCGGGTTCGCTGACCACCACCTTCACCGCCTCCCAAGGGTTGATGTTAATGCTCCCCAACCTCTACAAAATTGCCGGAGAGTTAACCTGTGCGGTGATCCAAGTGGCCGCCCGTTCCTTAGCCGCCCAAGGGTTATCGATTTTTGGTGACCATAGTGATGTCATGGCCGCGAGGGCCACGGGGTTCGCCCTGTTGTGTTCCGCCTCGGTGCAGGAGGCCCAGGATATGGCCTTAATTGCCCAAGCCGCTACCCTAGAATCCCGGATTCCGTTTATTCACTTCTTTGACGGATTTCGTACCTCCCATGAAGTCCAAAAAATTGAACTATTAGAAGATAGTGATATCCGAGAATTAATCGATGATAAATACGTTTACGAACACCGTAACCGAGCCTTAACTCCTGATCGCCCCGTCCTACGAGGCACGGCCCAAAACCCCGATGTCTATTTCCAAGGCCGGGAAACCGTTAACATCTTTTATGATCAAACCCCGGAAATTGTGCAACGGGCTATGGATAAATTGGGTCAGTTGACCGGACGCAATTATCAACTATTTGAATATCACGGCGCCCCCGATGCCGAACGGGTGATAATTCTCATGGGTTCAGGTTGTGAAACCGTCCATGAAACCGTCGATTATTTGAACGCCCAAGGGGAAAAATTAGGGGTATTAAAAGTTCGATTATATCGGCCTTGGGATGGGGAACAATTAATTGCTGCCCTGCCGGAAACGGTAAAAGCGATCGCGGTTTTAGATCGAACCAAAGAACCCGGTTCTAGTGGGGAACCCCTCTATTTAGATGTGGTTACGGCGGTTCAAGAAGTGATGTTAGGAGATAACGATACCCTTAAAGCTAAGATTAAAAATCTTAAAGCCTTAGTAGGTGGACGTTATGGCCTGTCTTCTAAAGAATTTAACCCCGCCATGGTTAAGAGTATTTTTGAGAATTTAGCCCAAACTAAACCCAAAAATCACTTTACCATCGGTATTAATGATGATGTTAGCCATACCTCCTTAGAATACGATCCCAACTTCTCCACCGAACCCGATAGCGTGGTGCGAGCGATGTTCTATGGGTTGGGTGCGGATGGTACGGTGGGTGCTAATAAAAACTCGATCAAAATTATTGGGGAAGAAACCGATAATTATGCCCAAGGATATTTTGTTTATGACTCCAAAAAATCCGGGGCAGTTACCGTATCTCATTTGCGTTTTGGCCCCGATCCGATCCGATCAATTTATTTAATTAGTAAGGCGAATTTTATCGGTTGCCATCAATGGACATTTATCGAAAAATTAGATGTTCTCCAATGTGCCACCGAAGGTTCAACTTTTCTCTTAAATACTCCCTACGGCCCCGATGAAGTTTGGGAATATCTGCCCTTAGAAATTCAAGAAGATATTGTTAGAAAAAATATCAAGTTTTATGTAATTAATGCCAACAAAGTCGCCCGTGATACGGGGATGGGGAACCGCATTAATACAATTATGCAGGTGTGTTTCTTTGCCCTAGCGAAAGTATTGCCGAGGGAAGATGCGATCGCCAAAATTAAAAAAGCGATCGAAAAAACCTATGGTAAAAAAGGCGCCGAAATTGTGCGCTTAAACCTGAAAGCCGTTGACGATACCCTCGAACACCTTTATGAAGTAGAGACGCGCCATGGCACGTCTGTACAACGGCGGGCTGCACCTGTACCTGTAGCGGCCCCTGCCTTTGTTAAAGAAGTTGAAGGCGTGATGATAGCCGGACGGGGGGATGATTTACCCGTTAGTAAACTGCCCTGTGATGGTACTTATCCCACCGGAACCTCCAAATGGGAAAAACGCAATGTGGCTCAGGATATCCCCGTCTGGGATGCGGATGTCTGTATCCAGTGCGGTAAATGCGTCATGGTTTGTCCCCATGCGGTGATCCGAGGTAAAGCCTACGATGAAGCAGTCTTAGAAAACGCCCCCGCCAGTTTCAAATTTACCGACGTCAAGGATAAAACCTTTACCGGGGAAAAATTCACCATCCAAGTCGCCCCGGAAGACTGTACCGGATGTGGCATCTGTGTGGATGTTTGCCCCGCCAAAAATAAATCCATGCCTTCGAGAAAAGCGATCAACATGGAACCCCAGTTACCCCGGCGGGAACAAGAAGCAGCTAATTGGGACTTTTTCCTCGGCATTCCCAACCCTGATCGGTTAAAATTACGGCCCGACCTGATCCGGCAACAACAATGGCAAGAGCCGTTATTTGAGTTCTCCGGCGCCTGTGGTGGCTGTGGCGAAACCCCCTATATTAAGTTGGCCAGTCAGTTATTTGGCGATCGGATGATCGTCGCCAACGCCACCGGATGTTCCTCCATTTATGGCGGGAACTTACCCACCACCCCTTGGACAAAAAACGCCGAAGGTCGTGGCCCGGCGTGGTCTAACAGCTTATTTGAAGATAACGCCGAATTCGGTTTAGGGTTCCGAATGTCCATCGACAAACACGCCGGGTTTGCCCTGGAATTGTTACATAAACTAGGCGGCGAGGTGGGGGATAATTTAGTTACCCAAATTACCGATAACGCCCAAAAATCCGAGGCCGATATTTGGGAACAACGGCAACGGGTTGTCGAACTCAAAGAAAAACTTCAAGGACTCAATTCCCCCGATGCCCAACAGTTACTCAGTTTGGCTGACTATTTAGTGAAAAAATCCGTTTGGATTATTGGCGGAGATGGTTGGGCCTATGATATTGGTTACGGTGGCTTAGATCATGTTATTGCCAGTGGCCGTAACGTCAATATTTTGGTTTTGGATACGGAAGTTTATTCTAATACCGGCGGTCAGTCCTCGAAAGCGACCCCCCGCGGCGCGGTTGCTAAGTTTGCCGCCGGAGGAAAAGCGTCACCCAAGAAAGATCTCGGCCTAATTGCCATGACCTACGGTAACGTTTATGTGGCGAGTGTGGCAATGGGGGCCAAGGATGAACATACCCTGAAAGCCTTCTTAGAAGCCGAAGCCTATGACGGGCCATCATTAATTATTGCCTATTCTCACTGTATTGCCCACGGGATTAACATGACAACGGCTATGAGCCATCAAAAACAACTGGTGGAAAGTGGCCGTTGGTTACTGTATCGCTATAACCCCGACTTGAAAGAAGCAGGCAAAAACCCGTTAATTTTGGATTCTAAATCACCTAAGAAAACCGTTGAAGCGTCTATGTATGCGGAAAACCGTTTCAAAATGTTAACTAAAAGCAAACCGGCCGATGCCAAACGGTTGCTACAAGAGGCACAACAGGACGTCAGCACCCGGTGGAAAATGTATGAATATATGGCCGCCCGTCCCTCAGAAACTAAGGGGAATAACGGGGCTCCTGAGGCCAAACCAGCCCCCATTTCGGAAGGAACACCGCCGGAAACCACCTCTGTATAAACCGTTCTAGCTCGTAAGATCCCCCCTAGCCCCCCTTCCCAAGGGGGGAACCGGAAAATTAAAGTCCCCCTTGGGAAGGGGGATTTAGGGGGATCTAATCTCGGCGGAAAACCAATCAATATTAATCATCTAAAACTTAGGACTAAAAACAATGGATTTAACCACAACTTATCTAGGATTAAATTTACGCACCCCGATTGTTCCTTCTGCTGCTGCACCGTTATCTGAAGATATTGATAATATTAAACGCTTAGAAGATGCGGGGGCGGCGGCGGTGGTTTTGCATTCCTTATTTGAGGAACAATTACTGCGGGATAAATTTGAACTGTATCATCATTTAGAATACGGAACTAATAGCTTTGCAGAGGCTTTAAGTTATTTTCCCGAACCCGAGGAATACCACGTCGGTCCAGAATTGTATTTAGAGCATATTCGTCAGGCCAGAGAATCTACAAATATCCCGATTATTGCTAGTTTAAATGGTTTTTCTCCTGGGGGTTGGGTGGAATATGCTCAACTGATGCAACAAGCGGGGGCGAATGCTCTGGAATTGAATATTTATTATGTACCAACGGACTTTAATTTAACAGGAGAACAAATCGAACAAAACTATCTCAATATTCTCAGAGAAGTTAAAGCGGAAGTAACAATTCCTGTGGCTTTAAAACTGAGTCCCTATTTCAGCAATATGGCGAATATGGCGAAACAATTTTGTGATGCGGGGGCCGATGGTTTAGTATTATTTAATCGCTTCCTGCAACCGGATATTAACCCCGAGGAATTAATTGTTGAACCTGGAACGATTTTAAGTAGTCCCCATGACCTACGTTTACCGATGCGTTGGATTGCAATTTTATCTGGTCGAATTAATGCGGATTTAGCCTGTACCAGTGGGGTTCAAAGGGGTCATGATGCAATTAAAGTGTTAATGGCGGGGGCAAAAATTACGCAAGTTTGTTCTACCTTATTACGCCATGGTTTTAATTATATTAAAGTCATGGAGGAGGATATGAAACACTGGATGGAAGAACATGAATATGATTCTATTAAACAAATGCAGGGTTCTATGTCGCAACTCCATTGTGAGGATGAATCAGCTTATGAACGCGCCCAATATATGAAGACAATTACATCCTATCAACCCGATCATAGTTTAGTTTAGACCCCACCCCAGTCCTCCCCTTACCCTCCAGGGCTGTTTGATTCTTTGTAGGGGCCATCCCCCCCGTGGTGGCCCCCATCCCGGAAACGCCGGCAAATCGGGGATGGGGAGGGTAGGCACACCGGGCACTACCCCTACAAAACCCTGGTTTCCTTGAGAATGAAACAGCCATGCCCTTACCCCCAGGGGAGGATTTTTTATGGCGATTGGGCTAAATTTTGGTATAATGACAGTTTGGCTAAAAATTTTTCAGTGTTTTACCCTAAGCGAAAAAAACCTCATGGAAATTACAATTGAAGGTCAAAAACGACCAGAAGGCTCTAAACCCAATGCTTTGCGCCGTCAAGGATTAATTCCGGCGGTGCTCTATGGTCATCAAGGGGCAGAATCTATTAATATCACCATTCCGGCGAAAACCGTAGAAACCCTACTCAAAAAGAACGTTGTTAACCAGGCTCTAATTCAACTGAATATTCCTGATATCTCTTGGAGTGGCAAAACCCTACTGCGGGAAGTGCAAAAACATTCTTGGAAAGGATTTCCCTATCACCTGAGCTTCTTTTCTGTGGCTCAACAAGACAGTTTAACCGTTTCTGTTCGTCTGCATTTCGTCGGCGAATCTGTTGGGGTTAAATTTGAAGGTGGTCTGTTAGATGTCGTCCTCTCGGAATTGGAAATCGAGTGCGAACCGGGTAACATTCCAGCTCGTATTGATGTCGATGTCACAGAATTACATCAAGGTCAAGCCCTACACATTAGAGAACTCAACTTACCTGCGGGAGTCACAGCCACAGGTGATAGCGAACAAGTAGTTGTCAGCATCATTCATCCTGAGCGGGGTGAGGAGGAAGCCGAAGAAGCCGAAGCTTAGTTTTAGGGAGCACCGGGAGCACCGGGGGCACCGGGGGCACCGGGAGCACCGGCAGGCACCGGGAATTACTCTGAACACTGAACCCTGAAACCTGAACCCTGAAACCTGAACCCACAGCCTAATTAATAATTTCCTTTAATTTCTCCTGTTGAGATCCGGGTAGGCGGGGGCCATGAATTTGCACGATTTGGGAACCGAGATAATTTCCCCAACGGGCGGCTTGGGTCGTCGTTAAACCGTTGGTAAGTCCATATAATACCCCACCGGCAAAAGCATCTCCCGCCCCAACAGTATCAACAGGTTTAACCGGGAAACCGGGAACAGGAATTAGGGTTTGGTTTTCCACCACTAAACAGCCTTTATCACTATTAGTAATAAAAACAAAATTCACCTTTTCTCCTAACTGACGGGCGCAAACCTCTAAATCTTCGCTACCGCAGAAGTGGCGCACCTCATCCGCATTACAAAACAGCACATCACAATATTCAGTTAAAACACTGCGAAAATCATCCCCAAACCGTCCGACTAAAAACATATCGGAAAAGGTAAACGCCACGTTTACCCCCAGGCGTTTCGACTGTTCCATGGTTTCAATACTAGCTTTACGGGGTTCGGGTGCATCCCACAAATAGCCTTCAATATAACTGTATTGGCACTGACTCAAATGATCAATATTAATATCCGTCACCGATAGGGTTGTGGAAACCCCCAAATTAGTACACATGGTGCGTTCGGCGTCGGGAGTTGTCAAGACTAAACAGGTTCCCGTCGGCCCTTGGGTACTATCGGTGGGTTCAATTTCAAACCCAATTCCAGCCGCGACCAGATCCTGTTGATAGAATTCGCCATTGATGTCCATACTAACTTTACCAGAATAAATCCCCGTACCGCCACTTTGAGCGATCGCAATCATGGTATTAGCAGCAGAACCCCCACAGCGTAATTCTAGGGTATGGTTCTCCAATTGTTGTAATAATTGCCCCTGTTTGACCGTATCCATCAGGGTCATGGCGCCTCGGTTGAGGTCATGGGTTTGAATAAAATTATCCTCAACTAATGCCAAAATATCGAGGAGGGCATTTCCCACACCAAAGACATTAAAGGATTTGGGTTCTGTCATTGATTCTTTCTATAAAACGGTTTGAACAATTCAATTATTGATCATAGCAAATTTTCTGTAACTTTTATTTTCAAATCTTGAGAATTTGCTTTTTTCGGTGAGATAATAAAAATAATACCCAACTGATCACCCTTTTTCCCGCACAATTTAATTCATTTTTATATTTTTTAAATATGACTGACTCTGAACTTCCTCGGCTGATTCAACAAATGTTAGAACCGAATTTTTATCCCCATCCGGTAGAAGCACCCATTGAACTTTTACAAACTCATATTTCATTTATTCTGTTAACGGGAGAATATGCTTATAAAATCAAAAAAACCGTTAATTTTGGATTTTTAGATTATTCAACCTTAGAGAAACGACGCTATTTTTGTGAACAGGAATGGCAACTAAACCAGCAACAAGCACCAGAATTATATTTAGAAGTTTTACCGATAATAGAAATAGGTGATCATTTTCAATTTGGGGATGAGCAAAATAATGTCGTTGAATCTGCTTTAAAAATGCGTCAATTTCCTCAAGAAAACCTATTGATTAATTTATTTAATCAGGATAAATTAACTAAGCAAGAAATGGAGGATTTAGGAAACGTCGTGGCTGATTTTCATTTTAATTGTCCAACTAATGATGATATTTTAAAATTTGGACAAATTGCTCAAATTCGTCATTCTATTGATGGAAACTATCAAAAAACAGTAAAATATATTGGCTGTTGTCAAACTCAAGAACAATATGAACAAACCAAACAATATACAGATCAATTTTTTGAAACCCATAAACCTGTTTTTGAAAGTCGGATTCAAAATCGATGGATTCGAGAATGTCATGGAGATTTACATTTAAAAAATATCTGTATTTATCAAGATAAAATATTACTATTTGATCGAATTGAATTTAATCAAGAATTTCGGTTTGTAGATGTAATTTATGATGTCGCTTTTGTAGTTATGGACTTAGAAGCACGGAGACGGGCTGATTTAGGAAATAGGTTTTTAAATACCTATATTGAACAAACTGGAGACTGGGAAGGATTACAATTATTACCCTTTTATTTAACCCGTCAAGCCTATGTTAGAGCTAAAGTTAATTCCTTAATATTAGATGATTCAGCCATTACTGAAGCCCAAAAAGAAATAGCCAAACAAGAAGCAACTCAATATTATAAATTAGCTTGGCAATATACTCGTAAATCCTTAGGGGGAATAGTGATGATGTCTGGGTTGTCGGGGTCAGGAAAAAGCACAACCGCCCGCCAATTATCAAAACGATTAAATGCTATTCATATTCGTTCTGATGCAGTTAGAAAACATTTAGCAAATGTTCCTCTTTATGAGTCAGGAGGAGCAGAAATCTATACTCCAGAGATGACAGAAAAGACCTATAAACGGTTATTAGAGTTAGGATTATTATTAGCAAAACAAGGATTTTGGGTAATTTTAGATGCCAAATATGAACAACAGGAACGACGGGGAGAAGTCATAGAAACCTGTCATACCCATCAATTACCCCTACAAATTATTGAATGTACCGCACCCATGGATATTTTACAAGAACGTTTGCAACAACGTCAAGGAGATATTTCTGATGCAACTGTTGATTTATTAACCTCTCAACGTATCACATCTCAACCTTTTACAGATTCCGAAAAAAACTATCTTACTACTATTGATACCACCCAAAATATTGATCAGCAATGGCAAAAATTATATTAAAATTTAGATCCCCCCTAACCCCCTTAAAAAAGGGGGAAATGGATACACTTACCCCACCAGTAACCCCAAAAATTAAAATTCAAAGTCCCCCTTTTTAAGGGGGATTTAGGGGGATCTAATCTAAGGGTTAAAGCAGGAGTTTCTAGGGCTAAAGTTGACACTAATATGGATAGCAAACTTCCTAGGAATGATCAATATTTTATCTGCGGTATAATAATGAAATTCACAAAAAAAACTAGCTTAATTATCTATGGGATTTCCAGTTTAATTTTATCATTAATTTTAGCGATCGCCCTTTTAATTCCGCCCACATCTTCCCAACCGATTGTAATTATCCCCAAGGAAATTAGAGGAGTTTGGTTAACTAATGTTAGTAGTGGAGTCTTATTTTTCCCCTGGGGAATTAATCGAGCGTTAGATCAATTATCCCAACTAAAATTTAATACTATCTATCCCGTAGTTTGGAATAGAGGAAGCACCTTTTATAAAAGTGCAGTGGGGAAAAGAGTCATGGGTCGTTCTCAAGATTCCTTATTAAATATAATGCAATTAGGGGGAGATATTTTATCAAAAATTGTGATAGAAGGACACAAAAAAGGATTAAAAGTAATTCCTTGGTTTGAATATGGGTTTATGGCGCCTAAAAACTCCGCTATTGTCCAACGACATCCCGACTGGATTGCCCAAACTCAAAAAGGAGAAAAAGAGTTAGAACCCTTAAGAAATTCCGAGGATGTTTCCTATCAAACTAAAGTTAAAAACTGGATTGTGAATCAAATTTTAGAAGCGATGACGATTGAAAATGTCTGGTTAAATCCCCTTCATCCCCAAGTCCAA
Source organism: Oscillatoriales cyanobacterium CG2_30_40_61 (assembly GCA_001873365.1). Lineage (GTDB taxonomy): Bacteria > Cyanobacteriota > Cyanobacteriia > Cyanobacteriales > Microcoleaceae > Planktothrix. The sequence goes on along the minus strand of MNYZ01000067.1, from coordinate 41,164 downwards.
CAGTTTATTGAAGATTTAATTTTAGAAGTCGTGATCAAATATAACATTGATGGGATTCAACTAGATGATCATTTCGGTCTTCCTGTGGAATTTGGTTATGATGAATATACAATTAAACTCTATCAAAAAGAACATAATGGTCAGTCTCCCCCCAATAATTATTATGATCAAGAATGGCGCAGTTGGAGGGCAAATAAAATCACAGAATTAGTTGAACGCATTGTTAAAAAAGTTAAAATAGTTAAACCTAATTGTATTATTTCCCTATCCCCTAATCCCTATGAATATACCTATGAAATGTATTTACAAGATTGGTTAACCTGGGTCAATCAAGGATTAGTGGATGAAATTATTTTACAGGTTTATCGAGATAGTATGGTCAAATTTAATTCAGAATTAGACCATGAATCTGTTCAAATTGCTAGACGTAAAGTTCCGGTAGTTATTGGGTTATTAAGTGGAACATTACGCCATCCTGTACCCATGGAACAAATTGAAAAACAAGTAAAAGTTGTGCGCGATCGCGGCTTTGATGGAGTCTCATTTTTCTATTGGGAAACTCTCTGGAGTTATTTTACTCCCGACTCGCCCCGATATCGTCGCCAAAGCTTTAAAACCTTATTTTTAGATTAATTAAAGAGATGCTGACCGTTAGGAGGTGTATTAATCAAAAAGAAATAACTCTTATATCTTGATTATACAGCTTATTCGTTATTATGCAATTAATAAAATTAAGCTAGAAAACCGAAAGTTAGTTGATTTTTTTCTAGTTTTAGATCACCCCTAACCCCCCTTCCCAAGGGGGGAATTAGAGTTCAAAGTCCCCCTTAAAAAGGGGGATTTAGGGGGATCGACCAAAATGGTAATTTTAAGCTAGATTAAAAAGAGTAATTCATTGAGAAATAAATTATGATTTTAAAAAATACTTTAAAAATTCATTGGTTAATTTTAGGATTCTTTGCGGTAGTAATTTTATTAGAATATATGACCCCCGCAGAATATGTTTTTGGTTATCTTTATACAATTACTATTTTATTAGCTCACCCCCGTTTGAATCAGAGAATTACCTTACAAGTGACTGTAGCTGCTTGTTTGTTAACGTTATTTAACTTAGTTTTGCCTAGTCCTGAAATTATCAATTTAGCAACAGTTGCTAATCGAGTGATTGCTGTTTTTGCCTTAATTGTTACGGGTTGGTTAAGCGATCGCGCCCGTCGTTATGAAGAAGCGATCGCCCAACAACAAGTTCAACTCCAAGCTCACGAAAAACTAGCCAGTGTTCGAGAAGATTTTGCCTCTACTCTAACCCATGATTTAAAAACACCACTTTTAGGGGCAATTGAAACTCTAAAATCCTTTCAAAATAGACAATTTGGTGAAATTAATTCGACTCAAGAAAAAATTCTCGATATGATGTTGCGTTCTCACCAAAACAGCTTACAATTAGTTCAAACTTTATTAGATATTTACCGCCATGATACGGAGGGATTAAACCTCAATTTAGAAGCAATTAATTTAGTTAAAATTGCAGAAGAAGCGATCGCAAATTTAACAGATTTAGCCACAATCCGACGAATTTATTTAGGTTTAAGTTATCGGGACTCTAATTTTCGGCGATTTCTCTGGGTAAAAGGCGATCAACTGCAACTTCAGCGCGTTTTTAGCAATTTATTAATTAATGGGATTAATCATTCTCCCCGTGGGGGTCGGGTTGAGGTAATATTAGAATCTGAAGCTAATTTTCAGGTGGTGAAAATTTGGGATCAGGGTTTAGGAATAACCCCCGCCGAATTGCCCAATTTATTTAAGCGATTTTATCAGGGAAATAGCGATCGCCAAGCCCAAGGCTCAGGATTAGGATTATACTTAACTCGACAAATTATTGAAGTCCATGGGGGTATAATTTGGGCAGAAAATAAAATCCCCAATGGGGCAATGTTTTGTTTTCGTCTTCCGGCTCTAGCTCAGGGAGACATTCAACGATAAAACTTCCAATATTTTGAAAAAAGTTAGTAAAAATGCCATCAAACCTATTAAGAGTTTTATTAGTCGAAGATGATGAATTATTCCGTTTAGGACTAAATATTCGTTTGCAAAAATAACCCGAAATTAAAATTATTGGGGAAGCAACTGATGGAGAAACCGCCGTTGAATTGACAAATCAATATTTACCAAATGTGGTATTATTAGATGTAGGATTACCGGGAATTGGAGGAGTAGAAGCCTGTCGTCAAATCAAACAAAACCATCCTGAAATTCCGATTTTAGTCTTAACTTCTCACTCCCAAAAAAGCCTAATTGAACGATTAATTAAAGCGGGTGCATCGGGATATTGTTTAAAAGGAATTGAACCTAATTTACTAATTTTAGCTTTACATTCCGTGGCGGCGGGTGCTTCTTGGTGGGATCAAACGGTAACAGCCGAAATTCGGACATTTTTTGATAATATCGCATCAGGAGAAACCCCAAATTTAGCGATCGCCGATCATGATTTAACCCAACGGGAACAGGAAATTTTAGCCCTAATTGTCGAAGGAAAAAACAATCAAGAAATTGCGAATTTACTTCATATTACATCAGGAACGGTTAGGAGTCATGTTCATACGATTTTACAAAAGTTAGAAGTGCGCGATCGCACTCAAGCCGCAATTCTAGCAATTCAGAAAGGATTGATTTCTAAGTTCCCGACTAAATCTTAGATTTTAATTTAGCCACTAACTTTAATCCATAGTTAATTTCAAAGGATTCTTTTTTCAAATTCAAACTCCACAATTCCAAAGCACAATCATCATTGGGGTGGGTGGGTTTTAACTTCAAATACAATTCCCGCGTCAGGGGTTTATATTCACAAACCACTTGAGAAATTGCCCCGATCATTCGTCGATCTAAGGCGACTGATAGCCTTAATAAAGGATGCAATTGATCAATTACCTGTCGAAACCTGCGGGGGAGATTTTGATAGGCTTCATGTTTCTTTTTCGCACTACTCTTGCGATGATATCGGGCTAAATTTGCGATCGCATCAATTTCGGTTTCCGTAAATCCCAATAACTCCCCATAACGAATTAAATAATAGGAATGTTTATGGTGGGCGGAATGACTAATATATAATCCACAATTATGTAGAATACTCGCCGCCCATAATAACTCCCGTTCGGCCAATCCCCAATTATGTAATAATCCTTTAGTCTGATCAAATAAACTTAAGGCAAAAGCCGCCACCCGTTGACTATGTTCTAAATCAACTTGATATTTTTGAGCAATAGTTAAAACACTTCTTTCTCGAACCGAACTGCCATAATGGAGACGATCATCAATTAACCCATGGGTTAACATCCAGTCTACCACTACTCCTTCCCTCAGACTCCGTTCACAGACCTTTAAAGACGGAATATTTAACAAAGTCATAGCTTCTTGTAAAATCACAGCTCCGGCGACAATAATTTCCGCCCGACGGTCAGCCATACCCGGAATTTGTAATCGTTCTTGATAGGATAATTTGCGAATTCTATTGACAAATTCCTGCAATTCTTCTAAAGTTAACTCATAGCCACCTAAACGAGTTGGGTCTATGCCTGATTTTTCTCTGGCTTTAATTCCGACTAAGGTTTCAATAGTTCCAGAAGTTCCGACTAAACGAGGAATTTCTCCCGGTTGTAAATGGGAAAATAATTCATCCACAACCCGTTCTAATGTTCCTCGAATATAAGCTTGTAAATATAAAAATTCCGTGCGACTAATCGGATCACTATGGACAAAATCCTTGGTTAATCGAACAGCACCAACTTTTGTACTACTTAAAAATCGAGGTTCCCAACCATCCCCTAAAATTAATTCCGTAGACCCGCCACCAATATCAATAATAATATGGGGTTGATTATTTAATTCCATCGCCGACAGCACCCCTAAATAGATGCGTCGGGCTTCCTCTTGACCGGAAATTAAACTAATTTCTAAGTTCAGTTCATCGGCGACTCGGCTAATAAATTCCCGACCATTGGGCGCTTCTCTCACGGCACTGGTAGCTACCGCCACAATTTGTTCGGCGTTAAAGGTTTTAGCAATACCTTGAAACCGTTTTAAACAAGTAATAGCTCGTTCGATTACATCCAGTTTGAGATTGCCTTTTTCCTCACAATCTCCCAAACGGATAGTTTCTTTTTCCCTGGCAATAATCGTAAAGGTAGGCAGTTGGGGTTGCACTTTCACCACAACCATGTGTAAAGAATTCGTGCCTAAATCAATGGCGGCTAGGATTCGATCTCGGTCGTCAGTGAGTTCAGAGCCGCTCGCCAAAGGCATTGATGTGACCATAATTAGTCTCTAAGAAGCTACTGCTTTTAATTTTAAACCGAGGGCGGATCTATGTGACAAAATATTGTGAAGATTCAATTCAATTTTTTTGATTCAACCTGCCATGCTCACCCCATCTAATCCCCCCGAACCTACTTGGCAAACGATTATGCGGCTATTGCGATGGGATAAACCCGCCGGACGTCTGATTTTAATGATTCCAGCACTATGGGCAATTTTTCTGGCTACCCATGGCACACCGCCGGTGAGCCTAATTTTAATTATTGTCTTTGGAACTTTGGCCACCAGTGCGGCGGGCTGTGTGGTGAATGATTTATGGGATCGGGATATTGACCCAGAAGTAGAACGCACCCGCACCCGTCCCCTAGCTTCCCGGGCGTTGACCGTAAAAACGGCGATTGTGGTGGCGGTGATTTCCTTTGCTTGTGCGGCGGGACTGGCGGTTTATTTAAACCCCTTGAGTTTTGGCTTATCGGTCGCAGCAGTTCCGGTAATTATTGGTTATCCTTTAGCAAAACGAGTCTTTCGGGTGCCGCAATTAGTGTTATCAATTGCTTGGGGTTTTGCTGTATTAATTAGTTGGACGGCGGCGGTGGGAAATTTACAGACCGAGACTTGGTTTTTATGGGGAGCAACGGTATTATGGACGTTGGGATTTGATACGGTTTATGCCATGAGCGATCGGGAAGACGATCAACGTTTGGGTATTAATTCCAGTGCTATTTTCTTCGGAGATCAATCGGCGAATGCCGTCGGAATTTTGTTTTTAGGGACGGGAATATTATTAGGAATTTTGGGCTGGAATCTTCAGCTAAATTGGGAATATTGGTTAACTCTCATCCTTTCTATTATACTATGGTCTAGGCAATATTGTCAACTGCTAAATCCCGATCTTCCTAAACCTATTTATGCTGCAATTTTTCGGAATAATGTGGGAATTGGTTTTATTTTATTAGGGGGAATGATTAGTGGATTTTTACTTTAAAAACTGATCTATAATCATCTGTAGGGGCAGGTTCATTAAAAATCTATGCTTCCCACCAATAACCTTTCTAAACCTGCTTAACTTACTGGTATCTTGACTCATTGCTATATTTATCAAGGGTTACACTAACTCTAAGTTTCTCACAGGCCGCAGTAAAACTTTACCGTTACTACCACTTATTGCTACTTGCTTTCCATCCAGGCTAAAACTTACAGAGCTAGAAGTTTCTTGATAATAAAACAAGCGATCGCCTTTCTCATTAACTTATTTTAGAAAAATTTGGGACTTGGCGATCGCATACTCTATCCATAAGGGTTTGAGAGTAAATAAACTTTCATTCTCTCCTATCTTTTTTAATAAATACCGTCTATTTAAAGACCGTAAGCCATCAGCAATATCGGTTATAGGCGAAGATAAACACGAATTCAAATCATCTATGGAAAATGATTTTTTGGGTTGAGTGAGTGCAAAAATAATTTGTTGTTCTATTGTCGATAGTTCGATAAATTTTTGATTAAAAATTGACTTTAAATCTTCATTCAATAATGTGCTATTTTCATTAAGAAAATTGCTGACTTTACCTGAAAATACGTCTTTAATTAAAGTTCCAATATGCTTTAAATATAAAGGATTACCATCGTATAAATCAATTAATTTCGACCAATTTTCTCGATCTGTTAATCTGAACTCGCTCAAAAACTCTACATCATTTAAGCCGTTTAATTCTAATGTTTTAATCAGACCTAAATCATCATCTAAAGATACCATTTCTCGACATTTTTCTTGACTGATCGAAATTAAACTGCTTTGATGTTCAATTTGAGTTGTCATTTCAAATAAAGTTTTGTAATCACCATATTCTGGCTGATATTGTCCTGCTAGTTGACCATTCATAAAAATATTTTCCAGATTGTCCAGAACAATTAAACATTTTTTCTGACGTAATATTTCAAATAACTTAGTTAATCGATCTTCGATATTTGTCAAACTTTTATTTTGATCAGATAAATTATTTAAAATATTAGTCAGTAAATTATTTAATGATTTAGGAAATTTGAGGTTTCTGCAAATAATTACTTCAAATTGTTGATGGTTTAACTCAATAAATCTTTTAACTAGAGTAGTTTTGCCAATTCCGGTTAATCCTAATACAGCAATTAACGGAATATTTTGAGTTAGTATCCATTCTGAAAGGGTGGCGAGGTCAGAAGTGCGATCGTAAAATTTAGTGATCTTGGGTGCAATTAGTAACTCTTGGTAATTAGATATAGAATTAATTTCTGCTTGTGAAATATCATTATGATCGGATTTAGAAGTATTTGAATAAATATTAAAATTATGATTGCCTAAAACATTAACATCATTTGCATTAACAACCTGTGAGCCAATATTTCGCATTTTTGCTGCCTCTATTGTGCTAATAAAAGTTGAGTAATTGACAGATTTTTCTTGTAATCCTAATTGTTTTGAGATAATTTTGTAAAGTTCGGCGGCTATGCCAGCAACATATTTATAATTATAACTAGATTTTTCACTAATATCACCGTAACTTTGCTCCTGGCAGATTCCTTTTATTACTTTCTTTTGAATACCGCTCAAGTGTTTCCCTGTTTCCGCAAAGACCAAGCGATCGACTGTTTCCTTAACATCCATAGATTGCATATTATAATCATTATGAGAAGGATTATTTAACGGTAGGTCTACTATATTAGATTTGATCCTGATTTGTCAATATTTTCCAGGGTTTTCCAGGTTTTTCTATATTTTTCTATATTAGCATTCCCTAGAAAAATCTGGACACATATCGGGTTGACCTAGCTACGATTAGATTATTGTTTCTCTCTCCCAATAGGAGGAAAAGATCATGAATTCAAACCATAATGCTAAATTGGCGATAAAAGACCATAAGTTGCTGTTGCTGATGAAGCAGCAGCAACAGCAATTGTCACAAAGTCCTGCTGCTCAGGTTCAGAAGATGCTAAATCAACCTTCAGCATCTTTAAACTCTCTTTTGGGAGGTTTTGGTGGGTTCGGCGGTTGCTAAAGCTTAGACAATATGATGTTAGTCTGACTGCTTTTCTTGTAGGGAGTTTGTCTACTAAGTCTCTACAAGAAAAGCATCACATTAATTAAGCGGACATCATATTAGATATCATAAAATCTAAATAAGAGTGATAGATTAACTTCACTCTTATTTTTTTGTCAGCGCGTAAGTCCTGATCGGGAGCATCCCGATTTTGTAGGATATATTTGCAAATTCGGGATGCTCCCTACACTAACCGACCCCCTAGGGTTTTATTTTAATTAATCATTTGCCTATTTTTAACCAGGTAAAAACCTGTTCGGCGGTTAGTTCTAAATTAATATCTTTTAAGATTTGTAATTGACAAGAACCTCTAAACACATTAGGCTCTTGTTGAGGAGAAAAAATCAAAATAGAATAGTCATCAGGATCAATCATCCATCCCAATTGGCAGCCATGTTTGATGCAGTGTAAAAGGTTATCGATCACACGATTTGCTTTTTGATCAGGGGAAAGAATTTCAATTGACCAATCAGGAATAATTAGTGTATTATCACTGAGTTCCCCCTGCTGATCTAATTGAATATTTTGCCAACGCAGGACGGCGATATCAGGAATAATTGAACGACCCCCAAAGGTACAACGCAACTCGGGAAAAGCATAGGCAATTTTCTCTGTTTCTGTGACTTCATTGATGGCATTAATTAACTTTCCTTGAAGTCGAGAATGGCGAGGCTTTGGCATGGGTTTCTGAATGATTTCACCGTCAATATATTCGCCAGCAGGTTTAGTTTCCGCTAACTTCAGAAATTCCTCTAATCTTAAAAATTTGGCTTTGGCAACGGTCATGGCTTTGTGGCTATGAAATGCTTGTATTTTAGTTTAGCAATATTCTGGAGATTGTTCTCTTTAACTGTTCCTATGTTAATTTTTTCTTATCATTTTCTCAATATTGTTTTGTTTTTTAAAAGATTGTCAGGAAATCCTGATATTTTATTGAAAATTACTCTCAAATAGTTGACGAGATTATAGGGGTTCTGGTACTATATAAAAAACATCGCTCAAGGGCTTATTGTGTCTATAGGTCAAAATCGAGGCTAGAACCCTGATTATTTCGTCAAATATGATGATTTCCTGACTAAATTCTCACCTGGCGATGCACGGATTTTTGAGGGAAAGGGCTCAACCCCAAAGGGCTATCTTGACAAAATCGCCAATTTGTGCTGTAGGGTAAAATAGCGATCGTGATCAAAATATGGTTTTTCTGTCAGGACTTACGCACCCAACCAAAGAAACCGGGTTTTTTTGTGAAAATACTTGGTTGTGACCCACATATTATCTAAAAAACCCGGTTTCTGGACCGACGGTGCGTAAGTCCTATCTATAAAAAATAAAAGTATTAATAATTTTCCAGTAACAATAAAACCCTGTTATTCTGGTAGGGTATAACATTTTAAACAAATGTCATCTTCTCAACCTTCGATAGAAACAAGTATTACGCCGAAATCTTCTCAAAAAGATGCAGGTTTAGCGCCATTGGTGTTGACCTTGGTAGAACTAATTCGACAGTTAATGGAAGCCCAAGTCATCCGACGGATGGAAGGAAATACTCTAACCGAGGAGGAATTAGACCGGGCGGCGGAGAGTTTACGACAATTAGAAATTCAGGTATTAAAACTATGTGAAATCTTTGAAATAGACCCAGAAGACTTGAATATTGAGTTATCAGAATTTGGAACATTATTACCCAAATCAGGAACTTATTATCCAGGGGAAACCACCCAAAACCCTTCGATTTTGGAATTATTAGATCGGTTAATGAATGCGGGAATTGTAGTTGAGGGAAGTGTAGATTTAGGGTTAGCACAAATCAACTTAATTCATGCAAAACTCAGATTAGTCTTAACCTCCAAACCGATCTAACTATTATATTATTTTTCCTGCTATATTGGGGAGTTTAACGTTAAGGTTTATAATAGGTTAGGACTTACGCATGAGGCTCCAGAAACCGGGTTTTTTAGAGAATCTGTTGGTCAAAACGAAGTATTTGCGTAAAAAACCTCGGTTTCTTTGATTGGGTGCGTAAGTCCTGTAGATATTGGTGCGATCGCTGATACACCCGACGGGTTTAATTAATAGGGTTTAATTATGGGAAATGGTTTATATTTATACGGAATTTTACCGACCAACCGAGTCCGACCCTTAGCCTTACATGGGTTAGACAAACAACCCATACAAACCCATCCCATTGATGAGTTTAGCTTTTTATATTCCGAGACTCAACAAGAACGTTATTTAGCCAGTCGGCGAAACCTATTAGGCCATGAAGACGTATTAGAAAAGGTGATGCAACATGGGTATCGAAGCGTTTTACCGTTGCAATTTGGATTAATTGTTAAAGATTGGGAAAGTGTAAAAGCACAATTAATTATCCCCTATCAAGAGCGATTAAAAGAATTATTTCATAAATTAGAAGGAAAACGGGAAGTAGGGGTCAAAATATTTTGGGAAGAAACCGAAGAATTAAACCTATTAATGACAGAAAATCAGCAATTAAGGGAAAAACGAGATAGCCTAGAAGGTAAACGTCTGAGTATGGATGAAGTCATTCGTATTGGTCAGGAAATTGAATGGGCGATGAAAAATCGTCAACAGGAAATTATCGATAAATTCCAACAGACATTAAACCCTTTCGCAGAAGAACTTGTCGAAAACGATAATTTAACCATTGCCATGATTTATAACGCCGCCTATTTAATTCCCTGGGATACAGAACCGCAATTTGGTGATAAAATAGAAGAACTGGATCACCATTTTAATAACCGCCTGCGAATTCGCTATAATAACTTTACAGCCCCGTTTAATTTCGCCCAACTCAACCCTTAATTAGAGCCGTTATGGTATTACGATTATTACTATCTCCGATCACAGCCCCCTTTGAAGGTGTAATCTGGATTGGGGAACAACTCCTAGAAAGGGCGGAAGCCGAACTAGACGATAAAGAAAACTTAGGAAAGCGGTTATTAGCCCTCCAGTTAGCCTTTGATATGGGGGATATTCCCGAAGAAGAATTTGAAGTTCAAGAAGAAGAATTATTACTACAAATTCAAGCCTTAGAAGATGAAGCCAACCAAGAAGAAGAAATAGATTAAGCTAATTAAACCAAAACTCTCCTCCTTCGTGTCTTAGTGTCTTCGTGTTTGCTTAAATGATCAAATTCCACCCCACTAATAGTCTAAAGTAAAAGTTGAAACTGAACCGGGTTTAGGTTTATTAGGAGTTGAAGTCGGAGATGGGGTAGTTTTTGTTTCTATAGGTTTAGGTTGAGCAATTTGTTTAACGTCGGTTTCCAACCCTTGAATTTGACTTTCAATCTGCTCCAAACGTTGAGTAACAGTTTCAAAGCGTTGTCCTAAACTAGCTAATTCCTCTTGTAACCGTTTTTTCTCTACCGCCAATTGATATAAACTCCGGTAGAGAGTAGCTTCGGTTTTTCTGCGAGGCATGGTGCTAATTTTTGGTAAAATCGGAGGTTGAGAACGAAAAGGACGCATAATAATTGGGGGATGACTATGAAATTATTGTAACAATAGAATTTGTAGGATTCCTAAACTTTATTTTTCTTCATTAACTCACTAATTTTACTAATTTTTTTGTTAGACTTTTGGGGGGAAAACCGTTTAGTTTCCGCCGAATAACTCCAACAGATAGCATCCGGGTCACGTTGATAACTCCAGGCGGGAAATTCCGGTTTAGTTTTCCACTTGCTCAGGGTAGTCGGATGTACCCCTAACCGTTGGGCGAGTTCCGACTGATTTAAGGTTTCGGGTAAAATAGAACCAGAAGCCGGGTTGACAGGAAATAAAACCACGGAATTAGGGTTTTCTGGAGAAACAACCGGGGGAGGGTTTTCAACGGTCTGAGACGGTTGGGCGGTGGGAAAATAATAAATCATCCCGCCCACGTCGGTAATTTCATATTGGGCGGCGAACTCCGTGGCTCGTTGGTCGAGATATTCCTGTACTTTTGTCCCCGACTGTTGGGTGTGCATGGCTAAATCTAAAGCCGTAATTCGTCCTTGGTTTTCCCGAATTAACCGATAAAACACCTCATCCAAGGTGGCTAACTGATTTTGTTGACGCTGTTGATAGTATTTCCACATCCGCCAAGACCCCCATCCCCCAACGGTTAAAATCGCTAAGGGGAATGCTTTTTGGAGGATAAACAAAACCACCGCCAGGGGGAGGAGAAGCGTCAGATATCCCCGTTCAGGAGGGTTAATCTTTGGGTTTGAGTCTGACATGGATAGGACGTTAGCAAAGGTGATATCTTCAATATTGACTAAAAAGTCTATTTTTGCAAGATGGGTGTTGATCAACTCTAACCTATTCCATGGGTTATCTAATATTAGCAAAGACTATAATGTTAAGTAACCCCTTCAAAAACAACTTAACCTGTAGTACGATAAGGCTGTATATCATGACTCGTAACACTCGCCGCTATTTCCTCAAATTTGCAAGTTCAGCACTAGCAACTCTGGGAATTAATCAATTCCTATTCCGACAAAAAGCTGAACAAGCTGGCAAAGTCCTTGCCCAAAGTACACCCCGCAAATTAGCTTTATTAGTAGGGATTAATCAATATGCCTCCTCCCCCCTAGAAGGATGTATCAACGATGTAGATTTACAGCGCTATTTGTTAATTCATCGTTTCGGGTTTAATCCCAAAGATATTTATATTTTACCCCAAACAGAAGCCACTCGGACAGGAATTTTAACCGCCTTTGAAGAACATTTAATCAAACAAGCTAAACCCGGAGATATTGTGATTTATCACTATTCTGGGCATGGTTCCCGCATTTTTGATCCTGACCCCATTATAACCCGATTAGGAGATAGACAAGGATTAAATGGAACCTTTGTTCCTATTAATAGTAACTTACCCACCGGATATCCAGAAGTTGGGGGAGTTGTCCAAGATATTATGGGGCATACCTTATTTTTATTAATGTCAGCCCTGAAAACCGAAAATGTGACGGTGGTTTTAGATAGTTGTTTTTCCGGTGGAGCAACCCGAGAAGTCCGGGTGCGTTCCCGCGCCGGAGGTGAAAATATTTTAGTTTCTTCTGATGAAAAAAACTATCAGCAACATTGGTTATCTCGATTAAATTTATCTCCTGAACAATTTGTTAAAGGCTATCAAACCGGGGTAGCTAAAGGGGTCGTATTAGCAGCAACTTCCCTAAACCAACTGGCGCGGGAAGAAAATATTAATGGTTTTCAATGTGGTCTATTTAGTTATTTACTAACTTATTATCTCTGGCAGGAAGACAACAATATTGAACGAGTATTTCAAAACATTCTCCCAGAAATTCCTGAAAGATACAACCAAGTTCCCCGTTATGAAGTTAAAGTGGGGAGTGGGTATCAACAACAACTGCCCTATTTTATTGATTCTCCCCAATCTCCCGCCCAAGCAGTTGTAACGGCAGTCAGTGGGGAAACTGCCCAATTATGGTTAGGGGGAATTGATTTAAGAAAGGTGACAACGGGAACAATATTTACTGCTATTAATGGTACAGGAAAAGTGAAAATCATTTCCCGTGATGGGTTAGTAGGACAGGTAAAGATTGAGCAACCCGTAACCGTAGGAACGCCCTTGCACTTGATAAGTTAAGAGGAATATTAATATGTTATAAAAAACCGGATTAAGCCGTGATCAGATGTCTTTTGTTATACTTTAAAATATAATAGGCAATAACCATGACTCAAGAAATGCGCCAAAAAATTGTTACCTTAGCCAGAGAATTACCTGATGAACTGTTAGCAGAAGCCCTAGTCTTTTTGCATTCTCTCGCCGAAAAAGCACAGAATAATCACTCCGATAATTCCTCAACTATTGGTAAATCTGAATTTGACAAAGCAATGCAAATTTATAAACAAGGGAGCGAAAAGTATAAAAATGCGTTAAGGGAATTAGCCTAGTGAATGAACCGTTACGGATTTTTAAAGAAATTGAATGTTAAATAAAAATAAAAAATATTCCCTAAACCAATGAATAAACAAAATAAATTTTGGGGGACTGCATTACTAACAATTATATTATTTCTTTTCCCTGGAGTGTTAGCGATCGCCACACCCAAACCCCTTTTTAATCAAGCCAAAAAACCAATATCAAATATAGCACAACAGCCAGCTACTACCGAACAACAGACAGCTAAAGAACTTGCTGAAAAAGCATTTGCTGAAGCCTTGCAACTCCAAAATCAAGAAACTGTAGAATCCTTGAAACAAGCGATCGCAAAATATCAAGAAGCGCTCCAGTTATTTCGAGCCGCAGCCGATCAACATGGAGAAGCTAAAACTCTGGGTAGTATTGGTATTGCTTACTCCCAATTGGACGAACAACAACAGGCAATTAACTATTTAAACCAGTCATTAAAATTATCTGAAGCTGAAAAAAATATTCCCAATCAAATCACTTCTTTAGTTAGGATTGGGCTGGCTTACCAAAAATTGAATCAACTACAGCAATCTATATCTTACTACAAACAAGCATTACCTCTGTTGCGAACAACTGGAGAAAAAACTAAAGAAGCTCACGTTCTGGGAGAAATCGCTGAGGCATACAAATCTCTAGGCAATTTCGAGCAAGCGATCGCTTATTATAACCAAGCCATCACCCTCTATGAAGCCGAAAAAGACTCTGCAAATGCTGCTAATACCCTGAAAGCCTTGGGATTAATTTACCAATCATTAGGTAATAATCAGAGTGCGATCGCTCAATTCCAACAAGCTCTTTCCCATTGGCAAGCTATTAACTCGAAAAGTGAGGCAGCCAGCTTGCTAAAACTTATGGGTGCTAGTGACAGCAATTTAGGTAATTATCAGCAAGCGATTAATTACTACAACCAAGCCATTTCTATTTGGCAAGATCTGGGAGAAAAAAATCAGACAGCTAGGACTTTTCAATTTTTAGGTCAACTTTACAGAGAGCTAGGCGATATTGACACCAGTTTATCCTACCAAAAACAAGCTCTTTCCCTCTGGGAAGCTCTCAATGATTCGGCAGGTCAAGCCGAGATGCTCTCAGACATTGGCTTAAGTTATTACACTTTAGACGATACAAAACAAGCTATTTCCTACTATGAACAGGCACGTTCTCTTTGGCAATCATTGAATAACCAGTCAGAAGAAGCTAAGATTCTCAATGCTATTAGTAGTATCTATTATTGGTCAAAAAATTACCAACAAGCGCAGGCATATCTAAATCAGTCACTGCAAATATTCCAAGCTCAAAAACTCCCTATTTGGGAAGCAGAAACCCTGGTAAAATTGGCTATGGTATATAGCTTATTAGGAGATAAAGATCAAGCAATAATATATCTCAACCAAGCAATTCAAATCATTGAAACCTTGCCCAATCCAAATTTTAAAGCTCTTGAGTTTTCCCGTGCTGCTAATACCTATTACTTCTTAAAAGATTACGAGAAAGGACTTAAATACTATAACCAAGCCCTACAACTATGGCAAGGGATGGGAAATCTTAGTAATCAAGCATCCGAGTTAGCGACAATAGCTCGAATAGAAAGAGATAGAGGCAATTTTAATCAATCTCTGACTAACATTGAAGCCGCCATTACCATTATTGAAGACCTCCGCACAAAAATAGGTAGTCAGGAACTCCGACAATCCTATTTTGCCACCGTTCAAGATTATTACCAATTCTATATCGACCTATTAATGCAACTGCATCAACAAAACCCCTCCCAGGGATATGATGCCAAAGCCCTCCACGCCAGCGAAAGCAGTCGCGCTCGAAGTCTTGTAGAACTCCTCACCGAAGCGGGTGCCAATATCCGCCAAGGTGCTGACCCCAAACTATTAGAACAAGAACAGAATTTACAACAGCAACTCAACGCCGTAGAACGTCGCAAACAGGAACTCTTAAGCGCTGAATATACCCAACAAAAACTCGATGAAATTAAACAACAATCTCAATCTTTAATCAATCAACTCAACGAACTGAAAGCTAAAATTCGCCTTACCAGTCCCCGTTATGCCAATCTTAAATATCCTGAACCCTTAAATTTACAAGAAATCCAAGAAAAAGTCCTTGATGATGATACCTTACTATTAGAATATTCCTTGGGAGAAGACCGCAGTTATCTCTGGGCTGTAACTAAAAATAGTATTACCAGCTATATTTTACCTAAACAAAGTGAAATAGAAGAAATTGCCAAACCTTGGCGAGAGATTAATGAATCTACTTCCGTAGAAAGCGGACTTCCCCTCAGTGAAATATTACTAAAACCCGTTGCGTCTCAACTGGGAAATAAACGTTTATTAATTGTGGGGGATGGGGTATTACAATATATTCCCTTTGCCGCCTTACCTATTCCATCTCAACCTAATACACCCCTTTTAATAGAGCATGAAATTGTTACCTCTCCCTCAACTTCAACCATTGCTATTCAACGAGAACAACTACAAAATCGCCCAACGGTAGCCAAAATGATCGCGGTATTAGCCGACCCCGTTTTCAGCATTAATGATTCTCGCGTTACTAGAAATGCACCCCAACAATACCCGGAAACCCTCGACAACTTAGCCCTCAAACGGGCTACCCGTAATTTAGGTATTGGGGAAGGGCCCAAAGCTTATGGCCGTCTGGAGTATACCCGCACCGAAGCTGAGAAAATTCTAGCATTAGTTCCCGAAAATCAAAGGTTACAAGCCCTAGACTTTCAAGCCTCCCTAGAAGAAGCCAAAAATCCCAATTTATCCGAATATCAAATAGTTCATTTTGCTACTCATGGTTTACTCGATTCTGTTAATCCTGAACTATCGGGAGTGGTGTTTTCCCTATTTAATCAACAAGGACAAGCTGAGGATGGATTTTTGCGTCTCCATGATATTTTTAACTTGAATTTACCTGCGGAATTAGTAGTATTAAGTGCTTGTCAAACGGGCTTAGGCAAAGAGACGAAAGGGGAAGGTTTAGTGGGGATGACAAGAGGATTTATGTATGCTGGTGCGCGGCGGGTTGTTGTTAGTTTATGGAGTGTTAATGATGCGTCAACTTCTGAGTTAATGACTCGATTTTATCAGCCGATATTGAAGGAGGGTAAGAATCCCATTATCGCCTTAAGAGAGGCACAGTTAGAGATGTGGAAATCGGGAAAATGGCAGTCTCCCTATTATTGGGCGGCGTTTACAGTTCAGGGAGATTGGCGCTAGAGTGTTAACCTGCACCCAGTTCCTAGAAACCGGGTTTCTATCACAGAAACCCGGTTTCTGTAATTTACAGAATACCGTCTTTTTTCGCCATGGCTGTGATTAAATCAATCACGCGACAAGAATAACCCCATTCATTGTCATACCAAGCCACAACCTTAAAGAAATTAGCATTCAGTTCCATCCCGGCCTTAGCATCAAAGGTACTAGAACTAGGATCGGTGATAAAATCTGAAGAAACCACTTGATCTTCCGTATAGGCTAAAACACCTTTCATCGGGCCCTCGGCTGCTGCTTTCATCGCCGCGCAGATTTCCTGATAGCTGGTGGCTTTTTCGGTGCGGAAGGTCAAGTCAACTACAGACACATTCGGAGTCGGAACTC
Organism: Oscillatoriales cyanobacterium CG2_30_40_61; assembly: GCA_001873365.1. Classification (GTDB taxonomy): domain Bacteria; phylum Cyanobacteriota; class Cyanobacteriia; order Cyanobacteriales; family Microcoleaceae; genus Planktothrix. Next base: position 24,222 of record MNYZ01000067.1, on the reverse strand, counting down.
GAAAGGCCATTCCCGTCAGTTTTCCTTTCAAAGCAGGTAAGACCAAAGTTACAGCCTTAGCCGCCCCGGTAGACGACGGAATAATATTTTGAGCCGCACCCCGTCCCCCCCGCCAGTCCTTCTTACTAGGGCCATCAACCGTCGGTTGAGTAGCGGTCATCGAGTGAATGGTGGTCATTAACCCTTCAGCTAACCCAAAGTTATCTTGAATTACCTTAGCCACCGGGGCTAAACAATTAGTAGTACAACTAGCATTAGAAACAATTAAATCAGAAGCGGGGTCAAAGGTTTCGTGGTTCACCCCCACTAACAGAGTTTTCACCTGATCGGGATCTTTCGTGGGTGCGGAAATAATCACCCGTTTAGCACCCGCTTCAATATGTTTGTGGGCGCCGTCGTAGTCACTAAATAACCCCGTGGACTCGACCACATAATCCACCTTATCATCTTTCCAGGGGAGTTGGGTCGGGTCTTTGATCGCCGTACAGCGAATAAAATGTCCATCGACCAGAATGCCATCTTCCTTAGCTTCCACCACCCCCGGAAATACCCCGTGAGTGGAATCATATTTGAACAAATAGGCTAAATTATCGGGAGGAACTAGATCGTTAATTCCCACAAACTCAATATCAGGGTTATTGATGGCCGACCGCATCACCAAACGACCAATGCGACCAAAACCATTAATTCCTACTCTTAACGCCATATTATTAACTCCTTGCGGCAAAATTTAAAGGGACTTGATGATTCAAGCCACAACTAGGGATAGACTGTAGCACAAGTCTTGATTGTTGAGCTTCTTTCTTTCTTTAATTTTAATAAAATCAGTATTTTTATTTTGATTAGATGACTTTCGGTGGTTTGGTTATTTTGAGCGAGTCGCAAAAGCTTATCCCCAGGTTAAGGGTTTTAAACCCTGATATTCTGACAATCAAGATTTAGTTAATTGAGGTGGTTTCCTGGGGAAATCTCAAAAAAAATTTTTTCAATTAACGTTAAGAAACAATAAAAAACACTAATTTTGTCCCTAACAGTATTAACAAATTGATCGAAAATCTGTACTATTCAAGGGTATACGATTTGGCTTAAATTTAAGATGAACAAACGTAAACGAATTGGCATTCTTACCAGTGGCGGAGACTGCCCGGGTCTCAATGCCGTAATTCGGGCTGTTGTCAATCATGCCACATCTGAATATAACTGGGAAGTCCGAGGCATTCCCTATGCCACTCAGGGGCTGATTGAACGAAAAAGTGTAATATTAAATTCCTATGGTTTAGAACGGCACGGCACTGACCCATTGTTAAGTATGGGGGGAACTATTTTAGGGTCGATTAACAAGGGAGATAATGAAGGCAAGACAGATGATATTATTCAGGCTTATTATGATTTAGGACTTGATGCTTTGATCGCCATTGGCGGAGATGGTAGCCTAGCAATTTTGCAGAAACTTGCTGAAAAAGGCGGTTGGAATTTAGTCGCAGTCCCCAAAACCATTGATAATGATGTCGCCCATACCGAATTATCCGTGGGCTTTAACTCCGCCGTCACCACGATTTTAGACTGTTTAGATCGGTTGAGTTATACCGCCGCCAGCCACGACCGGGTGATGGTGGTGGAAGTAATGGGAAGGACAACCGGACATTTAGCCCTATATTCGGGCATTGTTGGCGGGGCTGATGCTATTTTAATCCCAGAAATTCCCTATTCGATTAAAACCCTCTGTAGACGCATTCGCGAGTTACGCAATCTTTGGGGACGGAAATTTGCCATTGTGGTAGTTGCTGAAGGAGCAAAAACCGCCGACGGGGAAAGCCGATATTATAAAGACGCCCTGGGAGAAGTCCGACTGCGGGGAATTGGCGAATATGTGGCCACGGAAATCGAAAAAAATCTGGGGGTTGAAGCCCGAGTCACCGTCCTGGGCCATGTTCAACGGGGTGGGGCTCCTTCGGCCTTGGATCGATTAATTGGCACAGCCTTTGGCAAGGTGGCCGTCGATTTAATTGCCCAGGAAACCTACGGGGTGATGGTGGCTTGGCATAATAATGCTGTCACCACTATTCCCTTAGCTCAGGTGTTTGCCGATAGTCCCCTACTGGTTGACCCCCAGGGATTTTGGGTAGAAACGGCCAGATCCCTAGGAATTTACCTGGGAGAAGAACTCGACTGTGAAAATATTTCTTCGATAAACCCGAATATTAATGGTTTAAAACCTTCTTCCTTGGAGACAATAACTCAGATTAATTAGGTTTAAATAGAGTGTTTTAACCGACGTAAGCGATCGGAATAACTTTTGAGAACTTCTAGGGCAAACATGGGGGTTTGCTGAACCGCAAACAGAAACCGAGATTTATCCATGGTGGCTAAAAGACAATCGGTTTTAGCGATCGCCGTGGACGCTCGTGTGTGATCGGGTTGAACTAAAGCACCCTCCCCAAACACATCTCCAGCCGTTAGAGTTTCCACGACTTTCCCATTCACCCATAACTGGATTTCCCCTTCAATAATGCCATACAAAACATTTCCGGTTTGGCCCTCCTCAAAAATAACTTGATTGGCCAGATAGGGTTGTTCTGGCTGTTTTTTAAACAGTTTTACGGTTTCAATGGGCTGTAACATAGTGTTGTCAATTCAATAAGTTTAATTTGTTCTATCAGATCAATCCTAGGGCAAAATAGAAAAATAAAGACAAGGCGACATAGCGATCGCGCCCGACAATTAGGACATAAACTAATGCCCAAACCCCGAAGGTGAAATCTTTTCTTCCCTATAGCAAGATTACCTCTTACCCAAAACCCATTCGTAATTCGTAATTCGTAATTCGTAATTCCCAATTCCCCATGCCTAACACTGTTACTGTCACCGTTCCCGCCACAACTGCTAACCTGGGGCCAGGATTTGATTGTATTGGAGCCACCCTGACTCTTTATAACACGCTCCGTTTTTCTAATTTAAAAAATACTTTAACTGAGGCTCTAAAAATTACGGTTCAAGGCACAGAAGCCGCGGCCGTCCAAACCGATGAGAGTAACCTAGCCTATCAAGCCTTTATTCGGGTTTATCAGCACCTAGGTCAAACCCCGCCCCCCGTTCACATAGAAATTGATTTGGGCATTCCCCTAGCCCGGGGTTTAGGCAGTTCCGCCACGGCCATTGTCGCAGGAATATTAGGGGCAAATACCTTAGCTGGAAATCCCTTAAATCAAAGAGATATCTTGCAATTGGCGATTGAAATGGAGGGACACCCGGACAACGTGGTTCCCGCCCTATTAGGCAATTGTCAATTATCCGTATCCAGAGGAGAAAATGGCATCGGCTGGGAAATTTGCCCCATTCCTTGGCATTCCGATCTAATTCCAGTTCTGGCAATTCCCGATTTTGAATTATCCACCGCCCAAGCCCGAAAAGTTCTCCCCCAAACCTATAGTCGGGGAGATGCGATTTTCAATACCGCCCATCTGGGGTTATTAATTCGCGGGTTAGAAACCGGACACCCCGACTGGTTAAGGGTAGCCCTTCAGGACAAAATTCATCAACCCTATCGAAAATCCCTAATTAAAGGGTTTGAAGCCGTCCGCACAGCAGCATTAACAGCCGGAGCCTTTGAATTAGTGATTAGTGGGGCCGGGCCGACCTTATTAGCCTTAACCGATGGGGTTTCCGCCCCTAGGGTAGCCGAGGCTATGACGAGTGCCTGGAAACAAGAGGGCGTCAACCCAGAAGTTAAGGTTTTACAACTCGATACTCAAGGAGCAACGACGAGCAATATTGAATAGAAAACCCTCTATAGTAAGTCTAAATCAGTTGTACATCAGACTTAAAATCTAATTCCTCGTAGGGGCGAGGCGCGCCTCGCCCCTACAAAGACATCGGGGTATTTTTTGGGATTAATAATCTTTATTATTATGAGTGTACAATTCATTTAGACTCGCTATAGTTCGGAATTTGATCAGGGTTTGGATCGATTTTTCACGCCTGAGCAATTCCTAATATCGCCAAGCCCCAATTAAATACTTCTTAAAGCCACAATCGGGTCAAGTTTAGCGGCTTGTTTCGCGGGTACAACCCCAAAAAATAAGCCAATAGCCCCAGAAATACTAACGGCGGTGACAATCGCCACCGTAGACACCCCCGCTTGTAAAGGGCTGAAAACACCGACGACTAAAACCCCACCGACACCGATTAAAGTACCAATAAAACCCCCAGCCGCCGATAAAATCACGGATTCAATCATAAACTGAATTAAAATATCCGATTGGGTGGCTCCGATCGCTTTTCTAAGTCCAATTTCCTGGGTTCTTTCGGTGACAGAAACCAGCATAATATTCATAATCCCAATTCCACCAACTAACAAGGAAATGGCGGCGGTTGCTGCTAATAAAAGGGTTAAAGCTCCGGTAATACTACCCAAAATATTCATTAAATCTTTTTGGTTGCGGACGGTAAAATCATCTTCACTGGTGATTTTATGACGTAACCGCAATAAATTTTCAATTTGAAATTGGGCGGCTCTCATATTATCCTGACTATCAATGCTAATAGAAATAAAAGTAACTTGGGTTCCGTAGGGCGAGCGATTTCCCACAATTCGATTCGCCATTGTTGTCAGAGGAACAAAGGCATTCATATCTTCATTATTGCCAAAACTGGAGCCTTTAGGCTGCATGACTCCCACCACTTGTAAACTCAGATTTCGCAGTCGAACTGATTTCCCAATCGGATCTTCACTTCTAAATAATTGTTCTGCTAATTCTGACCCTAACGCCACAACTTGTTCATTTCGTTTTAAGTCTAACTCCGTAATAAATCGACCTTTAGCCAGATCAAAATTTCGCACCGATAAATATTCCGGTGTGGTTCCCACAATAGAAGCCGAAGCATTATTACTGCGATAGGTCATTAATTCACTGCCATTTAAAGAGGGAGCAACCTGTTGAACCGAGGGGACTTGTTCCGCGATCGCCTTGGCATCTTTTAAGACCAAAGTTTGTGGGGGAAATACCGGACGACGTTGAGATTCAGGGCTTCCGGGCATCACAAATAAAACATTAGGCCCCAAGGAATTCACTTGACCATTGACAAATTTTTGAGCTCCTTCTCCAATCCCAACCATCGCAATTACAGAAGCATTGCCAATAATAATTCCTAACATGGTTAAGCTACTTCGCATTTTATTAGCTAATAGCGTTGTCGTTGACATTTTTATACTTTCTAGGAAATTCATAGGAATACCGATGGAAGGGTGGAAACCAGCTTATAGCAGTTGGGTATATCCAAAGTTTAACCTGTGATCTGGGTTTCCGGGCATCCATCCCCGACCTATTGATCAACTCTGGTGGAGCCAAAACCATGGCCACAAATCCGTTAGCCGTTATTGATTCTCTGCGATAGACTATTAGAAATAGAGAATCTCCATCAAAAAGCTATGATTTTTTGATGGGTTTAAAACATTACCACAACGAGTAAGGCTAATCCATGACACAAACGACTCAAGCTCCAACCCAAGGCGTTCAGATGACTGAATCAGCCATCCAACAAGTTCAATTTCTCCGGTCTAAGCAAGGAAAAGATCTCTGTCTGCGGGTCGGAGTCCGCCAGGGCGGTTGTTCTGGAATGTCCTATTTAATGGATTTTGCTGACCCTAGCACGATTAGAGAGGATGATGATGTCTTTGATTATGAGGGGTTTAAGGTGGTTTGCGATCGCAAAAGCCTACTCTACATTTACGGATTAGTCCTTGATTATAACGATGCTCTAATTGGTGGCGGGTTTCAATTTACCAATCCTCAAGCCACTCAAACCTGTGGCTGTGGAAAGTCCTTTGCCACCTAATATCAATTGTTTGTGTATAGGGGAATTTATGGATTTCCCCTACATATACTGAAGTTATGTTATAATCAAAGGTTGCCACTTCACCCTAGGTATAAATTGGGGAATCAATTACCCAGTTATAGCCTAGGGCTGTATTTTAAATCCATAACAACTTATGACAACTCCAGAAGAATTATTCAAAGAAGGTTTTGAACGGTATCAGGCGGGGGAAGACCCGGAAACATTGATTCCAGTTTTTAAAGATATTTGTGATCACGCTCCCAAAAATAGTAATGCTTGGACAAGTTTAGCCTGGTTATATCTATTAACAGATAAACCGAAATTAGCCTATAACGCCGCCAAATCAGCCGTTAAACTCAATCCCCATGATCCCCAAGCCCGAGTTAATCTAGCGACGGCGATGTTAGAGTTAGGAAAAACCGGGGTACGTTCTCATATTGAACTGGTCAGTCAGTTGGTACTGGTTGATACAGATTGGCAACAGGAAATAGCCAAGAATTTTGAAGATGGATTAACTCGTAAACCCGACTGGAAATCCTTAGCCCGAGTCAAACAATGGTTATTTGAGGGTTAGGGAACTTTTACCTAATTTTGCGCTTCTCTTGGCATAATTAGGTAAAAATTCACAATCAGTAACTGAACTGATGATTGAATTCTTAAAATTGCCGTAAATCTACTAAAAACGGTTAAAAATGACTAAAAATCTATAATCCCCCAAAAACCATTAAGAAATCGAAACAAAAAATTACATAAGTTAACGAACAAAGACAAAAAATAGTGATATTATTTGAAAACTTCAGTTACTAACAATCAAAATCGACGGTTCAAAAAATTTTTTGATAATCAATTAAGGAGATGGGATCACTATGGATAGCCAAGTTTTTGTCAAAGCCGAAACCCGTAACCACAAAGGCTTTTTTGTGAAACAAGGAGCCTATAAACTCAAAAATATTGATGAGTCAGGTTGGGCATTGATCTGTGTTGACGATACTGTTTGTTATTATGTTGATCCCGATAATTTAGATACGGAAGATTCGGAGGAAACAGTTGAAGCCTGATGCCCTGTGTGTCAACCGAGCTTGGCATAGAAACTGATAAAAAGAAGTAAAAATACCTAATTAATAATGCTGTCCCCTCTCAAGTCGGACAGCTATTTTTTGTTAACTTTTTTGAGGTTAACGTTGATTGCGAAGACGGGGATTGAGAAAATCGTTTAATCCTTCTCCTAAGAGAGATAAACCGACGACCATAATGGTTAATGCTAGACCCGGAAATAGGGTTGTCCACCAAATTCCGGTGGGTAATGCTTCTAGGGCAATTCTTAAATCATGTCCCCATTCAGGAATTTGATCGGGTAAACCTAACCCTAAAAATCCTAATCCCCCTAAAGTTAAAATGGCATCCGCCGCATTCAATGTAAATAATACGGGAACACTTTGGATCACATTTAAAAACAAATAACGGGTTAAAATTCGACCGGTACTAGCTCCTAAAGCTTGAGCAGCTTCAATAAATAATTCGGTTTTCACCGAAGTAGTATGATTCCGAACCACACGGTAATATTGAGGAATATAGGCAACACTCAGGGCAATCGCCGCATTCAAAACCCCTTTTCCCACAACAAATGCTAAAGTAATTGAAAGTAATAATCCGGGTAACGTATAAATTGTATCCATCAAAAACAATAAAACCCGATCTATTTTCCCCCCTAAATATCCACTTACCATCCCCAAAGGCACACCAATTCCCACACTCAAAATAGTTGCTAATAACACTACTTGCCAAGCCACTTGCGTCCCAAATAATGTCCGAGCCAAGACATCATATCCTAAACGACTGGTTCCCAACCAATATTGAGAGGATGGAGGTTGATGGATGGGGTTAGAGAGAAATTCCGTAGGACTTTGTATCCATCCCCAACTTAAAAATAACGGCGATAATACCGCAATCAATAAAAATAAAAGGGTCAGGACTAATCCAAAAAAGGTCATAGCCGTTGACACCGAAGCAACCCGAAACCCCTTCAAAGGAAGAAAAGAGATAACACGCATTGAATTATCGATTTTGTATTTGAGATTAGATTAGCAAAAACCGGTGTCTTTGGATCTTTGTGGTTAAATTAGGCTTAATCCTTTTAAATCAGGTAGATTTTTAATCTATGTCACAATCCTATCCCCCCAATCCCGGTTCCCATCACCACTGGGATGAGATTATCGCCATTATTGTTGCCCTGACAACAATCGGGACAATTCTGTTTTGGACTTTAAGTCACCCCAACCGAAAATTAGTTCTCAACCCCGATTTAACCTCCTCCCAAACCCTGATCCCTTCAACCAATCCCACCGTCGCCGAAATCCCAAAAGATTCCCTTCCCGATGGCGTTTCCCCTGTGTCCGAAAATCCCACCCCAGCAACAACAACCCCCATTTCACCGACCCCAAAGGTGAAACAACCGACCTCAGCTATTTTGGGGTTAGGCTTTTTAACCCCAGGACAGAAACCGATTCAGCCCGCCCCTGCGCCCCAAGTTACCCCCGCCACCGAGTCCCAGAATACAACTCCCACAAAAACTGCTTGTTCGCTTCCAACTTCGGGAGTAGAGGTCTGTGCAACCACTCCACCTTCTGCGATCGCCTCATCTTCTACCCCGACCGAATCCTATTGGGCTACTCCATTTATCGTGTATTTTATTAATAAAAATCAGCCGGTTAAATCGGATCAAAAACAGTTTCAACCGGATGAAAACATGACCCGGGAACAATTTGCCACCGAACTACAAAAGGCGTTTGATCTTAAACCTGAACCAGCGGCTATTCAATTTAAAGATATTCCTGAAAACTCAGCGACTAAATCCGATCTGAAATCCGCTAATCAATCGGGTTTTTTAGCCGGATATCCCCAGGATATCTTTAAACCCCAACAAGAAATTACTCGCGTTCAAGTGTTAGTGGCTTTAGCCAGTGGGTTAAGTTTAAAACCCTCGACTAATGCCCAAGAAACCCTAAAACTATTTAAGGATGCGGATCAAATTCCCCCGTGGGCAATTGAAGCTGTAGCGGCGGCAACAGAAGCCGGATTAGTGGTTAATTATCCAGATAAAAACACCCTCAATCCTAAGCAATCGGCGACCTATGGAGAAGTTTCATCGATGATTTACCAAGGGTTAGTCTATCAAAAAAAAGCAGAACCGATTTCTTCCGATTATTTGGTAAAACCCGTTGAAAAAAAATAGTTTTCTAGTTAAGAAAAATAGGGGCGGGTTCTTTTAGATCTGATTTCATCACCTCAATCTTGATGAACCCGCCCCTACAACTGATGACTGATTTAGGTTTCACATTCTTTTTTGGTGACTTGATGCCGATAATCAAACATATCTTGTAAACGACTATGCACCCAATTTTGTAATATTTGTTCGGCTAATATTCCACCGGGGAGAGAAAATGCGATCGCATCGGTTAGACGAGTATGACCATTTTCTGCTACAAATTGATGTCGATGTACCCAACTTTCGACTATTCCTTCTTGTTGTTCGTCGGTAAATAATTCATAGGGTTTATATTCAGTATGAACTGCAACCCAGCGCACCGACATTAACCCGAATCCTATCCTAAATTCAGAAATTGCCCCTATTTCTAACCCCCCTTCCCGACGCAGGATTTCTACCGGTTGCCAAGGAGGAGTTAACACTTGCAAAATATCGGGGCGCTTATGAAAGTCCCAAACGACTTCTACGGGGGCATGAATAATCGAAGAATATTTAAAGTGTTGCATAACGTTATAAAATCAAGATTAGAGCAACAGATTATCATTGATCAGTATAAGCGTCAATTGTTAACTATTCATCAATTAACTCAAAAATTCTTGACATAAAAACTCAAAGAATCTTACCCATTACCACTTTTAAAAAAATATGGACAACTTAGAGATTGATTTTTCACAACAGGAACCCGAAGCATTATTAAATAATATTTTAACTCAGTTAGAACAGGGAGATTTTCAACAACGATGGGAAATTAGTAAGATTTTACCCGGTTTAGGCACAATTGCCCTAGAGCCACTGCTTAATATTTTACAAGATGAAACTGCCGATGTAGAAATGCGTTGGTTTGTAGCTCGAATTTTAGGAAATTTTAAATCAGAATTAATTATTGAACCCTTAATTAATCTACTCAAAAATGCTAAAGTTGAGGCGACAGAAGAAGAAATATCTTTTCAAGAAATAATAACAATTACCCTGGCTGGTTTGGGAATTACCGCGATCGCTCCTTTAACTAAATTATTAGAAAAACCCGATTCTAAATTATTAGCAACCCAAACCCTAGCTCAAATTCATAATTCTGAAACCATTACCCCCTTATTAACCGTTGTTGATGATCCAAATTCTCGAATTAGAGCGATCGCCATTGAAGCATTAGGTAGTTTTCATGATCCTAGAGTAATTCCGATTTTATTAGGAGCTTTAAATGATCCCGTTGCTGAGGTAAGAAAACAAGCAGTAATAGGTTTAGGAGTGCGATTAGATTTATTAGAAAATATTAATTTAGTCGAAAAACTTAAACCCTTATTATGGGATATTCGACCGGAAGTTTGTCAACAAACTCAACTCGCTTTAGCCCGTTTCAAAACCGATGAATCCGCCGCCGCTCTGTTTGAACAGATACAATCTCCCAGTGTCCCCCTTGCCTTAAAAATAGATGCAATTCACTGCTTGGGATGGATCGAAACCGCTAAAAGTTTAGATTATTTACAGTACATTCAATTCAATCTAAATTCCACCCCCGCCACCGGAGAAGAAATTATCCTAATTCAAGAAATTATTCAGGGCATCGGACAGATTGAAACTGTAGAATTAAAGGAAAAAGCTACTCAAATTCTGATCAATTTCATTAATAGTAATCATCCGGCTATTTTCGATGTCAAAATCAAACAATTGATGGCATTTAGCTTGGGAAAATTAGGATTAATAACGGCAATTCATCCTTTAATTAATCTCTTACTTGATCCGAATCCCTCAGTACAATTTCATTGTATTTCAGCCCTAAAACAAATTGAACCTGAACAAACCTATCAATATTTAAAAACTTTATCCCAGCAAGAAAATATTAGTTCTGATATTAAACAAGCAGTTCTCAGGGCTTTATCAGAAATTTGTAGGGGCGCTTTGATCGAGATTTAGGGTAAGTAACTCCTATCTAAAATAACCCGCCGGTAACATTTGTAGGGGCGGGAACATCGAGATGGGCGGTGATTAACTCCTATCTAAAATAACCCGCCTGTAACTGAAATCAGTCATCGGTTACCAATTATCAGTGTAAATGATTAATGATTAATGATAAATGTTTACCCATAACTTTTTACGGTCTACTAATAACTGTTTACTGATGACTGGTAACTGATAACTGTATTTATGCGTTTAGAGCAACTGCAATCTTTTCTGTCCGTTGCTGAGACGGGAAGTTTTCAACAAGCAGCACGGAAATTGGGTCTAACTCAATCAACAATTAGTAGACAAGTCCAAGGACTAGAAGAAGAACTGGGTTTACCCTTGTTTCATCGCACAGCGCAAATTAAATTAACCATTGGAGGTGAACGTTTTTGGCCCTATGCTCGCAAAATTTGTCAAACTTGGGAGAGTGCCAAAGAAGAACTAGCATCTTTGTTAATGGGAAAACAACCGGAACTCTGTGTAGCGGTAATTCATTCGGTTTGTTCCTCCTATTTACCTCCGGTTTTACAGAAATTTTGTTATGCTTATCCAGAGGTTCAGTTAAGAGTAACATCCCTGGGAAGTGATCGGGCTTTAAAAGTGCTTAAAGATGGATTAGTAGATATTGCTATTATTATGAATAATCGTGCTTTTACAGTCAGTGGAGAACTTTTAGTTGATCTTCTCTATCAAGAATCCATTCAAGTATTAATGGCAAGTAACCATCCTTTAACCAAATATTCTCAAGTACCTTGGGATGAATTAATTCGGTATCCGCAAGTTGTTTTTAAAGATGGTTATGGAATGCAGCGTTTAGTTCAAGAAAACTTTACTAAAGCTGAAGCAAAATTAAATGCAGTTTTAGAGTTAAATACATTAGATGGGTTTCGTGGGGTGATTCGTCAAGGAGAACTGATTGCTTTATTACCCTATTCTGCCTTAATAGAAGCCCGAACCGATCCCAGTTTGGCCGTTAGAGGGTTAGCACCCATAACCCTGAAACATCCTAAAAATTCTGCTTCATCCGAGTTAATTTCCGGGGATATAGATACAAATTGGACTCGCGAAGTAGTAATTGTCACCACACCCGATCGAATGCAAATTCCTCCGATCGCCTATTTTTGGCAATTAGTTCATGATTATATTCCCGATCAAATTAATGGAGCAATTAGTTCTTTAAATCCTCAAATACCTTTGTTAAAATAACTTGATCATTGATTGGTATAGTGGTTGATCTTACAATTAAAATTTTATCAAAATGAGTGATAGATTTAGGGACTTGCTTCGTCAAGTGGGCAGTGGTACCCATACCAGTGAAGCCTTAACTCGTTCTCAAGCGGCCGAAGCCATGAGATTAATGCTATTAGAAGTAGCAACTCCGGCTCAAATTGGTGCATTTTTGATCGCCCACCGGATCCGACGGCCGACGGGGGAAGAATTAGCCGGAATGTTAGACGCATATCAAGAAATTGGCCCCCAACTCCAGTCGGTTACTCCCGCGCCCTTTGTGTTAGGTTGTCCCTACGATGGTCGATCTCGCACGGCTCCGATGGCTCCCCTAACGGCTTTAATCTTAGTCACCGCCGGGGTTCCAGTAATTTTACATGGGGGTCAGCGAATGCCCACGAAAGAAGGTATTCCCTTAATTGAAGTTTGGCAGGGTTTGGGGTTGGACTGGTCTAAATTATCCTTAACACAAGTACAAAAGGTCTTTGCCCAATTGGGTTTAGGGTTTGTCTATCTTCCCCAACATTTCCTAGCCGCAGAAAAATTAGTTACCTATCGTCGAGAAATTGGTAAACGTCCCCCGGTAGCGACGATGGAATTAATCTGGAAACCCTATCTAGGGTCAGCCACGGTGGTTTGTGGGTATGTCCATCCCCCAACGGAAACCATGTTTAGGGAGGCATTTCGTTGGCGTGGGGAGGCGGAATTTATTACGGTTAAAGGGTTAGAAGGCAGTTGCGATTTACCGCGAGATCGCACTTGTATTATTGGGCTACGTCAACCTAGTCAACACACCCAAACCGAGCCAGCAAAACAAATACACATCGATGATATTTATTTTGAACGATTATTATTACATCCGCGAGATTATGGATTTGAAGGTCGGGAAGTTTCTCTATCCTCAACTCCGATTTTAATTGAACAAATTCAAACGGTTTTAATGGGTCAAAATAGTGAATTTATGAAAGCAGCCCTGTGGAATGGAGGCTTTTACCTCTGGCGTTCTGGGGTTTGTCAAGATTTAGAATCGGGATTATCAATGGCTGAATCTTTACTCACAAAAGGGAAAGTTCTGGCTAAATTGCAGGAGATTCAAAACTACTTTTTGCATGGAGATTTAAAGTGATGGACAAGGATCTTTCTATTGCCGCTTTAATTCTAGTTGGGGGTCAAAGTTCCCGCATGGGTGAGGATAAGGCTTTTGTTCTTTATCAAGGAAAACCCCTGCTTCAGCGTGTCTATGAAGTGGCGGCCCTCTGTAGCCGGAAAGTCTATATTGCCACACCTTGGCCAAAACGGTATGAAACCCTATTGACTGAGGATTACGAAGTTATATTAGAGACGGAATCGAATCAGGGGCCGTTAACCGCCCTATCCCAAGGATTATCACAAATTCCCTTTGATTGGATTTGGTTATTAGCCTGTGATTTACCCCGATTAGAACCTGCTATTATTCAACATTGGCAAACCCGTTTAACCGTTGTTCCTGATAGTATTTTAGCCGTTATTCCCCAAACCCAGTCCCGTTGGGAACCTTTGTGTGGATTTTATCGCCGTTCCGCCTATGACCATTTACAAGGGTTTATGGCTCCCGGGGGTCGCTCTTTTCAACGTTGGTTAAGCCTAATTCCTGTGGAAGCAATTGAGCTATCGGCAGCAGAATCACAAATGTTATTAAATTGCAATAGACCAGATGACTTAAAACCTTAAAAAACAATAAATAATACAGACATTTGTATCAAGAATATATTTCATTCTAGGGGTTCGCGTTCAGGTTGTTCGTTTTGAGGATGTCTAATAAAGGAGTCGTCCTGAATACATCCATAAAACTGTGAAAGCGGTGTTGCTTCCATTGGTTTAGGTAAGTTAGTTTGATAGACAATGATCACCTCGATATCCATATTCTGTACATCAGGTAAGCGAACTTTCAAAAAACCATCACTACCGATATGAGATTTTAACTTGATGCTGTGCATAATACGAAGACCTACCTACGTCTACTTGTGAATTTTTGCGAAATCCGATCTAAAATCCCCAAAATTTGGGTAAGTTGTAAGTAAATTTACTATCTTAACCGAATTTACCTGCTATAACCAACAAATAGTTAAAAATGGACAGGAGGAACCAATGGTATACACCTTTGATTTCGTGGGTGTTTCTCCCATTCTTGCCTTTTTTTATGAACAACAGGAATTAAACCAACAACCCGCCCCAGGGGTTGAATACCTGGGAAATCATAAGTGTACCCTCGATACTTTTATTGAGTCTGTACAGACGGTTTCTCCGGGGCGGGGTTGGAATGTTGATCAAGTTGTCGATACGGTAATTCACTTCTGGATGAATAACGCCGACAGCATCCAATACTGGAAAACCCGCCTAGAAGATGCCGGACAACAAAATCTCTTAGTCGCCAGGGTCGCCGATATCAAATTCCTGCGTAATACTTTTGAATCCTTATTGGAAAATTAATAAAAAAAGCGATGCGGCTAGTTAAATCGGCGGCTGCATCGCTTTTTAATTATTCTAATAGGACTTACGCACCGTCGCCCGATAAACCGGGTTTTTTAGATCATAAGTGGGTCACAACCAAGTATTTTCACAAAAAAAACCCGGTTTCTGTGCGTAAGTCCTGTCTAATTAATTTCCTCTGGATTAATACCGAGCGATCGCAACTTTTCTACTAATTTTCCCCCCTGTTCCGGTGTTCTCTAGTATATCTAGGGTGACAATTGCGGTAAAATTATCAAAATCTCAGGGTGAGGATGAATTTATGGCTATTAGTTTAAAAAGTCGATGGCTTACTTTAATATTAACCAGCAGTTTTTTGATTTTAATTGGGGGATGTAATCGCAATTCAACCCCGACCGAAACAGCAGAAGCCGTAGCAGAAATTACCGCCACCCAACCCCCTAAACCTAAACCTTATACAAAGGAAGCAGAATTAATTGCCGTAGGGGATATTATGATGCACGGTACGCAAATTAAATCCGGTTACAATTCTACCACAAAAACCTATAATTATGATCATTTTTTCAAAGAAGTTAAAGGAATTTTATCTTCAGGAGATTGGGTGATTGGTAACTTAGAAACAACTTTAGCAGGGCCGGAAACTGGATATACAGGATATCCTTTATTTAATGCTCCAGATACCTTAGCAGATGGGATTAAAAAAGCCGGATTTAATATTATTTCAACAACCAATAATCATTCCTTGGATCGAGGAGAAAAAGGAGTTTTAAAAACCCTAGAAAATGTTAAAAAACGCGGTTTGATTTCCGTGGGGACGGCGGCTTCTCCCCCAGCAGCTCAAAAAATAGTTATCGTTGAAAAAAATAATATTTCTATGGCAATTTTAGGTTATAGTTATGGAACTAATGGTATCCCAATTCCCCCGGGTAAAAATTATTTGGTTTCATTAATAGACCCCCAAAAAATTACCCAAGATATTACTAAAGCTCGGAAATTAGGGGTAGATATAGTTACTGTGATTTTACATTTTGGTGCCGAATATCAACGTCAACCAAATACAGAACAAAAAACCTTAGTTAAACAGTTAGTTAATGCCGGGGCTGATATTATTTTAGGTAGTCATCCCCATGTTGTCCAACCCTATCAAATTTTTGAACAAACAGGAGAATCAGGAAAACCTAAAAAAGCGATTGTTATTTATTCTATGGGGAATTTTATTTCTAATCAACGGGAAAAATATCGAGATTTGGGAGTTATTTTTAAAGTTAATATTGTCAAGCATTTCCCCGATGAAACTATTGAAATTAAAGGGATTGAAACCTTACCCACTTGGGTACATCGCTATCAGAAAAATGGCAAATATCAGTTTCGTGTTTTGCCCATCGAACAGATATTAAAATCTCGCAAAGATCCCCTATTATCCCCAGGAGATTATCGACAGTTAGAAATTGACCTAAATAATATTAATCTTCATCTGAAATCTTTAAAATAGACTAATCTATGCTAGAATTATAATATTGCATGAGGATTTCTCCGGCTTCGTTTAAGTCTTTACCAAAGGTAAGAAACCCATCTTCATGTCCAGCCATGACTAATATTTTGTGCTGACTTAAATTTTCTTCTGCAAATAATCTAAACATTTCTGTCGCCATGGCTGGGGTTCCATATTTAACTTGTTTACTGGTGGTGGGAATTTGATATAATAGATGTTGCCAAAGTTGGGGATGATGAACATGAATAATAGCATTAATCTGGGGTTGAACACTATAAATTGCGGCATGGGTTAGGGATTCAGAGGATGCTTGAATTGGCCCGCAACAGGTGAGATGATTTTGTTCAATATTAAAATCTGTAACAACCGTAAAATGTTCGGCTTCCAACTGAGCTAAATGTCCGGTTTGACTCCCAGAAATAATAAATTTTAGCGTACCTGGAATCCGGATGCTAATATTTCCAAATCCAATCCCATGATCATAAACTCCAATTAATCCTAATTGATGAATATGATCCCGCCATTGCATTAAACAGTTAATCGATTCCAGAGCAACCTTTTCCCCTAAAACCCATTCACAGGAATATTTGACTACGCCCTCATCAATCATTCTAAACCTCTGAGTTTCAACCCATCACTGAACTTTATGATTGTATCGAGTAACGCTACAATTAGTCAGACTTAACTCAGCTATTTTCCCAAAGACTTATAATTATATAACAAAATTTTCCACCGGAGTGAGTCTTTACAAAATCTTTACAATTTTTACCAGAATTATGATAAAGTTTTATAAAAAGATCTAGCTTTTTGGTAGGTTTTTGCTCTAAAATAATATAACTCAAAGTCGCTTTCTTCTACTTAATATAACTTCGAGTAGTCAGTGAGCATTTCTCGATTACTAGAGCAAGGGTTGGGTCAGCGACTAGAGTTAGTTGTCCCTTTCCCAGCAGTCGGTCGCGGAATTGAAGAAATTTCCCAGAGTACACGACTCGATTATTTAACAATCAGGTTGTCGCCGATAGCGAGGTCGAATGTTGCGGTATAAGATTAACTAAGCTGTCGCGCTTAATTAGGATTATTCCATTATTTTTTAGGACAGGACAGAGGAACCCTATGGATGACGAAATTAACATCCTTAATGTGCGTATTCATAACATTACCATAATCGAGCTTCTAAAACGACTCGGTTCCGAAGGGGGTACTGTTGTGACACCGAATGTGGATCACTTGATGAAGCTGCAAAAAGATCCCGAATTCTACGAGATTTATAAGGGTTCAACCTACCGGGTTTGTGATAGTAAAATTCTAATTTATGCCTCTAAATTTTTAGGACAGCCCATCAAAGAAAAAATTTCAGGGTCAGATTTATTTCCAGCATTCTACGATTATTATAAAAATAATGAAGAAATTACCATCTTTTTGATGGGAGCCGCCGAAGGAGTGGCTAAACGCGCTCAGGAAAAAATCAATGCCAAAGTAGGCCGAGAAATGATTATCGAGTCCTATTCTCCCCCCTTTGGGTTTGAGAAAGATGAGGTAGAATGTCAACGGATTGTAACTCGAATTAACGAATCTGGAGCTACGGTATTAGCCATTGGTGTAGGGGCGCCCAAACAAGAAAAATGGATTGCTAAATACCGAAATCAACTCAAAAATGTCAAAGTTTTTCTAGCTATTGGTGCAACAATTGACTTTGAAGCCGGAGAAAAAAAACGTTCTCCCCAATGGATGAGCGATATGGGAATCGAGTGGCTACACCGGCTATTTTCCGAACCCGGACGGATGTGGAAGCGGTATTTAGTTGAGGATATTCCTTTTTTCTGGTTATTGCTATTGCAAAAATTAAAACTGTATAAACCGCCCTTTTCCACCAGACAAGAATTTGTGATCTGGGAATCTCCCCTCTTAGGACAATTGCTCACTAAAGCAGGTTTATTATCTACTGAACAAGTCGATAAAGTTTTAGAATTGCAGAAGCAACAACCGCAAAAACGCTTTGGCGATTTTATCGTAGAGCTAGGATGGTTGGAGCAAGAAACGGTTGATTTTTTTGCCGACTTTTTACCAGAATTAGGACTTTCCAAACATCGACATCCTTTAGGTCACTATCTCTATAAAGCTAAATTGTTAGATGAAGCCCAAATAGAATCAATCTTAGAACAACAGAACCAATTAAAACTGCGATTTGGAGAAGTTGCGGTAATGAAAGGTTGGGTAAAACAGCAAACCCTTGATACGGTTTTGGATTACTTAACAGAAGAATTAAATGATGGTTTAACAGAAGAATTAAATGATACTTCTGCTGCCTAAAAATCAAAGTTTCTGTTTTGTCCTTTCGACTCGTCAAGATGATTTAATCTTCATCCGGGCGAGTCTTTTTTTTCAATTACCGATCACGGATTTAAGAGGATTTCACGGATTTCACAGATTTTAATTTGTGTAATCCCCATTCCCCATTACCCATTCCCCATTACCCATTCCCCATTACCCTCTTATAAAGCGTATCCCGTTGTTGATAGGGACGCCCCAGGGAAGCGATCGCATTTTTCAAGGTTTCGGGTTGCATACAAGTGCCACCTTTAGCACCCGCCATGGTAGTAATGTGTTCCTCCATTAAAGTACCCCCGATATCATTACAACCCCATCGCAGGGCTTCCGTCGCCCCTTCTAACCCTAATTTCACCCAACTGGGTTGATGATTAGAGATCCAATTTCCCAGAAAAATTCGAGCCACAGCCGTTAATAACAAGGTATCTGGTAAAATCGGTTGATCCCGTCCCACCCGTCGCCGCAAAGGGGCTGGAGCCATTTCTCCCACAAACGGTAAAACAATAAACTCCGTAATTCTAGCAGGATAATTCTGGGCTTTTTGTTGTAGCGATCGCAACTGCTGTAAATGGTGCATTTGCTGTTGGGGTGTTTCAATATGACCCGATAACATTGTACTCGTGGTCGGAACTCCCAAACGATGCGCTGTTTCAACAATTTCTAACCAAGTGGCGGTATTAATTTTTTCAGGACAGATAATATTTCGGACTGAATCTGCTAGAATTTCCGCAGCAGTTCCCGGCATCGAACCCACTCCCCCATCTTTTAAAGCCATAATCACATCGGCGTAACTAAGATCATCTTCTCGGGCGATAAATTGGACTTCTTGGGGTGAAAAGCCATGAAAATGGAGGTGAGGAAATTTAGTCTTAATAGTTTGGACTAAATTCAGATAATAGGGTAAGGATTTCCCTTGAATTTTCGCTTCCAGGTTTAACCCTCCCTGCATACAAATTTCCGTCGCCCCCCTGGAAACTGCATCGGCTGTTTTTTCCAAAATTTGCTCAATGTCTAACCAGAAAGCTCCCTCCTGCCCCGCATCTCGACGAAAGGCACAAAAACTGCAATGCTGTTCACAAATATTCGTAAAATTGATATTACGATTAATAATATAAGTCACAGTCTCCCCGGCTTGTTGCGATCGCAAACTATCACTCACCGCCCGAATATTCTCCCGAATAGCTGGATCAGTTTGTTCGAGCAAAATCACCCCCTCCTCCGGGGATAAATCATCACCTGCGGCTTCACGGTTAAGAATGGTATCAACAGTTAAATTTAGGAGCATTTTGATCAATATTAATATAGAGGTGAACCTAATTAGGGGTGGGAGAGGAGAAACCACCGAAAATCAATCCTTTGTATTTCCCCTATTTTTCCTGTCATATCCAGTGTTTATTCTGAAATCTTGCCATGAATAATTCATTATTGTTTCAAAAGCGGTTATTTTTATTAAAACCCCTGGGTATTTTAACCGCTAGTGCGAGAGTTTTGCCCGTTTCCCTGGGTTTAGTCATCAGTTGGTTTTTGCTCCATACACCCCCTTTGAATTTTATCGGGCGACAATCAACAATAATTCTAGCTCAAACTCCAGAAAAACCCGATCTTAATCCTTTATTTCAAAGCGGGGTTGAACAATTTCGTCAAGGGTTATTTCCCGAAGCATTAGCAACATTTAAAACAGTTTTAGAACAACAACAAAAACAAGGTAAACCCGAAGAAATTGCCGAAACCCTAACTTATATTGGAGAAGTTTATAGTAATTTAGGCAACGATACAGAAGCCTTAAAAGTCCTACAACAAGCTCTCACATCCTATCGACAATTAAATCAACAAGCAGAAAATAAAAATCCAGAGTATCAAATAGGAATTAGTCGCAGTTTGAATTTAATCGGATTTTCCTATCGCAATCAAAACAAAATCTCAGAAGCATTGAAACTCCATCAACAAGCCTTACAAATTGCTCAATCTATTAATGATCGACCCAATATTGCCGAATCCCTACATAATTTAGCCTCCGATTATACCAGTTTAAAACAATATGATCAAGCCCTAAAATTCTATCAAGAAGCCCGCAAAGTTCGGGAAGAAGTGGGAGATAAACGGGATCTTAGTCGCACCTTAAATAATTTAGGGGCATTATATTTAGTTCAAGGAGATACCCAAAAAGCCTTAGAAATTTATCAACAAGCCCTAGCCCTGCGGCGTCAAATTGGCGACCAAGCTGGAGTCGGACGGCTATTAGGTAATATGGCATTATTATATCGTCAATTAGGAGATGATACCCAGGCTTTAGTTTATTTAAAACAAGCATCAGAATTCATGACTCGAATTGCCGATCATACTGGGGCGGCTAAAATTCATAATTTGATCGGAGAAATTCAGGAAAAATTAAAACAACCCGATCAGGCTTTAAGCTCCTATCAAAAAGCAGTTGAATTAGCAAAATTAGCCAATGATCAAAATAATTTAACCACCGCTTTGAACAATTTAGCCACACTTTATTATGGACAGGGGGAATATTCCCAAGCCCTGCAAACCTGGAAAGAAGCCTTAGCCATTCTCGAAAAAACCGGAAATCAAAAAGCCGCCCAGGAAACCCAACTCAGAATTGATGAATTAGAGAAAAAACAGGGGGGTTAAACTTTGTGTCTTTGTGTCTTTGTGGTTAAATTAAACTTTACCGTTGAAGAAGCCCGGTCGGGCTTACTACGGGGGATCGATTTCGTAGTCCTCTAAAGTGGCGACCGCATCCGTTGAGGTGAGCCAAAATTGAAACTCATCCGCAAACCGATTATTTAAAATCGACTCTCGAATGCGTTGGGTAAAACGAATTAATTCGGTAACATTATGAATGGCAATTAAGGTATAACTCAAAACTTCCTTTGCCCGTACCAAATGACTCAGATAGGCCCGACTAAAATTTTGACAGGTATAACAGGGACAAGTGGCATCTAAGGGTCGAAAATCCTCCCGAAATTGAGCATTTTTTAAATTCCATCGTTCTCCTTGAACCAACGCCGCCCCGTGACGGCCCAAACGAGTCGGAATTACACAATCAAATAAATCCACCCCGGCCGCGATCGCTTGGGCCATTTCTCGATAGGTTCCGATTCCCATTAAATAACGGGGTTTATTAAACGGTAAAATTGGGGTAGTCACCTGCACAATCTTTTCAATTAAGGCGGAAGGCTCCCCCACACTCACCCCACCAATAGCATATCCAGGGAGATCAAATTCCACTAAATCCCGGGCCGCCTGTTGTCGTAAGTCCGCATGAACACCCCCCTGAACAATCCCAAATAACGCTTGGTCAGGCCGTTTATGAGCTTTAATACAGCGTTCTAACCAGCGTTTAGTCCGTTCCGTAGCCTTGACAACCGCCTCCCGGGTCGCCGGATAGGGGGGACATTCATCAAAAGCCATAATCACATCCGCCCCTAATTCGTTTTGAATTTGGATCGAAAGTTCCGGGGTAAAATTAATCAGTCGTCCATCATGGGGGGAACGAAAGGTAACACCTTCCTCGGTAATGGTGTTAATTTTACTTAAACTAAAAACTTGAAACCCCCCGGAGTCCGTCAGCATCGGGCCATCCCAGCCCATAAACCGATGGAGTCCCCCCGCCCCGGCCACAATCTTTTCCCCGGGTTGTAAATGTAGGTGATAGGTATTAGATAACACCATCTGAGCGCCCGCATCCTTGAGGTGTGCTGGAGTCAGGGTTTTGACATTGGCGAGGGTTCCCACGGGCATAAATCTTGGGGTTTCTACCCAACCATGGGGAGTATGAAATAAGCCGACACGGGCTTTAGTTTGACTACAGCACGCCTGAACTTCAAAGGAAAAAGGATGTGACATAAAACAATAGAAAAACGGCTTAATTACCTAGAATGGGCAGTCTTCATCATCTAGGGGATTTTCCCAATTTGATGATAAAACTTGATCCATGACCGCATCAAGAGCCGCTGCATTAAAGTTACGATTAAATTGTTCTTGTAAGGGATTTGTTAAGGGAATTAATCGTAATAATCGCCCTCCCTCTTGAACTAGATCAAAATAAGTTTCTTGGTCAGAAGATTGTTTGAGTTCTAAGTAATCAAAACTATAAACATTCAAATACAACGAATGATTGGCAACTAAAGTCGCCTGTTGGGGATTGGCAAAAACTTCTAGGATGTATCCTTGGTGCTCGCTGCATACTTGTCCGTCTTGAATATTAAGATAACGGACGCGACCCAAATCAACAAGCAGTTTTTGCATATCCCGCTTGTTAACTATGATCCCTGTATCGATAATGCAAGGAGCAGACACCCTGTAGTTTAGTTGATCATAACTCATGGAACAAAAGCCTCAGATGTAATCTGTGAATTACAGAATGGCGATGATTCTGTTGAATGAAATTTGTAGTCATCAAGTTTTCCCATCCAGAGGTCTTGAGGAATTGTAAATAAAGGCATCTGGCTATACAGGTAGTTAACGACCATATACCTGCTAATGGGTAAACCTTCAATCTCTTGTTCCTCTATTCCTTCTCTAATCTTTGATCATTAAAATTAATCAAAAAGGATGGATTTGTTTTTAGATGAGTGATTTAACAACCCTGGAGTTGTTGAACTCTAGTGCCAGGTATTTTGACTTGCAGACAAAACCTGAGTTGCTATTTCAATTCTGGCATACCCTAGAAAATATTCATACATCTATGCCGATTTAATTTTTTACCATGTCAGAGGATTACTTTCGATCGCTCTCCCAATTTTGCCAACGACAGGGAGCCGC
The DNA here is from genome assembly GCA_001873365.1 of Oscillatoriales cyanobacterium CG2_30_40_61. Lineage (GTDB taxonomy): Bacteria > Cyanobacteriota > Cyanobacteriia > Cyanobacteriales > Microcoleaceae > Planktothrix. Next base: position 889 of record MNYZ01000067.1, on the reverse strand, counting down.
CTTAGCCGCCGCGATCGCTTTTTATACCTGTTTTCCCATTCCTCTGTCTTGGACGCTGGAGTTTAGAGGTATCGCCCGTTTGGCCCCGGTGATTGGGATATTGATTGGCGGTATTTTAGGATTGATGGATGGGGGACTATCTCTATTAGGGTGTCCGGTTTTGACTCGCTCGGTCTTAGTAATTGTCACCGGAATAGCAATAACCGGAGGATTGCATTTAGATGGGGCCATGGATGCGGCTGATGGTTTGGCCGTGACTGACCCAAATCGACGCTTGGAAGTGATGGCGGATAGCGTCACGGGAGCCTTTGGGGTAATGGCCGCGATCGCGATTATTTTGTTGAAAGTCGCAGCTTTACGGGATATGACGGCCGACCGAGGATTGATTTTAATGGCCGTAGCAGGTTGGGGACGGTGGGGACAGTTGGTGGCGATCGCCCGTTATCCCTATTTGAAAGCCACAGGAAAGGGAGCTTTTCATAAAGATACCCCCTATTCCTCCTGGGATTTAATTCCCGGTGTGCTGATATTAATGGGTTTAAGCGGGATATTAATGATTCTCCATCCCCAACATTGGTTAGTAGCCGTGGGTCTAGCCCTGGGGGGAAGTGCGATCGCGATTTTAATTGGGGCTTGGTTTAACTCCCGCCTGGGAGGACACACCGGAGATACCTATGGGGCCGTGGTGGAATGGACAGAAGCCTTTTTATTAGTGTTAGTTGTGGCACTTCAGGGGTAGGGGAGCAGGGGATGGAGGTCGGGTTTTCCGTAGGGGCAGTGCCCCCGTGCCTGCCCCTACCAGGGCAACCACAGGGGGATTGCCCCTACCAGGGCAACCACAGGGGGATTGCCCCTACCAGGGCAACCACAGGGGGATTGCCCCTACCAG
>MNYZ01000106.1 GCA_001873365.1 Oscillatoriales cyanobacterium CG2_30_40_61 | reverse complement strand
ATGACATAAAATTGATATCTTCTACAAAGATCATTCCCACATCTCTACAAAGTTGATGAGCTAATTTGAAATGATAATCTTTACGTCTGTTTGCTACTGCTTCGTGTAATAACGCTATACGATGTTGTAGTTTTTCCCAATTTCTAGAACCTAAAACTTTCTTTTTCAGCTTTCTTTGTAGTAATTGAATCTTACGCAGTGCTTTATCAAGAAACTTAGGTCTTGAAATAACTAAACCATCGGAGGTTGACAGCATATTTAAAATACCTACATCAATTCCTATGGCATGACCATGGGGAGTAGGCTTGGGAACATTAACATCGAGTTCAATCATTAGATTAGCATAATATCCAGATGCCTTTTTAATGATTTGAACTTGCTTAATCTTAAATCCTTCTGGAACTTCCCTAGATTTTCTGATTTTTACCTTTTTAAGTAAAGGCATTTTCAGATAATCACCATCTATCGAAGCCGAACAGGGTAGATTAAAAGATTTCATTTTCTTTTTGTATCTAGGAAATCCCATATTCTTGCTTTTCATATCATTAAATGCCCGATCTAATTTTCTTAGGGTTTGCTGCATTGCTTGAGCATTACCCGATTTTAGAAAAGCATTATTTTTTTTAGAAGAAGTTAATTTAGCAGATTGATTATGATATGATGGGTATTCAAAAGGTTCCACTATATATTCACTATGGAGTGAACACATATTTACCTTACAACTACGAGAATTGTACCAAAGTTTTCTTTCATACAGAGCATGATTCCAGACGGACTTACAAACCTCCAAATTATGCTCAATTATTTCTATTTGTTTTTGAGTTGGTTTTAACTTGTAGTTGTAAGTAAGATTAAGCATTCGACGGGAGTGCTAATGTTGTTTCTTGATCTTAGCTGACTTTTTACAAAATAGCTGGCGACTTTGTAAAATTAACAAAAGTTAATATAAAGCCGTCCGAGGCTATCGCTAAAGGCCTGTCCTGAGCTTGTCGAAGGGACGGGGTTTTAAACCAAATTTTTCGATAATAAGTATGAATACTTAATTTACCTCCAAGGAGAGCCGAAAAAACATACAAGAGATCAGCAAAAAAATCAAGAGGTTTTCGACGAAACTTAACCCCTGAAAAGTCAAGAATTGTCACAGGATCAAAAAAAATTGAGACGGGTGAAGTTTGGTATCAGGTTAGTGTTAAGGTGAGAATATGCCCATATTATGAGCGGGAGGGAGCTTTATGAAGCTTGTTATCCAGGGTAAAAATTTAGAAGTTACGACGGCAATTCATGAATATGTACATCAAAAAATCACAAAAGCTGTCAGTCATTTTGAACAATTGACAACGGAAGTGGATGTACATTTATCAGTTGCCCGGAACCCTCGGATCAATCCAAAGCAAACCGCAGAAGTGACAATTTATGCCAACGGAACTGTGATTCGGGCTCAAGAAAGTAGTGAAAATCTTTACGCCAGCATTGATCTAGTCGCCGACAAAATTGCTCGCCAACTGCGCAAGTACAAAGAAAAACGTCAGGATAAGAGTCAAAATCTACCTAAAACCGGTGAAGTCGTGATTGATCATCCGGTGGTTGAGGATTTGGTCGGGGATCGTTCTCCTGAACTACCCCCAGAGGTGATTCGCACCAAATATTTTGCGATGCCTCTAATCACCGTTGATGATGCTTTAGAACAGCTTCAATTTATTGATCATGATTTTTATATGTTCCGCAATGCGGAGACAGAAGAAATCAATGTGATCTACAAGCGTTCTAATCACCGTGGTTATGGCGTGATTCAACCTCGCCACGGAGATGCAGAAACTAACGGTAAATCTACTCAGACCAATACTGAGACTTTGAGTTCGCCCAAAGCCGCTCAAGTTTAGGGGGTCAGGGGTTTGACACACCGCCAAACCCCGATCGCAACTGTCAGGACAAATTATTAAAGATGGGTCTTTGTTGGAAAATTATTCCAGTCTAGGACGCTTTGGCTCAAAAAAAAGACCATCGGAACCGTGCCATATTAGGATGGAACGTTTGAAGCTCCACCCCAGGAATGGCGGTGGATTTTTTTAATTCGTGCATAGTCCAAAGGACAGAAACAGTCTCACAAGAGTTAAGAATTAAGAGTTAAGCGTGAAGCCATAAGAGTTCAGCGTTAGGAGTAGGGATTTATATTTTCTCTTTACTGATAACTGGTACAGACGTGCCATGGCGCGTCTCTACAACTGATGATGCTGTTGGGTTTTAGATTAAGCCGATTCAATACCCTTTTTAGTTGAACTAATTTTTAGTGGATGATTCTGAAAAAGTTGATCTTCTCGGGTGCGGCTTTAAACCCATTATTTTGGTAAAAGTTATGTTGAACCGTGCTAACGATGCCTCGGCTTCCAGAATTTTAATTGTTGATGATGTTGCAGAAAATCTGGAACTGCTTGATCATGTGTTGACGGATGCCGGGTATGAAGTTGATAGAGCTTTAGATGGAGAAGCGGCTTTAGAAGAAATTAATCGTCATGCTCCAGAATTAATTTTACTCGACATTATGATGCCCGGTTTGAATGGTTATGAACTGTGCCAACAATTAAAGGCTTGCCCCCAAACCCGGGATATTCCCGTAATTTTTATTAGTGCTCTGGCCGAAATTAATAATAAAGTCAAAGGTTTTCAAGTGGGCGGGGTGGACTATATTACCAAACCCTTTGAGATTGAAGATGTGCTAGTTCGGGTTAAAAATCAGTTAACCATTGTTGAACAACAAAAACAATTACAAGAACAAAAAGCTCAATTAGAAAAAGAAATTCAAGAGCGACGACGGGTTGAAACAGCGCTCCAACAAAGTATTAAACGGGAAAAAACCAGCGCTCGTGTGATTCAACGAATGCGCGAAACCCTGAACTTGAATAAAATCTTTAAATCTACAACTGTAGAGTTGAGGAAGGTATTAAATTGCGATCGGGTGGTGATTTATCAGTTTAACCCGGACTGGAGTGGAAAATTTGTGGCTGAGTCGGTAGAAACGGGTTGGCTACCTTTAATTAAAGCTCAATATCAATATCCGGTCATGGTAAAAACGGCAATTTCAAATTCAGATTGTGTCTTTGAATCCTTAACGGCAACATCTGAACTTGTGGTTGAAGATACTTATTTGCAAGAAACCCAAGGGGGTGTTTACCGCCGGGGAGTTACTTATCGATGTGTGGAAAATATTTATCAAGCCCAATTTAGTCCTTGTTATATTAATTTTTTAGAACGATTTCAAGTTAAATCTTATTTAACGGTTGCTATTTTTTGTGCGAATCAACTTTGGGGTTTATTAGGAGCCTATCAAAGTTCGGATTTTCGCAAGTGGCAGCACATAGAAATTTCCATGGTGGTTCAAATTGCCAGCCAATTAGGGGTGGCGGTTCACCAAGCCCAACTTTTTACCAAGATCCAAGAGCAAACCGAAGAATTAAAAATTGCCAAAAAAGCAGCCGAGTCAGCCAATGCTGCAAAAAGCCAATTTTTAGCCAATATGAGTCACGAATTACGGACTCCTTTGAATGCGATTTTAGGCTTTGCTCAAATTATGAAAAATGATAATTCTTTGTTAGCAGAACAGCGAAAGCATATAGAAATTATCAATCGCAGTGGAGAACATTTACTAGATTTAATCAATGATGTTTTAGAGCTTTCTAAAATTGAAGCGGGAAAAATTACTCTGAGTGAAACTCGATTTGATCTGTTAATATTAATCAATAATATTAAGGATATGCTGCGATTAAAAGCCGAGAGTAAGGGCTTATTATTTGAGTTTAATATTTCTAATACCGTGCCGCAATATATTATTACCGATGAAAGAAAACTTCGTCAAATCCTAGCTAATTTATTAGGAAATGCGATTAAATTTACGGAAACAGGTTCGGTTAAATTGCGAGTAAGTGCCGGATTTAAACCCCCATCAGAAAACAAAGAAAGTGACCAGGATACTAACGGATTTTTAGCTTTGAACTTAAACCCGGGATTAGAAGAAATACAAGAGAATCAAAAAATTAATCTTAAATTTGAAATTGAAGATACGGGCGCTGGAATTTCTGCCGAAGAATTACCTTTATTATTTGAAGCATTTACCCAAACAGAAGTCGGTCGTCAATCTGGCCAAGGAACGGGTTTAGGACTGCCGATTAGTCGTCATTTTGTCCAATTAATGGGGGGAGATATTCAAGTACAATCAATCCCAGAACAAGGTTCAACCTTTACCTTTGAAATTCAAGCAAGAATAGATCGGGAAACCAACTTCTCCCCCAATCAAAATCAGCAACAAATTATCCATCTAGCTCCCGATCAAAATTCAGTTCGGATTTTAATTGTGGATGATGATGCCGATAATCGCTCATTATTAGTTAAAATGTTAAATAGGGTCGGTTTTGAGGTCAAAGAAGCCGGGGATGGTCAAGAGGCATTAGAGCTTTGGCAAAGTTGGCAACCGGATTTAATTTGTTTAGATATGCAATTACCGATTCTGGATGGCTTTGCCACAGCCCGTCAAATTCGGAGTCAAGAACAGCAACGGTCTATTCCAATTTTAGCGATTAGTGCCTCTGTTTTTGAGAGAGAGCGACAATCTATTTCAGTTTCTGGATGTAATGATTGGATTAGTAAGCCGTTTAAACAAGAAGTTTTGTTAGAAAAAATTCGAGAACATCTAGGAGTAGAATATGTTTATGAAGAATCCTATTTAAGTTATACAACATTGCCCAAGATCACAACATCTTTGGTCAGTTCTGGATTAAAAAATCAACTATTGATGTTACCTGATTCATTAATTCAACAATTACATCATGCTGCTACCCAATGTAGTGACGATTTAGTTTTACAATTAATAGATCAAATTCCAGAAGAATTTCTGGAGTTGAGCCAAGTCATTCAAGAATGGGTATTAAATTTTAGATTTGATCTAATTATTGATTTAACTTATCAGATTCAATCCTCCAAGCAATGAATAACGAGCAAAATCCCCGAAATCCTTGTGATATATTAATTGTTGATGATTACCCCGATAATTTACGAGTTCTAACCGCAATTTTAGTCGAGCAAGGATATCGGGTCAGAAAATCTATCACTGGTCAAATGGCACTGACTACAATTGAAGCCCAAGTCCCTGATTTAATCTTATTAGACATTCAACTTCCTGATATTAATGGTTATGATCTTTGTCGTCAGATTAAAGCCAATCCCTGCACCCATGCCATTCCGATTATAATGATTAGTATTCATGATCAGGCCGAAGATATTGTTAGAGCTTTTGCCGAAGGAGCGGTAGATTATATCAAAAAACCATTCCAACCCGAAGAAGTAATTATTAGAGTTAAAACTCAAATGATGATCCGAAATCTTTATAATCAATTAGAATCCCAAAATCGCACATTGTTTGAAAAAAATCATCAGCTTCAGTCAGAAGTTGAGCAACGGATTCAAATGGAAGAATCCTTAAAAGCAGCAAATTTACAATTAGAAAAACTAGCCTTTATCGATGGTCTTACGGAGTTAGGAAACCGTCGTTATTTTGATGAAAATTTACCTAGAATTTGGCGACAAATGGCTAGAAATAAACAAGTAGTTTCCTTAATTATTTGTGATTTAGATTATTTTAAAATCTATAATGATACCTATGGTCATCCGGCGGGCGATCTTTGTCTTAAACAAGTGGCTCAGGCGATTAAGCGTGCACTCAAACGTCCGGGGGATGCGGTTTTTCGTTATGGTGGAGAGGAGTTTGTGATTATTCTCCCCGAAACGCCCCTAGAAGGTGCGATCCAAGTGACTAAAAATATACAGCTTGAAGTAGAACAACTTCATCACCTACACGCTAATTTTTCTATCTATAAAAAAACCACATTAAGTTTCGGAATTTCCTGTCAATATCCTGAGCCAAATACGTCACCAACGGCTTTAATTATTCAAGCCGATCAAGCTCTTTATGAAGCTAAAATACAAGGTCGTAATACCTATGCTATTTATGCTTATCCCCATCTTTTTTAATCTAATTTATTTATGAAATATTTCCAGAAAAAATCATGTAAATGGGTTATAAACCTTAGCAAAATAATTTTAATAATTTTTATTTGCTGTTTCTACTTATGGGAATTACCCGGAGCAGCACAGGAACAATTTAAACCCTTATTTCAATCCAATATTGCGGCAGTTACTTTAGATGGACGTGCTCTTTTTAAAGTTACTGGAGCGGAAAATTTAACGGCTCAAGAACGAGCAGAAATGATTAGTACCAAACTGCAAGAAGCCGCCACCTCAACCCAACCCGTAGAAGTTAAAGTTAAACCCATCAATCAACAACCCACTCTCTGGTTAAATAATTCCTATTTACTGACCGTAACTCAAGGGGATACACAAAGCCAAAATATTCCTGAAGATCACGCTCAAATTTTGCGTTCTGAGATTCAAGTATCAATTGATCAAGCTCGAAAAGAACGGAGTGGTAATTTTATCAAAAAAGCAGTATTTAACAGTTTCTTAGTGCTGTGTTTGGGCTTTTTACTCCATTGGGGAATAGGTAAATTTTTGCATCCCTATCTTCGTCGTTTTTTGGGATTTTGGGCTGATCACTCTCCTAGTTTTAATTTTATAAAGAATCAGCAAAATTATTTAGAATTGTTTTTGACTATAACACTAAAAAGTATAAAATTAGGATTATGGATTGGAATTATTATTTATATTACCAATCAATTTCCATTTACCCGAATTTTAAGCTATCAATTAACAAATACTCTAATTTCTACCTTAACATCTAAACTGATTACAATTAATAAATCCTCCTATTCTATTCCTGACTTACTAATTTTAATGGTTTTAGTTTGGGGATTAATTGTTTCTGCTAAAGTGATCACAGATATTTTACAATCCCGGGTATTAAATGCTACTCGAATTAGTCGAGGTTCTCAAGAAGTTGTCAGCGTAATTTTTAGGTATGGGTTTATTTCCCTAGGAACCCTGGTTTTATTACAGGTTTGGGGTTTAGATTTAAGTTCTTTAACCATTTTAGCTAGTGCCTTAAGTGTCGGAATTGGGTTTGGATTTCAAGATATTGCTAAAAATTTTGGCAGTGGTTTAGTCTTGTTATTTGAGCAGCCGATTCAGGTAGGAGATTTTATACAGGTTGGTGATTATATGGGAACAGTAGAACGAGTGGGAGCCCGAAGTACGGTGATTAAAACCTTAGATCAAGTCTCAATTATTGTCCCTAATTCTCGTTTTTTAGAATCAGAATTAACCAATTGGCATCATGATGATCCGGTGTCCGGTGTCCGTCTCTCCATTGGTGTCGCCTATAGTTCCAGTGTAGAAATTGTTAAGGACTTATTATTAATCGCAGCCGAGGAAAATTCTGAAGTTTTATCTATTCCGAATCCTCAAGTTTTATTTAAAGGGTTTGGGGACAATTCATTGAATTTTGAATTGCGAGTTTGGACATCTCAACCCTGTCGTCAGTTTTTAATTAAAAGTGATCTTTATTTTAAAATAGAAGCCCTATTTAGACAATATAAAATAGAAATTCCTTTTCCCCAACGGGATGTTAATTTTCGGGGAACTCTGCCTTTAGAATTATCTGCTGATTTGCAAACTATAATTAAAAAAATTGCTCAAAATAATGATCAATCCCCCCAAAATTCAGAGAATTCTGGAGAGGAAGATTCTAACGCTTAACCTTGAGGCGGTTGAGGACAGGTTTTCTGATTCCAGTCACATTGATAAAGATGTTGTTGTTGCCAACTTAGGGGAATTTCCAGTAAATCTCTAGTTCCGGTCATCCCTTGACCTAGAAACAATAATAAAGCCATACAATTTAAAACCGTATGGGTAATTCTCCAGCGATTTGATTGATAAATTTCAGGAACAATTGCTAAGGCAAAAACCATTAATAACGCCGCAGCTACTCCATAATAGTAATGGGAAAACTGCCATTCATATCCCCTTCTAAAAACTCCCTCCTGACAGCCAATTACTACAATTCCCATTCCGGTTAACGTGGCAAAAACTCCCCGCCAAATCTTTTGATTCGGTTTGGCTCGATAGAGTAAAATCAGTGAACCAATCGTGAATATAAACATAAAAATAATAAAAATAGCTTGGGGCATTTTCTCGGGGGATAAATCTTTAAAAACCCCCTTAAAATAAATTGAATACCCCAAACCAACCAACGTAATTCCTACCACCGAACCCGTTAACCACCGACCTATTTTTAAATGTTCTTGCCCAACATTTGCCGGAATTTTAGTTTTATTCTCGGGTTCAGAACGATGTAGACGGCGTTGACGGGTTTGCCATGCCATATAAACAGAAATCCCGATTAGGGGAAACACAAAAACCACCGCCAATACGGGATGAATTAATCCCATAATATCCTTGAGTTCCATACATCTCCTAAAAAAATTACTACCGATTGCTGAAATTGGGTTTCCCTGATTGCCTATTCTGGTATTTATTGCTATAGAATAGTTATAACTTAATTTGCCTTTAATCAATCTCTGAATTTTTTAAATGAACGCAATTTCTAGCACCAACCCTAAACACCGACAGGAATTAGAGAACATCCTAGGGGCAGGAAATGTCCAACCCTGGGGCGAAATTGACTCTATACAACAGCAACAAATCATTCAAAGTTTAGCACCAGAAACCCCAATTCAAGGGATAATATATCCTCAAACCCAAAAACAATTAGCTGAAGTTATTGCCTATACCCACCAACAGCAATTAAAGGTTTTACCCTGCGGTTTTTGTAGTAAAATTGATTGGGGAGGACTGGTCAAAAATATTGATTTTGTAGTTAGTACCCAAGCCATCAATCAACTGATTGAACACGCCGTTGGCGATTTAACTGTCACCGTAGAAGCGGGGATGAAATTTTCCCAATTGCAAGCTATTTTAGCCCAGGAAAATCAGGTCTTAGGATTTGATCCGAGCCATGCTGAAACCGCAACAATTGGCGGAATTATTGCCACGGGCGATACAAATTCTCTCCGACAACGTTATCGGAGTATTCGAGATTTGATCCTGGGAATTTCCGTTGTTCGTTATGATGGAAAAATTGCTAAAGCTGGGGGTCGAGTAGTTAAAAATGTAGCGGGTTATGACTTAATGAAACTATTCACTGGCTCCTATGGAACTTTAGGAATTATTAGTCAAATTACTTTGCGAGTTTATCCCCAAGCTCAAACTTCAGGGACGGTAATCTTAACCGGAGAAACGTCGGCAATTTCCCAATTAAATCAAATTTTATTAGCTTCTGCTTTAACTCCTGTTGCTGTGGATTTAATCTCATCTAACCTGTCAAAAATATTAGGATTTGGGGATAATCTTAGTTTAATGGTGCGGTTACAAAGTATTCCCGAAAGTGTAGAACAACAATCTCAAAGACTAATAGAATTGGCAGAAACTTTAGGGTTAAAAACCATTTCTTTTGACTGCGATGAGGAGAATTTATGGAAACAATTAAAACAACAAATTTGGGAATCTGAAGCTAATGCTTCTATTGTTTGTAAAATAGGAATTACCCCCACCTCGGCGGTGAAAACCTTAATCGAGTCTCAAACCATCGGCGTTATTCATGCTGGAGTCGGTTTAGGGGTATTACGGTTTGACGACGTTTCTCCAGAAACTCTGTTAAAATTAAGAAATTGGTGTGCATCTCAAGGAGGGTTTTTATCAATTTTAAAAGCACCTGTAGATCTCAAAAACCAGTTAGAAGTTTGGGGATATGGGGGAAATGCTTTAAATTTGATGCGTCAAATCAAACAACAATTTGATCCTCAAAATCAGTTTAGTCCTAATCGGTTTGTCGGTGGAATTTAATTAATACATTATTTTAGGAGAATTTAGTTAAAATGTCAACCTCTGAACAAATTATTGACCCCCAATTAATTCCTGCTAAACAAAGTAATTTTTTAGGGCAAAACCCCCATTTAAACCCCAATGAAATTCCGGGTTTTGACTCCACAAATCCCCCTAATCCTAATTTAATTAGTACCTGTGTTCACTGCGGATTTTGTTTATCAACCTGTCCTAGTTATCGGGTTTTAGGAACGGAAATGGACTCCCCTAGGGGGCGGATTTATTTAATGGATGCGATTTCTAAAAACGATGCTTCCCTAGGAGAAACCAGCGCCCAACATTTTGATAGTTGTTTGGGATGTTTAGCTTGTGTTACTACTTGTCCGTCCGGTGTTAAATATGATCAATTAATTGCCGCTACCCGTCCTCAAATTGAAAGAAATGTTCCCAGAAGTTTATCCGACCGTTTAATTCGAGGATTAATCTTTAATTTATTTCCCTATCCTAAGCGTTTAAAGGCGTTTTTAATCCCGCTTTTTATCTATCAAAAATTAGGGTTACAAAAAATAGTCAGACAAACGGGTTTGTTACCCAAAATATCTCCCCGTTTAGCCGCCATGGAATCAATTTTACCTGCAATTCCTAAAGATGCTTTTCGAGAAGATTTCCCGGTTATTATTCCCGCTCAAGGAGAAAAACGCTATCGAGTTGGGGTAATTTTAGGCTGTGTACAAAGATTATTATTTAACCCGGTTAATGAAGCCACAATCAGAGTTTTAACCGCCAATGGATGTGAAGTTGTAATTCCTAGAAATCAAGGCTGTTGTGGGGCGTTACCCGAACACCAAGGACAAACCGAACAGTCCCATAGTTTAATTAAACAAATGATTGATCGATTTTCTGGGACTCGTTTGGATGCTATTATTATTAATGCGGCGGGTTGTGGTCATACCTTAAAAGAATATGGTCATATCTTAAAAGATGATCCCGAATATCGAGAAGCGGCGCAAGAATTTTCGGCAAAAGTTAAAGATATTCAGGAATTTTTAGTCGAAATTGGGTTAACCATACCCCTATTTCCCTTAACAGAAACTGGCGAATTAACCATTGTTTATCAAGATGCTTGTCATTTATTACATGGACAAAAAATTAGTTCCCAACCCCGTCAACTGCTGCAACAAATTCCGGGGGTAAAATTACGAGAACCCCTTGATGCGTCCCTGTGTTGTGGAAGTGCGGGGATTTATAATTTATTACAACCAGAAATAGCCGATGAATTAGGACAGCAAAAAGTTGAGAATTTGACCAATACGGGAGCGGAATTAATTGCTTCTTCTAACCCAGGTTGTTCATTGCAAATTAAAAAACACCTACAATTGCAAGGAAAAGATATTAATTTAATGCACCCGATGGAATTACTTGATTATTCAATTCGAGGGTTAAAAATTAACATTTTATAAGTTTATTCGCAATTAATGTCATAATCAAACAAAATAGGGTCAATGTTTTTGCTATGGTTGGTCAGCTTTTAGACGGACGCTATCAAGTCATAGACGTGATTGAGTCAACGGATTTCGGGAAAACCTATCTCGCCCAAGATACTCGCCGACCGGGTGAGTCGTTGTGTTTTGTTAAACATTTGCATCTGACTCCAGCAGATGCCAAACTCGTGAATGTAGCTCGTCAGCGCTTTCAACAAGAAGCCAAGGTTTTAGAAAAACTCTCTCAACATGATCAAATTCCGCAACTGTTAGCTTATTTTGAAGAAAATCGAGAATTTTATTTAGTTGAATCCTATGTTTCGGGTCACTCATTAATGGATGAGATTTTACCCGGTAAACCCTTAACGGAAAATCAAGTTATTAATTTACTCACCGATGTATTAGGAATACTCCGATTTGTGCATCAACAGGGAGTGATTCATCGGGATATTAAACCGAGTAATTTAATCCGTCGTCAAACCGATGGAAAATTTATTTTACTGGATTTTGGAGCCGTTCAAGAAATTAATTTAAACTCCAATCAAAATTCCCCCATCAGTCGGGTTGGAACCCTTGAATATATGCCCATTGAACAGTTTCAATGTCATCCCCATTTTAATAGTGATATTTATGCGTTAGGGATGATTGCCATTCAAGCATTAACGGGTTTACCTGCATCGGAATTGCCCAAACTGCGAAGAAATAATGGTTCAGATACAGGTGAAATCTTCTGGCGACATTTGGCAATTGTTAGTGTGGAATTGGGCGATATTATTGATAAAATGGTGCGCTCTGATTATCACCAACGCTATCAATCTGTAGATGAAGTTTTATCGGCTCTTCAAACGATTCGTTTATCATCTTCTCCTAATCTGTCTAAAATCGCAACCTATCAGGAAGAAGTTCAACGGTGTGCTAACCATCATCGGGGTGAAATTTCTATTATCGGTCGGCAAATTTTAGAGGAATTACGATTAAGTTTAGACCTATTACCCGAAGATGCAGAAGCGGTTGAAGATGAAATTTTAAATCCCTATCGTAAATATAACGAAAAGGGAGAACGTTATGAGCAGGCGTTAATTGCCACAATGCAGCAGGAATATCCTTTTAGTCCAGAAACTCGGGCAGAACTGCAACGATTTCAACAAGTTTTGGGTTTAAATGATCAAGATATTGCCATTATTGAAAAACAGGTTTTACCCCAATCTATTTTAACTAAAATTGCTAAATTTATCCGTAATTTTGGCTGGATTTCTTCTTTCTCTCTACCTCAAAATATAGAGTTTAAATCTTCTCAAAAATCTGGTTTTTCTCCCCGACTGGCTTTAGGATTAGGGTTGATTAGTTTATTGGGAATAATTTGGGCTATCTCTGAATATCAGAAATGGAGAAATTTACAACAATTACAAGCCCAAAAAATTAATAATATTCAGAAACTTTTAGTCGCCGGAAAATATGATCAATGTTTAAAGGAAGCCGAAAATATTACCGAAACATCTTTTCAGGATCAATCACTGAAAAACCTGATCCAAAGATGTGGAGATAAAGTATTTTGGAAAACCGTAACTCCTGAAAATTTTGCCCAAAATACTGATGCAGTTTGGGCTGTTACCTTTAGTCCCGATGGTCAAACTATTGCTAGTGGGAGTCAAGACACAACTTTGAAATTGTGGGATATTAAAACTAGGAAAGAAACTAAAAGTTTAGTAGGAGATTTCTCCCCAATTTATGCTGTAGATTTTAACTCCGATGGCACAGAAATATCCTCTGGAAGTGGGTTATGGCGGATTTTAGAATGGAATTTGACTACGGGAAAAGAGTATCCACCCCTAGAACATTTAGCCACGATTTGGTCAATTGATGTTAGTCCTGATAATCAAAAAATTGCCAGTGCGAGTGCGGATAAAACTGTGAAAATTTGGGATCGACAAACGGGGACTATTTTACAGAATTTAACCGACCATCAAGATCAGGTTTATGCGGTTGTTTTTAGTCCCGATGGTCAATTATTAGTTACAGCTTCTCAGGATAAAACGATTAAAATTTGGAGGGTAGAAACAGGAGAATTATTAAATACTTTAACCGGACATTTAGAAGGAGTGCGATCGCTGGCAATTAGTGCGGATGGTAAAATTATTGTTAGTGGTAGTTTAGATGATACTGTTAAAGTTTGGAACTTAGAAACGGGAGCATTAATTCATACCCTGACCGGACATTCTAACGATGTTTTATCCGTTACTATCAGTCCCGATAATAATATTATTGCCAGTGGCGGCCGGGATAAAACAATTAAATTATGGAACTTAAAAACGGGAGAATTATTAAATACCTTAACCGGACATGAAGATGAGATTTATTCGATTAAATTTAGTCCCGATGGCAATAGTTTAGTCAGTGGAAGTAAGGACAAAACCATTAAATTGTGGTTACGTTAATATCAACCCCGTAGAAACGTTGTATGCAACGTCTCTTTTTTAGTAGAGACGTTGCATGCAACGTCTCTACTAAATTCTAAATTCCTAATGCGGCCATGGTTGCTGGGCCAGCAATACCATCAGCCGAGAGTCCACAGTTATATTGAAAGGATTTAACCGCACTAGCAGTTAATTTACCATAGTAACCCGTGGAGTTAGCATGAAAATAACCCAGGTTGGCTAAACGATTTTGTAATTTTTTGACATCATAGCCACTATCACCCCGGGACAGAGCACCACCGCCACCACAGCTATGACTACAACCATAACTGGCATTGCTATAGTGATGTTTCTTGGGTTTGTGATAACTGCCTACTCCCAATGCCGATGCCGTTGCCGGGCCAACTACGCCATCAGCAGTTAAGCCATAATCTCTTTGAAAAGCGATGACGGCGTGTTTTGTCACCGACCCAAAGTAACCGGTTGCTGTGCCGCCAAAATAGCCGTAATTCTGCAACGCATATTGAACACTTTTAACGCCATGACCGCTATCACCACGGGAGAGGGCAGCGCTCGCGGGTTGGCTGACACTGAGCATAGACAAGCCAATGGCAGTTGCCACAATGGGCAACCAGCAAGCCGTTGATATTTTACTCCAATTCACAGATCGAAATAGTACCAAATCCCCGTTGAAATGGGTTTGGCGAGGGGACTCATAGGCACAAACTAAATGATTGTAAGCAAGAGTATCCATAAAATCCTCGATTAAGGCATTAAGAGTTCAATTGCCAGCAGTTAATCCGATTAAAGTTCAACTACCGACCCTTAATTTATAACTTTGTCAGCAATAAACGTCCACAGAAATTTTACTGTTTCCGCAATTTTTATTAAAACTTAACAAAATAATTGCTGATCCTATGATTCACAAACCTACGATTGTACTGTAAATAAAAAAATATCAATTGAAATCGGATAGAAACAATGGTTAATTTTTATATCGGGATTGATTTTGGCACATCCGGCGCCCGTTCGATCACAATTAATTCCCAAGGGACAGTGGTAGCCCAAACTCAATTTCCTTTTCCCCCGTTTACGGATACCTGGGAATTGGTTAGCCTTTGGAAAACGGCTCTGTTTGATGTAATTCAACAAATTCCATTACATTTTCGTCGTCAAATAGATGCGATCGCTATTAATGGAACCTCGGCCACCGTGCTACTGTGTGATTCTAATGGCATTCCGCTACAATCCCCAATTCTATATAATGATAGTCGGGCTATTACCGTCTTAGAATTGTTACAAAAAATTGCCCCTACCGATCATATTGTCAACAGTGCTACTTCTAGTTTAGCCAAACTTATCTGGTGGTTAACCGTTGAAACTACCAATACTAAACCACAAAAATCCGCGCCCCAATATTTTCTGCATCAAGCCGATTGGTTAGCATTTTTATTACATGGAAAATTAGGGATTAGTGATTATCATAATAGCTTAAAATTAGGCTACGATGTCGAGAATTTGACCTATCCTAACTGGTTAATTAATGGTTTACAATCCCTAACCGATTTAGAATTATTGAAACTACCTGATATTGTTGCCCCTGGAACCCCAATTACGACTATTACCCATGAAATAGCAGAACAGTTAAAATTGCCAAAAACCTGTGTTATCTGTGCAGGAACTACCGATAGTATAGCCGCATTTTTAGCTAGTGGCGCCAAGATTCCAGGGGAAGCAGTAACCTCTTTAGGTTCAACTTTAGTCTTAAAACTTCTCAGTAATAGTCCTGTAAATCATACTAAATATGGTATTTATAGCCATCGTTTAGGAGATTTATGGTTAACTGGAGGTGCTTCTAATACCGGGGGTGCGGTCTTACGTCAATTTTTTAGTGATATTGAACTGGAAAATTTCAGCCGTCAAATTAACCCTAATTCTAATAGTAACTTAGATTATTATCCCTTAGTTAAAAAAGGCGATCGCTTCCCCATTAATGACCCCGAATTACTTCCCCGTCTTCAACCCCGTCCCGATAATTCTGTTGAATTTCTACAGGGTTTATTAGAAGGAATTGCCAAAATTGAAGCCCAAGGTTATCAACTTTTACAGCAACTTGGTGCAACTCCCCTAACTCAAGTTTATACCGCCGGAGGAGGGGCAAAAAATCCGATTTGGACAGCCATTCGTCACCGTTATTTAAACGTTAATATGGTTAATTCTATTCATACAGAAGCCGCCTATGGTAGCGCCTTACTTGCCCTTAGCAAATTAACAGGACTTATAGATCAAAATTCATAAATTGACCCTAGAGATAGGATTAAATTACTTTTTTTAACAATTATGGGCGTGATAATTACCCATCCTAGGAATACCAAATCGATTCAATTTGATCGGCGATCGCATTTGCTTCTTGTTCTATATTTTGATCATTTTCTGTGTTAATTAATACCGTTATATGACCTAATTTTCGACCCGGGCGAGAGGCAGTTTTTCCATACCAACGAATAAAGGAATTAGGAATTTCTGCGAGCTTTTGACGCTTTTCTAAATACTCACTATTGGCAGTTTCAAAACCCAATAAATTCACCATCACCGCCCCACTACATTTTAAAGCCGTATTCCCTAATGGTAAACCACTCACCGCCCTTAAATGTTGTTTAAATTGGGAAGTTTCACAAGCATCCAAACTAAAATGACCGGAATTATGGGTACGGGGGGCGATTTCATTAACTAATACTTGACCTTCTGATGTTAAGAATAATTCGATCCCAAATACACCAATTACTTGTAAACTATTCAGTAGGTTGGTGGCGATCGCTTTTGCCTGTTCAGCGATACTTTTATTAATATTAGCTGGAGCGATAACCCAATGACAGACTTGATTTTTCTGTACCGTTTCAACTATGGGATAAACTGCCACATCTCCCGCCACCGAGCGCGCGGCAATAACAGCTAATTCCCGTTCAAAAGGAACAAATTTTTGTAATAACATCGGAGGATAGTGGAATTTTGCCCAAGTTTGAGATAATTCCTCGGCATTATTAATAATAAAAGTTCCCTGTCCATCGTAGCCATAACGACAGGCTTTTAAAACCACCGGATAACCCAAATTATGATTAATTATTTTGCCCTTTTCTGGGTTTAAAAGTTGAAATTTGGGAACGGGTAAACCAATTTTTTCTAAATAAATGAGTTGGTCATATTTATCCAATAATAAGGATAAAGCCGATAAGCGAGGACGAAAACAAACCCCCTGTTCCGCAAGTTTAGAGAGGGCGTTTAAATCAACAAATTCATTCTCAAAAGTAATGACATCGCAATGAGTTGCTAATTTTTCCGTGGCTATGGCGTCATCAATTTTGGCTAAAATGGTTTCCGTGGCAAAAGGTACAGCCGGGTCGTCAGTTTGGGGCGTTTGAACAAATAAAGAAATCCCTAAAGATGTGGCTTCTATTCCCATCATCCAAGCCAGTTGTCCCCCGCCAATTACACCAATTTTGGTCAGGGTTTGAGATGGAATTGTGGGAGTAGATAGGGTGTTCATTTTTAGCAATAGTCTCAACTTGATTTATTTTAACTGAAGATTGCCATATTTATATTAATAGAAAATTGAGTTACTTGGATTTCCTATAATAAAAAAGTAAATATCTCCTATGATAATAGCAATCGCCCTAAAAAGTCCTAATTATTTATTTTCCCCCCAATGTTGGGGGCTAGGGGGCTAGATGTCTTGAAATGTATACTGTTTAGAATTCTAAGGTTATGAAGGATTGATCAGCAGTTTTAGAGACTATTTCTAAAGCAGCAATATTTTCCCCCTAAATCCCCCAAAATTGGGGGACTTTAAGAGGTTGTCCTGTTAAAGCGATCTCGTTTGAGTTACGAGCGCGATGGCAGTACCGCCGCCTGTCGGCATCGCTAACTCAAGCGTAACTGCGTAAGTCCTGACACAACTAAGAGCTAGTTTTTTTGCTAGTAGTTGAGGACTTTTTGGTTGTGGTTTTAGTGGTTTTAGCGGTAGTTTTAGCTGCGGTTTTAGTCGTTTTAGACTTACTCCGAGAACCCGAACCCGAATCCGCTTTTGCCGCCAACAATTCCAACGCTTGGGCTAAGGTAAACGCCTCTACCGCCGCATCCTTGGGTAAGGAAGCATTGATTTTTCCATGTTTAACATAGGGCCCATAACGGCCGTCATAGATATTCACAGGTTCATCATCTGCGGGATGGTTTCCTAACTCGCGCAGGGGCGGAATTTCTTTTTTACCCCGTCCTCCCCGACCACTGGTTTTAGGTTGGGCCAACAGTTCCAAAGCCCGTTCTAAACTAATAGTTAAAACATCGTCCGGGGCTTTCAGCGACCGATAATCCTTACCTTCTTTCCCCTGGTCATGAACAATGTATGGCCCAAACGGCCCCACAGCGGCTTTAATCTTAGCTTCGGTTTCAGGATGGGTTCCTAACAGTCGGGGTAGGGCTAATAACCCCAAAGCCATGTCCAGGGTGACGTTTTCCTTATCAACGCCCTTGGGAATAGACACCCGTTTCGGTTTTTTACTGTCTTCGGCTTCTAACCCTAACTGCACATAGGGGCCGTATGGGCCGATTAAGATATAAATGGTTTCTTCCGTTTCTGGGTGAACCCCTAATTTTTCTGGCCCTTCGGTTTTTTGTCCCACCAATTCCCGAATTACCTCCGGGGTTAAATCGGCCGGAGTTAAATCCTGGGGAATGGAAGCGGTAATCATTTCCTCTCCAGTCCCCGCCTCAATATAGGGGCCAAACTTACCAATACAGACGCGATATTGAATCGGGTCATCTTCATCCCCCAACTGTTCTAACTCAATAGTTCGGGCGACTTTGGTATCAATTTTACTTTCTTGATCCTTAACCTGATGTTCCAGTCCAGCATCCCCTAAATAGAATTTTTCCAAATAGGGGAGCCAGGGTACTGCTCCGGTGGCAATATCATCTAGGGTGTCTTCCATGCGGGCGGTAAATCGCAGATCGACCAAATCTGGGAAGTAGGTTTCTAAGAGGTTAGTAACCGCAAAGGCCGTAAAAGTTGGGATCAGGGCATTATTTTTTAACTGAACATAGCCCCGATCAATAATGGTTCCAATTACACTGGCGTAGGTACTCGGGCGACCGATCCCTTCACTTTCTAGGGTTTTAACTAAAGATGCTTCCGTAAACCGGGCTGGGGGTTGGGTTTCGTGTCCCACCACATCTAACTTTTTACAGTCGGGATGGTCGCCAACTTTCAGGGGTGGTAACAAAACCTCTTGGTCTTCCAAGGCGGCTTCCGGGTCGTCGGAACCCTCCACATAGGCCCGCAGGAACCCCGGAAAATCAATTCGTTTTCCCGTACTGCGAAATCCGGCATCCTCAACTTTTAACTCAACGCTAATATTAGTTTGGCGAGAGTCGGCCATCTGGGAGGCAACGGTACGCTTCCAGATTAAATCGTAGAGGTTGAGTTCCGCCCCACTCAGGGCCGTTTCTTGGGGAGTACGGAAAGAACTTCCCGCCGGACGGATGGCTTCGTGGGCTTCCTGGGCTCCTTTGGATTTAGTCGTATATTGGCGAGGTTTGGGACTAAGGTAATTTTTCCCATATTTTTGTTCCACACATTCCCGGGCGGCAGTAATAGCTTGCTCCGATAAATGCACGGAATCTGTTCTCATATAGGTTATATAACCCCGCTCATACAAACTTTGGGCCGTTTGCATGGTCTGACGGGCACTTAACCGGAGTTTACGGTTCGATTCCTGTTGCAAGGTGGAGGTAGTAAACGGAGGAGAGGGTTTACGGGTAACGGCTTTTTCCTCTAAGTTGGCAACTGTCCAGGGTTTACCCGATAACCGTTGTTTTAAAGCCTCTGAAGCGGCTTCATCGAGTAAAACTACCTTCCGACCAGAGGCAATTTTTCCCGTACTTTCATCAAAATCGCTCCCCGTTGCGACTTTTACCCCAGCCAGACTCACCAGTTTAGAATCAAAGCGACTCTGGGTATGTTCGAGCAGGGCTTTTAAATCCCAATATCCCCCAGACCGGAAAGCCCGACGGTCCCGTTCTCGGCTGACCAGTAAACGCACGGCCACGGACTGTACCCGGCCGGCGGATAATCCCTTAGCAATTTTTTTCCACAACAGGGGGGAAAGGGTATAACCATAGAGGCGGTCGAGGATGCGGCGGGTTTCCTGAGCATGAACCAGTTCTTCATCAACGGTGCGACAATTTTTTAGGGCTTCACGAATCGCCTCTTGGGTAATTTCGTGAAACACCATCCGTTTAATTGGGACTTTCGGTTTCAGAATTTGGAGTAGATGCCAACTAATACTCTCTCCCTCGCGGTCTTCGTCAGTAGCGAGCACGAGTTCGTCCGCTTCTTTGAGGGCGGCTTTGAGTTCTCTAACAATTTTTTGCTTATCTTTGGGGATAACGTAAATGGGTTCAAAGTTCCCTTCCACATTCACTCCCAGTTTTGCCCAGGTTTCTCCCTTATATTCTTCGGGGATTTCCTCAGCAGAGGGTGGAAGGTCACGGACATGACCCATTGAGGCTTCTACCCGATAGCTCGATGGTAAGAAGTTGCGAATGGTACGGGCTTTGGTTGGAGATTCAACGATGACTAAAGTTGACATAGCACCTTCTCAGGTTACAGCAAACACCGGACTTGGGGAATGAAGAAAAGCGTTGGGAATTGCTTTTGTTGACAATATTAGCACTACATACAGCCCACAAAACTTTGGTTACACCCTGAAAGGGTTGGGTGAGGGGATCTGCACACACTCAATATATGATTAAATTTTAGATGAGGAACTGAGGACAGTTGAAGCGGGATCTAACGATAGCAAAAATTTGTAGTCAATCCATCACCTAAATAACTTTCACCAACCCCGCCCTAAAAGTGCGGGGATTGTCTAAACCAATTTAGACAACGAAAGAGGCGAATACCGCAAAAGACATAGCTTGGTGAACACTTCCGAATACTTCCCTAGTTCGGATTATCTGTAAGCCTGATTGGTAAAGGCGTTGGGTCAAGCCAAGACATCTTAGCTATGTTACGGGAAGGGACGTAAACAAGTAATTGGGTTATACCAAAATGCGAATCCCAGTAGTGGATCAAGACAATAAGCCATTGATGCCAACCACAGCAGCCAGAGCTAGGAAGTGGATTGAGTCGGGAAAAGCAGTTAAGCACTGGTCAGATACTGGGCAATTTTATGTTCAGCTAACAGTTGAGCCCAGTGGATACACAACCCAAAATATTGTTATTGGGATTGACCCTGGCAAGAAATTCTCTGGGATTGGTGTTCAATCAGCCAAGTTCACACTATATACGGCTCATCTAATTTTACCTTTTCAGACAGTCCGTGAGCGCATGGATACAAGACGATTAATGCGTCGAAGTCGTAGAGGAAGAAGAATCAACCGGAAGGTTGAGTTTTCCAAGCGCACCCATCGCCAAAAACGCTTTAATAATCGTCGCCAAGGTAAACTTGCCCCATCAATTCGTGCTAATCGCCAATTAGAATTGAGAATAGTTTCCGAATTATTCAAAATTTACCCAGTTGCAGAAATTAGATACGAGTATGTAAAAGCTGATGTTGATTTAACTAGTGGGCGTAAAAAAGCTAAATCTGGTAAAGGTTTTTCACCTGTCATGGTTGGGCAAAAATGGATGTTAAGCCAACTAGAAAAGTTTGCGCCAGTAGTTAGGATTGAAGGTTATCAAACCGCATCAACTCGTAAATATTTGGGGCTAACCAAGAACAAAGCAGACAAATCCAAGCCGGAATTCAACACTCATGCAGTTGATGGTGTAGCGATTGCAGCAACAGCTTTTGTTGAGTATCGCCAATATCACACAGCAAAAATTGATGGTGCTAATTGGTTTGGTGCTGTTGTCATTACAACTGCCCAATTCCGAGTGATTCGCAGGCCCCCTTTCTCTCGTCGTCAACTTCATTTAATGCTCCCAGCAAAAGGCGGAGTGCGTCGTAAGTATGGGGGTTCTACAACTCGTCATCGATTCCGTAAGGGGGACTTGGTTAAATCTCCCAAGGGTGTTGGTTATGTGTCAGGAGACACCGAAAGACAAGTATCTGTCAGCGATGCTAACTGGAAACGGTTAGGGCAGATTGCTTCTAGTAAAGTACAGTTAATTCGCCGTTCCAACGGGTTGATTGTTACCTAGAAGATTTTGTAAAGCCGTCCTTCGCTTCGCTAAAGGACGGGGTTTCAAACCCAATTTTTTCGATGAGTAATCATGTTCTTGTCATTCAAGATTCAGAATTTGACTCTGAAGTTCTGAAAGCAGAACCACCGGTTTTAGTCTATTTTTGGGCGGGTTGGTGTGGCCCTTGTCGGCTTATGTCTCCTTCTATAGAAGCGATCGCCACCACCTATAGCGATCGCCTGAAAGTGGTAAAAATGGAGATAGATCCCAATCCGATCACCGTGAAATCCTATAAAGTAGAAGGGGTTCCCGCTTTAAAATTATTTAAAGCCGGGGAAGTTGTCCAGTCCCATGAAGGCGCTATTCCTAAATCTAAATTAATCGATTGGCTAGAAGCAGGTTTATCTGCATAGGAAAAGTTGCTTTTTGAATAGAAACTTTCAAGACCACTATACACTCCCCTAAATTGGGTCTGAAGCCATGATATTAGGCTGCTAGAGGCTCCAGATCTAATTTTTGGGGTTCAACAACAAAAATAGGTAGACTAAGCACTGATACAAAATTATTGGCACTGTGATTCTGAATGGAGCGATCGCTCCATTCAGAATCTCGCCCTGATCCCTAGGCAATTTATTTTATTTTACTGCTTACCATTAATCAGTGAATCACTTTTCTCCTATCATTTCAAAATCTGGGAAGCCATCACTTTGACCCCGGAATTCATCTTTTCAATTTTACCTGTAAAAATATTGATAGAGCAATCGTAAATAGGTTATAACATTTCAATACTGATCTGCAACCACCAGAAGTATTACCTCTATTCCCGATTACCTATTACCTATTACCCATTACCTATTCCGGTGTTCCGGTGTTCCGGTGTTCCGGTGTTCCCTATTCCCTTCTGATTAATTTAGTATTCAAAACCGTTGTTTTATTCTATAATAACTAGGAATGAATAAAAATCCTAGGTAAAACTTAGGGGCTTTAAACCCTTTTTTTTGTAATTCATTATGAAATTTGCTAACCGTTTAGACCTATTACGCTCTAATGTTTTTGCTGATATGGATCGAGCCAAATCCAAAGCGATATTGGCAGGACAAGATTTAATTGATTTATCCTTGGGTTCTTCCGATTTACCCGTAGCCGATCATATTATCACCCAGATCCAGGAATCTTTATCCGATCCGAGTACCCATGGTTATCTGTTATTTCGCAATACCCAGGAGTTTCGGGAAACCGTCGCCCACTGGTACAGTAACCGCTATGGTATTGCCATTGATCCAGAAACTGAGGTTTTACAATTAATTGGTTCCCAAGAAGGAACGGCCCATCTTCCTCTGGCCATTTTGAATCCGGGTGATTTTGCCCTATTACAAGATCCGGGTTATCCCTCCCATCTGGGCGGAGTTTATTTAGCCGGAGGTCAAATGTATCCCATGCCCTTAGTCACGGAAAATGACTTTTTACCGGTGTTTGAGGATATTCCCGAAACCGTATTAACACAATCTCGGATGATGGTTTTGAGTTATCCCCATAATCCCACCTCCGCCACGGCTCCTTTATCCTTTTTCCAGAAGGCGGTAGAATTTTGTCAAAACCATGATTTAGTATTGGTTCACGATTTCCCCTATATGGATTTTGTCTTTCCCCAGGGAGAACAAACTATTGCGGAATTAGCCCCATCTATTTTACAAGCCGATCCGCATAAAACCGTTTCCATTGAGTTCTTTACTTTTTCTAAGTCCTATAATATGGGTGGCTTTCGGGTGGGATTTGCTATTGGTAATGCGGAGTTAATTTTGGCTTTGCGCCGAATTAAAGCGGTGGTGGATTTTAACCAATATAAGGGAATTTTGAAGGGGGCGATCACAGCTTTAACTGGCCCCCAGGAACATATTGCCCAAAATATGGATATCTTCGCAGCCCGACGGGATACCTTTATTCAAGCAATGCAGAATATAGGCTGGAATATCCCGAAACCCGAAGCGACCCTCTATATTTGGGCAAAACTCCCTGAGCCCTGGTCAGAGGATTCTATTGGTTTCTGTCAACAACTCGTAGATCAAACTGGAGTTGCAGCCTCCCCTGGGGTGGGATTTGGCAAATCGGGTGAAGGATATGTGCGATTTGCCTTAGTTCATCCCCCAGAGGTCTTAGCAACGGCCGTAGACCGCATTGCTGAGTTTTTACGGACATCCCCATCCCCCTCTAACCCTTAATGGGTTTGGGGTTCTGCCTGTTTAATTTTGTCCATCCCTAGAGCAATTCCCCAGAACCAGGGGTTTTTTTCAGTAAATTTACGGATATTCCGAGGGCGTTAAATCGATTTAAAATCGTAAGTCCGTAAATTTACTGACGTTGATCTATATTATTTAATTAGGAATAAAAGGTTTACCTTGGCTTTACAAAAAAACCGATAAATTCATCAAAATTTTATAGACATTTCCCCGGTATTGTTTATAATAAAAGTAGGTAAAGTCAAGAACACCAAAAGCCAACTGGCTCAAAGCGTTCACCAGACTGACTGTTAGACGAGGGTGCTAAAGTTCCTCCATCAAAGTGGAACTTTAATATATTAAAAAAACATAGTCAACAATCACCGTCTGAAGTGACATGAATCACAAACCCATCTATCCCAATCGGTTTTGATTAGATTCAGGATCACCGATAGACAAAACTTCTAAAGAAACCTTCTACTTCCTGGAGAAAAGATTATGGCAGCTTCATTAAAAAAACTCTTAATTGGCACTTCCGTCGCAGTTGGAATGAGCGCAGTTGGAATAACCCCCGCTTTAGCTGGAAGTTTGACCAATGCGACCATCGGTGGAACTGCCGCCAGTGACTATTTGACCTATGGTACTTCGGGGAATAAAACCGTTCTAATTCCCAACAGCGTTGCTAACCTACAATCGGTTTTAGATGGTAATGCAGCCACTCCTACGGGCAACGTTGAGTTAGCCGCCAGCAGCGAAAAAGCCGGGTTTGACTTCACCAAAAATACTAGCTTAACAGGGGATATTGGAGGCAAATCTCTAACCCTGAGCAGCCTAACAGCATCGGACTGGGCGACAACGGTGAGCGGTGGATTAACCTTAGCTCAAAAGTGGTTCGGTGATGCCTTGACCGCTAACGGTTATGGTGCTGTGTTGGGAAATGCTTCTCTCTATGGTGCAGCCTGGAACACCTTTAGCACAGGCGGTGGACTGCAACGCTTCAGCGACCCGAATATCTCTTATGTGAATCAAGATGATAGCACGGGCGAGATTAAAATTGGGTTAGCCGGCCACTACGATGCCACCCCAATGCTATTTAAAGGTTTAAATAACACTCAGAAATTTTTATTAAATAGCCTCCGCGACCCCAGCAAAGCCGCAGCCCCCATACAAGCCAGTGAAATTGTCAAATATACCTATAACGGGACAACTAACTATCTTTACAACTTTTTGGCTACCGGGTCTGGTTTGACCGCCGCCGACGATAATTTCTCCCACAGTGGTAATTACGAACTGAAACTGGCCGGAGTTATTACACCTCCCCCTGCTGCGGCAGTTCCCGAACCCTCTACCATATTAGGACTGATGGCCGTCGGTGGTTTGTTCGGTGCAGCCAAACGCAACGCCAACAAAAAAGCCTAATTCCAGTTTTCGGTAAGTCAATCGGAGAAGTACAAAAAGAGAGGGTTAGAATTCCTCTCTTTTTTTGCTTTCCTGTACTTAGGGTGTTGAGAGAAAAACGAGGAAAATTTTAGCCACTAATAATAACTTGTAGCGATCGCTTCAGGAGGCTGTTACTGTATTTAATGATCCCCTTTCTGTAACTTTTCCCGATCCTAACCATTCCATCGGAGAGAGTCGCTATATTATCATAGGTATATCTAGGTTTGGGCAACTTTTAATTGTTGCACACACTGATCGATTAGAAAGGGTACGAAGTTAGTAATACTTCACCAATTTTGAATTTAGCTATTGTGGATCAGCTTACCCTTTTACATCAGCAATATCAAAAGCAAATCTTATGAAAACATTTACTGCCATAATCGAAAAAGATTCTGATACCAATCTTTACGTTGGTTATATTCCTGGGTTTCCCGGCGCACATTCCCAGGGAGAAACATTGGATGAGTTACAGGAGAATCTGCGTGAGGTAATTGAGATGCTCCTAGAAGATGATGATCTCGTTATTGAGACAGAGTTTATAGGGACACAACAGATTATGATCCGATAAATTATGAGCAATATTCCCGTTCTAAAACCACAGGAAATAGTTCGCATACTAGAGAACCTTGAGTTTGTAGAGGTGCGTCAAAAAGGGTCACATAAGCAGTTCCGTCACGAAGATGGACGAGGAACAACTGTTCCTTTTCATAAAGGGCGTGATATATCACCTAGATTGCTTCGGCAGATTGCAATTGATATTGGCTTGACAGTTGAGGAAATGTTGGAGTCGCGGTGATTTAAAATAAAGAGCGATCGCTTCTTTTCTATCAATAAATGCGATCGCTCTAGGATTAGTATTTTAAGTTAGAATCTTGAAATGAGCAACAATGGAATTTATACTAGGGATTGCCTTTGATTTTGAGGAGCCGCAGCACCCCGTAATAATCCTTCGGTACTAATATCTTCATCTATTTCTTCCCAATGAATCCCATAACCCCCACCACAAATTTCCCATTTTTGTAATTGTTCGGGATTAGCTTTTAATAGTCGAGGAAACCAAGCTAAGGGAACGGTGAGAGTGCGTCCATCCATTAATTCCACACTAAAAGCATCTTCATGGATGAGAACATTTTTCACACGAATATCAGTTTGAATTGCCAAAGTATTCATACCATTATTGCTTGTTTTTCTCTGCACGAAGGGTAGCAACATCTTGCCAAAATGTTTCCCGTGTTACCTGTTTTATGGAGGTTTCTCTCTCTTTTGTATAGTCACCTCGTCCCCAGCTAAATTCTTGTAGAAAGCGAAGGGTAGCAACTTGACCTAAGTTTTCAACTAGGACTTGATAGCCTTTTTCTCGAAGTTCAAGGGATGTCATAGTTAGATTCTCCTTCAGTGTGAAAAACAGACATTAGCCAAATTATAGGATTCGAGATAGCAACATTAAGATGATCAATATAACGAGTTACTCGGTTTAGCAAACGATCATCAGTTGTTAGCAACACATCTACTCTAGCTATTTCAGCACAAGCAATGTGAAATGAGTCATAGAGTCCAAATCCTAAATTTTCTAGCTCTTGGGAACGTTGATCGATACTACTATTAAGCATTATAGAGGTTGTGGCTAAACTTAACAATCCTTGAATATTCTGTAGTTTATCAAGGTTTTTCATTTTTAATAGTTCTGCTTCAATAGCTTCACTAGAAATTAGTTCCCATTCTTTAGCTACAATTCTTTCAAAAATTGATAAAATTGTTTCACCTTCTAAGCGATTTCTCTCCTGTGACCAGTCATCAAAAGGACGGTTTAAGCAACAAACATCAAGATATAGTTTATATTTTTGATTCATTTGTTTCTTAATCTTGTAATTGAGTTTTTACTTTTATCTGATCATAGCAGTTCCAACTAGAACCAGGAAACGATAGAAATTTATTTATAATAATAGCGATCGCTTCTTTTATATCAATAAAAGCGATCGCTCTAGGATTAGTATTTTAAGGTAGAATCTTGAAATGAGCGAAATTGCCAAAACATTAGTATTTTCATCAAACTAGAGCTAAGAGAGTACCAATATTTTTTTCGACTTCATTTTCATATTCTAATCGTTTTTGTCTCTGTTGTCTTTCCACTTCTTCCCTTTCTAATCTCTCTTTTTCTTCTCTTTCTTCTTTAGTTACTTCACGATAAATCAAATAACCAGCCGTTGTCGCTGCGGCTGCGGCTGCTACCCAAGGTAGAGCAAGTGCCAATCCTCCCAGACCCAAGCCACCAGCCACAACACCTTGACCCGAACCATGTCCATGAGGTGCATGATGATAGTGAGTTTGATGGGGCATTTCACCTGTAAATACGTCATGCCAAAAGTGCCATCCACAATAAGGTAAGTGTCCTTTTAGTGCAGTTTCCCAATAAAATAGATCGTCATAATTTAACCAAGAATCTTCTTTATACCACCCTACATTGGTAATAAATTGTTGATAATTTCCCTGATTATAGATGGCTTTTTGTGCGCTAAAACCAAAGAGAGAACTACGATCTAGCCATAGCTGGTCGATTTCTTTAATTTCTTTGTCCGGGCAGTTATCAGTATCTAAATATAAATAACTACCATCTTTCTGAGAAGATATTTTAAGCATCAAAACTTTGGTTAGTTTATTTGCTTCTTTCCACTCATTTGCTGCTAGTTTTTCCTTTAACAAAGTCATTAATTGCGCTTGACTTCGCTCTGCATATGTGCTATAAGACATACTATAATCCAGATCCATAAAAAATCCCCCAATTTAGTTAAACCCGCTTGTGTTGTATTCCCTAATTTTACTTGGTATATTTTAGCTTTGACAGCACAAAACCGTAGCATTCAGCACCCAATTTTTCTAGCCATCCCGAACTAATTTAGTAGGATTCAGTATAATTCAGTTGACAAAGTAGGATTCGGTAGGATACATTATAAACAATATCTATCTTTTTCTACTTATGAGGAATGTTGAAGATGTGTTACAGTGGGCGGATAACTTGATTTTTGATACAACTGGAGAAAATCTCACACCGATACAGGAAGCTATATTAACAGGTGTTT
>MNYZ01000047.1 GCA_001873365.1 Oscillatoriales cyanobacterium CG2_30_40_61 | reverse complement strand
GGGAGGCAGGGGAGGCAGGGGAGGCAGGGGAGGCAGGGGGAATAGTCACTTAACAAGTATCAAACAATGCTATTAGTTTGTCCTGGAATTCATGCACCGGAGTTAACGGAATGTTTTTTAAATGGAGTTTTAGAAAATTGGAAAAATCAACAACAATTGGGAGAATTATTGATTTTTCCAACTCAAGATTATCCTGCCTATTCAAGCCTTGATATTTTTAATTTTATCTATCAAAACAATCCTAAATCTGCTATAATAATTGTAGCTTTTAGTGCCGGAGTTGTGGGGGCAATTGGGGCGGCCTTAGCTTGGCAACAATTTGGGGGGGAAATTCAAGGATTGATTGGAATTGATGGTTGGGGCGTTCCTTTAGGGGGAAATTTCCCGATTTATCGCATCAGTCATGATTATTTTACCCATTGGAGTTCCGCCTTATTAGGAGGAGGAACAGAAAGTTTTTATGCCGATCCTGCCGTTGAACATTTAGAATTATGGCGATCGCCCCAAACCACAAAAGGATGGTGGATACATCAAACAGCAACGGGATTAAAAACCGCAACTCCCACCACCGCAACAACATTTATTCAAAATGTATTTAATCGTTTAAAATAGAAAAACTAATTCAACATTCATAAAAATGACTGTAGCCACAAATCCCAATAAAACCGTAATTTCTGTTAATGGAGTCGATCATTATTGTGAGTGGGTAACAACGGCCAACTCCACACCCGGAACCAAACCCGTCATG
Source organism: Oscillatoriales cyanobacterium CG2_30_40_61 (assembly GCA_001873365.1). Classification (GTDB taxonomy): domain Bacteria; phylum Cyanobacteriota; class Cyanobacteriia; order Cyanobacteriales; family Microcoleaceae; genus Planktothrix. Next base: position 5,942 of record MNYZ01000047.1, on the reverse strand, counting down.
GTTTTTATTCATGGTTGGGGTGGTTCGGGACGCTATTGGGAAAGCACCGCCCAGGCATTATCCTCGGAATTTGATTGTTTAATTTATGATTTACGCGGATTTGGACGGTCTAATTCCCCCCTAAAGGTCACGGATAAACCAGGATCAAAACGTTATGAATTAATTGAATATGCAGAAGATTTAGTCACTTTATTAGACCAATTAAATTTAGATAAAGTTTATCTCAATGCTCACTCCATGGGCGGTTCCATTGCTATGTTATTTTTAAATAAATATCCCCAGCGAGTGGAACGAGCAATTTTAACCTGTAGTGGCATCTTTGAATATGACGAAAAAACCTTTAATACCTTTCATAAATTTAGTCGTTATGTTGTCATGTTTCGGCCGAAATGGTTAACCTTAATTCCGGGGATGGATAAAATGTTTATGGCTCGGTTTCTCCATCGTCCAATTCCTCGCAATTTGAGTCAAGCCTTTTTAGAAGATTTTCTCTTAGCGGATTTTGGTGCCGCCTATGGAACCGTATTAACCTCTGTTTCTAAAGAAGCAACGGAATGGTTACCCGCAGAATTTGAAAAATTAACCATTCCCACCCTATTAGTCGCCGGAGAATACGACCAAATTATTCCCGCAGAAATGGGAAGACAAGCCGCCAGTTTAAACCCTAACGTTAAGTTAGCAATTCTCAAAGATACGGCTCACTTTCCAATGTTAGAAGATCCCGAAACCTACTTAGAAAACCTGCGAAAATTCCTAGAAATTTAATTCTCACGGCTGTCAAGTTTGCTAGTTTCGAGTTTGCGGTTGTTGCAAACGGATTAGAATACATTAAAATATAAAAAAACCCTGTTTTTGGTTAAAAACTTAGTTGAGCCGGAACTATGACATCCTATGCAACCTCCACTGCCAGAGCCGAAATGAGCGAACTCCGGCGATTAAAAGGCTTACTTCCTCCTGAGTTGCAGAGTTGGGTAATGGTGGAAAAAACCGTTGAAGTTAACCCACCCCTCGTCCGTTGCGAAGAAATTGGCAAGGATCAAGTTGAAATTCAAATTGACTTGGTTCGTTGGGAACAGTTGGCAATGGATCAGCGCAATTTGCTATTCTGGCATGAAGTCGCCCGCATTCAAAATGATACGATTCCTAGAGATGGCTGGGAAATGGCCGCCCTGGCCATTGGTTTAGGGGGAGCCGTCGGAGAACTTTGGGTACAAGACGGACTATTACTCTTATTAGCCCTAGCATTATGTGGGGTTTCCGGTTTTCGTCTCTATCAAAAAAATAACGGAGAACGCACATTACAGGAATCCTTAGACGCCGATGAAAAAGCGATTTCTCTGGCTACCCGTTTCGGTTATACCTTACCCAACGCCTACAAAAGCCTAGGAAGTGCCTTAAAAACCCTAGTGGATCAAACCCCTAAAAAACGCCAAAAAGCCCGTTATGAAGCTCGCTTACAAGCTCTCAAACGCAGCGCAACTAAAGCCAAAGCCCGAGTTAAGGGCGGAAGTGATACCTCATCATCGGGTTCAGAAAATGTATTTAATTAATTGATTGGGGTAAAACTGTACTGCAATCATTCTATCTAGGGTGCGTTACACAATTAGGTTAACGCACCCTAAAATTTATAGTAGGGAACACCGGAACACCGGAACACCGGAACACCGGAACAGGGGATAGGGGATAGGGGATAATAGGGAACAGGGGATAGAAATGATATAATAAAAGATAGTTTGGAGTTAGTCAATGTCAGATGTAAAAGACTACAAAGACTTAATAATTTGGCAAAAAGGGATAGACATTGCCGAAAAATGTTATTACCTAACTAAGAAATATCCCAAAGATGAAATGTATGGCATGACTCAACAGATCCGGAGATGTGCGGTTTCTATTCCTGCAAATATTGCAGAGGGTTATGGAAGAAGATATACAAGAGAATATGTTAGATTTTTGACTATAGCTCAAGGATCTGTGAATGAGTTAGAAACCCATTTAATTTTATCCGTCAAAGTTGGACTATGTAATTCTGATGATCTAAAAGACATAATTATTCTTTTAAAAGAAGAAGCCCGAATGATTATCACTCTTATCAATAAACTGGAAAAATAATTCCCTGTCCCCTGTCCCCTGTCCCCTATTCCCTATTCCCTATTCCCTATTCCCTATTCCCTATTCCCTGTTCCCTGTCCCCTGTTCCCTGTTCCCTATTATGTCAATTATTATTGCTGAACAGCTAAGTAAAGTTTATCCCGTCGCCATTAAAGAACCTGGATTTAAAGGGACAATTAGCCATTTTTTCCAACGAACCTATCAGAATATACAGGCCGTTAAAGAAGTTTCCTTTAAAATTGAATCGGGGGAAGTGGTGGGATTTTTAGGTGCTAATGGAGCCGGAAAAACCACAACTTTAAAAATGTTAACGGGGTTAATTTATCCATCGAGCGGATTTGTGGAAGTTTCCCATCATACTCCCTTTAAACGTCAGCCTAAGTTTTTACAAAAAATTACCCTGGTTATGGGTCAAAAACAACAGTTAATCTGGGATTTACCCACCTTAGATTCTTTGAAAATTAACGCTGCTGTTTATGGAATTTCTGATAGTGAATATCGCCAACGGGTGGGGGAATTAACCGAAATGTTATCCTTAGAAGGAAAGTTAAAACAACCGGTGCGAAAACTGTCTTTAGGGGAACGAATGAAAGCGGAATTAATGGCAGCTTTATTACATCGTCCGCAAGTATTATTTTTAGATGAACCTACCTTGGGATTAGATGTTAATGCTCAAGTTAGTGTGAGAGAGTTTTTAGCCGAATATAATCGCCGTTATCAAGCTACAATTTTATTAACCAGTCACTATATGGCTGATATTACAGCATTGTGTAAACGGGTAATTTTAATTCATCAAGGACAATTGATTTATGATGGCAGTTTAGAGGGGTTATTAGAACAATTTTCTCCCTATAGAGAAGTTAAAATTGAATTAGAACATTATTCTGCTGAAGTCTTAGAAAGTTGTCGTCAGAAATTATTAACCTATGCAGAAATTGAATCCATGGAGGGTCAAGTGGTGCGCTTATTAGTCAAGCGGGATACCTTAACAACAACGGTGGCTAAAATATTAGCGGAATTTAATATATTAGATTTAACCGTCAGTGATCCTCCGATTGAAAATGTGATTGGCCGGGTTTTTCGCGCTGGAGTTGTGGATTAATCAAGGGTGCGAGCTTCTCAGACCATAATCCCGAAATCTGCAATACATGACAAAATATTAAGCTGTATTGCAAAGCGTCACAACTCACAGGGAAAAAATGGTTTCCGAGTCAGAGACTGTGATACCATCACTCATGTATAAAAAGACAAGATAAATTGGGGGAAGACCGTTGACACTACGGGTTGCTGTTGTTGGTTCTGGCCCTGCGGGTGCTTCCGCAGCCGAGACGCTAGTTAAAGCAGGCATTGAAACCTACCTGTTTGAACGCAAGCTGGATAACGCCAAACCCTGTGGTGGGGCGATCCCGCTTTGTATGGTGAGTGAGTTTGACTTACCGGATCACGTCATTGATCGGCGGGTGAGAAAAATGAAAATGATCTCTCCCTCGAACCGTGAGGTCGATATTTTCATTGAAAAAGAAGACGAATATATTGGAATGTGCCGTCGGGAAATTCTCGATGGGTTTATGCGCGATCGCGCTGTCTCCTTAGGAGCAATTTTAATAAACGGTACTGTTCATCAATTAAAAATTCCTCAAACCAGTTCCGCACCTTATGTGCTGCATTATCACGATCACGGCACTGGGGAAGGTGGCGTCGGCACACCCAAAACCCTAGAAGTGGATGTGGTAATTGGGGCGGATGGGGCTAACTCCCGCATTGCCAAAGCTATTGATGCTGGGGATTATAATTATGCGATCGCTTTCCAAGAACGCATTCGGATTCCCGCAGATAAAATGGCCTATTACGAAGATCGGGCGGAAATGTATGTGGGTAACGATGTTTCCCCGGATTTCTACGCTTGGGTATTCCCCAAATACGATCACGTTGCTGTGGGAACCGGGACAATGAAACCCAACCAAGCCATGATCAAACAACTGCAAGCGGGTATTCGTGCCCGGGCAGCCCACCGGATCGAAGGCGGTAAAATTATTAAGGTGGAGGCTCACCCCATCCCCGAACATCCCCGTCCCCGTCGGGTTGTGGGACGAGTGGCTTTGGTGGGAGATGCCGCCGGGACAGTTACTAAGTCTTCGGGAGAAGGGATCTACTTCGCTGCTAAGTCGGGTCGGATGTGCGCCGAAACTATTGTCGAACGCAGTAATAGCGGTCAACGCATTCCCACGGAAGCGGATCTTAAGGACTATATCAAACTCTGGGATAAGAAATATGGCATTACTTATCTGGTGTTAGATATTTTGCAACGGGTCTTCTATCGCACGGATGCGACCCGGGAAGCTTTTGTAGAGATGTGTTCCGATCGGGATGTACAGAAGTTAACTTTTGATAGCTATTTGTATAAAACCGTTGTTCCGGCAAATCCTTTAATTCAGATGAAGATTACCGCCAAAACCCTCGGGAGTTTATTACGCGGTAATGCCTTAGCCCCGTAATCAGTTAATCAGTTATCAGTTATCAGTTATCAGTTTAAGAGTTAAGAGTTAAGAGTTAACTTTTTTTCTTGACTGATAACTGATTATAAGGAGAAATTAAGTATGAGTCCAACTAACCCGCCTGAAAGTCAACTGAATGCGACGGAGATTTTACAGTTAGTACAACAGGAAAAAACAGCAACCTTGAGTCATTTAGTTTCTAGTGTTGTTCATGAAATTAATAATCCGTTGGGGTGTATTGCTGGAAATATTACTTATATTAAAGATTACGTTAAAGATTTATTGAATTTAATTGAATTGTATCAGGAATATTATCCCAATCCCGGGGATGAAATTACCGATGAAATTGATTCTATTGATTTAGAATATTTGATTGAAGATGTGCCAAAATTGTTAGCCGCCATGGAAAATGGGGCAGAAAGGTTACATCAAATTAGTAATTCTTTACGGACGTTTGGGCGGTTTGAAGGCGATCGCCAAGTTTTATTCAATATTCATGATGGCATTGATAGTGTGTTATTAATGTTGAAAAGTCGTTTCAAAGGAACTAAAATTAGGTCTCCGATTGAAATTATTAAAATTTATGGGCATATTCCTGAAATTAATTGTTATCCAGGGCATTTTAATCAAGCTATATCTTATTTAATTAATAATTCAATTAATTGCTTAGATAAAAAAGCAGGATCACAGCCGTCCGATCCTGACTTTAAACCGACAATCACGATTAAAACTGACTTAAATCAAGACTCTGTAATTATATCCCTTCAAGACAACAGTTTAGGTTTATCTGAAGATGTTCAAAATACAATTTTTGAGGATTTATTAATTACAAAACCTGTATTACAAGGAAGCGGAATTGGTTTATCGGTGAGTCGTCAAATTATTGAAGACCGACATCAAGGGAAAATTAAATGTCAGTCATCCCTAGGAGTCGGAACAGAATTTATCATCGAACTGCCGATAGTATCCGATTCTTAGACCCAATCCTACTCCATATCTATATATTCTCATATCGAGCAAAACAGTCGTAAATCTGGGAGACAGGAATACAGACCTAAATACATAAGTAGAACTTATATTGGTTATCCAAAACCCTGATATGAAAAGACTTTACAAACCGTAATAAAACCGTTAATGTAGTAGACATAGATACCAAACGTACCTCGACAAATACATAGCAATCATAACCAACATGACAACCACGATTCAACAGCGTGAAAGCGCCTCTATCTGGGAACGGTTTTGTAACTGGGTGACATCCACCAACAACCGCATTTATATCGGTTGGTTCGGTGTCCTGATGATCCCCACTCTGTTAACCGCCACCATCTGCTACAT
>MNYZ01000038.1 GCA_001873365.1 Oscillatoriales cyanobacterium CG2_30_40_61 | reverse complement strand
ACCGATGGCGTTAGAGGAAGGAACAACTGCACCAGAGATGATGTTGTTTCCGTATAACAGTGAACCAGCAACGGGTTCACGGATGCCATCGATGTCTACGGGGGGAGCCGCGATGAAAGCTACGATGTAGCAGATGGTGGCGGTTAACAGAGTGGGGATCATCAGGACACCGAACCAACCGATATAAATGCGGTTGTTGGTGGATGTCACCCAGTTACAAAACCGTTCCCAGATAGAGGCGCTTTCGCGCTGCTGAATCGTGGTTGTCATGTTGGTTATGATTGCTATGTATTTGTCGAGGTACGTCGGTAGTTGTTTGTCTACCTTGATTACTAATATGACACAGATAATTGCGTTTTGTAAAGAGGTTTTAATAAAAAATTTTTTAATCTCTGTCATCAGGAAATCTTATCTTTTGACTGGGGATAGGTCGGGGTGAGGCGCGCTCGCCCCACCCCAAGAATTTAACCCGGCGGCCACTGCATTTGACGACCACCCAGAATGTGTAAATGAAGATGATCTACGGTTTGTCCGCCATCTTCGCCTGTATTAATGACAACGCGATAGCCACCATCTAGTCCCGCGTCCTTAGCCACCTGTTTCACCTTCAAGAGCAAATGTCCTAGGATGGCGTGGTCTTCAGGCGTAGCGTCGCCTAGTTGTGGAAGGGGTTTTTTAGGAATAACTAAGATGTGAACCGGGGCTTGGGGGGCAATGTCCCGAAAAGCCAGACACAAATCATCCTCATAAACAATATCAGCCGGAATCTCCCGACGGATAATTTTGCTAAAAATCGTATCAGCCATAGATTTATCCTGGGGTTTAAAAATTGCAGTCCTATTTAATTTAAAGATTTATCGCCTTTTCAGGGGGAATTCGAGACAATTTTTATAATTTCTTCCCAAATCTGTCCCCATTGACGGCTGATTGGGCTGGGATCTTGAATATAGAGTATGCTAGGCTTATAGTCTAAACAATTGTATTCAAAGTCTATAATTTCCGACCAAGCCATTCTATGTCGAAGCCTAAAAAAATGGGATGCTAAGATTTTTAAGATTCTGTTGTTCGATGTCTATTATTTTAATATAACTTATGCCCTCTCCCCTATTTCATGCAACAACTGGATATTTTCTCGGTAAATTTTTACCCCAAAAGCTCATCCCCAGATTTTATCCTTTTCGCCGTTTTAATCTCCATATTTTCTATCCGGTTTTTGTAGCTACCTGTGCGGATTTTGATTTTATTCCCCAGACTTTAACGGGTATACCGTTGCATCGATGCTGGAGCCATAGTTTGGTTTTTATGTTGAGTTTTAGTTTAATTATTGGTTGGGTTGCTAGTAAAATCTGGAAGACATCCTATCAACAGTTATTCCGATTTACCTTGATTTTATATAGTTCTCATTTAATCCTAGACTTCTTTGCCGAAGGCCGAGGAATCAAACTATTTTTACCGTTTTTAGATCAATTTTTTAAATCCCCACTTCTGATTTTCCCGGGTATTCATTATTCCAGAGGATTATTTGATCTGAGTCATTTTATTCCGGTTCTTTATGAATTGCTCCTCTCTGTTGTTCTGTATGGATTTCTGACCCAATGGCAAGCCTATCAAGCCCACAAAGTCACTTTATCTGCAATTAAAAATAATCTCTCTACTCCTGCTAAACTGCCTTCTAAGGAACCTATTAAATCCTCTGATTCTTCTTCTTAACATTGCAGATTACCTCAGACAAGAGCTTAAACATCCCTCTCTCAATCTTTCATTTATTTAGTTTAATCATCAATTCAAACACAGATTGATTCTGTTTTTATAAACGCCATCGCGTAGCGTGCCGGAGGCATATCGCCCTTGTGTCTGAATCAGGCGATGCCCGATTCTTAATCCGCTATATAGCAGGGAACAGGGAATAGGGAATAGGGAACACCGGAACACCGGAGGAAAAGACTTCACCGTCTAGCTTTTAGCGTCACTCTTTGTTCTAATAGGTCTGGCGACTGCTATATATGGCGTCCTTGCGTAAGTCCTGGTGATTTTGGACAGATCTTGATCGATCCTCATGATTAATTGTTGGCGAAAAACTTCCCAAGCATTGAAATTCATCAACTTTGGTATCAAGATTCTATAAACTCTACGAGAATATACGGAGTTGATCTCATTAAAATGAACAATTGTGCTTTTATTTAAGACAAGTTTGCTGTAAAATTTGAGTATATTTTTCGATAGTCTGATTAATAATATGTCTTCAACACCTGCTCTGGATTCGTCTAATTCGGTTACTGCTACGACGGGAATAATGGATAAAACTCGCCTCCTCCTGACCTTGTGGGCGATGAGTTGTACGGAGGGAGAAGTCAAAAAAAGTGAATTGACCAGTAAAGTTAAGCAAAAACGCAATAACAAAAAAATTGGCGTTGCTCAAACAATTTATGAAGAATTGAAAGCAGCCGAAGCCATTAAGATTTATAAGCAAAATCAAACCCCCATGGTATCGATCACAGATACGGGAAAACGAATGTTAATTGATGCTTTAAGCAGTCCTGATTTTGTCTTTGATGGAACAGTTACAGCCGCTCGTTTAGCTAATGGGTTAGTGGGTTTAATTCGAGAATTGAATCAAGGAATAATTTCCACAACATCTGTTAAAAAAACTGCGATCGCTTCCTATGATGAGTTTAAAGCGATCGCCCTTCAAGTGTATGATCAATTAAATAAAGATTATAACTATGATAATTTAGTCCCAATTTATCGCATTCGTCGGACTATTGGTGATCAAGTTAGTCGTTCACAGTTCAGTGAATGGATATTAGAGATGCAAGCGAATGATCTTGTTCAACTGATTGGGGGTGAAATGACTGATAGTACACCTGATAAAGTTGAAGATTCTATTCAAACCGAATTAGGAGCTATGCGTTACTACACCAAGCGTTTAGAAGCCTAATAAATATTTATTGTTTGTTGTTCATTTACCTTGTACCGAGTTATTATGTCTAATCCTCAAACTTCCTCAATCGAAGATTTAAACCATGCCCTACTGAGTTACAATCCTTTTAATGAAGTGACTATAACTTATCAAAATATTTGGCAACCAGAGTTTCCAGATGTAGCCTTTCTGAATGCTCATGCGTCTGATGCTGTTTTTCAAACTTTACAACAAAACTGTAAAACATCAATTGTGATTACAGCAGAATATGGCACAGGAAAATCCCATATTATTAGTCGCATTCGACATCGCCTAAAATCTCAAGGAGGAGCTTTATTTATTTATGCAAATAAATATGGGGATTTAAAAAATATTAAACATGGGTTCCAAAAAACCATTGCAGATAGTTTAAATCAACAAGGAAGTCAGGATGTTAGACAATGGCAGGAACTCGCTAATAATATGGCGAATGAAACTTTTATTCAAAACAAGATCAGAAGTTACACCGCAAAAGAATTAGTAGATAAAGTAACAAATTCTGACAAGAAAGCGAAAGGACTGATATCCAAATTAACCAAATCTTTTTGTCAATTAAAATCAACAAAATATCCTAATCTAAACCCTGATATTGTTCGATGTATATTTTGGACACTTTCTTCAGAGCAAGTTTTGTATGCTAATAATTGGCTAGGAGGTCAAGAATTAGCTCAACACAAAACAGCAGAATTAGGTTTACCTCCTCAAAACTTATCTTTTGATGCTGTTTTACAGATTTTAGATTTGATTAGCGAATATAATCAGCTTGTTATTTGTTTTGATGAATTAGATAATATCGTTGATCAAGATCCAGATTTAGGATATACAAGAGTACAGTTTGTTGCTGGATTAATTAAAGAACTCTTTGAAAACCTCGAACGAGGTGTTATTTTAAGTGTGATGTTACCTAATGTTTGGAAAGACAAGATTAAAACCCTAACCAACTTTCCTTTGCATAAGATTTCTAGTTATAGCGACGATCCACTAAGTTTAAAATTTGTGGACGAGAATGCAGCCATTGAATTAGTAAAAATGCGTTTATCAGGTTTTTACGCCAGTAAAAATTTAGTCCCCCATGATCCTCTTTATCCTTTTGAAGAAAAGGAACTTAGAAATTTAGGTAAGAGTAAATCGAGTACAGTAAGAGAAGTTTTAAGTTTGTGCAAAAAAAGTTTACCTAACAAAATATTACCTGTCTCTGTCACTCCTGAAAATTTAATTATTGCAGGAAAAGAAGCTATAATAGAATCTCTAGGAGAAGACCCAGTAAAACAGGCATTTGATGATGAAATGAAGCTAGATTTAGAAAGTTCAATCGATGATAATTATTTGATTGCTGACGCTTTGCTTTTCGGATGCAAAAGTTTAATTGGTAAAACGATTGAAGGTATTTTCGTTGAAGGAGTTACAGATCAGGTAAGGCGTTTAAAACGAAAAGAATCTAAAGATGGTTTTCTGAATTTTAAAATTATAGGAAAACAGGATGAGAAAGATATAGCAATTGGTGTAGCAGTGCTTCAGTATGATGGCGGTCACGCGCTAGGAGCAGGGTTTAAAAGGCTAATTGCTCCTCAAGATTATTCAATTGAAATTACAAGAGGGTGTTTAGTGCGTTCTAAAACTAAAAAAATTACTGGCTATATGGAAGCAACTTATCTACAACCATTAATTCGTCAAGGGGGAGAATATGTAGAACTTAAAGAAGAAGAAATTAAACCATTAATTGCGATTCGTGCAGTTCATCAAAAGCGTAGTGTTGATTATCAATTAACAGAAGAAGAAATCTTAAAATTTATTCACAAAAAAGGAGCAAAGCATAATTTAGGGGAGAGTAATCCCTTACTTCGAGAAATCTTGAGTGATCCTTCATACCAAGTTCCTGATGATGTGAGTATGGAGGAACCTCTAATGTTATCTTCTGAACCAGAAAATAACGGCTATGAATTAGAAAATGATATCGATTTATCTGGGTTTTAAAAATGTATAACTCTATTTCGCTTGATAATGCTTTATCAGTTCCATACCCAGATATTGTTGCCTTGAGTCAGGGCAGAATGATCACCATTATTACTCATATGGATATGTATTTTGGGAGATCATTCGCCCTTTATCCCGTTAATACTTTGTTGAATTTATTTTCAGTTGAGGAATACTATAAACCGAGTTTTTTGTCAACTTGTAAAACTGTTTTAGATGAAATAAATTCTGATGAAGTTGGAATTAAGTTTTGGGCTAAATGTCACAATTGTTCTCAAATAAACGATCCCGAAGATTTGACTCAGTTATCTAAAATAACCTTTTGGACAGAGGAAGGATTAAAGACCCTCTTAAAACAGCGAGGAAACATTTTTTTAACTTATCTTCGGGTTTATAAACTTCCTGAACCGATAACAATGTCGCCTTTAACTAATGCTCGATTTGTCCCTTTGCCCTATCCTATTAGGGTAATAGAAGAAAATCCGATTTTAGACGATAATAACTTTGACAAACAATATCGAAGAATTCTAAATCGTCAAACCCCAGAACATCCTGAATTAGAAGAATTAGAAACTGCGATCGCCCAATTAACCCTAACACATCCTGACGCTAAATTCCTAAAGGATAAAATTCACATCTTTTTAGGTTGGCAACCTGCAAAACCGCCTCAAATTCCTGAAAATCTCAACTGGATTTATACCATTAATCAATTAGGAACAGCAACCGAAGGAGGAAATTATGAAAAAGGTACAGCCTTTGAAAACATTGTTCATCAAAGTTTAAGTTTTTTAGGATTTGAACTTGATCAAAATGCAAAAGGTGGCGCAGGGGGAATGGATTTATATTGTACAAAACCCTATCCAATGGTGGGAGAATGTAAAGCTGGACTCACAATTCCCGCAGGCGCGACACAAGAATTAATTCGACTCGGAGGAACCCATCTCGGTCAGCAACTATTTAATCAATCGGTTAAATTAATTATTGGCCCTGGTAAACCCACACCACAAGTACAGAAATCAGCCCAAGAATTTAAAATTAGTATTATTAATCCCATGACCTTAGAAAAACTCGTTAAACTCCAAGCTCAATATCCGGGTTCAGTTGACTTAATTGAACTCAAAGACTATTTTAAAAAAAAGAAAGGGGATCAAGAGGAATGGGGTCAAATGGATGATAACATAGATAAATATATTAAAATCGTGTTTAATCGTTTAAAATTGCGATCGCATATTATTCAAGTAGTTAAAAATTCCCATCAACAAGCCGGAATTGAATATCTTAAAGGTTCCTATGATCATTCAAATCCACCCCAAATTCTGCAACAGCAGGAGTTACATGAAATTCTAATTGAATTATCCTCACCCCTAACGGGATATCTAGGACGCACCCAGGATAATCAATTTTACTTTCTCAGAGAACTCATCATAGATTAAAACTAAAATTTTGATTACAATTTGTTCAATAGAAAAATCAGTTTTAATCAGCCAAAAGACCCGCCCGCTATTCACCCATAGGAGCATCAATTGATGTACAACACAAAAGCTTATTCCGCAGCCAGTGCCACCTCACCCCTATCCTACAGCGCGATCGCACGGCGTAATCCCACCGAACACGACGTACAGATCGAAATCCTATTCTGCGGTATTTGCCACTCCGACATCCATTTCGTCCGTAACGAGTGGAGCAGTACCATGCCCACCACCTATCCCATTGTCCCCGGTCATGAAATTGTTGGCCGTGTCACCCAGGTTGGCTCGGCCGTTACCAAATACCAGCCCGGCGATCTCGCTGGTGTCGGCTGCTTGGTTGACTCAGACGGCACTTGTCCCAATTGCCAAGCCAGTCTTGAGCAGTTCTGCCCAAACCTGACCCTCACCTTCAACTCCCCGGATAAGCACCTCGGAGGCGTTACCTATGGGGGCTACTCCGATAGCATCGTCGTCGATGAACGCTTCGTTGTCCGCGTTCCGGCCAACCTCGATCTGTCTGGAGTCGCGCCCCTTCTGTGCGCGGGCATCACAACCTACTCGCCCCTGCGCCACTGGGGTATCAGCCAGGGCAAGAAAGTCGGCATAGTCGGTCTAGGGGGCTTGGGCCACATGGGTGTGAAGTTCGCCCGGGCCTTCGGAGCCCACGTCGTCGTTTTCACCACCTCACCGAACAAGAAAGAGGACGCACTCCGCCTCGGTGCAGACGAAGTGGTGCTCTCCCGCAACGCCGACGAGATGCAGAAACACGCGGGTAGTTTTGATTTCATCCTCGATACCGTATCCGCCACCCACGACATCAACGCCTATCTCAATTTACTGACCCGGGATGGCAATATCACCTTGGTGGGCGCACCGGAGAAGCCCTTCGACATCTCCGCATTCAGCCTAATTATGGGCCGCCGCAGTCTCTCCGGCTCTAATATCGGTGGCATCGCCGAAACCCAAGAAATGCTCGACTTTTGCGGCCAGCACAACATCACCGCCGATGTCGAAGTTATCCCCATCCAAAAGGTTAACGAAGCCTACGAGCGACTGCTGAACTCCGATGTTAAGTACCGCTTTTGTATCGACATGGTATCACTTAAATCTGAATAAGGTAATAGGTAATAGGTAATAGGTAATAGGTAATAGGTAATGAGGATTTAGTAGAGACTTGCCCTAGCGCAGCGATGCCGTAGGCTATTGGCGCGTCTCTACAACTGTAATGGGTAAAACTATATAGCAACCGCGCCTAGCTATTAGGACTACTTATCGGCTGTCATTACCGCCGAGAGTGCGGTAATCCATGTCAATAGTGTTATGGCGACTGCTATATCTCCTGTTTGAGTTCATTAATCAGATTTTGTTGAGTAATGTAGATCAAAGCCTAGGTTTTGATTACAATTTGTAAAGCAGGTTGACATCAAACCCATTTGCTTGACTATGAACTACCCCAGAACATCCAGTAACTTCCCCATTAACGTTGATTTTCTCCCCCCCGATGTCATCCCCTTCACCGGAAAAATCGGCATGACCTACGCCCCGGGAAAATCTCATCAAGGAATGCACCTGCTCTGGGATCGGAATTTATATCATGACCTAGACCGCCTGCGCTATTTTTATCATACCGATGTTTTAGTCTCCCTAATTGAACCCCACGAATTCCATAAAGTCCAAATTCCTACCTTATTTCCCGAAGCCCAAGCTAGAGGGATGGAAACCCTCTGGTTTCCCATTCCCGACATGAAAGTTCCCACCTCAATGCAAGGCGTTATTAACCTCGTCCCCCAAATTCTTGACCGCGCCAAAGCGGGTAAAATTGTTGTGGTTCACTGTATGGGGGGATTTGGACGCACCGGAACTATTGTTTCTTGCTGCTTAGTGACGTTAGGTTATACTCCAGAAAATGCGATCGCTATTGTTCGCCATACCCGTGAATATTGTGTAGAAACCACGGAACAGGAAGAATATGTGAGCAAATTTGCCCAAGCCTGGAAACCGTCATCAGTTGTAGAGGCGGGGTTACTTTGCCCCTATTAAGTTATGAGTAAAGAAGTGAACTATTTTAGCGAATTAGGAATGAAAAACCAATAAGGTGACTAATTGAGCAATAGTTTACGGTAGATCAAGGTTTCTGGGGTTTAATTGTGCAAGTTATTTATTTTTCATTCCTTAGCTATTTTAGAGCAATCCTAGGAGAAGGCTTCAGGGTAGCTATGCAGCTAGGCAGAAGGGGAAAGAATTATAGAGGTTTTCACGAATCTGTGAAGTACAGCTTTTTGTAAAGACTAGCCAGCGAGGACGCTGGCACTCCTGTATCTATATATAATCGCACTTCTCCATAATAAAGGTTTGCGTCTTTTAAACCGGAAATGTAACTCATCAAGATGATGTCAAAAATCTAACACATCAAGTTGGATGTGATTTTGAATTTTAGCCACAATCACCTACATCACAATCAGGCCCATCACACCCTGTACAGCAATCTTCTAGATCAGGTTTGCAATCACAACCGGGCTGACAACTGGTTCGACTTTGACGTCGCTGCCTTTCTTCCTCGGTTTCACTTTTGAGAATTATATAAGCGTTTTTACAAGCTTTTAATCGTTTACGAGCTAAAGGAATTGCATCAATTATACCATATTTTGCAATCAATCTTTTGATATGTTGCGAACAAGAATCGCTATCATGTAAGACTCGATAAGCACAAGAAAAACCTTTACGGGGAGAGAGATATTTTTGATATCCTGTAATAGCTGCGATCGCAGTTTGATTGACGGCAATTGTTAAAGTATTTCCTAATAAATCTGTAACTGAGCTTTTCATAAAACTATCGCCTCACTTTTTCATTAACAATAAATAAGTCAAGGACGGGATAGACCCGCCCTGAAGATCCATTTATTAAGAATTGAGAAATCGATTTAAAATGCGATCGCTCACTTCCTGACTCAAATTAAGCTGATTGGCTTTATTTTTAGCTGAGATTTGCAAAGCTTCTTCTGGCATTCCAATACCGGATAATTGAGTTAAATATTGCTCATATTCAACTTCTACTGCACGGTTAGAAGGAGGTTGAGGCTGATCAGACAAACCAAACCCCAATTTATGATCAGTTGTCGCAGTTGGTTGAGGGAGAGCTGGGTTAATATTAGTTCCTAATTTATGTTCAGTGATGAATTCTTGAATGATAGTTCGTTCACGCAAATATAACGGATCGTGTGTACCAATTTTGCGATAAACCGTTTGCAAACGTTCGTTTAAGAAATCCTCTAACTGTTTTCTCAATTGCTGCTTTTGAGGTTGAGCCTGAGCATTGTCTAACACTTTCTCTAACTGACCTTCAATTTCAGTTTTATCTGGTTGACAATCTGGTAATTCCAGAATTTGAATGACATCTTCCCAGGTAGAGGCTAAAGTAATAGTATCTTCTCCAAGGGGAGTTTTTTTACGATAACGAATTACAGATTTTTGAGTGTTTTGGTTAATCTCTTCTTGGAGTAACCCAAAAGCTCGACTAACTAAAACTAACTCTTCTAGGGTAGGATCAGGTGGAACAAGATCCCAAAAAACAATATCTTTTTGCAGATGAACTGGGATGGGTAAATTTTGTTGTGCTTGTTGTCCTTGCAGAATAGCTCGCTCTGCCCGAATTCGTTCCCCTCGCCATTTTTGGTATTCTTGACGCAGAATTCCTATTCCCGCTAAACAACGTAGGGAAAATCCACCAACTTCATGAACTGCTAAAATTTTATGACGTTCACGGTTAGATAAAGGCGCGATCGCATCTGTTTGAGTAAAGAACTGTTTCAGTAATCCTACCACTTTTTGAGCCACAGGTTCAGTAGTTTTATCACCCCCAACAATTCCAGCTTGATGAACTTCAATATATTGAAATCGGCCTTGAGGAATACTTTGATCCAAACGAACTAAAGGTTTAGATTTGTTGAATAATAACTGAATTTGATGCTTTTGAACACCAGGATCTGGATACAATTTCATAAACAGATTACAAGCATCTAAATCTTGAGCTAATTTACTATGAGCAGGAGCATCTTTAATTGATTTTTGGGTAATTTTAGCAACAAATTGCTCAAATTGAGGATACTGAATCTGATCAAGTTTTTCGATGTCAAACAATCGAAATTTTTGGTTTTGATATTTAGATTGTGTCCAAAAATTAGATTCATTTGTATTTTTTATAAGATCATCAGTGAGTTGTTTAAATAAAACATCTTTTCCACTCTTAACTACGCAAAAATCGCTATACAGTTCCTTAAGTCCTGAGCCTTCAAATAACTTCAATCCCAAAAATTTAAGACTATTGACTTTGTTTTCTTGTTGTTTGGCTAAGTCTTGATATTTAGTTAATGAGTCGTTAAATTTTTGAATCCAACGATTTAATCGAATTTCTAAATCTTCAACACTTTTCACTAAATCGCGCAAAGTTTTAGCCGTAATCTGCCGAGATTTACGTTGTATTCCAGCTTTCCAAGAATCCTTTAATGCTTTTAAAGCTTCATCACAATGTTTCTTCATATCGCTTTCTTTTGTTATTGACCAACGCTTGCTAAGTTCCTGAATAATTGAACAATTATTATTGTATTCTGCTAATTTATCGTCTTCTTCACTTTCCCAAGTTTTGTCACTAGCTTCCTTTTCTAATAAAGCAAGTTGGCTATTAAACTTATCCTTAACTCCTTGCAAAAATTTTATTAAATATTGAGAACCGTAATGGTTGTTTAAAAGATAATCACACACTTTGTTTTCTAATTTCTCCTTGGCGTTTGAGAACAACGTTTCTTGATTTATATACATTCGTTTAATATACTCTCCTCTATCAATTAGATCATCTCGTAAATTGTCCCGCTTAAAATTCTTAACTCTGTTTTCCAGATACTTGTTAAATTTTAAAATTTTCCCTTCCTCCTTAGCAAAAATGTTCGGGAGTTGTGCCGTACACTCAAGAAGATGATCGCGGCGAATTTCATCTTCTAAAGAAACGATAAATTCTTCAACTTTTTTTGCCAATCCTAAACCATCAGCACTCATGACAATTTTCTTGATAATTTCTCCTGGAAGGATTTCTAACTGTTTAAGCTCTTTATCAACTTCGACAGCCATATCACTCGGAAGTGTAACTTCTTCTTTTAACCACCACTGATACAGTTCAGAAGTTAAACGGGAAGATAAATACTTGCGAATTGGATAAATTGGAATTTCAATGGTAGAGATACCAAAACTATAAAAATTACGCGGGTAACTCCGTCCTATGGGTTGATTTTGGTTATTTCTATTAATCAGTGGTTGATCATTAACGGCTGTAATTTGACTTCTAATATTATCTCGAACCGTGCGCTTATAGGAAGAATAGTCGGAAACTAAATCGAGGAAAATATTTTGAGCCATCATTTCCCGAATTTGATCAATGTCTACAGTCATTGATTGATTTTTTGTCTCTACAATGTACATAAAATCATAAGGGGGAAACTTGTTAGTGATTTGATCAGTTGCAAACGGCCCAAATTGAACTTTATACTCTGTATTGACATCATAAAAATAATTTAATTCCATTAATGCTGCATAACCATTTTCTTTGAGTCTCAGTCCTGCACCAACCCCTTCAAAAGCATCAGGCGAAGGAACAATTGCGGTGATTTCTAAACCATTTTCTCCTTGAAACCATTCCTTTAAGGAATAACCTAAATCAATTAGCATTCCACTTCCAGTTCCCCCTGAAATGGAAGCCACCACAAAAATATTCAGTTTGGGTTGTACAGGAAAAGTTTGACCCTCAATTGTGACATCATAATCTTTACTAATTCTGTTTCTGGCATCTTGACATTTTTGTTGAATATTATTCCGGTTATAAAAAAAGGAAAAACGACCACAAGCCCGAATTTGACCTGCACCTTGTTGAGAAACTAATTGTTGAGGTTCTAACTCTGGGGGTAGCCATTCATGATACCAAGAATAGTTATTTTTCTGTTGAACAATTGCTTCGGCATTTATCAACTTAACTTCCGACCAAAATTTCTCCATCGCTTCTAACGCTGGCCCTGCCATATTCGGGTCTTTAATTTTATAGTTTTGTTCAGTATCAATATGCAGAAACGATATCAGTGGAAAGTTAGCTAAACTTCCGTAGGATTCAACAATTAATCGCCGAATTCGAGTGATCACTTCTAAGCCTGTACCTCCAACCCCAATCACTAAAGTAGGAACAAAGCTTTTGATATCATCAACCATGATTTTTACCCTTTTATAGTCAGTTAATAATTGTGATTTATTGATGCCAATAAATTAATCGGTAATAGCTGTTAACATCGGGCAAAAGGATTGCCAACTTCAAACAGCAGAAATAGAGGCGTTACCACTGTCCAAAATATGGCATGGTAAACTGCAATAATTCCTGAAAAATCAGCGCGAATCTTCATGGATTTAATTAAGCGATCTAAAGGAAGTAATAACATCCACATCAAGGATATGAATCCGAATCCTAAAAACCAAGGGGTAAATCGACTTCGATTAAATTGATTAAAGACTTGATGGGTTAGGAGCTTTGAAATATTTTCTGGATTCGCATTTAAAGCAATTCCTCCGGTTTGGCTTGCCCAATTTAAAATTTCAGGGGTAACGGGTTGACCCACAATTAAAAAGTTTAATTTTACCCCACTATTTCGAGCTTGATTAACGGTTGGTTCAGCTAAATCAAATTCTCCATCAGTAATAACTAATAACTTTGGACATCTGCCTGAGTTGTTTTTAAGTTGAGATAATCCATTTTCGACAACTAAATCAATATGGGTTCCGCCTCCAATTTGGGAATCTAAACCCGGTTTCACAACTTGCTCAATGGCTTGCTCAATTTCTTGGGGATTACTGGTAAATTGTTGTGTAATGGGAATCACTTGATCAGCAAATCCTGAAACCGATAAAAGGTTCGGTTCTGCTAAGGTGGCATTCTTGCCAATATAGGCTTTAACGGCTTTAATTTCCTGCTGCATAATTGTTCCTGGGCCTCTAAAAACTCGAGTCTCTTCGTAGGTACTGCTGCTCAGATCTAAGGCAATTTGAACCGTTACTAATTCTTGAAATAAAATCAGTTGAGAAGTTAGTAATCCTAATACAAGGAAAAAGGCGGTTAAAATTGCAAAGATCTGAAAAATTCCATAGCGCCAAAAAGGTTGATTGGGATAAAGTGGCATGGGTTCTCCTTTTATCTAATGGGTTTAAAGGCAAAAGGTGAATCCTTTGGCCCCCCAGGGCTGCGTACCACTTCAACTAAAATCGGGTAAGCTTGGCGATCGCCTGTTGGTTCAAAAACCAATGCTTCTCCTGCGGTTTCTGAAGCAGATAAATTTGTATTTTTCAGGTTTTGCAATACTGTTGTTCGAGAAGCACCACTCGATAAAGTTTTAATTAAGGCTTGTGTGGCATCAAAACTCATCGCTGTTCGCCAACTGACGTCTCCTTGCCATCGCCGTTCGGCTCTTTTGGCGTAATCAGTTTCCGCAACCCAAGGAACTGCCAAAATTAACCCCTCAACAGCATTGCCACCGGATGTTAGCGTGTCTGGACTATAGAGAGCATCTCCCCCTAAGAGTGTGAGGCGTTGTGAGGTTGGTTCGTTGCTATTAGCCTTTGCAATAGCGATAGCCCTTGAGGTTTTATCTGTATTAGGAAATAAAACAATAGCTTGAGCTTGAGCCTGATTTTGAATCGCTTTAATCTCTTGTTTAGCATTAAATTCTGAATCAGCGATATCAATAGTTTTAACAACTTGCCCGCCCAACTGTTGGAACTTTCCAGCAAAGACTTGGTATAAACTATTGCTATAACTACTGTTAGGGTTATAAAAAATTGCGACTCTATCCAAAATTAAAGTATTCCAGACATGGTTGGCTAACTTAGCCCCAGAAACCGCATCGGAAGGCAGGGTTCTAAAAAAGCTATTTCCTGATAATTCCGTGCTGGTACTGGTGGGGGATACCATTGCGATTCCGGCTTTCTCATATTCCACTAAGGCTGCTTTACTGGCATCACTATCGTTATGCCCAATCACTGCTAAAATATTGGGATGATTAGCAAGTTGTTGGGCAACTGTTGTGGCAATAGCGGGATTACTATCATCGTTACCAATCATGATTTCTAATAATTGGTTGTTTAAGCCTTTAGAATCATTAAACTGAGTTTGAGCATCGGCTACCCCCCGCAAGATTTCTTCGGCGGAGGTCTCCTTGGAATCAATAGGAACCACAACAGCTAAAACAAAAGGATTTCCGGTGTGACGGGCTTTAGCATTGTTAAAGTAAATTTGCAGTTCGGGACTGGTGGGATCACCGTCTACAGCTTTTTCAAAGTCTTTAATGGCTTGCCGATAATTCCCAGCCTTAAATTCCTTTATCCCATTATCTCGATCAGGGTTAGATGTTCCAATAAACAGAACCTTTTCACCACTGCTACAACAGGGGGGAGGCGGTGGAAGTGGATTAACAGGAGGCGTAGGATTGCTAGTTGGTGGAGTCTCTGGAGGAACTTCTGGGGTTTTAGGCGGTTTAAGCCACCACCCCCCAGCACCTAAAAGGGCAGCTACAACTAAAACAGAAACAATAGGAGCAAATTTTTTTCTTTTATTACTATTAGGCTGAGGTTCAGGTTGTATAATCCCCGAACGGGTGTTCTTACATCCAGGGTAGGCGCATTCATCTTCCTCATTGTCCATTTCTGCGTGCGGCACAGAGGGAGTTCCAGTGCACTTCCAAGAGTTATCGGGATCAGGGGTATTGGTCATCTGGCATTACCTTCATCATCTGAATAGTTGTCTGCTAACTTGAAAAATCTGTGATGCTTGGGTTAGGAGTGTGGGGGTGCTTGAATGGTTCATAAAATCAATATCAAATGTCCTGATAAACAAGTTGGATCAAGAATGAAGTCAGAGAAGGTTACGATCTGTTTGAAGTTGTTTGGCATTGTATAGAAAGGTAAAGAAGATAGGGTTAAGTTGAAGTAGAGGCGTTTGATAAAACGTCTGGTGCAAAGAAAAATTAGTCAAGACGGAATAGCTTCGCCTGTATAATGATTACTGAGGCGAAGGGTTTGAAGAGTTAGCTAACTGTTCTGCCTAGAGTGTAGCGGTTTGTATCCATTTTGACTGTCATAAAAAAACAGGAAAAAGTAATAAAAAAGTAATATATTGCTTAAAATTGCGGTACAATCTATTTCCTAAGATAGATTTTTCTTGATCACAGACATAATCTAGCCTGACCTCTGGAGGATATTACAGATACAATGGGGCAAATCTCTTTTAAATAAGATAAATAATCTGAACTGAAGACAAAAAAGACATCTCTATCCTTCTGCTGACTTATTCCAATAAATTCTATAACCGTTCTGAAATATGACTGTTGATGAAGCTCTGACAATTGTGGAAGCTGTTTCAGAGGAGCAATACCTCAGTAAAATTCAAGAACCAGTATTTCGAGAATGTTGGGCTGGACGTTCCTATGGAGAAACTGCCAGTGACTCTGGCTATGATGCTAATTATATTAAAGATGTAGGAGCTAAACTTTGGAAAAAATTATCAAAAGCTTTTGATGAAAAGGTTAAAAAAGATAATCTAAAATCGGTTATTAAACGATACTTTAAAAAACATCAATCTACTGTAAATCATAATAGAGTTGATTTGAGTGGAGCCAGTTTAAATGATTATAGTTTGATAGGGGATAATTTAGGTATAAGTAAACTTTGCTCTAGTGTCAGGGATTTTAATGTTTTCAAATCTGATATTCAACACCCTATAACACCGGATGATCAAACACAAGAAAATAGAAATCATCCTAAAAATAGAGATCAACCTACCCCTGATCATCAAATCAATCAAGAGTTAGTGATGCAAGTTTCTTATATAGTGACACAACAGTTAGAAGAAATTAGATGCAAAGAAAGACGGAGTTTAATAGAAAACTTATTTTGTTCCTATTATGGTTGTTTAGATGATCAATTCTACTTGATTATAGAACAGTTATTACCGTTATCTACGAAGGAATTAACTGAATTCATTATACAATTGCCTCATTTATCCCGTGAAGAACTATTAACTAGATTAACAGAATTAAATGGATCAAAAGTCAATACAGAAAATTCAAACCAGACCGTATTGTAATATTGTGGGATAACAAAACATCCTCTGGGGAGGATGCCAGAGGTTATCTAATTGTGCAATAATGAGCCGCCTGAAATTTATTTCTGGGCTTAAATTAACACGCCTTGCTATTAACTCTTACAGTAATAACTGAGTAAGGGCGGGAGAACCCATTGGTGTCAACTTAAGCCAAAAACGTCTGATTATAGCAAAGATTAGATCCCCCTAAATCCCCCTTATAAAGGGGGACTTTGAACTCTAATTCCCCCCTTGGGAAGGGGGGTTAGGGGGGATCTAGGACGCTTAAAAAAATCAACGAACTTTCGGTTTTCTAACCTACTTTTCGCCTGAATTTGACACTGATGGGGGTGACCCCGCCCCTACAGATTAAACAACGTGGCTTAACGGCAAACGCTGTTCCTGTAATAAATCTTGATAGAGATGTTCCAACTGGGTAATATTTTGATCAAGGGTATAGCGTTCTAAGACCCGTTGACGGGCTTTTTGACCCACTAGGGGGATCATTTCAGGATGATCTCTTAACAAAGGTAATAGAGTTCGTAGTTGGGAAGTAACCCCCTGAGTCTTCATAATAATTCCCGCGCCGCCTTCCATAACTTCCCCATCCGCCCCGGCATCCGTCGCCACACAAGCCGTACCACAGGACATCGCCTCTAATAATGAGATCGATAACCCTTCCACCATCGACGGTAAAACAAAGACATCAGCCCCCCGCAGAATTTCAATCCGTCGGTCTTCATCCCCGATGAACCCAAACCAGATAATCCCGTCTTCTGACCCATAGGATGCCTGGAGAGAGGCTTCTAATGGCCCATCACCAACGATGACTAACAGACAACCTGGGCCCATATTGCACTTTTTCCAGGCTTTGAGCAGTGACTCTACGTTCTTTTCCGTAGCCAAACGGCCTTGATAGACAAAAACCCGTTCCGCCCCTAATTCTTCCTTAAAGTTTGATGGCCCCGGAGAATATTTCGACCCATCTACTCCATTAGGAATGACTGCTACCCGGTGTTTTTGGACTCCCAGACGGTTTAACATCTCCCGTTGAACCTGGGAAAACACAATCACCCGGTCATAGTTTGCCAAAAAAGGCGCGTAGATTTGATAGGTTAAATGTTGTGTCCCCGATTGAAAATTCCGTAATTTATGGTCAAAGGGCGTATGAAAGGTCGCCACCAGGGGTATATTCAGTTCCGCACAAATTTCAGGTAAGACAAAATCTAACGGTGAAAGGGTCAGGGACGCATGAACCACATCGGGTTTCAACCGTTCTAGGGACTTGGTTAAGACTTTGCTAGAACTGAGGGTGGGAATTGTATAGACTTGAGACTTATACAGACAGGGTAAAGACACCTCCTGAGTCATGGGAAAAGGCGTCACCTTGCCATTTTTGTCCTCAGTAGAGATTTTCCAGTTGCCGTTTTCCAGTTGCCATTCTGGGTTGCGGTCGTTCGTTGCTTCATGGGCAAAGTGCAGAAAGCTGACTCGATGACCCCGGTCTAACAGGGCGTTAGTGATTTCCCGAGAATAAGTAACGTTACCGCAAAAGGGTGATTTTTTTCCAAGCCAAGCAATGTGCATTCAAGTGATTTGGAATTTATTAAAATGGGTTTGATCAGCATGACTTTACCACGATTATTGCGTTCTGTCCTCAGATTGGTCTACCTATCTCAGATCAGCCACTCCCTCCTCTATCCCAGGGAATAGGAAACCGAATTACAACTTCTGGGTTAGATACTCCGGTCGTTGTATTGCGTTTTGTGAAAAATCTGAAAATGAAGGTGCGATCGCCTGGTAAGATCAACTGTTGATTTTTAGATAGTCAATATTTACATTCGTTAAGTTTGGAGGAATAATGGACGCAATTACAAGTTTTTTAGGAGATATCAACTTTGAGCTGATCGCACAGCTTACAATGTTAGGTCTGATTGTGGTGGCTGGCCCGGTGGTCATTGTATTACTAGCTTTTCGTGGCGGCGATCTCTAATCAAGAGGATGGAGACGTTGGTGGCAACGTCTCTAGTTAATTTTAATCTTGAATATAATCAGACCCGGAAATTAAGGCGATTTCCGCCCGCACAAATTCCCGTCCCAAATATAACGCATGATCCAAACAACTCAGCGGACAAGGTTGGGTTTCTTCAGTAATTTTAATCCCTAATTCCTTAGCAGTTTTTCCGGTAAAAATAGCTGTAGGTTCGCGCTTCAAACTCCCCGTACAAGGAAAAGGTTCTCCGGTTTCGGGATCAACAGCTAATCCTTTTTCATTGATAGCATTGGTATAGTGTTCGGCACAGATTAATCCAGCTTTTTGATCAATATAAATAATAAAATATCCCGCCGGATCAAGATGAATAAAACGATTAGAAAGCTGATCGTCTAAAGCAGCGAGTGCTTTGGGGTTGGAAGTAGTTTTAGGTTGGGGAGACACGATATATTAATGGGCTGCATAGCGTTAACTATTTATAGTTTATCCCAATTAGGACTTACGCACCCAACCAAAGAAACCGGGTTTTTTTGTGAAAATACTTAGTTGTGACCCACATATTATCTAAAAAACCCGGTTTCTCGGGCGACGGTGCGTAAGTCCTATCAATATTGAGAAAATCCCCACTGCCCAGCCAGACTATCAGACTTTTGCTTTGGGATTTCTCTGCTTTCTAATAACTGTCTGAAATATTATTTGATTCAGATTAACAATTTGTTTCACAAGCACCAATACTTACCCAACTACTAGAGCCGTCTTTCCAATGTTCTTTTTTCCAAATAGGTGCACTATGTTTTAAGGTATCAATTGCATATTGACAGGCTTCAAACGCTTCTCGACGGTGAGGACAACCCACCGCAATTAAAACACTAATTTCACCAATTCTTAACCGTCCAACCCGATGATGAATCACTACACGGGTCACATCTAACCATGCAGCGCGAATATCTGTGGCAATTTTTTCAAATACCTTGATCGCCATCGGTTGATAGGCTTGATATTCTAAGGATTCTACGGGTTGACCATCGGTTTGATTTCTCACCATTCCACTCATCACCACAATTGCACCATTGCTTGGATCATCAGCTAAAGTATAAATTTCCTCTAACAAAAGAGGCGCAATTGTAATCAAAAAACTATCTGGAAACAGAGATTTATTAACTATTAAATCTGGAGCTAAATTATCAGAAACAATCACAACCTTAAATTCCTCAACAAATGAGTTAACCTTAATAGGACTTACGCACCGTCGACCCAGAAACCGGGTTTTTTAGATAATATGTGGGTCACTACAAAGTATTTTCGTAAAAAAACCCGGTTTCTTTGGTTGGGTGCGTAAGTCCTGCTTAACTGAATCTAACAATATTCCAGGGTTGCTAACAGCCGATAACTAATTATAACTTTCCAGTGTTACCAACCCTATAATATTTCTTGATTTACGGTTGACTGCTATCAGTTGGTTGAGGTTGTTCAACGGGTTTTTGATCGGCAATTTCTAATAATTTAGGAATAGTTACAAAAGTATAACCCTGTTCTTTGAGTCTTTTAATGATAGTAGGTAATGCCTTTACCGTTTCTGAACGATTTCCGCCCCCATCGTGCATCAAAACAATTCCCCCAGATTTAGAGTCTTTTAAAACCTGATTAATAATTTTTTCCGATGAAGATTTCCAATCCTGAGAATCGGCTGACCACATCACATTCACATAATTTTTTCCTGACACATAATCGACTAAACCATTATTCAAATTCCCGCCGGGCGGTCGAAATAGGGGACTTTCAATTCCGGTTAATTCTTCAATTAATTGATCCGTACTTTCAATTTCTTGAGCCGCTGCTTCTGGACTGTATTTCCCATAACGATGACTCCAAGAATGATTTCCGGGCACATGACCCTGATTAACGACGGTCTTGGCAATATTTTTGTTATTTTTTAAGGCTGCACCCACCCAAAAGAAGGTAGCTTTAATCTTATTCTCTTTCAGAATATCTAAAATTTGTTGGGTGCTATTCGGCCAGGGGCCATCATCAAAGGTCAGAGCAATTACTTTTTGTTCCCCCGGAATACTCACTTCCTTAATAATTTTCCCTTGAAATTGTTTGGGAATGGCATAACTAAATCGTTGAGTCTTGAGTTGTGCTAAGGTCGTTTCCAGATCATCTACTCGTTGGGCGATCGCACCTGGAAAATTCAACCCCGACCCCGATAAAACTTGAGGGATATTTTCAGAACTTTGAGCCTTTTCCGTAACTTGGGGAGTCACCTTTTGGGGCTGGGTCGAAACCGCCGGAATACTGGGTTTACTCGATCGCTCAACCCGCAAGTTAACAGGTAAGATCACACCCATCACAAAACTTGTAGTAGCAGCGACCAAAGCAAATAAGGCGATTTTTTGTTGTCGCAGAATAGGACTATACTGAGCCACGAGATTACTCCTTCACACCAAAATAAATTGTAGAATTGAGATCGATCAAGCTGCATCTAAAATATCCACCGATCTCCCCTTGAGATCAGCGATTAAAGACGCATATTTTTAATAAAAAGTCAATAGCCAGATCACAAATGTAACCTGATTAATTTTGAGGGTTTAAACATAATACCTACAAAATCTTAGTGCATAAAGATGTTAATAAGAATACATCTTTATTAAAACCTTAGGTTTTGGCTATATAAACTTACAACCCGTTGAATCACATCCTCAATGGTTAAATGATCGGTTTGAATCTCCACCGCATCAGTGGCTTTTCTCAAGGGGGAAATAGCCCGATTGCTGTCGAGGCGATCCCGTTCGGCAATATCCTGTTCTAGTTGTTCTTGGGTAATATCCGTGTTTTCTTGACTGTGCAGTTCTAATAATCTCCGTTTTGCTCGTTCTTGTACAGATGCGGTTAAGAAAATTTTTAATTCTGCATCTGGGAATACCGTTGTCCCAATATCCCGACCTTCGGCGACAATTCCGCCTTGATTTCCCAACCCCTGTTGCTGTTTAACCAAAGCCTGACGCACGGCCGATTGAGCCGCGATCGCTGACACATTAGCTGTTACTTCTAAGGATCGAATCGCTGCGGTCACATCCTGGCCATTAATCAGGGTTCTCGGTTGTTTCCCGTCGGGGATCAATTCAATTTGGCATTTACTAACAATTTCAGCGATCGCCACTTGATCATCAACCGCCACTCCCGACTGTAACACCAACCAAGTCACGGCCCGATACATGGCCCCGGTATCTACATATAACAATCCCAACGCCTCGGCAATTTTACGGGTAACGGTGGATTTCCCGGCTCCGGCGGGGCCATCAATGGCGATAATCGGTTGACGACGGCGCAGAATCAGATTATCAATTAAACGAGTTTGACCCACAGAAGCTGCGATCGCTAATAACCCCTTGGTTTCCACTGTGGTTAAGGGAATTAACGTCTGAGGCTGTACTAACTCAATATATTCTATCTGTACTTCCGGTTCCGTCTCCAATTCAGTTTTTACAACCGCTTTAATCTCCGTAGCCGAATTACAACCTTTGTGGAAATGTTCTTGTCCGCGACATAGCGCTCGATATAAAACCGTTGCTTGCTTTTGTTCTAAATAAGTTAAATATTGATTCCGAGAACTATAGGCCAGTCCCGACGCCTCCCGCACAATCGGACAGGGAATAATCTCAATTGGCCAGTTTAAATCCTGAACCAAACCTTGAATAATCGCCACCTGCTGGGCATCCTTTTGTCCAAAATAGGCGCGATCGGGTTGAACTAAATTGAATAATTTGGTCACAACCGTTGCCACTCCTGGAAAATGTCCGGGGCGAGACTTCCCACACAATCCCGTGATCAGGGATGCTGGGGGAATCACCATCGTCTGCACCGAGGATTGATACATCTCCTCTACTGACGGAGCAAAGAGTACATTAACTCCCGCCTGTTCACATTGCTGCAAATCCGCTTCTAACTGCCTAGGATAGATTTGGAAATCCTCATTTGGCTCAAATTGCAGAGGATTCACAAAAATACTCACCACCACCAAACCATTTTCGGCTCTAGCCCGTTGAATTAAGCTCAAATGCCCCAAATGCAAACCCCCCATGGTAGGAACTAGACCCACGGAATTGAGGGGATTTTGAGTCCGGTAGGAACGAAGATAACACCGCAGAGCAGCAACGCTAGTCAACAGACGAACCATAAATCAGTTATCAGTGATCAGTTAACAGTTATCAGTTTAAGAGTTATCAGTCAAAAGTCAAAAGTTAACAGTTAACAGTAAATAAACAATCCGTTTAGGGGTTGTAAAATTTTATCCTAGGGGTTTGGTCTACAAACCCTCTTTGCCCTGATAACCGATAACTATTAACTGACAACTATTAACTGATAACTGATAACTGTTAACTGATGACTGATTACTGATTAGCGGTTAATACATCAATTTGCACGGGAGCAACTCCACTACCAATCATGCCAATGGCTTGAGCGGCTCCTGTGGATAAATCAAGCACACGACCTCCGGCATAGGGGCCACGATCATTAATCCGCACCACAACGGATTGACCATTCTCCTTATTGGTGACTCGCACCGTCGTCCCAAAGGGTAAGGAGGGATGGGCGGCGGTTAAATCGTATTGGTCAAAGGTTTCTCCATTGGCTGTTAGGTTTCCATCAAAGCCAGGGCCATACCAAGACGCCCAACCCTCAATCCGTTGAAACAAATATCCCTTGGCTACGTCTGGAATTGACAGTCTGGGTTGACCTTCAATGGCATTTAAAGGGGGAGCATTGCCAATTTGCCGTCTGAGTCTATTGGTGGCTTGTAGGGCATCCGTTGCCTTGTCATTGGTGGTATCGGGCAGAATTGTTTGGGAGTCGATGCTGACGAGTTCCTGACCCGCTACTTCAATCAGGTAACGCTCCTGTTTTTGATCCCATCGCACTTGAATTGTGTCCGCATCAAAGTTATTGCGAATCAGTTGGTTAATTTCGGCTGCCACCGCAGTGGCCCTAGAAACGGGATCGGTAGCGACGGTGGGTTGGGTGGGTTGGGTTGTGGAGTTAGGTAGATAGGCTTGATTTGAATACGACCCCACTTTGATGCGTTGAAGGGTTGGGGGTGTAACTGCTTGGGAATCGAAATTGGTGTTTTTGATAAAAGTCAGGACGGGAATATTTCTAATATAGAGGGTTGCAGCTTGTTGTTGATTCAGTTCATGGGCTTTGATTTTGGCTACGCTATCGGGTAATAAGGCTGCATTAGCTTGTTGGGATTGATATTCTCCCACTTTAATCACATCAGTGGTTTCTGAACCCGTTAGACTTTTTCCTTCACCCAGGCCAGGATTAGGGTTAGACGCTGATATTGATTCAGCATGGGTCGAGGAGGTTAAGCTCAAAATAGGCAGAAGAATAACTGCTGTCAGACCGCCCCAAAGTTTATGTTTCATAAATATACTCTCAAAACTGCTGGTTATCGAGTTGAAGCATTACCCTGGTTGATATCTCCTGAATTCGGAGCCTGGAAATCAGCTAATCAAATGCTGAAAGTTTCAATCGCTGGGTTTTAACCCAAATATCAGGTAATTCAATTTCTCAACTCACACTCGTTCCCCATTCACCTTTGTTTGAGGAACTGCAACAGACTAACACGAACTTGGAAATTTGGGGATCACTATATATCAAGGGTTTGCGGGTTTTTTCAAAAACTAAACTGTTCAGTTTCAAGGTCTAACCCTGATTGATTAAAGGATGTAGAGATTCTAAGGCTATGAAAAATTCCCCCATCACCTTTTGATTAAATTTTCTTATGGGTGTGATTAATGGCCAGCCCATCAGCCCTACGAGAACCCAAAATAATCGTGCCGAAAGTTGCTTAAATATCCTTTAGGTCAATCAGGAAAACAGAAGATGGATTATCGGGAAGCTGGTGTTGATATTCAAGCGGGTCGGGATTTTGTCGATCAGATTCGCCACCTCGTACAGAAAACCTATCGACCGGAAGTGTTAGGGGGACTCGGGGGGTTTGGGGGCTGTTTTGCCCTACCTTCGGGCTATAGCGAACCCGTTTTAGTATCGGGAACCGATGGAGTCGGAACTAAGTTAAAATTAGCCACGATCCTCAACCGCCACGATACCGTGGGAATTGATTTAGTTGCCATGTGTGTGAATGATGTTCTCACCTGTGGGGCCGAACCCTTATTTTTTCTGGACTATTTAGCCACGGGAAAACTTGATCCCGAGCAATTAACTCAAGTTGTTGCCGGGGTCGCCCAAGGGTGTCAACAGGCTGGATGTAGTCTCCTGGGAGGAGAAACGGCCGAAATGCCCGGATTTTATCAACCCGGGGAATATGACATAGCGGGTTTTTGTGTGGGAATTGTGGAAAAAAGCCGAATGTTGAATGGCTCTCAAGTCCAAATCGGCGATATTGCCATTGGACTAGCTAGTAGTGGGGTGCATAGTAATGGGTTTAGTTTAGTTCGTAAAGTAGTTAGTGATATGGGATGGGACCCGAATCAATCCCCGGAAACCTTGGGGGGTAAATCCATTGCCCAGGTCTGTTTAACTCCGACTCAAATTTACGTTAAACCCGTGTTAGAAGCCC
Organism: Oscillatoriales cyanobacterium CG2_30_40_61; assembly: GCA_001873365.1. GTDB lineage: Bacteria > Cyanobacteriota > Cyanobacteriia > Cyanobacteriales > Microcoleaceae > Planktothrix. Next base: position 1,520 of record MNYZ01000038.1, on the reverse strand, counting down.
TGCGCCATGGCCTAGAGATTCATGGCATGGCCCATATTACCGGAGGAGGTTTACCGGAAAATCTGCCACGCTGTCTGAGTTCGGGACAATCGATTAAAATTCATCCCGACAGTTGGCCGATTCTGCCGATTTTTCACTGGTTAGCTCAAGAGGGTAAAATTAGCTCGGCGGCGATGTTTGATACTTTTAATATGGGGATCGGTTTTGTGGTTTTGGTTCCTCCCCAACAGGCTGAAACTACAAAAGCATGGTTTCAAACCCAAGGAATTGCCGCCTATGAGATAGGGGAAGTGGTATCAGGAACGGGGGAGTTAATTGGATTACCCACCGATTAATTGATAGAATGAAAGGCTGTTTTCTGATTTTCAACCCCTAATTAATTACCCATAATGTCAGTTGCATGGCAAATTGCCAAAACCTACGAAGATATTCTGTATCACAAAGCCGACGGGATCGCTAAAATTACGATTAACCGTCCTGAAAAACGTAATGCTTTTCGACCAAAAACGGTTTTTGAACTCTACGATGCCTTTTGTGATGCTCGAGAAGACATCAATATTGGTGTAGTTTTATTCACCGGAGCCGGGCCCCATACCGACGGAAAATATGCTTTTTGTTCCGGCGGGGATCAAAGCGTGCGGGGAGATGGGGGATATATTGATGATACGGGTATTCCTCGATTAAACGTTTTAGATTTACAACGGTTAATCCGAAGTATGCCGAAAGTTGTGATTGCTTTGGTGGCGGGATATGCCATTGGGGGCGGTCATGTACTGCATTTAATTTGTGATTTAACCCTGGCGGCGGATAATGCAATTTTCGGTCAAACCGGGCCGAAAGTCGGCAGTTTTGATGGGGGATTTGGAGCTAGTTATTTAGCTCGAATTGTTGGTCAAAAGAAAGCCAGAGAAATTTGGTATTTGTGTCGTCAATATAATGCTCAACAGGCCCTAGATATGGGGTTAATTAATCATGTTGTTCCCGTGGAACAATTGGAATCAGAAGGCATAGAATGGGCTCGGGAAATCTTGGAGAAAAGCCCGATTGCAATTCGCTGTTTAAAGGCGGCGTTTAATGCCGATTGCGATGGCCAAGCGGGTTTACAGGAACTTGCCGGAAACGCCACCTTACTCTATTACATGACCGAGGAAGGGACGGAGGGGAAACAGGCTTTCTTGGAGAAGCGATCGCCCAATTTCCGTCAATATCCCTGGCTTCCTTAGTCTAGGATCTGGTTTTTGCGGGGACTGGGAACTCCTAGCCCCCAATTTTTTCAATTAAGCTAATAAGGATTCTGCTTCCGATACTTTTTTGCTAACGTTTGCTAACAAATACATAAGTTAAGATATTCTCTCAACCAAGGCGTATCAACCAATGCACGAAGGAAAATCCCTCGCGCACCATTTAGATCCCTGTCCATGTTTAATTGAGTAGATGTCGATTTGATTATTTTCGCTCCACCCAATTTAGCGACAATTTCGCCTGTCCATGACACCGTTTTAGAAGTATAGGCTTCGTTA
>MNYZ01000031.1 GCA_001873365.1 Oscillatoriales cyanobacterium CG2_30_40_61 | reverse complement strand
TGGTGCGGGAGTTGGACTCGGAGTTGGTGCGACCGTTGGTGCGGGAGTTGGACTCGGAGTTGGTGCGACCGTTGGTGCGGGAGTTGGACTCGGAGTTGGTGCGACCGTTGGTGCGGGAGTTGGACTCGGAGTTGGTGCGGGAGTCACAACTGAAAACTCATAAGCACCACTATCAATTATTGCTGTACCATTTTGATCACCATCCATAGGGCGAATCTGACCGAGTTGATCCGTGGTGGGTGAATTATTACTACTTCCGGTATCAATAGCGGGACTTCCTGTTAATAATTGATGAATTAAAACCCCATTAATGGGTTGTAAATCCCCCAATAAAGCATCAGCAACTAACTGAATATTAGCAGATGCTTTAATATCATTTGGGTTTAATTCCGTCGTTTGAATATTGCCACCACCATCAGTAAGTTGAGCAGTAACGTGATGGTTTGTATTCCAAGTATTTCCACCATTAAATGCTGTATTTTTAGATAAAAGTGTATTAGTTAAGGTAACATTTGTTCCTCCTGATGATATTCCTCCACCTAAAAAACCAGCATAATTATTAGCAATTGTTGTATTAATAATGCTGGTAGGAGTTGTACCATTAGCTAGAGCAATTCCTCCGCCTATGCCTTTTTTTCCATCTTGAGATTCTGCTCTATTTCCTGAAATTGTACTATTAATAATCGTCATCGGAATCTGTTCTCCAACCCACAAACCACCGCCTTGACTCAAAGCCTTATTATTGGCAACGGTTGTATTTTTAAGGGTGAAATTTCCATTATTTCCCGGTCTAATTCCTCCTCCATAAGCATCACCTCTATTATCAAAAACAACAGAATTATTAATAATCGTGCTGTTTTCAATAATAGCTTGATCGGGAGAATAAAGATATAAATATAAACCGCCTGCTTGTCCGGCTGCTGTGTTACCATCAATTAAACAATTATTAATCTGAATTGTTCTTAATGTTCCTTCCGACTTGGCTCCATCGCAAAAAATTGCTCCTCCATAACCAGCAGAAACACCTGCACCCAGAGATACAGTACCTCCAGCGACAGAAGTATTATTAATAAACTTAGTATTCTGAACATTTAAGTCGCAAATAACACTATAGATAGCTCCGCCATTAATTCCTTTATTATTAGTAAATTCACTATCAATGATCGTAACATCGGTTAAACTATCTGTGGAAATCGCACCTCCTCCCCGGTGACTTTTTCCCGGAGTACCATCATTATTATCAAATTTACTATTAATAATTGTTGTCTGGGTTTTATACCCACTAAAAAGAGCCCCTCCATACTGAGCTATATTATTATTAACTTGACTATTTTCTAAGGTTAAAGTGTTTAATGTTTTAACTCTAACTCCTCCCCCTGCACCCTCTTGCTCAATTCCTTGGGCATTTCCATTAACAATAATTAGGTTTTTAAGCGTTGTATTGGTTGGTTGACCTTGAGCATCAGCTTGAACTTCTAATACTCGAAATTGGTTTTCACCACTAATAGTAATAGTAGTGGGAATTGTACCCGGAATTAGTCCATCAATGGTAACACTTTGATTGACATTTAATTGACCACTGGTCAGTTTAATGGTAGGATTGATTAAACTTGCTAAACTTGAATCAAATTGGATAATATCTCCGGGTTGAGCTAGGGCGATCGCTTCTCTTAAAGAACCCGTCCCATTATCATTTAAGTTAGTAACAATTACGGCAGCCATTACGAGTTATTCCTAATTTTAGGTATGATTTTCAGACAATTATCTTTTCAACCACAATTCATAAATATCCGGTTATCTGGGATATTTTTTTTCAATCTTCTAGCCTGTTTTACCCAGGGCTAAAATCAATATAATTAGCGATCGCAATTTCCCATACAGAAAATCTCAACCCTTGATCATTTTGATCTAAGGATCGAGAAAAACATGATAGTCTTATTAGTCTATAAAAGACTAAAACTATAGTATAAAATTGAGCAAAACTTTTAATTTCCCAAAAAATCCCCTTCTGGTGTTGATTAAAAAGAAGGGATTTAACCTGATTTTTGATAGAAAAAATTATCCTAGAAGCATTTCCTAAGCATAATTCCAGCCAAACGAGGGTTAAATTAAAATATCCAGAAAAGCACAAGGTTGAAACAGCAGGCATTTTTTAGACTCTCAAAGGGTGCATATTAGTAGATACATCCCTATCATGATCAAGTCAGGCTACACTGTATACTTGACGAAAAACCTTGAATCAAAGTTTCCCTATTCTCAATATTTAGAATTAACTCAGATGCACCCTATTGCAATAAATAGATTGGCACTTTCACCCAGCCACCACGGGAAAGCACCAATCCAAATGTGGCATACTGCCAAGAAGCCACAAAAGCATATTACTAAAGCCCAAATTGTCTTGATTCAAGCTCTAATCTATTAATAGCCTAATTCCTGGGTTTTGCCATCAGAAATTATACGGAACTTTTTGAGTAAAAAAGAACATCGTATCTCCGAGAAATTATGGAGAAAAACCCCAACAAAAAGGAGCGAGTTATCACCCACTCCCTTAATTTATAGCAGTCACCTGACTCACGGTGTTTGACATAAACTGATGCAACAAAGCCAGATTTTCCTGTCTGTTGCTGTGCTCCGAGCCGTTTCTATTCTGCTAAAGATTAATCCCGATTAAAGGCAATCAGTAGGCGCAGAATGAAGATAAATAGGTTGATGTAGGTCAAATACATCGATAATGCGGCGGATAAATACTGTTTGTCGGTATAAGCACGGGGAAGCAAATAGAAATCAACAACAGCGGCCCCAACAAACAACAGGACTCCAAACCCAGAAATCCCAATTTCTAACCAAGAGGGGGTAATGATTCCAAAGAAACTGAGGACAAATTGAGCTAACATTACGACGACTAGGGAAATAAGTCCTAGACCGATGGTTTTAGTCAGGGCCATGCCATCGGACTCGGAGAGGTTAGACCCAATCGAACGCGCCCCGATAAAGGTGACTCCACATCCTAAAGCCGCCACCCCAATTCCAGAGACCCCAACACCACTTGTACCTAACGCCATGTCTACCAGACCCGTGAGGGTATAGCCCGTTAGTAGGCTGTAGGTTGCTAATAGGGGTAAAGCCGCTTGATTGTTACCCTTGTTGGCGATACCCGAAGCCACAAAAAATAAAGCGATTTGGGCAACAAAGGCGACCCAGGAGGTCATCTTAAATAATTCAGAGTTAGCCTCGGCAACATTCAGACCCCCAAAAGTACCCAGGGCGGTCAGAATTAACCCGCCTCCCACATAGGGTAAAGCGTTAGCAATCACATTGGGGCCAACAATAGCCTCATTTCTAGCCTCTCGTACAGCTTGACGGAAATTACTGGTACTGGTCATATTGTCCTTCCATAATCAACACTACCTCCCTATAATTTAGCGAATCTAGGGAATTTGGGGTAGATGTTGATTTCCACATGGAGAGGGAATGGGGAATGGGTTTTGGGTAATGGGTAATAGGTAATAGTATCAGAACAATAAAAATCCCCCTGTAGCAATACAGAGGGAGACAATTAATAATCAGTTTTTCAGTAATTAGTAAAAAAATCAAGAGTTAAAACCAAAGAAACCGGGTTTTTTTACGAAAATACTTTGTTGTGACCGACATATTATCTAAAAAACCCGGTTTCTCGGGCGACCTGCGTAAGTCCTATAACTATTAACTCTTGCACTGATCACTGTTTACTGATAACTGATAACTGATTTTAGCTGCGGTCAGTCGCAGTCGCAGGTTCAAAACTGGGAACCACTAACTCATCGTTTTGCTTAGTTAACTGGTTATACAACCGTTCCGTATTCGGGAAATTAGCCGCCGGTAAGGTGGGATAACGACGATAGGGAACCGTATCTTCCCCGAACAGTTGAGCATATTCCACACTGTTCACCATCGCGTTAATAAACCCTTTCAACCCATCGGTAGCCAGGATTTGGTTATACTCCCGAATTTCCGCTTGGTTACGAGGAGCGCGACCCAAGAAATGCTTGGTTCCCAACTCAATCACCTTAGTATTGGGATAGGGGGTATAGAACTCCTTGATATACAGAGAAGTGCTTCCCAACGCCTCAATAAACTCTTTCAGGTTAATTTCATTGTTCCCCAGCTTACTTTCCAGAGCCGTAAACTCATTTCTGTTCACATAGGGATCAATATTGCGCTCAAAGATTTGACGATAAGCCGCTTGAATTAAGGTTTTCAGCGCCACTTTATCCGTGGTATTCGTCAACTTGAACACCTTGCTTTGTTGGCGTCGTTTGCTGACACCTTGAGCAACACGGTTATCTAACTCAATCTCACCCTTATTTTGATCTGGGGTACCAAGTTCGATAAACCGAGGCGTGACCACTGCTGTCCCCACAGGGTTTTTCTCAGCAAAAGCACCGACCCGACCCGTGCGCAGGAACACACCACCCGGAGTCAAATACCGTTCATAAGGAACCGTATCTTCCCCAAAGGCTTCGTTATATTCCTGGCTATCGAGAATCGCGTCTACCAGGGCATAGAAGCCCTTCTTAGAGCAAAGATCGAAGTAGGTGTTCATTTCCTGACGGCCGTAGGTTGGACGACCCAACAGACGGCGATGGATATATTCGATCGCTTTACACACATACAGCGATGTCCAATACATCTTACGGAAAACATCGGACTTCGCCAAGGCGCGAATAAACTCACGCACGGTAATATCGCCGTTTTCCAGCTTAATTTCCGCCAAGGTTTGGCGTTGACCTTCATAGAGTTCCCGGCCAAACACCTGCCGATAAGCCGCACTAATCACCGTTTGAGTAGAGGATTCGGAGTAATTAACACTGGTTCCCTTGCTACTGCCACTGCGCTTGAACCGACTGCTAATATATCCCCCAGGCAGTTGATCCAGTTTGAACACCTTCGGCCCCAAAGACCCTGGATTGTTCCCCCGGGCTGCCGGGTTGCTCAACTGGTTATCAATTCCAGCCCCGTTGCGGATCAAAATCCTTCTGGTATCTTTCCCAAACGGCGCCGGACGGTTACTAGGATTCCGAGTTTCTTTCGGGAAAATTGCCCCGAACTGAATTTCCAGAGGATCATTCCCAGTCCCGTAAACGTGCTGATCCCGCAGGGGTTGTTTATAGTCTGCGAACAAGGTCACAAACTGGGGAACTTTGCGGAAAGGCGCGCTGTAGTTAAACAGGTCGATTTGTGGCCCCCAGTTACGGCATTCTTGGGCTTCTTGACCCAAACCGCGTAAATAGGGAACGGTTTCTTCCCCAAAATAATCGGAATATTCCTCAGAATCCACCATTGCATCCACTAAGGCCGATAAGCCTCCTTTGGACACAACCGCGAAATATTTGCTAAATTCTTCAGGAGAACTTAAACCCCGACCTAAAAAGTGACGGGTTGCCAGTTCCACCACCCGACTATTCACATAGGGTTCATAGAAATTTTTCCGGTACAACGGAGATTTCCCTAAGCGGCGGATAAACTCTTTGGTGGAGATTTCGCCGTTTTTGACTTTGGATTCTAAGTCGGAAACTCCCAAGCTGTAAGCGCGGGTAATATCCCGTTCAAACACTTGGCGATAGGCGGCTTTCACCACATCTTGTTTTTCCGTCGAAGATAATCCCGGTTTCATCACGAACTTCTGACGGCGCTCGGCGGCGTTAAAGTAAATTTGAGGCAATGCTAACCCTTGTTGGTCACTACTGTTAGGACGTTGGCGAACCTTTGTCCCAGGAGTTGCCGCTTCAAATTCGGTGATTAACACCCCAAAATATTGCAGAGCAATTTCTTGAGCTTCTTTGTCGTCTTTCAAATAGCCCAAAGCAGCCCGACGCATTTCTTGCAGGGCTACCAAAGTCGCCGCGCTAGAACAAGCATTTTCAATAATTTCCCGCAGTCCCCGCACGTTAACGGCGATCAGGTTCGGGTCACCTGCCACAATAGCGTAGGTGACATAACGCAAGAACCAGCTTAAATCCCGCAGGGATTTAGTCATGTTCCCCGGGCCATAACGAGAAACGTTAATCGGCCCAAAACCCGGTGGTAAAAATACTGCTGGCCCCGAACCCCCATCTACAAAAATTGATTTTAAACCATCTAACAGGCTGTTACCCCGGCTCTCCGCATAGGAAATTGTTCCTAGTTTCATGCCTTCGGCGACACTACTGCCACCGCCCACCGCCACCATTTCGGGTGTGGGAGCTTCACTCGGTTTTTCTAAAAACGCCAGAGGGGAACCCCCGGTGAAAATCCGATTAGCAGCCCGAGAAACAATCAATTCTGCATTTTGTGTCAGAATTTGAGCAATTTCTAAACGTTTCGCCCCAGAACTGAAATAGGTGGCCAGTTCACTTAATTCGCTTTTGCCCAAAAAGCGATCCTGTTGCTCCGCTTGGGAAATGGTGGCAACGGGTACGGTTTGATATAGTTGCGGACGCGCAACTGAGCTTCCACCACTTGCTTTTACACTCATTCGATCTCTATTGCTCCCTATCTGAATCTTTACAGTATGGAACCTGGAATATGGCATTGTTCTCAAACACTAAACGGATTAGTTTTAGCGCTATGAACCATTGCGCTTTCAACCCTATCCGCGCTTGAGTTGTTGCCAATTTAATCTTTCAGATTAAAAGGATTTTGGTTAATTAACCAGACACTTTTGACACTCTCGGCGCGTAAACGGGCGGAGATTCTTAATTCAGCGACTGACCTTTAAGCACCGTATCTCTTTCAAGCAATACTCAAACCTTTCAATGGTGAAAAGTCACCAATTGACGAGCCTGACTTACGGCAACCCCAGAGGGTCTATCTCCAAAAGCGTACTAGGATACGACCTAGAGTTCGGGCGTGTCCCGCCCTACCTTAATTGATCAAACCAAATTATGTGTTTT
>MNYZ01000080.1 GCA_001873365.1 Oscillatoriales cyanobacterium CG2_30_40_61 | reverse complement strand
TAGAGAATTTTTATCAGAAATAAATGGTGATAAAGAACCTGATGATTTTTTAATTACTTGTATTTTATTTGCTCCTAATGCTCCGCAACAAAATCCGGTTGAAGATATTTGGTTACAAGCGAAAAACTTTTTGAGGAAGTATTGGTATTTATGCAGGTCGTTTAAGATTATCAAATTTTTGTTCGAGTTTTTTACTAAGGAACATAAATTTGATTTTCCCAAAATTCATCAGTATACTTATATATAGAAAATCATTTAGGATTGCTATATCACTTTATTCTAACGCTTTAATTGCCGCTTGAATTAAATTATAAAATCCAGGTTGAGACACATCAACAGTTTGAGCATCCTGACGACTTGTTCCTAACAGTCCAAAACGTTGACCTTTTTTGATAGCTAATACTTCCCCTTTCTGATTTCGGATTTTCAATTCTTGGCTATTACCAACATAAGATAAACTACAACTATAGGGTTTATTATTATAGTCAAATTCTACACTTTTATTGACTTGAGAATGTTGGATTTCTGGAGATTCGGGTAATCTCGCCCCAACTAATTCTAACTCAATTTTTGTTTGACCATTCCAGTTATTTTCTTTTAATTGATAGGCAATATCTAAACAGTGGGGAAGGGGAAAATAGTCCGCCCAACGCCAAGCCATGGCATTAATAGTTGGTAAGGCAGTTAGTTGAGTATAGGAAAATTTATCTTGGGTTAAGGTGAGTTTTATATGTCCTTTTCCGACAACTTTTTGTTTAACAATTCGCACGTTAGGAGTCCAAAAGGTGGGGGCGTTATTTTCTATCCCACAGGGATGGAGTTGATTAATTTGATCATAGAGATTAAAGTTAATTTCACTTAAATTGGCTTGAGTATCAATTTTAATTAAGGGTTTAAGATGTTCTAATTCTAAACATTGATGGGCAAATTCACTTAATCGGGTTTTAATTTTATCTAAGTTTTCGGCGGGGAAAGAAAACCCTCCGGCGGCTTTATGTCCTCCGAATTTACCCAGTAAATCTTGACAATATTCTAAGGCTTTAAAAATATCAAATTCTAAAATTCCCCGGGCTGAACCTCGAACTATTTTAGGGGATTCGGTTTCGTCTTCTGGCTGTTCATAGGTTCCAATAAATACGGGAACCCCGTATCTTTCTACTAACCGAGAAGCGACAATTCCAATCACGCCATGATGCCATTCCGGTTGTACTACTACTAACACCCTTTCTTGTTTAAAATCAATCTGTTGTTCTTCAACCCAGGCGATGGCTTCCTGTTGAATTTCTTCACATAATAATTGTCTTTGTTGATTAATTTGTTCACATTGCATTGCCCGTTCTAAGGCAATTCCCATATTTTCTGTGGTTAATAATTCGATCACAATTTGGGGGTCTGCTAACCGTCCAATGGCGTTAATTCTCGGCCCCAAACGAAAACCAATATCATCGGGTTTTAGGGTTTTATTGTTAGTAGATGGGAGGGAATTTTCCGGCTGTTCTTCCGATTTTGCTTGATATCCGGTGGAAACTCCGGCCACTTGAATTAATGCTTGAATCCCGGTAATTTGGGAATAGGGAATTAACTTTAAACCGCGTTTTAACCAACGGCGGTTAACTCCAACTAAAGGGGCTAAATCCGCAATAGTTCCTAATGTAAATAATTCTAACAAAGGATTGACTAATCCTTGAATTTTACCCAACTTTTGAGCTAAACAAATAGCTAAAACATAGGCAACTCCTACCCCGGCTAATCCTCGATATGGGGATAATAATGGTAATAATTTAGGGTTGAGAATTGCATCGGCTGGAGGTAATTGTTCGGGTAAATCATGGTGATCGGTAATAATTACAATTAACCCTAATTCTTTGGCTCTAGCAATGGGTTGATAGGCGGAAATCCCATTATCAACGGTCAGGATAATTTTAACGTCTTCTTGATGGAATTCTTCTACTATTCGGTTATTAATTCCATAGCCTTCTTTCATGCGGCTAGGAATAGCATAATTAACATTAGCTCCCAAGGTAGAAAGCGATCGCATTAATAAAGCCGTACTGGTCATACCATCGGCATCATAATCCCCACAAATTGCGATTTTATCCCCCTGATTAATCGCATTTTCTAACAATTCTACACTTTTTTCTAAATCCTTAAATTCCTCCAGGGGAGAGGGTAAAACTTGCGATTCAGGGGTTAAAAAAGCCTCCGCCTGTTCCGGGGTTTCAATGCCGCGATTAATTAAAACTTGGGTGACTAAGGGAATAATTCCCAAGGTATCTGCTAACTGTTGGGCAAGGTCAGATTGTTGGGGGAAAATATACCACCGTTGATTCGGAAGTTGATGGGAATTAAAGGATTCTGGGGAAGGAGGTTGCACAGTTTCTAAAGATTAATCTAAATAAAAGAATACTCTATTGTATCAAAATTATTGTTATTTTTAACAGGAATTACGCATCATCTTTATAGTAAGGGCAATTGATCAATTACCCCTACTGAAAAAATTTTACTTCTAATTAAACTTCAACTTTAACTCCTTTCCAAAAGGCAATATAACCCTCAATATTTTTAGCTGCGGATTTTGGTTCGGGATAATACCAAGCCGCATCCTTATTCTTTTGCCCCTCAACCACGATATCATAATAACTTGCCACCCCTTTCCAGCCGCAAGTCGTGTGGGTGCTACTGTCCTGAAAATATTCAGGTTTAATCGAGTTTGGGGGAAAATATTGATTCCCTTCTACCACGACACATTGATCACTTTCGGCTAAAACTGTACCATTCCAAACCGCTTTCGGCATAAATCTCCTCTGAACTTTGTCACTTTATTTTAAAATTTAACACTTTTCAGGCATCAAATAACAATTCTGGGTTCTCAATTCCCCAAAATAATCAGAATATCCTAGCAATTCAGCCCATTTTAATTATAAAATAAAAAAGACGTTTTATCTAAATTACTAGCAATGTCAGGGCTAATTTCTACCCCCTTCGCCCAACCCCAATCCCTAGAACAGTCTCTTAAGCATTTCTTTGGTTATGATTCCTTTCGACCCGGACAGCGCGAAATAATTGAACAGGCGCTACAAAAGCGAGATTTATTAATTATTATGCCCACCGGAGGTGGAAAGTCTCTATGTTTTCAACTTCCGGCTTTATTAAAACCGGGATTAATGATAGTAGTCTCCCCCTTAATTGCTTTAATGCAAGATCAAGTGGAGGCATTACAAGATAATGGAGTTGGTGCTACTTTTCTCAATAGTACCTTAACGGCTGCGGAAGCAAAATCAAGGGAATTAGCAATTTTAAAAGGGGATATTAAATTGCTTTATGTAGCCCCGGAACGTTTATTATCCGAACGATTTTTATTTTTTTTAGATACCCTAGAAGAACAGTTAGGAATTTCAGCTTTTGCCATTGATGAAGCCCATTGTGTATCGGAATGGGGACACGATTTTCGCCCAGAATATCGAAAATTAAAACAACTACGGACTCGTTATCCTAAAATTCCGGTTTTAGCCTTAACAGCAACAGCAACTCAACGGGTGAGACAGGATATTATTCAACAGTTAGAGTTAAAAAATCCCTATATTCATGTTGCTAGTTTTAATCGCCCTAATTTATACTATGAAGTGATTCCCAAGAAGAAACAAACCTTTACCCAGCTATTAAAAATTATTCAGGATGTGGGAGGTTCAGGAATTATCTATTGTTTAAGTCGAAAAAATGTAGAAGATTTGGCATTTCGGTTACAAAATCATGGGATTTCTGCCCTACCCTATCACGCCGGACTTGAAGATCAAATCCGGTCAGAAAATCAGACTCGGTTTATTCGAGATGATGCGCAAATTATGGTCGCTACTGTTGCCTTTGGCATGGGAATTAATAAGCCCGATGTTCGCTTTGTAATCCATTATAGTTTACCTCGAACCTTAGAAAGTTATTATCAAGAATCCGGTCGGGCGGGACGGGATGGAGAAGCCGCTAGATGTACGTTATTTTTTAGTTATGGTGATCTTAAAACCATTGAATATTTAATTGAACAAAAACCCGATCCCGATGAACAACGCATCGCCCGTCAACAGTTACGACAAATGTTAGATTATGCGGAAGCATCGGAATGTCGGCGCACCGTTCAATTAAGTTATTTTGGTGAATTTTTCTCGGAAAATTGTGCAAAATGTGATAATTGTCGCACCCAAAATCCGGTGGAAGATTGGACAATTGAAGCAATGAAATTTTTATCCTGTATTGCCCGATGTCAGGAAAGATTTGGGATGAATTATATTATTGATGTATTAAGAGGATCGAAAAGTCAAAAAATTTTGGATCGCCGCCATGATCAACTTTCTACCTATGGTATTGGTAAGGATAAAACCGCCGAAGAATGGAAGAATTTAGGCCGATCGCTTTTACGTCAAGGACTACTGGATCAAAGCACCGATGGTTATGCTATTTTGAAATTAAATTCCCGTAGTTGGGAGGTAATGAAACAGGAAAGAACCGTTGAAATTACGGTTATTAAAGAACAAAATGTCGAAAAATCAACTCGTTCTTTAGCGATAGAAGTAGAAATGCTATTTGAACAATTGCGCCAACTACGGAAAAAATTAGCCGATCAACAATCTATTCCTCCCTATATGGTTTTTTCCGATTCTACGTTAAAATTAATGGCACAACAACGACCCCAAAATTTAGAGGAATTAAGTCAAATTTCTGGCGTGGGGAGTTATAAATTAGAACGTTATGGTCAACAATTTACTGAAGCTATTTTTACCTACTGTCATGGACAAAACCCGCCAAATTCTTACGCTAAAAAATCTGGATCTCAACGTCTCACCCTGGAGGATTTATCCGATAGTTTAATTATGACTTTATCTCTATATCAAGACGGTCTGAGTTTGAATGCGATCGCCAATGAAAGAGGATTAAAAACTAGCACCATTGCCGATCATTTAACCCAATTAATTGCCGCTAATCAGAATATTAATATCGATCAATTTGTTGAACCTGAACGGCAAAAAGTTATTATTGAGGCGATCAAAAAAGTTGGAGATACCAGCTTAAAAACAATTTATGAATGTTTAGGAGAAAACTATAATTATGAAGAAATAAAAATGGTTAGAGAATACTGGCGACAGCATCCTAATTAACTCGTTGTTGCGCCCGTTGTTGCGCTTCAGCACTCTTAGTAAGCTCCGCATCCCAACAACAAACTAACGAATATTTTCCATTACAACTAATAACCTACCTAGACTAATTATGAAACCGATTGTTTTTTGTGACTTTGATGGAACAATTACCGCAGAAGAAACTTTTGTAGCCATGTTAAAAGAATTTACCCCAAAAATTGCGGCGGAAATTATGCCCTTATTATATCAAAGGGAAATCACCTTACGAGCAGGAGTCAGAACCATGTTAGAATCGATTCCATCCCGTTGTTATCCTGAAATTATAGAATTTTCTCGAACCAAAAAAATACGACCTGGATTTGTGGAATTTCTGGATTTTCTTCATACCCAAGAAGTTCCTTTTATCCTAGTTTCAGGAGGGGTTAGAGTGATGGTTGAAACGGTTTTAGGAGAATTAAGTCAAAAAATTGATGGGATGTATGCCGTTGATTTAGACAGCTCGGGAGAGTATTTTCAGGTTAATTCTGAGTTTGAAGCCGATACAGAATTAGTCGCTAAAGTAAAAGTCATGGAACGCTATTCTAACCCGGAAAAAATTGTGATTGGAGACTCTGTTACCGACTTAAATATGGCCTTAGCCACGCCAATTGTTTTTGCGCGCGATCGCTTGGCAGAATATTTAGACGAATATCAAAAACCCTATATTAATTGGACAGATTTTTTTGATATTAGAGATCATTTATCTCAAAAATGGAATATATTGTAAACTAATTCCTAACTTTTAAACAGGAGACAATTTTAAAATATGGCACAATTTACTCGAATTCTTTCCTTAGATGGCGGTGGACTGCGGGGAATAATTTCCGCCGAAGTTTTAAAGTATGTCGAACAGAAATTACAGGATTTTACAGGAAATTCTGATGCCAGAATAGCAGATTATTTTGACTTAATTGCTGGAACAAGTGCCGGAGGAATTTTAGCCGCTCTTTATCTTTGCCCCGATCCTGAAAACCCCTTAAGACCCCGATGTTCTGCTGAACAAGTTGATCATTTTTTTCGGTATGAATCGAGTCAAATCTTTGATCCGGCTTCTAAAAATTCCTTTCAACCCTTGGGAGAATTATTTAATGAAAAATACTCCTATCAAAAGTTTAATCAGATCATGGGTGATTTTTTTAAAGATCTTAAATTAAGTGAACTACTTCAACCCTGTTTAATTACTTCCTATGAAATAGAAAGGCGAAAAAGCCACTTTTTCACCCAGCATGATGCCAAATTAAATATCAAAGATGATTATTTCATTAGAGATGTTCTCCGCGCCACTTCCGCCGCCCCTACCTTCTTTGAAGTGGCTAAAATTCAAGCCATGAATCAGGATGTTTATATTTGTATTGATGGGGGAGTTTTTGCTAATAATCCTACCCTTTGTGCTTACGCAGAAGCTCGTCATAAATTTAATCGAGACTTTAATCTTGATAACCGTTATGAAAAAGGCCCAACCGCTAAAGAAATGGTAGTTTTATCGTTAGGAACCGGAGTTGTCAAAAAGAAATATCCCTATGAAGAAGCCAAAGATTGGGGAAAATTAAAATGGCTTGACCCTTTATTTGATATTATTATGACCGGGGGAGCGGAAACCGTTGATTATCAAATGCAACAAATTTTTGATACCACGGGTCACCCGGAACATTATTTGAGAATTAATACGGATTTGCAAAGTCGTCAAACCTTACAAATGGATGATTTTTCTGAAGCTAATTTGAATGCTATTAGTAAATTAGGGCAACAATTAACCGAAGAAAATCGTCAACGCTTGGATGAATGGATTCAACTGCTTTTACTTTAATCTTAACTTCAGGTGAATATCATGTTTAAAGATGCCCGTAATGCTCAAATCCTATTTCTATCAATGTTTTTTCTCTTGGGAATCGGGACAAGAGACTGGACATTAAGACTAGATTTTATAGCAATAATTGGGTTAAGTTGTTTATTAACTCAATGGGTTTGTTCCTCAATTTACTCCTTCTATATTAACAAAAAATTCACCCTTTTATCCCCTGAATTTTTGGCATCTTGGCGTAGTGCTTTAATTACCACATTGGGCTTATGTTTATTACTCAGAGCTAATCATTGGACAACCTTAGCATTAGCCGGATGTTGCGCGATCGCCAGTAAATTTATCTTTCAATCCCAGGGAAAACACTTTTTTAATCCCGCTAACTTTGGGATTATTATTGCCTTAACTCTCAGCGCCGATGCTTGGGTTTCCCCTGGACAATGGGGAACCGATTCCTGGTATTTATTACTATTTTTAGGAACCGCAGGAATTATTCTTAAAAAAGTCGGTCGCTGGGATACCTCCGCCGCCTTTTTAATCACCTATTTAGGATTAGAAGCGGGGCGAAATTTCAGCTTAGGTTGGGGTTGGGATGTGTATACCCATCAACTGATGAATGGTAGTTTATTACTGTTCGCATTCTTTATGATTACCGACCCGCGCTCTATTCCCAATTCCACCTTCAGCCGAATTATTTGGGCGGTATTAATAGCCGGATTAACCTTTATTTTACAACATCAATTTTTTATCTCGACCGCTTTATTTTGGGCTTTATTTGCGCTCTCTCCCCTGACTTTAATTTTAGATAAAATCTTTCAAAATCATCGATTTTCTTGGTCTACAAAATCCCTGAAATATTTGCCTTTATCTGCTTCTTTTTAGATCACATTTTAATAGGAGTTAATAATGAAAGGTTTAAATCGGTTAATTCTGTTTTTAATTGTTGTTTTTGCGGCTATTAGTTTTGCTGCCCCCGCCTTAGCCTTTTGTGGATTTTATGTAGCAAAAGCCGATGCTACTTTATATAATCAAGCCTCACAAGTTGTGATTGCCAGAGACAAAAATCGGACGATTTTAACCATGGCAAATGATTATCAGGGAGCAGTAAAAGATTTTGCCTTAGTAGTTCCAGTTCCTGTGGTTTTAAAACCCGAACAAGTTAAAATTGGAGAACCAAAAGTTATCCAACAATTGGATGCTTTTAGTGCGCCACGACTGGTGGAATATTTCGATCCCGATCCCTGTAATCCTTACCCGCAAGCCCCATTACCCGCAACCAGAGGGGGGAATACGACCTTAGAAATGGAAAAACAACAGCAACCTCGGTCGGGTTTAGGAGTTACCATTGAAGCCCGGTTTAGCGTGGGAGAATATGATATTTTGATTTTAAGTGCCAAAGAATCCGACGGTTTAGAAACCTGGTTAATTCAAAATAGTTATCAAATTCCCCAAGGAGCAAGTACCCTATTAAAACCCTATATTCAACAGGGGTTAAAATTTTTCGTTGCTAAAGTTAATTTAGAAAAATTTGACCAAAGTGGGTTCCAAAATCTGCGTCCTTTAATGATTGCTTATGAATCTCCTCGGTTTATGTTACCGATTCGTTTAGGAATGATTAATGGCAAGGGAGAACAGGATTTAATTGTTTATTTATTGTCTCCGAAAGGTCAAGTAGAATTAACTAATTATCGCACTGTTAAAATTCCTTCCGATCAAAATATTCCTGAATTTGTGAAAGAAGTTTTTCCGGGTTTTTATAAATCCCTATTTAATACAATTCATGAACGGGAACAGAAAAAAGTGGCCTTTTTAGAATATGCTTGGAATATGGGAGGATGTGATCCCTGTTCTGCCGATCCTTTAACTACACAGGAATTAAAGCAAGCCGGGGTATTTTGGTTAGATTCCCCGACGGGAAATTCCACCTTTATTACCCGTTTACATATTCGCTACGCCCGGAATACTTTTCCCGAAGATTTAAACTTTCAAGAAACAGCTAATCAACAAAACTTTCAAGGTCGATATGTGGTTAATCATCCCTATCGTGAACCCATGCAGTGTGCACAAGCCCAACCCTATCGGCAATCTGTTCGTCAAAGACAGCAACTCGAAGCAGAAAACTTAGCCAAATTAACGGGCTGGAAAATTGAAGATATTCGGCGTCGGATTAATTGGATGGAATCAACTTCAGATTCTTGGTGGAATCGAATTTGGAACAAAAATTAATCAGGTTTATTGAGGTTGGCAAGGAAACCGGGTTAGGTTTAGCGATCGCCCGTGCTGATTGTAACTGAAAAACATGATGGTCGGCTCGAAGTCCAGTCGGAATTAGCACAGGGTACGGAGTTTTCTATCTCCCTCCGGTGTCAGGGGTTAATAGGACTTACGCATCAAACCGGGTTTGGTGAACGAGAAATCCAGATTTCATCCGCAAAATCACCGGCCAGAAACCCGGTTTCTTTGGTCTTGTGCGTAAGTCCTGGTTAATTGACATCCTCACCACGGGTACAACCAGAGAATCTCAATTTCCCGATCTCGGTCTTCCTAATGTGGTAATATAAAGAACAGCTTCGTCCGTAGGAATACCTAATACTTCATTTACCTGATTATCAAAAAATCCCCCAATTCCACTCACACCTAAACGCAGATAAAAAGCACCTAAATTTAAGCGTTGTCCGAGATGACCCGCATCTAAATGTAAATAGCGGTAAACCCGATCTCCATAGTTGGCGATCGCTTTTTTCAAATCCGCCGTATGAAATAATACCGCCGACGCATCCCGTCCTAAATCCTGTTGTAAACACAAATAGTACAACTCCTTGCGAAAATTCTTAAAGCGAATTTGTCTTAATTCTTGGGCTTTAGGAGCATAATAATAACATCCATCCTCCAAACCATTGACTCCAGAAACTGCAACAAAAGTTTCAATTAAACTCAAATCAAAATAATCTGGAGAACCATCTAACCCTTGATGAATATAATGGTAAGGTTGATAGGTAAAATCTAAAAGGGCTAAAAGTTCATTTAACATGAGTTCAGCCCCATTATAATTGCGCGTAGATCGTCTTTTTAAAACTGTTTTTTCTAAACCAGATAAATTCTTTCCCCAATCAATTGAACTGGTAACCGTTGAAATTTTTGTGCAAAATGGAAAATTATATTTATCTTCTGATATTTCGTCGGTTTCTAAAAGTTTCCAACCTTGACTTCCAGAGGAATCTGTTTCTATTTTTGTCGATTCATGCAAATAATCCAATAGTTTTCCATCGGGAATATTAGGGTAATCGATATTAGTTGCAGAAGGTAAGGCCGTTCTTAAAAGCGGTAAGTTTTCTTCAATTTGCAGTAAATCTGCTAAGGCTAAAACCGCTATCGCTCCTTCAGCATTTGTATCCAAATATAACAATTGATTCAGAATATCATCCGCAAATCCTCCGATTAAATGGGGTCGATAATCATTCATCGCCGCCATTAATTCAATATTACCTAATAAATGACCCGTATCTAAACAAACTCGCCGATAAGCCCGATCTTGATAGCGCCAAGAAGATCGGAAAAAAACCGCCGTTGTTACCAAGGCTAAATGGGTATTTTCTAATGCTGGATGCCAAAAACAAGCATCTCGTAAATCCGGCCAAACTTGATTTTCCCAAAATTGAACTAAACTATGGGTTTGGGCTTGATAATGATATAAACCCGCAGGTAAAATTGCCGTCCCCCGAGAAATTAAATAAATTTCTGCTGGATACAACCCCCCAGCCGAAGGTGCCGCCCTCAGATAATGGACTCCCGCCACCGTGGGGAGTTTTGCCGTTAAACCATAACTATGCAGCAACAAATGGGACAAACGCTGCCAAAGTCGGATTTTAGGATCACTAGATGGAGCTTCGTCTGTGTCCCGCAGATAGGGTTTAAGGTCAAAGACTGTGCCGATTTTATACTCTTTAAAGGGAATGGGCTGTTTTTCCCAGTCCAAGGTCTGACTTTTCAACCCAAGGGTTTCGGGGTCATATTTCGTGCGTTCATGGTAGTGTTGAGCAATGGATTTTGGAGATTCTGACATAAGATTAACCCGATGCAGAAGAATAACGTTTTTCTTTAGTGTAGACTTTTCTTTTCAGTTTCTTCCTATTTTCTGAAATTGATTTCTACCCATCTGAACATTTTGGCGTCTGATACCCAAAACCTAACAGACAATATCAATCTTGATTATAGCGTTTAAATCTGTAACTCCTTGATCACATTTGCGATCAGTGTTAGTATTTTATTTAACAGTAATAATTATACTCTAGTCAAAAATAAAGGGTTCCTGATTGTGGATATTCTAATTGAATCAACCAAATCTTTTGAGGAAGATATAACTAAACTCGATGAAACAGATAGAGTTGCAGTGATTCAGAAAATTAATCACTATGCTAGTCTGTTCCCAGACCACAAAGCCGTTGTCTATCATCAGTTACATCATTTACGTTTGCCATCTCTCCCAAATGGTTATGAATCTTCACTCTACATACTAAGAACTTCCCCAAAATTGAGAGTGATTTTAGCCATTGACGAAGATCCAATTTTTGAGCAAATCATATTAACTCTATTTCGAGTATTTAAACATGGTGATCTTGAAAAAGTATATAAATCAATAGCAGAGTCCATGTATCAAGAATTCCGGCATCAAGATCGAGAACTGGTTAAGATGTCGTAGTTATTTATGGCAAAAACTCTTACTCTTTGTGATGAATATGGCATTATTTATGAAGCCATGAATATTTTACCCAGCAATGAACTTAAGATCGGTTTTTTAGAAGCTCTAGCAGAACTCGAAGATCAAGAATGTCATAGAACAAGACAGTTTCCAAAAACAAGATTACATAAAGTAAAGGGTGTAAAACAGGCAATTTACCGCGCTGATATTGATAAAATATCGGGTTGGCGTATTCACCTTCAATATATTAATGGGCAAATTCATCTCAAAGATATTATTGCGGGGCAAAGACATGATGATGTGCTTGAAGTGATCAAATCTAAGAAGTCACGATATGAGTAAGATTTGGTAGAATTAATTTTATAGATTCAGAGAGGTTGAATGGAAATTTTAAGTGCAACTGAGGCTAAAGCTAATTTATTAAATTTGCTCGAACAGGTCAATCAAGATCATTTACCTAGAATGATTACCAGTCAAAATGGGGATGCTATTTTAGTTTCAAAAGAAGACTGGGAAAGTTTACAAGAAACACTTTATTTACAATCTATCTCTAGTCCAAGGGAGGATAAGATTTAAAATGATAGATCCTATTAATTTAATTCCAGCCGCAATTCATGGTCATAATTGGATTCGGATGTGGCATGAAAAACAAGCTAATCCACCCCATCTTCCTGATAATGCTCTCTTGCTATTTAAGCGGTTTAAAGAGGCTTATGATACAAAAAATATTATTAGACTTGGTTTTACTCTTTCAGATCATTATCGAGGAGATTTATATGGAGTTTCTACTAAGCAAGAATACCTTAGTATCACAAAACGAGGTTTTGATAGTTTATTTTTAGTCTCTCCTTGCTTATCAATTAATGTTTATAGTATTATCGAAAATAGTAACGATCTATTTTCTGCAATTATTGATACTCAATCAAAGGCATCGGTTTTAGGCATTCCCCTGACAAATTATGATTCTGCACCTATTCGTTGTGAAATTCGTCCTGAACAGGGGTTATGGGTGATTACTAAAATGTTTATTGAATGGCGATTAATTTCATAATGTAATTTTGTAGGGGCGAGGCGCGCCTCACCCTTACTGTTTTTGTTATATTATAGATAACTCAATACAGGTATTTGAGAAAGTAAAAACTATTGCTATCTGTTTTTATGAATCAATTTGATCCTCAATCTTAACAAACTTCTGAAACGCTAATTTTGCCGCCCCTATCATTCCCGCTTGATTTCCTAATTCCGCAATTAATATCTCTAACCCCTCTCTACAAATCAATAAAACTCGTTCTTCTAATTCCGTTTTTAGAGAAGGTAAAAATAAATCAGCCCCCGCACTAATTCCCCCGCCTAAAATTATCGCTTCCGGGGTTAAGACATAAATTAAATTAGCTAATCCTATCCCTAATAACCTGCCGTATTCTTGCCAATATTCTAGGGCTTTTTCATCCCCTGCTAAGGCTTTTTCCGCTAATTCTGCGGGTTCTAATCCCGTATCTCGACGAATAGCTTGTACTGAGGTATATTGTTCTAAAGAACCCCGATTTCCACTATTACAAACAGGGCCATCAAAATTAATACTAATTAATCCTAATTCCGCCGCCGCCCCTTGATGTCCGACAAATAATTCCCCATTTAAAATAATCGCCCCGCCTACCCCGGTTCCTAATGTTAATAAAATTAAATTTTGAAACCTTCTCCCCGCCCCTAACCAAGCTTCCCCTAACCCCGCACAATTAGCATCATTAGCTAAAATCACAGGTAAACCCGTTTTTTCTTCTAACATCAAACCTAATGGAACATCCTGCCATCCGGCCAAATTAATCGCCACTTTCGCAATTTTTCCCGTCCCATCCACAGGCCCAGGAGTTCCCAATCCAATCGCTTGAATACTATTGACATTTTGCCTAATTTGTGCTACAGCCTCAACTATTGCTACTAACACCGCTTCCGGTGTCGCCGGTTGAGGAGTGGGAACCGTTAAGGACTGATAACAAGTTCCATCCGGTGCAAAACAGCCCAATTTTATCGCCGTCCCACCTAAATCGATTCCAATAACTTGCACTGTGTTCACTTCTCGTAGTAAGCCCTTTAGGGCTTTATCATTTTGTAGTAGGCCCTTTAGGGCTTTCTCATAAACATCAATAATTGAGGAAGCCCTAAAGGGCTTACTACTTAAATATCGGGTTCGTCAACCATGCGACGGTCAATACTAGAGTTGAAAACGGGTTCCACCCGAATAGCCTTAATCGCACTCGGACGAACAACCATATATTCTTTAGCATTATTATCTTCTGCCCGTTGTTTGATGGGAACATTGACAAATTCGGTACTATCAAATTTCGGCAGTAAAATTTTGGTATACCACACCTGAAAGTCTTGCATCGTGGGAAACTTAATTTCTTCTCGATGACCCCCCTCAATCATGATGTGAACCACATATTCATCGGGCGTTCTGGGCATAATCACTCGCAGCTAAAAACAGATTGGCTAAACTGACAGGATGTTAACCATTTGCTCTTAGTCTCTCATCAATTGTCGATAAAGTCTACTGACCGAATCATTACAAAAATTTACCAAAAATCGAAAAAAAAACCGGATTCCCCCTTGACAGGGCCGCGGATTCGTGGGAACATATTCTTAATATAATGGGATGGTTGCATTTTTTAAATTTTTGTGAATGTCCCATTATCTAATTTAACAACATTGTTAGTATAGCATGGCGGCGCATCCGGTGGCAACCCCGAAAATTTTTAATTTTTGTAAAGAAAAGAAAACAAAAGAAAAGACCCGATGTCTTCAAGAAACCGGGTCAGTTGATGGTTTTGACAGTCTCACCGTCTGAAGAAATGGAAGCAACGCTCGTTTCCAGACTCCCAGATTGTGCTAATCAGTTATGACGACGTAGACGGGCGAAGGTTAAGGCAGCAAGTCCTAAACCCACAGCCAAAGTTGGTTCAGGAACAGGTTGGCTTGATGCAATATTAACGACCTTAATTTGGGAAGCCAGGGCTGAGTTGAGGCGGGTGGGATTGCCTTCCCAACTCATCGTTGTCTGACCTTTGAGGGTAAAGGGGCCAGTAACATCACCGATCCTGAGATAGTTTACACCCCATCCATCTGTGGGATTTTCAACAGCAGAACGACCACCAACAGCGATATCATTGAGGAATAGATTATCAACTACCATACTGTTTCCCACCCCGGCACGAGTCCGAATAAAAATGTCAGAAAAGGGCGCGGTAAAGGTATTAACAACAGAAGTTAACAAATTATTATTCAGATCAAATAAACTGTAATTCCAGTTACTTCCATTATTACTTAACTCAAAATTGTAGGATTGGTTATTAACCCAAGCAAAGTTCGCTTGATTTTGGTTAGTCAGGGGAGCATTACTGTGGTCAAACAACTTAAATTCTTTTTCGGCTGCACCACCGCGATCGCCAAACCTGTTCTCAGCGACAAAAGCTGTATTAGCGGTGGAATCGGCTTCAGGAAATAAGTTATTGTACAGGGTATCAGCGTCATAGCTGCCATTAGTGGAGCCGAAATTACCCTTGAGAGTGAAGGCATTTGCCATATCGGGGGTAGCGATCGCTGCGATGGTGGCAACGGCAACGGCGAATAGTGTTTTTGAAGTTTTCATAGTAGTTTCCTCTTTTTAGGAACGAAAGTTTTCTCTTTTTGGAAATGAATAAGAATCCCGAAAAATATTAAAGTTTGCCAAGGTATTTAGGACTTGGGTATATATAATCTACCTCTATCAAAACACAAAATATTGCCGATGACGATATTGATCAGCTAATTCACTGTTTCTTTACAACTGAATGGGTATTGTAAAGGAGGCTTCACAGAACTTAGGGGTTTTCAACCAAATTTCTTGATAAATAGATACAGAACACAAGATTAATTGACACTCTCACAGCAAGACAAAGAAATTCAGTGGGGGATAAATTTAAACTTTGTCAAGGTTTACTTAAACAATTCACGCGAATCTGAAGCGATACCCTTAGAATGTTCAACAGATTTAGCTTACCGGGTAGTTCACCAAGAAGTTGTATACTCAATCCCGTTTAATCAAGCTAAACGTCAACTGATATACACAGAATTGATAATGCCGAAACGTACAGACATAAAGAAAATTTTGCTCCTGGGTTCTGGCCCGATTGTGATTGGACAAGCCTGTGAGTTCGACTATTCAGGAACTCAAGCCTGTAAAGCTCTGCGGGAAGAAGGCTATGAAGTGGTGTTAGTCAACTCCAACCCGGCGACGATTATGACTGACCCGGAAACGGCCGAACGCACTTATATTGAGCCTCTAGTGCCGGAAGTGGTTGCCAAGATCATCGAAAAAGAACGTCCCGATGCCCTATTACCCACCATGGGAGGTCAAACCGCCCTCAACTTAGCCGTGGCTTTAGCCAGAAATGGTACCTTAGAGAAATATGGAGTCGAACTGATTGGGGCTAAATTAGAAGCCATTGAAAAAGCCGAAGATCGGCAACTGTTCAAAGAAGCCATGGAAAAAATCGGAGTGGCCTGTTGCCCTTCGGGAATTGCGAATACCATGGCTGAAGCCCTCCAGGTGGGGCATCAAATTGGGAGCTACCCCTTAATTATTCGTCCGGCCTTTACCATGGGAGGAACCGGGGGTGGTATTGCCTATAATCAAGAAGAATTTGAAGAAATTGCTCAATCAGGTTTAGATGCGTCTCCCAATTCTCAAATTTTAATCGAACAATCCTTAATTGGTTGGAAAGAATACGAATTAGAGGTAATGCGGGATCTGGCTGATAACGTGGTGATTATTTGTTCGATTGAAAATATCGATCCGATGGGCATACATACGGGGGATTCGATTACCGTGGCTCCCGCCCAAACCTTAACCGATAAAGAATATCAAAGATTGCGGGATGCTTCGATTAAAATTATCCGAGAAATTGGGGTAGAAACCGGGGGATCTAATATTCAATTTGCGGTTAATCCGGTGACTGGAGATTTTATTGTGATTGAGATGAATCCCCGGGTGAGTCGGTCTTCTGCCTTAGCTTCCAAAGCCACGGGATTCCCGATCGCTAAATTTGCGGCGAAATTATCCGTGGGATATACCTTAGATGAAATCAAGAATGATATTACTAAGAAAACCCCGGCTTCTTTTGAACCCACAATTGATTATGTGGTGACAAAAATTCCCCGGTTTGCCTTTGAAAAATTCCCCGGTTCGGAACCGGTTTTAACTACCCAAATGAAGTCCGTCGGGGAAGCCATGGCGATTGGTGGAACCTTCTGTGAATCCTTCCAAAAAGCCTTACGATCTTTGGAAACCGGGTTAGCGGGATGGGGTTGCGATCGCTCGGAAAAACTTTCTAGTTTGGATCATATTCGCTCCGGTTTACGCACACCTAACCCAGAACGAATTTTAACAGTTCGGAACGCGATGGTGTTAGGAATGACGGTAGAAGAAATCTATGAACTGACCGGAATTGATCCTTGGTTTTTAGATAAAATGCAGGAAATCTTAGAAACGGAAAAATTCCTCAAACGCAGTTCTTTACCGGAGCTAAAAGCCGATAAACTCTTAGCAGTAAAACGGCAAGGATTTAGCGATCGCCAAATTGCCTTTGCCACCAAAACCACTGAAGATGAAGTCCGGGAATATCGCAAAGGATTAGGAGTTAAACCCGTTTATAAAATGGTGGATACCTGTGCGGCGGAATTTGAATCAACCACACCCTATTATTATTCCACCTATTGGGAAGAAGACGAAATTTTACCCTCTACCAAACCCAAGGTAATGATTTTAGGCGGTGGCCCCAACCGCATCGGACAGGGGATTGAGTTCGATTATTGTTGTTGTCATGCCTCCTATTCTTTACGGGCGGATGGCTATGAAACTATTATGGTGAACTCGAACCCAGAAACCGTTTCCACCGACTATGATACGAGCGATCGCTTATATTTTGAACCCCTAACTAAAGAGGATGTTCTCAATATTATTGAAGCCGAAGAACCGGAAGGAATTATTATTCAATTCGGCGGTCAAACTCCTCTGAAGTTAGCGTTACCTCTGCAACGGGCTTTAGAAAAACTGCCTCTAAAAACTAAGATTTGGGGCACATCTCCCGACTCGATTGATATTGCCGAAGACCGAGAACGGTTTGAAAAAATTCTGCGGGAATTGAATATTTTGCAAGCCGAAAACGGTATGGCCCGCAGTTTCAAAGAAGCCCTAAAAGTGGCGCGGCGGATTGGATATCCCGTGGTTGTGCGTCCTTCCTATGTGTTAGGAGGTCGGGCCATGGAAATCGTTTATTCCGATGAAGAATTGGAACGATATATGCTATTTGCGGTTCATGTCGAACCCGATCACCCGATTTTAGTCGATCAGTTCCTGCAAAATGCCATAGAAGTTGATGTAGATGCGATCGCCGACCAACAGGGAAACGTGGTGATCGGGGGAATTATGGAACATATCGAACAGGCTGGAATTCACTCTGGGGACTCCGCTTGTTCGATTCCTTACCAAACCCTCTCGGAAGCCGCCATTACCACCATTCGCCGTCAAACCATTGAACTAGCTAAGGCTTTAAATGTGGTCGGGTTAATGAATATTCAGTTTGCGGTACAGGGGGAGAATGTTTTTATTTTAGAGGCCAATCCCCGGGCGTCTCGAACTGTTCCCTTTGTTTCTAAGGCGATTGGGGTTCCCTTAGCCAAAATTGCTTCCCGGGTAATGTCGGGTAAAAGTTTAATTGAATTAGATTTTACTGAGGAAATAATTCCTACCTACGTTTCGGTCAAAGAGGCTGTGTTACCCTTTGCCAAGTTCCCCGGTACGGATGTGCTCTTGGGCCCGGAAATGCGCTCTACAGGGGAAGTGATGGGCATTGATACCGAATTCGGCAAGGCCTTTGCCAAGGCCGAACTGGCCGCCGGACAGGTGTTACCCCTATCGGGGACGGTGTTTATTTCTGTGAATGAACGGGATAAACAGGCTATTGTCCCCGTGGTGCGGGATTTCTTGGCTTTAGGGTTCAAAGTTACCGCCACCATTGGGACTCGCAAAGTGCTTTGGGAAAATGAGGTGAAAGTGGAGATGGAGTTGAAACTGCACGAAGGACGGCCGAATATTTTGGACGCCATCAAAAACCAGGCGGTGCAGTTAGCCATTATTACTCCCTCTGGGGAGGAGTCCCGCAGTGATGGGATTCTGATCCGTCGTTCGGCTTTGGCTTACAAAATCCCGATTATTACAACTATTGCGGGGGCTAAGGCGACGGTGGCGGCGATTCGTTCCTTAAAGTCTACTCCCATTGAAGTGAAAGCGATTCAGGATTATTATATCTAACCCATCGCGTCGGGTGTTGACGATAAAGTAGGGGTAATTCATGAATTACCCCTATTTAATGGCGATCGCACCAACACTAACACCAAATTCGACCCCGACGAAATGCAGGATCAGGTTCTTTTCTGGCTGCAACTTCTTCTTTAACCTTTTGTAACCAGAAACCATAATCCGAAAGTCCAGTCATCAAACAATTAAGATAAGTAGGTAAGCAACATTAATTCCCTTCTGATAAAGAGCAAAAAAACTTATGATAGCTGCTAATGAAATCTCGACTAATTTAACAATTCCGACCTTAGAAAACGGCGACAAACTAACTCGTGATGAATTTGAGCGTCGCTATCAAGCAATGCCTCACCATCAAAAAGCGGAATTGATTACAGGAATCGTTTATATGGCATCCCCTCTGAGAATCACCCAACATGGAAATCCCCATGCTCGGATCATTACTTGGTTAGGAAACTATTGGTCAGCGACACCCGGTATTGAATTGGGAGACAATGCGACAGTCCGTTTAGATGGTGATAACGAGCCTCAACCTGATGCGCTGCTAAGAATTGAAGTGGGGGGACAATCTATCATTAGTGACGATGGCTATGTAGAAGGTGCGCCTGAATTAATCGCTGAAATTGCTGCTAGTACAGTTTCCATTGACTTACATCAAAAACTGCAAGTTTATCTTCACCATCAAGTACAAGAATATCTAGTCTGGCGGGTTTATGACTGTCAATTTGATTGGTTTAGATTAAATAATGGAGAATATATTCAACTTGAGTCTAATACAGATGGTGTAATTTGCTCTCAAGTATTCCCTGGGTTATGGTTAGATAAAGGGGCTTTATTAGCCGGTAATTTGGCTAAAGCATTAGCTGTTTTACCACAGGGTTTATCAACCGGAGAACATCAAGATTTTGTTAAAAGAATGTCCGCTTAAAGATTAACATAATAGCCATCATTAAAGTTTTGAATAGAGATGGGTGTTGACCGTTGACAGTTGACGATTGACAGTTTACTGTTGAGGTGTTAACACCCTTTCTCCGCGCCTTAAAAATGTACTCTTTGTGACAATAATTGTTCTTCTAAAGCCGCAATTCGGTTATAAGCGGCGGTGAGTTGAGCTGTGAGTCGTTGAATTTGAATATCGGCGGTGAGACAGGATTCTTGACTGTAGTAACTGGTTTCTATATATTCATCATCAATCAAGATGTCTTTGTGTTCCTGTTGGGATAGACCTTTGCGAGTTTGGCGAACATCGGCTAGGGACGGGGGAAAACCTATCTTTTGATCCGATGATTTCGAGGTTTCTTTTGAAGATAAATGATCACAGACTTGATTCGTAAGTTGTGTGATCATCTCGGATAACGCATCTACTTTATGGGTCAAAGTGACGACTTTTTGGGTTAGTCCATCCATAGAAATACTCCTGTTTCAGTAAAAAATTTCCTAAGCTGATCCTAGACAGCAGATGAGCAAAGACCCAATTATTTACTAAATTATTTAACCTTTTGCTGAAGATTTATGGCAAGGAATAGGGAATAGGGAATAGGGAATAGGGAACAGGGAACAGGGAACAGGGAACAGGGAACAGAGGTCAAAAATAATTGATATTAAATTTGTCTTGAAATTAATAAATATCAATAATTTATTCAGAGCTAATTATTATTTTAAATATTCTCGATTTGTAAAATTAATTTAAAATTCCCCTATCCTGGAAAAAAAACCATATTTCTCAATAATAGTTAAGTTTTTCTTATTCCCCCCAGCGAGAAAAATCACTCAATTTTAAAATTTTGTCATGAAATTTAGATTTTTGATCACAGAAACCTTGAAAAATTGAAACAATTAGTGTACTTATAGCCTAACTCTACTGCCTAGTAGATATTAAGAGCAGTCTAAATTAGACTTTTCCTGCCCATCACCAAAAAATGATTGCCAGTTGGAGTCTGTTATGATTAGATTAAGAATTGTAACAAACATTTGACTTTTCCCTCTCCTGTCAGGGAATTCCACCAATTCATATCGTGTTTAGGAGCAGCCACCAATGAAAGCCCTGATTCAGCAAAACCCCCGTGAGATTGCCTCCCAAGTGTCGGACTATTTTTGCCGCAGTGTGGGAAATTGGTACTCAGAACGGCGCTACTACACACTTCCAGAAGGAGACACCCAAGAAGTCGCCAGCGAGATTATAGTCGAGTTTTTAGAACCAGGTTGTCCTGATCTGCTCGATATTGCTCAATTACACCAATTAGATAACCCGATGCTCCTCAGTTGTGGGTCAAAAGTCACCTGGAAAAGCTGCAATTCCGTCTCCGGTAAAAAAATGTCCACCGGATCAACTCGGTTTGGGGTCTGTGACACTTTACTTTATCGAGATCAGGGGTTTATGACGCCCAAACCCGTTGTTGCCAAATATTATCTGCTTGATGCCAATACGTTATGCCTCAGAAGCGAGTACAATGGTTCTGTGTTTGAAGAAGAAATTAAATTGGTGGGTCAACGATACCGCACTCGGCAAACGATTATTTCACGGGCTGGAGAACAAACTATGATCGGTCAGTATTTAGAAAAACGGATTGAATAGTGACCGTGAACCGAAGGTTTTTTCTACAGGGAATTAGTCTTTTAACCTTAAGCGTCGTAGCTGGATGTAAACAAGCTGCGGCACTTACGGTTGAAGTCCTCAAGGGCTCTGTTCCCGTGCAAATGGCGAACAAGTTCCGACAACAGTTCGACCGAGGAGCGGTGAATTTTGTTCCCCAAGCGCAACTTAAAGATTTATTTGGACTCTTAAAAAAATGGCAATCTCAGCCCTCGTCTGAACCTGATTTAGTCATGATTGGAGATTTTTGGTTAGATTCAGCTATTCAACAAAAACTGATTCAACCCCTTGATCCGAAATTATGGCTCGGTTGGTCACAACTGCCGCCTCGTTGGCAAAATATTGTCCGACGCAATGCTCAGGGTGAAGTTGATCCTCAAGGTCAAATTTGGGCGGCGCCCTATCGTTCGGGTAGTACAGTAATTATTTATCGGGTTGATAAGTTTAAGGGGTTAGGATGGACACCTAAAGATTGGAGTGATTTATGGCGACCCGAATTACTTCACCGAATTTCTTTACCAGATCAAGCCCGGGAAGTGATTGGTTTAACCTTAAAAAAATTAGGTCATTCTTATAATACACCCGATTTAAGTAAAGTCAAAAACTTGGAATCCGAACTGCTTAAACTCCATCAAAATATTAAACTTTATGATTCTAATAGTTATCTCAAACCGTTAATTTTAGGGGACACTTGGTTGGCGGTGGGGTGGTCTACGGATATTTCCCCAGAAGTTCAATATCAGAATGGTTTAGCCGCCGTTGTTCCTGAGTCCGGGACGGCTTTATGGTCAGATTTATGGGTAAAACCTGTGGGGGTTCAATCTTCTCCTACCGCGACTTTAGCAGACAATTGGATTGATTTTTGTTGGTCGCCTCAAGTGGCGACTCAACTCTCATTATTAACCGGGACAACATCGCCAATTATTTTGGGAATGAACCCCCAGGAGTTACCCCCATCTTTAAGGGAAAATCCTCTATTATTTCCTGATCAAGCTATTTTAAAAA
This sequence comes from Oscillatoriales cyanobacterium CG2_30_40_61, assembly GCA_001873365.1. Taxonomy (GTDB): domain Bacteria; phylum Cyanobacteriota; class Cyanobacteriia; order Cyanobacteriales; family Microcoleaceae; genus Planktothrix. Next base: position 75,861 of record MNYZ01000080.1, on the reverse strand, counting down.
AAAGTGATTTTCTTGAACCCCTTTCGCCTAATTCCGTGAAACAGTATCAACAGTTGTGGGAAAAAATCCGACGGGGAACTTAGTCGCTGGGTTTGCTGACAATTTCCACCGGGGAGAGAATTGCCCATGGAATTAATCCAGCAGATAGGTTATGCTAGAAAGGATCACGGGTTGAACTCAGTTGCCCATTAATTAGCCCTGAACTGCTGTTATGATTACAGTCGTGGCTAATTTTCGTTTTCCGTCCGACTCGGAACCCCACAGTCCTAATTATTAGGGATATGGCTATGTCAGAACGCGATGATTTTCTCTACCCTCGCAGTTGCTACCAGGGAGAGTTTACCCCAGAAAAACTGATTTTCAATTCTAACTTGCAGGAATTTGCCCAGCGAGTTAACTATATTTGTGGATTGGAAACCAATGGTAAAGTAAGTTCAGAGGAAGCCTATCAACAAATCAAACAACTTTGGAAAAAATTACGTTCATCGAAAGAAAGCCTAGGAATTAGTAAACCCTCTGATCAGACTCCAGATAATCCAGATCATGGTTAATTGGCAATACTATCGGGGTGTTTTTCCAAAAGTAAATTTAGAAATAGCTAATTGAGATGGTGGTATAGTTTATTAGTAGGTTTTAGCTTTTGGTGAATGTCCTAACAAATGCGCCAATTGCTATAAATAACAAAATTTATACCTGAAAAACCTGTTCAGATGTCAACTTTAATTCTGGAAAAAGTAAAGACTTAATTTCCTGTTTACCTGTAAATTCGGTAACTTCATAAAAACCAGAAACTAATAATAAAACCGAGATTTTTTCTGTTTCTGGGTCAATAATCCAATATTCAGGAATTTCTCTAACCGCATATTCAGAAAGCTGATAACGGTAATCATGATCAGAATTACCCCGACTAACAATTTCTACTGCTAAAAGCGGAGGTGCTTCTAAAACGGCGGCGGACATTTTGCGGAGTTCTTGGCATTGACTTTCTGATCAAATGACTAAATCAGGAATCCTTGATTTCTTTTTAGCTGTTTTTACTCCTACTGTACCAGGCATTACTTTCCACTGCTGTTGAATTCGATCAATTTCCGTTTTTAAAATATCATAGATTAAAACCAAAATTAAAGCATGAAAACCACTGGTAATAGGCAGAAGTTTTAATTCTCCATTAACTAATTCATATTTGTTTCTGTGCCATCTTCATAAGCTAAATATTCTTCAAAGGAATAGGTTTTAGTTAGTAATTGAACCATTTTAATAGACTCCTCTGGTTATTTTAAGCTGAATTTAGTAGTTAATAAGCAAAATCATCAAAAAAGAGGTAGGTTTAAAATAAATTCTGGTAAGACATTTTCTCCTGATAAAGTTGTGGGTAATTTGACAATTTCAAGAGCTTGATGAGGACGATATATTTCTACTTGTTGTGCTTGGGGATTAATTAACCAACCTAAGCGCAAACCACTATTAAGATATTCCTGCATTTTTGCTTGAAGTTGGGTTAGCGAGTCAGTGCGAGAACGTAATTCAATCACAAAATCAGGACATATTGGGGGAAATTTTTCTTGTTCTTCTGGTGTTAGTAATTCCCAATTTTCCTTAGCTACCCAAGCGACATCGGGAGAGCGATCGCCACCATTTGGTAAGCGAAATATAGTAGAAGAACTAAACACTTTTCCCAGTTGAGTTTGACGATTCCAAAACCAAAGTTCACCGTTTAAATCTGATTCTCGATTACCACTGACTCCACCAACGGGGGGCATAATTACTAATTCTCCTTTGACAGTTCGTTCGAGTTGCCAATTTTCATTATCTTGACAAAGTTGATAAAATTGCTCGTTGCTTAAAGTAACATTTTTAAAACTTAAAATGATGGGTTCTGAAGTAATCATTTTTCCATCCTAATACTGAGGGTATACAATAGTAGTTTTTCCGGCGGTGTTAAGTCAAGTTTTTGCAATAATTTTTAACAAAAAATTACCGATAATTTATGAAAATATCCTTTCTAGGAAGCCCGAAAATTGCTCCTATCCTAAACCGGATTAATATGCCAAACATTTTGAGAATAATTTTGGATAATTCCATCAGAGGAAAAACTACCTAAACGGGCTACAGTTAAAATAGACATTCTCGTCCAGGTTTCCCAATCTCGATAGGTTTGGGTAATTTTATCTTGACAATCCATATAGGATTGATAGTCGGCAAAAACCATATATTCATCGTGATATAAGAGGGCATCAATCAAGGTTTTAAACAGATTTGGGTCACCTTGGGAAAAATAACCCGATGCAATTTGATCAATATTTTCGCGCAGGCTTTCATTTTGATGATAATAACTCCAAGGATTATAACCCTGGGCTTTTAAAACTTCAATTTCAGGTAAACTTAATCCGAAGTCAAAGAAATTTTCTGCTCCAATAACATGGCGTAATTCTTCACTGGCTCCATCTACAATTCCCAGGGTTAAGGCGCCATTAAAAGCAGGTTTGAGAATCGCAATTCCCCCGGCTTTTTTCCCCGCCATGGCTAAATGTTCGGAAATATCGGCGGCGGGATAGATATGTTGACTTAGGGTTTGATTAACATTTGGAATAAATACGACTTTCAAGCGATCGCCAATAATAGGATCGGAATTAATCACTTGACCTACCGCATGAATTAATTTAATCATCAATTTCCCCATCACATAACCTGGGGCAGTTTTCCCAGCAAAAATAAAGGTTTGGGGAACATAATCTTGCTCAGGATTTTTCCGAATTCGATTATAGAGAGTAATAATTTTAAAAATATTCAAATGTTGACGTTTATATTCTTGAATTCGTTCAATTTGAATATCAAAAATAGAATCGGGATTCACCGTAATTCCAGATTTTGTTTGAATATACTCAGCTAGTTTTAGTTTATTTTCTTGCTTAATATTTCGCCAAGCCAAACGAAATTCTACCGCTTCTAATTCCGATTCTAAACGATGTAACTCTGCAAAATTTTTAATCCAGCTATTCCCAATTTTATGATTAATTAATTCCGTTAAACGGGGATTAGCTAAAACCAACCAACGCCGCGGGGTAATTCCACTGCTAATTGTCCTAAATTTTTCCGGTGTTAATTCATAAAAATCAGAAATAATCGATTGCTTTAATTTTTCGGTTTGCCATAGAGAAATCCCATTAATTGCATAACTTCCAATACAAGCTAAATGAGTCATCCTTACATATCTTTCCCCGGTTTCATCAATTAAAGATAGTCGAGATAACTTACTAAAATCCCCCGGATATTGATGGCGAACTCCAATCAAAAATCGATTATTAATTTCATAGATAATTTCTAAGTGACGGGGTAACAAACTCCCTAATAATCCCACGGCCCATTTTTGTTGAATTTCGGGTAAGAGTGTGGGGTTTAGATAGGTAAAAGTTTTGCGGGTAATAGACCAGGATTTTTCCCATTCCCAGCCATATTCATCAACAAATAATCGCATTAATTCGGCGATCGCGATCGCACTGGAAGTATCATGCAGTTGAATAGAATAGTGTTGATCAAATGTTTCTAAAGTCTCTCCAGTTGCGAGATGATTCCGAATCATATCCTGGAGTGAACAGGAGACAAAAAAGAATTGCTGTTCTAAACGTAGTTGTTTTTGTTGAATCCTTTCATCATGGGGATATAATACTTTAGTGAGTAATTCAACGAATGGTTTTCCCTGAACTATGCCGTAATAATCGCCAATATTAAAATCTTGAGAATTAAAGGAAACAATCGGTTCTGCTTTCCATAATCTTAACGTATTAACGGTATGACTTTGATAACCAGAAATCGGTGTATCATAGGGAACTCCTTTGATGCAACGCTGGGGAATCCAACGCACCCGATAGCGTTCTTGTTGGTCATAATAGGCTTCTGTATGACCCCCTAAGTGTACATTTACCGTAGCCTCGGGACGAAGAATTTCCCAGGGATTTCCATAACGCAACCATTTATCAATTCTTTCGACTTGCCAACCGTGATGAATTTCTTGATCAAAACTACCAAATTCATAACGAATTCCATAGGCAATAGCTGGGAGATTTAATGTAGAAAGAGAATCTAATTGATCGATGGGGAATTGGGCAACATTTCCATATCCTAAACTGGGTTCTATTTCTTGATCAATTAAGTCTTGTAAGTTTAAGTTAAATGCTTCTAGGCATTGTTTCAAAGGTTCCCACAAATTGTAATTGACTAAATGATTTGCCAGATGGGAGCCTAAAGAATATTCAGTGGAAAAATAGCAAACCTGTTTAACTTGATTTTGGGAATAGGTTTGAGTTGTTTTAACCCAGTCAGGCATTAAAAATTGTCGAATAGTATAGGCTAATGCTTGATATAATTCTTGGGGGGTTGCGGTGGTGGGTAATTGACCTTGAAGATAGAGAAGGTTAGCTGCAAATTCTCGTTGTAAATAGTCTAAAGAGGGTGCTATTTCAGAATCATCGGGGATTAGATTGTTGAAAATAGAATTAGGAATTGAGGGACTCATATTAGTAAAATTATTACCCGTGAGGGCAGAAATTGTTTAACTTTAATCAAACATACAGTATAGAGACGCGCCGTGGCACGTCTCTACGGTTTTACTTCAAGTTTTGGGTATTTAAACCGTTGCTAAATGGAAGGATACACCCAGTCCAGCGGCCATTTCTTCGGCAGTAATTTGACCATCATTATCTTGATCAAGGGCATCAAATACCGCGTCTGTTCCTGACCATTCTTCCCGGGTAATATAGCCATCTCCATCTAAATCATAGGCGCGGAAAATATCTTCAGCCGCATGACTAATTACTTCTTCTCCCTCTAAACGAGCTAGACGTTCAGCTAAGAATTTTTCCAAGGCTTCTAAAGCTTTAGAAAACCCTTTAATTCCTTCTTCTAATTTTTCCGAAGCCATCCGATCAGCGGCGTGCATTCGGTTAAAGGTATCTTGATCAATGGAGATTTTTTCCAGGTCTAAACTGGCGGCGGTTTCGGGATTAAGTTTGCGGGGAAGGTCGGCAATTGTTGATTGTAATTCTTCTAAGAGACCGGGAGAAATAGTCAATAAATCACACCCGGCTAACTCAGTAATTTCGCCAATACTACGGAAACTAGCCCCCATCACTTCTGTTTGATAACCAAATTTTTTATAATAGTTATAAATTTGGGTGACGGATAAAACGCCGGGGTCTGCTTCCGGGGGGTAGGAATCTCGTCCGGTGTCTTTTTTGTACCAATCTAAAATCCGACCAACAAAGGGAGAAATTAAGGTAGCTCCAGCTTCGGCACAAGCGATCGCTTGATGAAGGCCAAATAATAGGGTTAAATTACAATGAATTCCTTCTTTTTCTAGGACTTCGGCGGCTTTAATCCCTTCCCAAGTGGAGGCAATTTTAATTAAAATGCGATCGCGGGAAATCCCAGCCGCTTCGTATTGCTCGATAATATAACGACCTTTAGCAATGGTAGTTTCGGTATCGTAGGATAAGCGAGCATCAACTTCCGTGGATACGCGCCCCGGAATAATAGCTAATATCTTTAATCCAAAAGCAACAGCTAACCTTTCAAAAGCTAAATTTGCCACTTCAGCAGGCAAAGCACTTCCCCCCAGATCCTGACGGGCTTTTTTGAGGGTATCATCCACAATTGCCTCATATTTGGGCATTTGGGCAGCGGCAGTAATTAAGGATGGGTTGGTGGTTGCATCTCTGGGGGTATACATCTCAATGGCTTGGATATCTCCAGTGTCCGCCACGACAACGGTGATTTCCCGTAGTTGTTCGAGTAGAGTTTGTCCCATTGTTTTCCGTCCTCTATTTAGGTCGCTAATCACAACAGAGTATAGCAAATTTGTACTGATTACTAATTATTGATGACTGAAAAATGGGTGCGTCACCCAGCGGCCACACACCCATCAAAATTTTTTTGATAATTCTACCTATTAACCCTTGAATTTAATCCGATCAAATAGGATTAAAAAAATGAATTAAACCGTCACACCTCGGGTACTCAGAACTTCTTGTAATTGAGCTTCTTCATCTTTAGTTAAAGAAGTTCTTAACACTGTTCCCCCATAGGGAGCGATTTCTTCTAAGACTTTATCGGGAGTGACTTTCCGCACTAAAACAAACAGGGCAGAGGTTTTCGGTTGTAAGGTTTCCCCTAGGGATTTCATGAATTTATCATCCACCCCAATATCACTTAATGCACCACTGGCGGCTCCAGCAGCGGCTCCCACGGCGGCACCTAACAGGGGGCTAAGGAATAAGGTTCCAATTAATAGACCCCAAAACCCGCCACTAACTGCACCCGCAGTGGTTAAATCAACAGCTTGTTTGAGTTTAATTTTTCCTTCAGCATTTTTGACGATCACCGCCGCGTCTTCTAATTCGATTAAATGTTCTTTTTGTAATTTAATCAAAGTCAGACGGACTTCTTCGGCTTTATATTCGTCATCGTAGGCGATCGCAATTAAATCACTCATCGTAAATCAATATAAAATTTGTCAGGAACAGTTTAGCACACAATCGCTTTTTAGCTCCTAATAAAAAATATTAATTTAACATCTTTCTCAAGGAATATATTATCGGTTTTAGTTCTCATTTATAAAAATGGCATCAAGAAACCGGGTTTCTGAAGTTATCCTGATTTCTTACAACAAATCTACTAGAAAAACCCGGTTTCTAACAACTCAGTGCTGGCTACCAGAAACCGGGTTTCTGAAGTTATCCTGATTTCTCACAACAAATCTACCAGAGAAACCCGGTTTCTAACAACTAAGCGCAGACTACCAGAAACCGGGTTTCTGAAGTTATCCTGATTTCTCACAACAAATCTACCAGAGAAACCCGGTTTCTAACAACTAAGCGCAGACTACCAGAAACCGGGTTTCTGGAGATATATTGATGGGATACAATACATCTAAGAAAGAAACCCGGTTTCTAGGAATTTAAAACGGCCATTTCCAATTTACAATTTCATCTTTGTCAATGCCATGCTCATGGGCATAATTGACATTTTCGATGATCGCATTTTTCATCCTTTCTCGGACATAGGCTGCCGCCGAACCCAATTTAGGAACTCGGTCAATTACGTCTATAACCAAATTAAAACGGTCAACTTGGTTGTTAATAGCCAACTCCAAGGGAGTATTAATATTCCCCTTCTCTTTGTAGCCTCTAACGTGCATATTCGCGTGATTTTTGCGACGATAGGCTAACTTGTGAATTAACCAAGGATAGCCATGGAAATTAAAAATAATCGGTTTATCTGTGGTAAACAAACTATTAAAATCTCGGTCGGATAACCCGTGGGGATGTTCCGTATCCGGTTGTAACTTAAATAAATCCACCACGTTAATAAATCGAACTTTCAAATCAGGAATTTCCTCCCGTAAAATAGCCGTAGCTGCGAGAGATTCCATCGTTGCCACATCCCCACAACCCGCCATAATTACATCAGGAATATCAGGATCTTTTCCACAATCATCACTGCTGGCCCATTCCCAAATCCCAATCCCTTTGGTACAATGTTTAATCGCCTCATCCATAGTTAAAAATTGCAGATGTTTCTGTTTATCTGCCACAATCACATTGATATAATTGGTACTCTTTAAACAATGATCGGCAACGGATAATAAACAGTTCGCATCGGGGGGTAAATAAATCCGGGTGACACTGGCACTTTTATTTGTCACCACATCTAAAAAGCCTGGGTCTTGATGACTAAACCCGTTATGATCTTGACGCCAAACCGTTGAAGATAGGAGAATATTCAAGGAAGAAATCGGCGATCGCCAAGACACTTCATTTCGGCAAATATCCAACCATTTCGCGTGTTGGTTGAACATCGAATCAATCACATGAGCAAAGGCTTCATAAGTATGGAAAAATCCATGGCGTCCGGTGAGTAAATAGCCTTCTAACCAGCCTTCTAAGGTATGCTCACTCAGAATTTCCATCACCCGGCCATCGGTTGCCAGTTCACCGCCATCTAAATCTTCGGGGAAAAAGTCCCCCATCCAAGTTTTTTTACTAACTTCATATATCGCACTTAAACGATTAGAAGCGGTTTCGTCGGGGCCAAATACGCGGAAATTTTGCAGATTATTCCCCATCACATCCCGCAGGAAATTCCCCAGGGGTTTGGTATTTTCCACCCCTGACTTACCCGGGTATTCCACCGGAACACCATAGTCCCGAAAATCTGGCAACCGTAGGTCTTTGCGCAGCACACCACCGTTAGCATGGGGACTGGCACTCATCCGCTTTGTGCCTTGGGGAGCCAAAGCCTTCAGTTCAGGAATTAAACGGCCATGTTCGTCAAACAGTTCTTCGGGCTTATAACTCCGCATCCAATCTTCTAACACCTGGAGATGGGCGGGGTTGCTGGTGACATCGGCCATGGGGACTTGGTGCGCCCGCCAGAACCCTTCCACCTTATGACCATCGACCTCCGCCGGGCCAGTCCAGCCTTTGGGACTCCGCAAGACAATCATTGGCCACAGAGGACGTTTAGCCACTGCCGTTGACCGAGCTTCGGCTTGAATGGCCTTAATTTCGGCAATGACCGTTTCTAGGATAGCTGCCATTTTTTGGTGCATCAAGGCGGGGTCAGACCCTTCGACAAAATAGGGTTTATAACCATAACCTTTAAATAAGGCTTCCAATTCCTCATGGCTAATCCGCGATAAAACAGTAGGGTTAGCAATTTTATACCCATTCAAATGTAAAATGGGTAACACCGCCCCATCTCGAATCGGGTTGAGAAATTTGTTAGAATGCCAAGCGGTAGCTAAGGCTCCGGTTTCGGCTTCTCCGTCTCCCACCACACAAACGGAGATTAAACCGGGGTTATCAAAGACAGAACCGTAGGCGTGGGATAAACTATAGCCTAACTCCCCGCCTTCATGGATGGAACCGGGGGTTTCCGGGGTACAGTGACTACCAATTCCGCCGGGAAACGAAAACTGTTTAAAGAATTTTTGCATCCCCTCGGCGTCTTCGCTGATATTGGGGTAAATTTCCGAGTAGGTTCCTTCTAGGTAAACTGGAGCCAGGACTCCGGGTGCACCGTGACCTGGGCCAGCGAGATAAATCACATCCAGGTCATATTTTTTAATCAGTCGGTTGAGGTGAATGTAGATAAAGCTCAACCCCGGACTCGAACCCCAATGTCCTAATAATCTATGCTTAACGTCGGAAGGTTTTAGGGTTTCTTTTAATAGGGGATTTTCCCGCAGATAAATCATCCCAACGGCTAGATAATTACAAGCTCGCCAGTAGGCGTTAATCTTACGCAGTTCGCCCTCACTCAGAGGGTTACTCGTCTCCATGGGTCTATCTGGTGCAGATACCATAAGTCCTGACTCTTATAAAGGGTTTTGGTTTTTCAACGCTTGAGATCATCAGATATTCTTAAACGGCTGTTTGCTGTTTGAGCGATACTCTCAGGTCAAAATTGCTTTAAATGGTAGCACGGGTTTTGAATTTAGAGATATTATATTTTTATTCTTCCTATTTTTTTAAGATTTGATCGCAGATCAGAAACATTAACAGAAGATTAAGATTAAATTCTGAAAAGTTAAGGATTTTCTGAGAATCTGATATGTTAAGCTAACTGAAACTCAAATTCCCCCTTTTTTAAGGCAAAAGAGATCCCCCCTAGCCCCCCTTTCTAAGGGGGGAACCTGAACTCAAATTCCCCCTTTTTTAAGGCAAAAGAGATCCCCCCTAGCCCCCCCTTTCTAAGGGGGGAACCTGAACTCAAATTCCCCCTTTTTTAAGGCAAAAGAGATCCCCCCTAGCCCACCTTTCTAAGGGGGGAACCTGAACTAAAAGTCCCCCTTTTTTAAGGCAAAAGAGATCCCCCCTAGCCCCCCTTTCTAAGGGGGGAACCTGAACTAAAAGTCCCCCTTTTTTAAGGGGGATTTAGGGGGATCAGATCAATCCTATTATTTTACTAAAATTATGACTATTACATTGTATTTTTTACGACATGGAGAAACCACCTATAGTCAACAGGGGGGTTATTGTGGCAATTTAGATCCAGAATTAACCGAAAATGGCTTAAAAATGGCCGAGAAATTTGCCCAATCTTATCAGAATTTACCTTGGACAGCAGCCTTTGTCAGTCCGATGAAACGAACTATTGCCACGGCCAAACCCTTGTGTGATCTAGTGGGTTTAGAAATGCAATTTCAAGAAGGTTTAAAAGAAATTGCCTATGGAGAATGGGAAGGAAAACTTCCCCAAACCGTTAATGAAAATCACCATGATGATTATGTTAGATGGTTAACTGATCCGGGTTGGAATGCACCGACCGGAGGCGAAAAAGGAATTGATATTGCTCGCCGTTCTTCCCAGGTAATTCAAGAAATTGAAGAACGTTATCCATCGGGTAATATTCTAATTGTATCTCATAAAGCCACGATTAGAATTATGTTATGTGAATTATTAGGAATTGATATTGGTAGATTTCGCGATCGCATTGCTATGCCGACAGGAGCCGTTAGTGTAGTAGAATTATCTTCTCGCGGGCCGTTATTACATACTTTAGCGGATCGTTGTCATTTAGATGAAACTTTACGGTCTTCTATTGGAACTTAAAATAGGGATTTAAAAGATTAATTTAATCACGCAAAAGATTAAGTTCTCATCACAATTTTACTTAATTTATCCTATGAAAATCTTAGTATTAAATGCGGGTTCGAGTTCTCAAAAAAGTTGTCTGTATGAAATTAAAGAACAAGTATTACCGAACTATCCCTTACACCCGATTTGGGAAGCTAATATTGATTGGACAGCTTCAACACAATTGGGTTTAATGACTGTTAAAACTCCAGGGGTGAAACAAGAATATTCTTTAGATTTAAAGTCTAAACAAGATGCGATCGCCCAAATGTTTAACACCCTAATTACTGGAGAAACAAAAGTTTTAAATCATCTCTCAGAAATTACAATAGTTGGTCATCGCGTTGTCCATGGAGGTTCAGACTATTCAGAAGCAACATTAATTGATCAAAAGGTAAAGTCAACAATTAGAGATTTAATTCCCCTGGCTCCCAGCCATAACCCCGCCCATTTAGAAGGAATTGAAGCTGTAGAAACCATATTAGGAAATGTTCCGCAAGTAGCGGTTTTTGATACCGCATTCCACCGAACCATGCCCGATTATGCCACAGTTTATCCCATTCCCTATCAATATTTTCAAGATGGAATCAAACGCTATGGATTTCATGGAACTAGCCATAAATATTGCGCTCAAAAAACCGCAAAAATTTTAGGAAAACCTTTAGAATTATTAAAATTAATTACCTGTCATTTAGGGAATGGAGGTTCCTTAGCCGCTATTAAAGATGGAATTAGTATTAATACTACTATGGGATTTACCCCCCTAGAAGGATTAATGATGGGAACCCGAAGCGGTTCGATTGATCCATCTATTATATTATATTTAATCAGTCAATATAAATATGATATTCAGCAAATTAATCAAATTTTAAATAAGGAATCGGGGTTAAAAGGTATTGTTGGGGAGTCGGGCGATCTGCGATATATTTTAACAGAAATGAAAGCTGGAAATGCTCAAGCAAAGCTGGCTTTTGAGATGTATATTCATCACTTAAAAATGGGAATCGGACAAATGTTAGCTAATTTAGGCGGTTTAGATGCCTTAGTTTTTACCGCCGGAGTCGGAGAACACGCGGAAAAAGTTCGAGAAGTTGCTTGTCAAGGATGGGAGTTTTTAGGCTTAAAATTAGACTTAGAAAAAAATGCCTCTCACCCGGTTGATCAAGAGATTTCAACAGCAGATTCTCAGGTGAAAGTATTAGTAGTTCATACAGAAGAAGATTGGGCGATCGCTAGTGAATGTTGGCATTTATTGAAGTCCGATACCCAATAATAATAAGATCAGATATAATTGAAGAAATAGAGAGGAAAAATTAACCATGGATTTACAAGAATTAAAAAATGCCGCTTATCAACTTCCCGTTCATGAACGGTTATTACTGGTAGAGTCTATTATTCATTCGCTGTCTCAAGAATTGCGTCCTCGTCCTGATGTTCCTGATGGAGTTTGGGAACGTTTGCGGGGAAGTTTAAAAACGGATAACGTTGAATTAACCGATGAAGATGTAGAAAGATTAAAGGATGAAAGTTTAACGGAAAAGTATCTCAAATGAGGATATTACTAGATACTAATATTATTTTAGATAGTTTACTGGCTAGGATACCCTTTTTTGAAGATGCTGATCGGTTATTTCAGGCAATTCGATCCGGTCAAATCATCGGTTATGTAACAGCAACGACATTAACTGATATTTTTTATATTGTCAAAAAACAGAGCAATTCCCAAATTGGCAAACAGTATGTTTCTGACTTGTTATTAACTTTAGAAGTTTGTGCTGTTAATCAAGATATTCTCAAAGCAGCACTGGCTTTAAATTTAGATGATTTTGAAGATGCAGTGCAACTCGCTTGTGCAATCAATGAAAACTTAGATGCAATTGTTACCCGTGATTTACAAGGATTTATTAACTCTCCCATTACTATTTTATCCCCAGGAGAATTATTAGCAAGTTCACCTTAATTTTACTCAAAATCTATTTAAAATTATTCGTAGGGGCGGGTTCTCCCCAATCTTTCACATCCTATAATTAACCTTGATAAACCCGCCCAACCCCACCCCAGATTAGAAATCGGGTTTCTATACAAATCTTTTGTTTATTACCAATAATCTGGAAAAGAAACCCGATTTCTGGACACCCCACCCAAGAATAAGAAATCTGGTTTCTATACAAATCTGTTTATTACCAATAATCTGGAAAAGAAACCCGATTTCTATTAAGGTTTAAACCCATGAATTACTTGTAAACTTCCTCCAGCATAAAGTTTAGGGGGATTGACATTAAAGCCAATTTGTGATAACAATTGAACCATATCTGTTCTTAACAATTGCCAAGCCGTTTCCGTTTCAAATAACCAAAGAAACATGGCTACCCCCGGCCAAAATATCGGGTTAGTGGGGGAATGGAAATCAACCAGGGTAAAAATTCCCCCAGGTTTAAGCACACGATAAACCTGATTGAGAATTTCTTGCAACTGTTCTGGGTTCATTTCGTGTAACGCCGCGCTGGTGTGTACCAGGTCAAAGCTGTTATCCCCAAAGGGCATATTTTCCGCAAATGCTTCAACATATTGGGCTTGAGGAACATTATTCTGGGCGCGTTTGAGGGACAACGGAGAAGCATCCAACCCCGTCACATTCTGGGAATACTCAACTAACACCGATGTTGCTTGTCCACTTCCACAGCACAAGTCCAGAATTTTAGTTTCCGGTGTCAGGGTTAACCCGGTTAAGGGTAACTCCCGAAACCGACGCTCACCGCCCACACTCAAAGCCGCCAGTCGGGAAATGGTATCATAGAGCCATTGATAGCGGTAACTTAGACTTCTGAGGATAGTTGCCATATTGAGAACAATTTTTATAATTAAAAGATCGACTAACCCACAAGGACAATATATTATTAAGATAGTTAACAAATCTTAGGATAGGAAGTATCCGCTATGGGACGAGTCGGAGTCTTACTGCTAAATCTGGGCGGGCCAGAGCAACTGCAAGATGTTCGCCCCTTTTTGTACAATCTATTTTCAGACCCAGAAATTATCCGTTTGCCCTTTCCTTGGATGCAGAAACCTCTGGCTTGGATGATTTCGACTCTGCGCTATCAGAAGTCCCAGGAAAATTATAAAGCCATTGGGGGAGGTTCTCCCCTGCGGCGAATTACCGAAGAACAGGCTATTGCCTTACAGGGGTCTTTGCAGGAGAAAGGTCGCGATATTCGGGTGTATGTGGGGATGCGCTATTGGAACCCGTTTACTGAAGAAGCGGTGGCCAAAATTAAACGGGATCAAATCGAACATTTAGTTATTTTACCTTTATATCCACAATTTTCAATTAGTACCAGTGGTTCTAGTTTTCGAGTTTTAGAAAAACTTTGGCAACAAGATCCCAGTTTACAAAAAATTGATTATACAGTGATTCCCTCTTGGTATAGTCGTCCGGGTTATTTACAAGCAATGACGGAATTAATTGGGCAGGAAATTGAACATTGTGAACAACCCGAACAAGTGCCAATTTTCTTTAGCGCCCACGGTGTTCCGGTCAGTTATGTCGAAGAAGTTGGAGACCCTTATCGGGATGAAATTGAAGGCTGCACGGTGGCAATTATGCAGACTTTAAACCGTCCTAACCCCCATGTTCTCGCCTATCAAAGTCGGGTTGGCCCAGTGGAATGGTTACAACCTTATACCGAGGAAGCTATTCTGGAACTTGCCAAAGAAGGGGTTAAGGAATTAGTCGTGGTTCCGATTAGTTTCGTATCTGAACATATCGAAACCTTAGAAGAAATTGATATGGAATATCGAGAACTGGCTGAAGAAGCTGGGATTGAAAAATTCCATCGAGTTCCTGCCTTAAATACCCATCCTGTATTTATTAATGATTTAGCAGAAATGGTAATAGAAGCCTTAGATGCTCCTAATATTAAGTTCTCTGATGTGGCACATCCGGGCAAAAAAACCAAGATGTATCCTCAAGAAAGTTGGGAATGGGGACTCACCACCACCGCCGAAGTTTGGAATGGTCGGTTAGCCATGTTAGGAATGATTGGCATATTAATCGAAATCATCACCGGACAAGGCCCCCTACATTTCATCGGATTGCTCTAAAAAGGTTGGGAATCAACGATATTCCCTCCCCCTGCCTCCCGGTGCCTCCGGTGCCTCCCGGTGCTCCTGCCCTCAATCAGGCTCCCGTTTATAACGTCGGGGGTTGCTTTCCTTTGGGTTGGCTTGTTTTTTATACCAGCGATACCATTCTTTAGAAATTCTAATGGAAAGCCATAATAACAATAATGCAATTAATCCCCCCTGTTGAGGGGCGTCAAAGGCAAAAATCACCAGGAAAACACAAAGAATATCCTGTCCTAAAATTACCCATAGGGGCAAACCGCGTAAACGATAAAATAATCCAGTTTGGACTAATTGTAAAACTAAAGCTAGTAAACCCGCAACAATAGTAATAATCCAATATAAGCTGGGTTGAACGTTAGTTGATTCTGTGATCGCTAAACCTAAAATAGCACCGACAAAGGGACTAAATAGTAATTGTATTAATTGTAAAATTCGCTGTCCCAGGAGTTTTTTAGAGGCAAAAACTTCAAATAATGACCAACTCACCAGCACTCCGACAACAACCTGTGGTGAAAATTGAGACAGAAACGGTACACTTGACCATAAATCATTTCGCAATAAACCAATAACCAGTAAGGGTAAAGCAATCCTTAATCCCGCCGCCGCCGATGCCGATAACACCGCTAGAAGTTCAATCATAAATCAAGGTGAATAATAGAGTATTTGATCCCGAAAATAAATAGGGGGTCTGAGCCTGGTTCAAAGGGTGATCTTATATTCTATATACTAATTATAATTTTGTTAAAAACGGAGATTTTATTCCCTCCATTCAAGAAATCAAGTTTCTGTGTTTATAAACTGGGTTAATTCTATTATGACATATATAGTAGAACTGGGAACTTTTCCAGTAATTAAATGTCTATAAATTTTTGATCAAATATGACTCAAATTATGCCCAAATTATTTATCAGTTTAATCGTTAGTATCATTTCCTTAAATCCCAGTTTATCCCTCGCCCTAGCCACACCTCCTAGAATAGATCAAAAAGTAGAATGTGATCTATTAGTAGTTGGGGGCGGACTAGCGGGAAGTGCGGCGACTTATGAAGGATTATTAGCAGGAAAAACCGTTTGTTTAACCGAAATTACCGACTGGGTAGGGGGGCAAATTTCAGCCCAGGGAACCTCCGCCCTTGATGAAAGACCCACCCAAAGATCCCTATTATTCTATCCCAGAGGATACTTAGAATTACGAGCAGAAATTGAAAAAAAATATGGGATTCTCAACCCCGGAGCTTGTTGGGTGAGTGAAGCCTGTTTTATGCCGAAAACGGGGCATGAAATTTTATTAAAAATGCTTAAAAAAGCTGAAAAGAAAGGGAGAGGAAAATTACACTGGTTTCCCACCACTGTGATTAAAGATATGACAATTAATAATAATCAAATTACCGAAGCGATCGCCATTCAACATGATCCCAAACCCGGACAACCCCCCTTAAATACAAAACCTTTATCTTTTATTATTGATGATGCTTATGAGTATGAAAATTCGCAACAATTAGATAAAATAATAATTAGATTTACGCCTAAAACAAAAACCAATCAAGGAGCCAATTGGTATATTATTGAAGCCACAGAAACCGGAGAAATTATTGGCTTAACTAATATTCCCCATAAGCTAGGAATTGATCCGCGTTCTTCTCAAGAACCCACCGCATCTACTATTACAAAAGATCCCTATTGTACTCAAGGGTTTACCTATACCTTTGCTATGGAGGCAACTAAAAATCCCCAAATCCATGAAAAACCCCCATTCTATGAACAATACGCCCCCTATTATAGTTATGAATTACCCCGATTAGCTAACTTTAATTTAGTTTATACCTATCGACGTATTCATAGTATGAACCCCAAGGAAAAACGGTCAGGAAATCCTAGGGAATGGCCGATTTATCCCGGGGATATTACCATGCAGAATTGGACATGGGGAAATGATTATCGACCCGGAACCTCAGCCGATAATTTAATTTTAACCCCCTCACAATTAGAAGCAACAGGTCAATTTGAACCCGGCGGCTGGAAAGGTGGATTAAGAGCAGAAACCCTGCGAAAAGGCGAAGAAAATGCCCAAGGTTTTTTCTATTGGTTAGTCGCAGGAACCACAGATTCCCAACTAGGAGAAGGGGTAAAAGAAAAACATCCAAACTATCGCTATTTATCCGGTTTAAACTCTCCCATGGGAACCGTTCATGGATTATCTAAATATCCCTATATGCGAGAAGGTAGAAGGATTATTGGTCGTCCTTCCTATGGTCAAAAAGACGGATTTAGGGTGACAGAAATTGATATTTCTCAAAATAACTTCCGTCAAGATTGGTATACCGATAATTTAAGCCCAGAAACCTATAGACTGCTGTGGTTAGAGTTAGGAAAATTAGACAGTTTACCCGCTTTTTCAGGAGAAAAAACCATTGCAGAAATTCAACCCCGTTCTCGGTCTACAATTTATCCAGATACCGTAGGAATTGGTGATTATGCGATTGATTTTCACCCCTGTTTAACCCTAAGTCCGGCGGAAACCCCAGGAAATACGGAACGCGAAGGAGAACGTCGTGGTCAGGGACAAGCTTATCCGTTTCAAATTCCTTTAAGAGCCATGGTTCCGCAAAAAATTGATAATCTATTAGTAGCCGGAAAAAGTATCGCCACCAGTCATATTGCGGCGGCGGCTTATCGGGTACATTCCTTTGAATGGTCTGTTGGGGCGGCGGCGGGGACTACCGCAGCATTTAGCTTAAAAACCGAAGTTTTTCCCTATCAATTAGTGGATGATTTACCCTATCGGGAACCAATATTAGAGGAGTTACAACGGTTATTAGAAAACAACAAGAATCCGATTTTATTCCCAGAAACGTCAATTTTTAATCAGTCTTGGGAAGATTGGAAATAATTACATGACTTCCCCAGGATTTATATTAATTTATCCCAGCCGACTTAATTGTTTTTGCTGTAAAAATTCGGCAAAATCTCGGACTTCTAAAATCAAATCCTCTGATAAATCATCTAAAACCAATGTTAACTGTTCTCGTGCACTCAGAAGTTGATCCGCAGAAGCTGTTAAAATTATTTGCTCAGGATTAACAATTTCTACCCCAATAGTTTCCATAAAAGCCTCCAATTCCTCTGATTTTGCTGGGATAAAATTTCCTTCGTGATCATATTTAACCCAATTTCCAAACAATTCAACAATATAGGCTTCACCTGCTTTTAAAACTTCCACAATTGTACCAACTGTTCCAATAGATGCTACTCCTCCATCAGTTAAAGGAATTGTTTCAGTTAGGTGAACTGCATCGAATAGCTTAAATTTACTCACGATTAACCTCCTAATCTGTCGGGTACTGCTGTTACAAATTTTGCAATATTTTCATCAAAAAGTACAATCCAAACAGTTCTAATTCGTCGTGATATACCCCCAACTCCCGTCAGGTAAATATAAGCTCTATATAACTGTCCATATTGATTTTGGCTTTGAGGTTCAAGCAAATCCACAGACATTTCAGCTAAAATTGCTAATTGAATTGCTTGGGGAGACTCAAATCCCATAATTTCACGCCAAAACTTACGCTTATCACCCCCTATTCCAGGTTCATTACCTCGATTAAATAGATACTCTGCTTTAGCAATTGGAAAATCAAAACGAGTTGGTGAGGTCATGGTTATTCTAGTTCAAGTCCAATTGTTAATTCTTATTTTTCCATGAATTTTGGCTTCAGTCTCAAGAAACAGTTATATTTTATCAATTTTTGAGATAATTAGTAGGATATAATAAAGAGTATCCTAGTAATTGTAAGTAGAACAGATCACAATTATGAGATTAGACGAAGCCGTTGAATTTGCAGAAAATCCTGAACCTCGCTGTCCTTGTGTGTTGTTGTTGGATACTTCCGCATCAATGCAAGGAGTTCCCCTTGACGCCTTAAATGATGGACTGATGGCGTTTAGAAATGATTTAATTCGGGATGAACTCGCTAAAAAACGGGTAGAAGTGGCGGTTATTTCCTTTGATAATCAAGTTAAAATTTTACAGGATTTCGTCACAGCCGATCAGTTTGAACCGCCTTTATTAACGGCCCAAGGTCAAACTTTTATGGGAACTGCGATTAACCAATCTTTGGATTTAGTGGCGGCGAGAAAATTAGAATATCGAAATAATGGAATCACCTATTATCGTCCTTGGGTGTTTATGATTACCGATGGTGAACCCCAAGGCGAATCCGACCGGGTGACAGAAGAAGCAACTCGACGGATTCAAGAGGAAGAATTTAAAAAACAGGTGGCATTTTTTGCCGTAGGAGTTGAAGGAGCAAATCTGAATAGATTAGCTCAAATTGTCCAGAGAACCCCGTTAAAATTGCGGGGTTTAGACTTTCGAGAAATGTTTATTTGGTTATCGACCAGTATGCAAACGGTTTCCCATTCTAAGGTCGATGAACAAGTGGCTTTACCGCCGCCGGGATGGGGGAGTGTTTAAGGATAAATCCATAGCCGTTTTCCATCAGCATTTAAACTATATAAAATTATAATGAATTCAATTGATCATTGGCAAGTTGTTTCTGCATCAGTAACTGGAAAAAGTCACGAAAAACAAAATCTACCCTGTCAGGATGCCCAGGGTTATAAACACCTATCGGATTCTTGTCTAATCTTTGCCGTAGCTGATGGGGCAGGTTCGGCAAAATTAGCGGATTTAGGGGCAAATATTGCGGTTAAAATAGCTTTAGAGACTCTGGAAAAACAGATTAATTCCGTTAATATTGATCTCGTTTGGGAAGATTATTTAAAACTAGCTTTAAATCAGGCTTTAACTGCTATTAAAATCGAATCTGTTACCCAAGAAACCGAACTTAGAGAGTTAGCAACTACTTTAATTTTAGGAATAGCTACACCGGAATTAGTCGCCGTTGCTCAAGTCGGAGATGGGGCCATAGTTGTAGAAGATAAAACCGGAAATATTCAGGAGTTAACTATCCCCGCTAGTGGAGAATATCTAAATGAAACGATATTTTTAATTTCTCCAAATGCCCTGGAAACCGCGCAAATTAATCTCTGGTCAGGACAACCTAAATATTTAGCTGCTTTTTCCGATGGTTTACAAATGTTAGCGTTAAAAATGCCAGAAGGAAAACCCCATCATCCCTTCTTTTCTCCTCTGTTTAAATTTGTAGAAACTATCACCGATGAAATTGAAGCTCAAGAACAGTTAATTGGGTTTTTGCGATCGCCCCGGGTAACAGAAAGAACCGATGACGATCTAACCTTAATCCTAGCCAGTTTTAACCCTTAACTTTTAGTTATTGTAGTGAGTCCTTTAGGACTCATTTAATAAAATTAGGGGAATTTAAGATAGCCCTAAAGGGCTGACTACGAGGGGGAAGAACGACGAGGAATGGTATAGGTAAAGAAATCATAGGCCATATCTGTATGGGGAAAAATAGCTCGGGCTTCTGTTAATAAATCCTCCAAAACAATCGAATTACCAGGAGCATAACGGGGGCTAAAATGGGTCATAATTAACTGTTTAACTTCAGCCGTTAGGGCAACCTGGGCCGCCATAGTGGAGGTTGAATGTAATCTTTGAAACGCCATTTCCGCATCTTGATGGGCAAAAGTAGCTTCATGAACCAAAACATCCGCATTTTGCGCCAATTCCACCGCCCCATTACAAAATACCGTATCCGTACAATAGACAAATTTGCGACCGACTTGGGCTTGGCCACATAATTCCGCACCCCGAATGATCCGACCATCGGCTAGGGTTACAGTCTGTCCCTGTTTGAGTTGGGCATAAATTGGCCCGGGGGGAATCCCCAATTTTTGGGCTGTTTCCACATCAAAGCGTCCCGGTTTATCCTTTTCAATCATCCGATAACCAAAGGCGGGGACTCGATGTTTCAACGGCCCACAAACCACCTGATATTCTTCATCTTCAAAAATGATTCCCGGTTGAATAGTATGGACTTTAACCGGGTAAGAAAAATGGGTTTGGGAATAGCGTACACAGCCCTGTAAATATTCCGATAGTCCCGACGGCCCATAAATATCAATCCGTTTGGGATTTCCCGCCAGCCCGCAACTAGCCAATAAACCCATTAACCCAAAAATATGATCACCGTGTAAATGGGTAACAAAAATTCGACTAATTTGACTAATTTTTAAATCACTGCGGAGGAATTGATGCTGCGTCCCCTCTCCACAGTCAAATAGCCAGATTTCCGCCCGTTGCGGTAGACGCAGGGCGATACTAGAAACATTACGCGATCGGGTGGGAACTCCAGAGCTAGTCCCTAAAAAAGTAATCTGCATTTACCCGTAATCAACCAGCCGAATAGGATTAAGTTCAGAGTAACTTATTATAGCAATCTCAGGTCGTGTATAGGCGTTTTTAATTTTTTCAATTAGGGAGAATTTTCGCGAGAAACACAAAAGTGCAAAAACCCAAACAAGAATTATTAAGGTGGTTTTGTGAATAGGGGTAGATATTTAAAGAAACCCCAAGTCCTGCGTAAAGATTCTGTAAAGATCCCCACAATCACCCTTCTTTCAAGTCAAGGCTTCGTGTTACGAATACTATATGGAGAAGATTTTATCTATTTTCTCTACAGGGTGACATGAAAACAAATTTATAGCATCGGAGTAGGTCTGTAAGAGGCTATTCTCCGATCTCAAAAAATGACCGACACTAAGACTCCGACTCTACCTTACTCTCGCCATTTCGTAGAGTGGTTGCAGCAACAGCAGGTTAGTTTAGCCCTGACGACCTACCAAACCAACCGTCTGTGTTTGATCGGAGTTCAGCCCAACGGCGAGATCTGCACCCCGGTCTGGGAATTGGAGCGGCCCATGGGACTCTATGCTACAACAGAACGTTTTTATCTGGCTACCCGCTATCAGATTTGGCGGTTTGAAAATGTTTTGGAAAATGGGGAACTTTTACAGGAGAAATATGATCGGCTTTATATTCCTCGGGTTGCCCATACTACCGGAGATTTAGATATTCATGATCTAGTAGCCGACGATCTGGGTAATCTCATTTTTGTGAATACCGAGTATAGCTGTTTAGCCACCCTCGATCCCCAACACAGTTTTGCACCCATCTGGAAACCGTCATTTATCAGCAAACTCGCCCCGGAAGATCGCTGTCATTTGAATGGTTTAGCGGTTGTTAATGGGTTTCCCCGCTATGTTACAGCTATTAGTCGCTCTGATGTAGCATCGGGTTGGCGACATCGACGCCAGGATGGGGGAGTAGTAATTGATATCCAAACGGATGAAATCATCGCCAGTGGTTTATCGATGCCACACTCTCCTCGATGGTATCACAATAAATTGTGGATACTCAATTCGGGAACTGGAGATTTTGGCTATATCGAAAACGGTGAATTTGTCCCCATCACTTTCTGTCCGGGTTATGCCCGAGGGTTGAGTTTTATCGGTGATTTTGCCGTTGTGGGTTTATCTCAACCTAGAGACTATCATTTTTCGGGTTTATTAATAGCAGAAAGACTCGAACAAAAACAAGCCCAAGCTCGTTGTGGCATCCTAATAATTAACTTAAATACCGGGGATATTATCGAGTGGCTAGATATGGATAACGAAGCCACAGAACTTTATGATGTGGCTATTCTTCCTCAAGTTAGATGTCCGCTCGCCTTGGGATTTAAAACTGGAAATATTGCTCAATTTGTAACCATTGGAGAATGGAACAAAATCCACAATACTGATAGTAATTATTCGCTTAAAATAACTAATAAAACCAGATCTAATTTACCTTTATTTTTTAAATTATTTCGCTCCGTTAACTGGCGAGAAGGGGAAAAATTAAGTGAAGCGATCGCCGGGATTTATATTAAATTAAATAAACCGATAGAATTAAAACAAAACCAGCTAAATTTTTCTATTCAAAACCCCGTTAATAAAAATCAGGCTATTGCTTATTTTAATCAAGGTCAAGAGCATAAAAAACAAGGAGAAATTGAACTAGCGATCGCCTATTTCAAAAAAGCCCTAGTCGCCGACTCCCAATATATTCCCGCCCAGAATAACTTAGGGACTTTGCTGCAACAGCAAAATCAGTTAGATGCCGCCATAACTTGTTATCAAAAAGTTCTAAAAATCAATCCCAACCTACCGCAAACCCTAACAAATTTAGCATCAATTTATCTAATTCAAGGAGAATTAAACCAAGCAGAAACCGGATTAATTCGAGCCTTAGAAATCCAACCTCAATTTGTTCCAGCCCTATATAATTTAGGTCTATTGTACAAACAACAGGCAAAATTAGACCAAGCAATTAAGCTATTTCAAACCGCAGCCAAACATCAAAAAGACTATGGCGATGCCTATTTTCAATTAGGGCAAATTTGGGAATTTCAGGAAAAGTTTAATCTCGCCAAACTTGCCTATGAGCGAGTGCAAAAACTCAACCCCAAATCCGAATATTTATATCTTCATATTGGCTTTGTTAAACTCAATCTTTGTGACTGGGAAAACTATAATAATTTTGTTGAAAAATTAATTGATTTGACAGCAAAATCTGTTCTAACAGAAAACCATAATTTTACCCTCGCGCCCTTTCAATTAAACGCCCTACCCATACCTCCAAAACTCTCCCTAGCAGTAGCCCAAAAACACGCCGAGGTGATCAACAAATCCATTATCCCAAAAAAATCACCATTTGTTTATCCCGAAAAAACCGATAAATTGCGAGTCGGTTATGTCTCCTGTGACTTTCGAGAACACGCCGTCGGACGGTTAATTTCCCAAGTGTTTAAAAACCACAACCGAGAACAATTTGAGATCTTTGGATATCACCTATTAAATGTTGAAGATGAAGTCACAAAAACCATTAAAAAAGGCTGTGATCAATTTCGAGATATTTCCCAACTATCCGCCATCAATGCCGCCGGGCAAATTAACAAAGATGGCATTGATATTTTAATCGATTTAGCCGGGTATACGGGTTATAGTAAACCCGAAATATTTGCCTATCAACCCGCTCCCATACAGGCAAGTTTTCTAGGATATCCTCAAACCATGGGTGCAAATTTTATCCCCTACTTGCTAACAGATAAATGGCTTGTCCCACCGGATTTAGCCCCATATTATAGCGAGAAAATCATCTATTTACCCCATCAATTTATCTGTTCCCCGATGGAGATTTCCGGTAAACAATTCACCCGGGCGCAAGTGGGGCTACCCGAAAATAGTTTTGTCTTTGCTTGCTTTAACCGTCCCTATAAAATTACACCGGATTTATTTGCGGTTTGGATGGCAATTTTAAGGCAAGTCCAAGATAGTGTTTTGTGGTTATCTTCAGCCCTCGAAGATACGATGCAAAACCTCCGTCGTCGTGCCGTAGAAATGGGAGTTGCAGCCGAAAGACTGATTTTCGCCCCCAAACTCCCCCATCCCGAATACTTAGCCCGTTTGCAACTAGGTGATTTAGCCTTAGATACCTGGATTTATAACGGGGGTTCCACCACCATAGCAGCCCTGTGGGCGGGAGTGCCCGTATTAACAAAAGTCGGTTTAACCCAAGCCTCCCGCATGGGGGCCAGCATTTCTGCCAGTGCCGGAATTACAGAAATGATTTGTGCAAGTGTTCAGGAGTACGAACAAAAAGCAATTGACTCCGCATCCCATCCCCAGGAGTTACAACAGCTACGACAACGGTTAAAGCCTCGATGTGTGCCTTTATTTGATGGGTCTGGGTTTGTCAGAGATTTAGAAACAGCATTTAGACAAATGGCGAACCGTTAACCCGGTATTCGCTTTCCACCAACCAACCCCCTCAGCCATCTTTTAAATTCATTACCAGGGACGCAACAACCATGCCATTAAATTTTGTCGAAACCACCAACCATTCCTTGAGCGCCGTTTACTACAGTGCGGTCGCCACCGCCGACTTTGACAACGACGGCCACACCGATATTTTACTGACCGGGGAAGATAATTCGGGTAGTCCCATCAGCCAAATCTATACTAATAATGGTATTTGGGGTTTTAGTCCGAATACCAACGCCGCCTTCACCGGGGTTTATCTGGGTTCGGTAGCGACGACCGACTTTGACTCCGACGGCGATATTGATATTCTGCTCACCGGCTACGATAGTGCTTATAAACCCGTTAGTCAAATCTATACTAATAACGGGACTGGGGGTTTTAGTCTTGATACCAACGTATCCCTGACCGGGGTTTACCGGAGTGCGGTAGCTACGGCCGATTTGAACAGCGACGGCCATACCGATATTCTGCTCACGGGTCAGGATAGTTCTAATAACCCTATTAGTAGAATCTATATTAATAATGGCAGTGGGGGTTTTAGCCAGAACACCGATATTTCCCTTACGGGTGTTTATCATAGTGCGGTGGCTACGGCCGACTTCGACAACGACGGCTACAGCGATATTTTATTGACGGGGGAAGATAGTTCCTATAACCCCATCAGTCAACTCTATACAAACGACCGTAGTGGGGGGTTTAGTTTCAATACCAGCATTTCCCTGACCGGTGTTTACCGGAGTGCGGTGGCTACGGCCGACTTTGACAACGACGGGGACATTGATATTTTGCTCACCGGTTATGATAGTTTGGGTAAACTGATCAGCCAGATTTATAATAATAATGGTAGTGGGAGTTTTAGCCACAACACCAATATTTCCCTCACACCTGTTTACAATGGTTCCGTAACTACGGCGGACTTTGACCAGGACGGCTATACCGATATTCTGGTCACGGGTCAGAATAGTTCTAATAAACCCATTAGCCAAATCTATATTAATAATGGCAGTGGGGGTTTTAGCCACAACACCACCATTTCCCTAGCGGCTGTTGGGCTCAGTAACGTAGCCACGGCCGACTTTGACTCCGACGGGGATATGGATATTCTGCTCACGGGCTACAATAGTGCGAATCAACCCATCAGCAAGATTTATAGCAATACCCTGACTCGGCCAACCCTGAGCAGTTTTTCGGCTCCGGTAGGTATCACCGATGAAGATACGGAAGTTGAACTCGGTTTTGCTGAACTTACTGCTCAGGGAGACGAAGCGGATAGCGATGGTACAGTAGTTGCTTTTGTAGTAAAAGCAGTAAGTAGTGGGACATTAAAAATTGGTAGTGATGCAGCCACCGCCACAGCTTGGGTTGCAGGGAGTAACGACAATATTGATGGTATTACAAACGCCTATTGGACACCGGATGCTAATGTTAATGGCACTCTAAATGCTTTTACTGTAGTAGCTAAAGACAACGACGGGTTAGAGTCTGTCACTCCCATCATTGCCCAATTTAGCGTCACCTCCGCACCAACTCCTGAACCCAGCGTTGAACCAACTCCTGAACCCAGTGTTGAACCAACTCCTGAACCCAGCGTTGAACCAACTCCTGAACCCAGTGTTGAACCAACTCCTGAACCCAGTGTTGAACCAACTCCTGAACCGACACCGGAACCAACAGTTGAACCGACACCTGAACCAACAGTTGAACCGACACCTGAACCAACAGTTGAACCAACTCCTGAACCAACAGTTGAACCAACACCTGAACCGACACCGGAACCTAGCGTTGAACCAACTCCTGAACCAACAGTTGAACCGACACCGGAACCTAGCGTTGAACCAACTCCTGAACCAACAGTTGAACCAACTCCTAAACCAACAGTTGAACCAACTCCTGAACCAACAGTTGAACCAACTCCTGAACCCAGCGTTGAACCGACACCAGAACCAACAGTTGAACCAACTCCTAAACCAACTCCTGAACCAACTCCTGAACCTAGTGTTGAACCAACACCGGAACCTAGCGTTGAACCAACTCCTGAACCAACAGTTGAACCAACTCCTGAACCTAGCGTTGAACCGACACCGGAACCAACAGTTGAACCAACTCCTGAACCAACAGTTGAACCAACTCCTGAACCAACAGTTGAACCGACACCGGAACCTAGCGTTGAACCAACTCCTGAACCTAGCGTTGAACCAACTCCTGAACCTAGCGTTGAACCAACTCCTGAACCCAGCGTTGAACCAACACCGGAACCTAGCGTTGAACCAACTCCTGAACCTAGCGTTGAACCAACTCCTGAACCTAGCGTTGAACCAACTCCTGAACCTAGCGTTGAACCAACTCCTGAACCAACAGTTGAACCAACTCCTGAACCAACAGTTGAACCGACACCGGAACCTAGCGTTGAACCGACACCGGAACCAACACCTGAACCAACAGTTGAACCAACTCCTAAACCAACAGTTGAACCAACACCGGAACCTAGTGTTGAACCAACTCCTGAACCTAGCGTTGAACCAACACCGGAACCTAGCGTTGAACCAACTCCTGAACCAACAGTTGAACCAACTCCTGAACCAACAGTTGAACCAACACCGGAACCAACTCCTGAACCAACACCTGAACCTAGCGTTGAACCGACACCAGAACCAACAGTTGAACCAACTCCTAAACCAACTCCTGAACCAACTCCTGAACCTAGTGTTGAACCAACTCCTGAACCAACAGTTGAACCAACTCCTGAACCGACACCGGAACCAACTCCTGAACCAACAGTTGAACCGACACCTGAACCAACAGTTGAACCAACTCCTGAACCAACAGTTGAACCAACACCGGAACCAACTCCTGAACCAACACCTGAACCGACACCGGAACCTAGCGTTGAACCAACTCCTGAACCAACAGTTGAACCAACACCTAAACCAACAGTTGAACCAACTCCTGAACCTAGCGTTGAACCAACACCGGAACCAACTCCTGAACCAACACCGGAACCAACAGTTGAACCAACTCCTGAACCCAGTGTTGAACCAACTCCTGAACCCAGTGTTGAACCGACACCGGAACCAACAGTTGAACCAACACCGGAACCAACAGTTGAACCCACGTCTATACCTAGAGAAAAACAGACTCCTAGGTTGACATCTTTTGGGATTTTAAATAATATTGATCGTGATATTTATGACCCAACTGATTTCATTAAGAAGATTGAATTTAAGAGCTTAGAAGCTAATACGATCTCGGAATCAAAGGTTGCCAGTAATGGAGAGGATGATATCTTAGGTACGGTAGAAGCTGACATCATCTTTGGTTTAGCGGGTAACGATAATATCAAAACCGCAGAAGGGGACGACTATATCAACGGTAATCAAGGGGATGACTTGATTGATGGGGGTAATGGTAACGATACTGTCCTCGGAGGCAAGGACAACGACCAAATCGCCGGAGGGGATGGAGAGGATGAACTCTATGGCAACCTGGGTAACGATATCATTACTGGCAATACGGGAAATGACTGGATTAACGGCAACCGGGGAGACGACCTGATTCATGGAGAGGATGGAGAGGATCAACTCTATGGAGGTCAAGGCGACGACTCAATTAAAGGAGGTGACGGAGGTGATTTAATCTTTGGCAACCTCGGAGCCGACCTAATAGAAGGAAACGAAGGAAATGATCTTCTTTTGGGTAACCAACAGAACGATACTATCTCTGGTAACTCTGGCGCCGATATTATTTATGGGGGACAAGGCAGCGACCTTCTGGATGGCAACGAAGACAATGATTTGGTTTGGGGTGATCAAGGTGACGATACCCTCGATGGTGGAGAAGGCGACGATATCCTTAACGGAGGTCAAGGCAACGATATCCTAGTGGGGGCTGAAGGTGCAGATACCCTAACCGGAGGCGAAGGCAATGACCGTTTTGTTCTGGTGGCAGGATTTGGCCCCGATATTATCACCGACTTTACCATTGGCGAGGATATGATTGTCCTAGATGGGGGTATGATTTTTGAACAACTGACCCTAACGGCGGTCAATGGTTCAACTCAACTTCTGATTAATGGTCAAATTCTAGCAACTCTGAATCACCTTGACCCCAACTTGCTTACCTTTAGTAGCTTTACCACCTCTGTTTTCTAAAGCCGAAAGTATAGCAGTCGCCCCTGGCAATTAGGACATAACTTGATGCTCAAACCCAGAGGATTAACTCCTTTTCTGCGGTGTTGTCTATTCCCCATTCCCCATTCCCCATTCCCCATTCCCCATTACCTATTCCCCATTCCCCATTCCCCATCCCCTACCGCGCCATATATGATAAATTAATCCTGCTGGATCTGATCGAGATTATGGTTTGTTCCTTAACCCAACCCCAGAATATTTTTGCTAACTCCGTACAACGTTTCAAACGCTATGGGTGGACAACGTTGCTAATTTGGGTCTGTATGGTTGCTCCAGCCCAAGCCCAACTATTATTACGGGTCGCCATCGGAGACAGTGCAAATCAAGTTAAAGTCGGTAGCACCACTAAGGCTATTGTTCGAGATGGCAATGGCAAAGCCCTAGGGGAGTTGGTGGCGATGGGGGGCGGTATCGCCCAGGCAAAATCGGGACAGGTCGCCCTGGGTAACTGGCGAGGCTCTCAACTTTGGATTGACCCCAGCAATGGCGGTAATGTTTGGATAGCTAATGCTTGGTATCGAGGACGGGTCTTATTAGTGCCTCGGAATGGCGGTTTGACTGCGGTTAATTATGTCGATTTAGAGCAATATCTCTATAGTGTTTTAGGGGCAGAAATGGACGGCGGATGGCCCCAGGAAGCCCTGAAAGCTCAGGCGGTGGCGGCGAGAACCTACGCCCTCTACAAACGTCAACGCAGCAATGGGGTGTTTGACGTCGGAGATGATCAAAATTGGCAAGTCTATAAGGGGTTAATCACCGAATCTACAGGAACCCAGTCGGCGGTGAATGCCACCCGGGGACAGGTTTTAACCTATAACGGTCAAGCTATTTTGGCAGCGTTTCATTCGGCTTCTGGTGGACATACCGAAAATGTTGAGGATGTTTGGAATGAACCCCTACCCTACTTACGGGGAGTCCCTGACTTTGACCAAGGAACTCCGGTATTTGAATGGACAAAAACCTTCTCACAAACGGATTTAAGCAAACGGATTTCCGGTGTCGGCACGATTACAGCGATGACTCCGCAACGAACTTCAGCCTATGGTAGTATTTTAGCGATGAAAGTAGTTGGGGACAAAGGGGCGCGGGTGATGAGTGGGGATGATATCGCCTCGGTCTTAGGACTTCGCAGTACCCGATTTCAAGTCAATCGCAAAAGTGGAACCACCAGTTTTCAAGTCACCGGTCGCGGTTTCGGTCATGGGGTGGGCTTGAGTCAATGGGGAGCTTATAACTTAGCGCGGGGTGGATACGGTTATCAACAGATTCTAGCCCACTATTACCGGAATACGGCCCTAGCAAAAATTGATGTTCGCTAACCGTAGTAAGTCCTTTAGGACTCTCTGATTATATTTAGAGATGGGGAAGAAGCCCTAAAGGGCTTACTACGGGATTAGGGTTTCTGTGACGGCTAAAATTTGATCAAATTGAAATTCATTGGCTAATTTTTTCAGGGCAAACGCTAAGGCTGAATAGGGTTCAGGGATTTGCTCAATTAACTCAAAAATCCGTTTTTCTTTGGTACAAAGTACCGCTTCATGAAATTCTTGAATCCAAGTTGGAGGCATTAATACTAAGGAATCTAAGCTTAGGCTAGAAGGGTCGGAGATTCCCTGTAGATTAGCCGTTAAACTTCCTGAATCATCCGCATATTCATATTCTAATCCTAAATAAGTTGCCATTTTTTCAAAAATAATATACTCTTGGAAGGGTTTACTCACAAAATCATCACATCCAGCTTGCAAAACTTGAGCGCGTTCTTCTTCAAAGGCATTAGCAGTTAAGGCAATAATAATCGGGGAATTTTCTTTCTGGGAATAGCCTCGAATACTCCGAGTTGCTTCCATCCCATCCATCACCGGCATTCGCATATCCATCCAAATTAAATCGGGTTGCCAACTTAACCACAATTCAATCGCTTCTTCACCATTAATTGCCTCTTGAACATCAAACCCCGTCATTGATAATAATTGCACCAACACTTGACGATTTTCGATCGCATCTTCCACCACTAAAATTCGATAGTTGGGTTGTCCTGGGGTTAAACGAATTACGGATTTTTTAGACGGTTGGGGTTGAATATCTCCACTTTCTGCTAAACCTGCTTGAACAAAAAATCTCACGATTGTTCCTTGTCCTAAAATACTATTAACGGTAATATCTCCTCCCATCATTTGTACAAATTGTTGGCTGATGGGTAAACCTAAACCCGTCCCTTCCTTGGATTTTCTGCCCGTTTCCGTTTGCCCAAAGGCTTCAAATAATAAATCAATTTCTGCGGCGGCAATACCCGGGCCAGTATCTTCAACTTCAACAGTAATGATCACAGGTTTTTCTGTAGATAATATCTGGATTTCTTGCTTGACCCGCAGAATTACAGAACCAGATTCGGTAAATTTAATCGCATTTCCTAGTAAGTTAATTAAGACTTGCCGGAGTTTACTTTCATCTAGTTTTAAATATTGAGATACGGTTTGATCTCGTTCAAAAATTAAATTTAATTTTTTGGTTTCTGCTTTTAATTCTAACATTTCTTCCAAACTATTTAATAAATGATAGAAATCAAACGTAGTTTCATTTAATGTGAGTCGTCCCGCTTCAATTTTTGACATTTCTAAAACATCATTAATTAAATCGAGTAAATGCTCTCCACTGCGTTCAATAATTCCCAGATATTCCTGTTGTACAGAACTCAATTGATGATTTTTAGCTAAAATTTGGGTAAAGCCTAAAATCGCATTCAAAGGGGTTCTTAATTCATGACTCATATTCGCTAAAAATTCACTTTTAGCCTGGTTAGCAGCATCGGCGGTTTCCTTGGCTTCCTGAAGTTGAGCTAAAAGTTTAGCCTGTTGAATTGCCACCCCCAACTGATTAGCAACTTGGGTTAAAAGACTGACTTCTCGCAATTCCCAATGACGGGAATTACTATGTTGATAAGCTCCTAATAATCCCCAGAGAATTTCCCCAACAAAAACCGGAACTAAGATATAGGCACGGATCTGAAATCCCTCTAAAATTCTGAGGGTAGACTCGGATAAAGAAGCATTTAAAATATCATCAATAATTAAAGGTTCATGGTTTTGATATTGATTAATTTTGGGATATTTTAAATGGGTATCTAACCAGAGGTTTTGATGTTCAGCTTCTGCTAAAGGAATCCCCCCAGAAAGCTTAGATTCAAAGATAAATTCTCCTAGACAGTCTGAGATAAAATGATAGACAACTACCCGATCGCATTGCAGAATTTGGCGAACTTCTTGGGTGGTAGAACTAAAGATAGTATGAATATCTAAGGTTTGCCGAATCCGGTCAATAACCCGGGCTAAAGCTCGTTCCTGTTCGGCAACTTTTGCCTGTTCCTCTGAACGTTTTTGAGCTTGGGTTAAGAGTTCTGCCTGTTGTAATGCCACCCCTAATTGTATAGCAATTTTCTGCACAAATTCAATTTCTTTTTTTTGCCATTGACGGGGTTCTGAACATTGATGAATACATAATAATCCCCATAATTCATCACCTTTGAGTAAGGCTACAACTAAATTAGCTTGAATTTCAAATTGAGCTAAAATCTGGACATAACAATCTGTTAATCCTGCTTGATGAATATTGGGTAAAACCTGAACATGACCCAGGGGATAATTCTGGGCAAATTTTTCTCCAAAACAGTGATCTTCTATATGAGTTTCTAAGACAGAACAAAAGGAAGATAAAACATTTTCTGAGACAAATTTTCCTTGATTCCAATTGGAATAAGGTTTAAATTTAAACACCGCCACTCGATCCGCATTTAAGAGTTGACGAACTTCCGCCGTCGCCGTTTCAAAAATAGTATTAATATCTAAAGTCCGGCGAATTTTATCAATCACTTGAGCTAGGGCTATTTCTCGTTCTGCTTCTTGAATTAAACTTTCCGATTGACGATGGAGTTCGGCTGCTAATATGGTTTCTAAATCCCGTTTTTGCTGTTCCGCTAGGGCGAGTAATTCCGCTTGTTGAATTGCTACACCTAATTGTCCACCAATTTGAATTAAAAAATTAATTTCCGATTTTTGCCAATCTCGAGGGCTTCGATTTTGATAAGCCGCCAATAAACCCCATAAATTTTTCCCTTGATAAATCGCAATAATTGCATAGGCTTTAGCTTGATACTTTTCTAAGATTTCAATATAGCAAGGGGAAAAATTGGCTTTATAAATATCATTACAAACCCTAAATACTTCCCCTCGGGTGAAGTTTCCACCTTTAGTTTCCTGTAAATAACTATCGCTGCTGGAAAGATTAGCTAAGTATTTGACACTACATTCACTCACATTGCGTTTAAATTCTGGATCATGCTTTTGTTCTTCAATTAAAGATTTCCATTCTGCTGTTTTAGATTCCACTAAAAATTCTCCATTCCAATCAGAATTAAATCGATAAATCACTACTCGATCTGCTTTTAAAAGTTGACAAACTTCTTGGGTTGTTGTGGTAAAAATTGTATTCAGTTGTAAGGATTGACGAATTTTATTAATAATTGCAGCCACGGCTATTTCTCGTTCAACGGCTTGATTAACTGCTTGGGTTAAATATTCCGACTGCATTTGTAGCTGTTTCACAAATTCAGCGTGTTGTAAAGCTATTCCTAAATGGGTGGCAATTTGGCGGACAAATTCTATTTCTGACTCTTGCCATTCCCGAGGGCCAGAACATTGATGAATACATAATAATCCCCATAATTTTTTCCCTTTAAGCAAGGGTGCAACTAGATTAGCCCTAATCTGAAATTGGGATAATACCTGCACATAACAACGGGGTAATTTTGAGTCATAAATATCATCGGATTTCCAAATTTTGCCATGAAGATAATAGTTAATATAATGTTCCCCAAAACAATGATCTTTAATTTTGGCGGATAACGCCGGACGAAAATCGGGCAAAACATCCTCAGAAACAAATTCTCCCCATTCATATTTAGAATCGGAGTCAAACTTATACATCCCGACACGATCGGCATTTAAAAGTTGACGAACTTCTGTGGCTGTAGACTTAAAAATACTATCTAAATCTAAGGATTCCCTAATTTTACTAATCACAGCAAACAAGGCTTTTTGTTGTGCCACTTGATAGGGTTCTGTACTCTTGGTTTGCTCAAGTTGTATGACTTGTTTCCGTAGGCTGATAACTTCCTGAATCAATTGTTCTTGGGTGGCTGTATTTAGGGAAATGGGTAGATTTTCAGACATGGCTTTATTTAAGTAATGTAATAATACAATTTCGCCCTTGTTTTTTAGCTTGATAGAGAGCGCGATCTGCTAATTCAATCAATAGGAATGGACGGGAATCTAAGCCAGGAATCATACAGGTTATACCTAAACTTAAAGTAATATAATAACTGGCTTTAGATCCGGCGTGAACCAGTTGTAGATTTCCCACTTCCTGTTGGATTTTTTCGGCAATTTCCTGGGCTTTTGATGCTTGGGTTTTAGGTAAAATAATCCCAAATTCTTCCCCCCCATACCGAGCAACTAAACCTGGATAACTGCTGATGGCTTGACTAATTGCTTGGGCGATCGCTCGTAAACAATCATCCCCGGCTTGGTGACCATAGGTATCATTATAGGACTTAAAATAATCGACGTCACACATAATCAAGGATAGGGGATTTTGTTCGGAACTGAGTCGCTCCCATTCCTGCTGTAAATAGTAATCAAATTGCCGTCGGTTAGCTGTTTGAGTCAATCCATCTAAATGGGCTAAACGATCTAATTCTTGGTTGAGTTTCTGTAGTTCCTGTTGGGATTTTTGCAAAGCTGCTTCAATTACTTTCCGGGCTTGAATTTCCTGTTGTAACCGTTCATTTTGTGCTAGGAGAAGTTGATGTTGAGTTCTTAAAGTTAAGTGATTTTTTACCCTAACTAATACTTCTTCCACCTGAAATGGCTTAGTAATATAATCAACTCCTCCCACACTAAAGGCTTTAACTTTATCTAAAACATTATCTAAAGCACTAATAAAAATAATCGGAATTTCTGCCGTCATCGGATCGGATTTGAGGGATTCACAAACTTGATATCCGTCAATATCGGGTAACTTAATATCCAAAAGAATTAAATCTGGCGGTGCTGCTTTAGCTGTTTTTAATGCCATTACCCCCTTGGTTACCCGCCTAACTTCATATTGATGTTCTATTAACATTGTGGATAATAGTCTTAAATTGTCAGGTTTGTCATCGACTAATAAAATGCTTCCCAAGGGAGATTCTGAATTGGCAAAATCAATCATTATTAATATTTGGGGAAAGTTTAAAATTAATTATGAACGAATTAAGATCTAAATTTCAATGATTTAAAAAAATCAAAAAATTCGATTATTAGCTATTCGATTTATTTTATCATAATTCTACACCGTTTATTAACAAGTTGATGTTTCTGATCTGATCAAGGATTAACCTGAATACAGCCAAAACTAAATCGGTTAACCCTAGCAGTTTGTGAGCAATTAAACTTACCATCCGTAAAATCACTTAATTCTGGTTAATACTAAAATCTTCATCTCGGTGTCATACCTTTGCCACAGTAACGTCATATTCAACCTGTAACTTAAAGAATATCGGGGCAAAACACCGAACAACCCCTTAAATCCTGATAAATAGAGGTATTAATATGAAATCTGATTTTGATGCTTTAAATTCTCCCCTAGAGTCCTCCCGGTTGGAATGGACGGAAACACCCCGTCTGACTCAACCTGCGAGAACCCAATATTTAACTTCCTTATCTTTAGTTTTATTAGGGGTAGGGGCAGGAATTGCCGGGATGTCTATTCTACCGCAACTCCAACGCCCCCAACCCATCCCCCCAACGGTGACATCCCCCGTACCTCCGACCGCCCTCCCAGCCCCGGTCAGTGCCAACCCGGGGACAATTACCACTCCCGACCTCGTGGCGACCGTGGTACAGCGTTTTGGGCCAGCCGTTGTCCGCATTAATGCTACCAAAACCATTGAAAATCAGATTCCCCAACAGTTTAATGATCCCTTTTTTGAACGTTTCTTTGGTTCTCAAATGCCCGATGCGCCTCAACAGGAAATTGTTCGGGGTTCCGGGTCAGGATTTATTGTTAATTCTAATGGTCGAATTATTACTAATGCTCATGTTGTTGATGGGGCTACAAAAGTATCGGTTGTCTTAAAAGATGGTCGTCAATTTGAAGGAAAAGTAATTGGCGCTGACCCGGTAACAGATGTTGCTGTGATTCAAATTGAAGCCGATAATTTACCGACTTTAACTATTGGTAATTCGGAGACTTTACAACCGGGGGAATTAGCGATCGCCATTGGCAACCCATTAGGATTAGATAATACCGTCACTGTTGGTATTATTAGTGCCACCGGTCGATCAGGAAGTGAAGTTGGAATTCCTGATAAACGAGTGAGTTTTATTCAAACCGATGCTGCAATTAATCCGGGTAATTCCGGTGGGCCGTTACTGAATCAAAAGGGTGAGGTAATTGGCATGAATACCGCTATTATTCAAGGTGCCCAGGGCCTAGGATTTGCGATTCCAATTAACCAAGTTCAACGCATTGCCGATCAAATTTCTACTACTGGAAAAGTTGAACATCCTTATTTAGGGATTCAAATGGTAACGCTTTCTCCTGAAGTCAAAGCAAGTTTAAATCAAGACCCAAATAGCCCGATTAGTGTGAATGAAGATCAAGGAGTTTTGATTGCTCGCGTTATGCCTAATTCTCCTGCCCATCAATCAGGATTACGGGCCGGAGATGTGATTATTCAAGTGGATAATATGACTGTAACTAAAGCCGATGAAATCCAACAAATTGTTGAAAATGTAACGGTAGGAAGTCAGTTAAAAATGCAAATCAAACGTCAAGGTCAACCCCGGAATTTAGATATAAAAACCGGAGCTATCCCCAGTAATCAGTAATCAGTAATCAGTGATCAGTTGATATATAGCAATCCTATTTGAGTTGTAGGGGTGAGGCGCGCCTCACCCTAGATATTTTTGGAGATGACTGATGACTAATTACTGATAGGATCATGAACAGTAACTAATTTTGTGCCATCGGGAAAGGTAGCTTCTACCTGTACTTCATGAATCATTTCAGGAATCCCCTCCATAACATCTTCTCGCCTTAAAATTGTTTTTCCATAACTCATTAATTCCGATACCGTTTGCCCTTCCCTCGCCCCCTCTAAAATAGCAGCCGTAATATAAGCAACCGCTTCTGGATAGTTTAATTTTAGTCCTTTGGCTTTCCGTCTTTCTGCTAATAAAGCAGCCGTAAAAATTAATAGCTTATCTTTTTCTTGCGGGGATAATTGCATAGATTTATCTTAATAATTTTTAAGCGATTAAAGTTGCCAGACGCGAGGTTTGACGATTGATTTCCCCGTATAATTTTGACGGAGCAACTGCCAAACATCCGTAAACCAGTTTATCACCTCTTGGGTCGAATTTCCCCGATAGCGACAAAGTAATCCTGATATTAATTGGGTCACTCCAGCTTGACTAGAAGTTTCTCGCTGTGACCACAATTGTCTTATACTATTAACAATATCTTCAGAAACAGGTTGTCCCACCCAAATTAAACTGGCAATTACAGGTTGTCCTGCCAAACCATGGGGACTATTCAATATTTCTTCATTGGCGATAAACTTCTGTCGATCAATCCAAATTGGACAATTATTTTGCCAAATTTCTGTACAGGATTTCCACTGTCCATGATTAAATATTTCTCCCCTAGCTGTACGTCCAAACCGGGTAATTTCCCATCCTAAATAACAGGCATCAGCAGCTAAATTTACTCGGAGATTTTGATTAAAAATAGCTCCATTAAAAATAATTATTTCACGGGGTATAAATTCTAAATAGGCTTGTTTCTCAACTTCAATATTAATATGATTTTCGGCAGTTTCCCCTGAACTTCGATAAATTTTACTAGCTGCGGGAGTGGTTAATACTACTTGGGTTTCTGGCTGTAAATTAATGGTTTGGGATAGGCGATCGCCCCCTACCATTCCTCCGGCGGTATGTAATATAATACTATGGCAAATCTCCTGACCTTCGGGATAAAAAGAACGTTGAATTTTTAAAGGTGCTTGACTATAGGCTTTAACTAATTGAGTAGAATTACCAATTTTTTGATAGTCTAACTCTAATATTCCTTGCCATTGTGAGGGATTTTTTTTATTCATAAAAGTAGTAAGCCCTTCAGGGCTTCTTCAGGTTTTTATCGTTGCTAAACCAATAATTCTACATTATTAATGGTAGTAAGCCCTTTAGGGCTTCTTCAAGTAAACTAATAATTCTACATTATTATTAATGTTGGTTTTTACTATTAACTTTAGGGGATGAAGAAAGCCCTAAAGGGCTTACTACGGGGTTAGGTGGGATTGAATAAATTTGATGACAGTATCTAATCCTTGTTTGGTTTTTAGGTTTGTAAATACAAAGGGTTTATTAGCACGCATTTTTTTTGCGTCTCTTTCCATGATGCCTAAATCTGCACCTACTAAGGGCGCAAGGTCAATTTTATTAATCACTAATAAATCGGATTTTGTAATTCCTGGCCCGCCTTTGCGGGGAATTTTATCTCCGGCGGCTACATCAATAACGTAAATGGTAATATCCACTAATTCCGGGCTAAAGGTAGCGGCTAAATTATCCCCACCACTTTCTACAAATAACAGATCTAAATTATTGAATTTTGTTTCTAATTCTTCAATGGCGGCTAAATTCAAAGAGGCATCTTCCCGAATAGCCGTATGGGGACAACCTCCGGTTTCTACTCCTAAAATGCGATCGCTTTCTAATGCTTGAGAATTAACCAAAAATTGAGCATCTTCTTGAGTATAAATATCGTTTGTAACTACCGCTAATTGATAAGATGTTCGCATTTGCTTACACAAAACATCAACTAAGGCGGTTTTTCCCGAACCTACTGGCCCAGCAATTCCAATTCGTAAACCGGACATAAAGTTAATACTAAAATTACCTAGATTAATTATAGCATAAATTCAATAAAATTAACTTCTAAATAATCGGCTATATTGGGTTTCATGGGCCATACTTGCTAACCCTAACCCCCAATTACAACTAACTAAATCCTCATCTTTTAATTGTAAAATAGCTGTAGCTGTTGATTCTATTTCCGGGTGTAATTGTAATAGTAAAGTTTGACCCATGGTTTGACCCAAGGGAATTAGTTTTACTCCAGCATTAATTAAATTAGTCGCCCAACTATAGAGATATCCCAGTAAAGCATTTTTTAGATCAAGATGCCAATATACTGCACCTAATCCAAAGGCGATCGCATAATTACAAGGTTTTCCCACTTTTTCTGTCCAATCTTTCAGAGGAGGTAACTCTAAATCTGTTGGTTTTACCTTTTCTAAATTAACTAAAAGCTGGATTAAAGTATTCCCCATCTGCCAACTTTGTTGTCTCAATTCTGAGGTTTCTTTAGCCGCCGTTGACCATTGATTCCAATAACTAAATTGGTTATAATCTTGATTAATCACACAGCGATAAGCCCGAACCATCAAGGCAGATTCCAGTCTAATTGTACCATAATTCAAGTCTTGAATTAACCACCGTAACAAACTAGAATGATCGGTGATAACTTGAGTCTCAACCAAGGTTTCTAAACCCTCTGAATAACTATAAGCACCCAAGGGTAAAGCCGGACTGGAAAGTTGTAATAAATTTAAAATCATTAAAAAATTAGCGAGATATAGAATCTTTAATATACTACCTCAAAAATATATGATACTTCCTACTATCCATTCCCCATCACGGATTTAAGAAGATTAAACAGACTAAAATCCGTGAAATCCGTGAAATCCTCTTAAATCCGTGATCCGCATTACCCATTAATTAATGATTATGTCCATAAGCTCCCCTTTCAGGATAAAAAGGAGCAATTTCTTCTTGAATTGTTAATCCTTGATGTACTAACATTGAAGATAATACAGGATCGGGGGAAAATCGTAAATAGTCGGAGGTAATTTCTAACTGAACATGACGATTTCCTAAATGATAAACTGCTTTTAATAAATCTAGGGAATGGTTAGCCCTGACCGTAATAATAGGTTCAGGTTTAGCAATCACTTTTGCCCAGATATCTTGAGCATCAGAGGTTAATAAATCCCCCGCATTTAAAACTATGCCCCGGGGAAGACGAAGATAATAGGTTTCACCCTCTAATGTTTCAATATATTGACGAGTTTTTGTGCGTTCTTCTGCGGTTAGAGCCAGATTAACTGTAACCTGTTGATTTTCTTTTTCTGGAAATAATTGTGTAAAAATGATCATAATTGTCAGTGATTAGAACTAATAGAATAAAGTTTAACTGAATCTATTGATAATTTTCTCATTGTTGTGTTTGTACATCAATTTCAAGAAGGGCTAAAGCCCAACAACTGTTAGATTAAAATATGTTATTCCCTCAGACAGATGAATTTCACCCAGAATTTTAGGTATATTAAACCTAGTTATCTCATCTAAATCAATTCGTTTTTAATTGAGATGAACCTTGGGAAAAACCTATGAATAATCAACCTTTAAATCAGCCAAATTCTAATCGGGATAACCCCGACCCCGTAAGGGATGAATCTATTCGTCAAAATGAAAGAACTAAAGTTAATAATGACATCGCTTGGAGTACCTTAATTGGCATAGGAATTGCTGTATTATTATCACTAGGAATTGGTTTTGTGGTTTGGCCGAGTTTATTTAAACCCGATGACTCCAAAGCTCCCACCGTAGGGCCAGGACAATCGGAATCTAATACCCCCAAAACCCAAACCCCAGGGCGAGATACGGTGATTATTGAGAGAAATCGAACTCAAGTTGTTCCCGTGCCCGTCCCCGAACCCAAGCCCAATGTTAACGTAACAGTTCCTCCCATGGCTCCCCAACCCGCTCCCAATGTTAACGTAACAGTGCCTCCCGTGGCTCCCCAACCCGCTCCCAATGTTAACGTAACAGTGCCTCCCGTGGCTCCCCAACCCGCTCCCGATGTTAACGTAACAGTTCCTCCTGCGGCTCCTCAACCTGCTCCTACGAAGGACGAAGTATTACCAGAAACAAATTCTAGTACCACTTCTGAGCCATCTCCCCCAGCGTCTGGGGACACCAATGGGTCTGGGAATTAAGGAATGGGTAATGGGTAATAGTAAATAAAGGATTATAATGGAGAATTGTCTAAATTCAATCAGATAATGAGTCCAGTAATGGTTAATACGGGTTTGTCTCCGATTCGGGTAGGAATTTTGGGGTTTGGCGGGCTAGGACAGGCAGCAACACGGGTTTTAGCCCCAAAACAGCAAATGCAGTGGGTGGCTGTGGCCGATCAAAAGGGTTACGCTTATGATGGGGAGGGACTGAACCCAGATCACTGTATTGAGATCTATCAATCTCAAGGGTCGGTGGGATATTTAGAACCCCATGGGGTTTTGAGTAATAATAGTATTGAAGAATTAGTCAAAACCGCGCCGGGTGTGGAGGGATATTTTCTGGCTTTGCCGAATTTACCTAATGATTTTATGGCTAGTGTGGCTAAAACCTTTATTCAGTTGGGATGGCGAGGGGTATTAGTCGATGCGATTAAACGGACGAGCGCCGTGGAATTATTATTAGAGCTTAAGGATGAGTTACAAGCCGCCGGAATTACCTATATGACCGGATGTGGAGCAACACCGGGATTATTAACCGCCGCCGCCGCCTTAGCCGCCCAAAGTTATACGGAAATTCACAACATTAAAATTACTTTTGGGGTGGGAATTGCTAATTGGGAAGCCTATCGCGCTACTATTCGAGAGGATATTGGTCATTTACCCGGATATACGATTGAACAGGCTAGGGCGATGACCGATGCAGAAATAGAAGCCCTATTAGCAGAAACGGGCGGGTTACTGACCTTAGAAAATATGGAACACGCCGATGATATTATGTTAGAGTTGGCGGGTATTTGTTCACGCGATCGCGTTACTGTTGGTGGAGTTGTGGATACTCGCAACCCCAAAAAACCTTTAAGTACAAACGTTCAAATTACAGGCCGAACTTTTGAAGGGAAAATTTCAACCCATACCTTTACTTTAGGGGATGAAACCAGCATGGCGGCTAATGTTTGTGGGCCAGCTTTTGGCTATTTAAAAGCAGGAATTCAACTCCATCGTCGAGGGATTCACGGTTTATTTACGGCGGCGGAAATTATGCCTCAATTTGTTAGATAGTAGGGAACAGGGAATGAATTTCAGGATTTATAAGTGTCCTAACTGTGTCACCTAGCGCCATAAAAAAACTCAGGGAGATTAAAATTCTACCTGAGTTAAAACTTTATTCTTTATGTACTTATGACTAATTTAATCATCATTTTCTTAGTTAGATTGACGACGACGGGAAACCAGCATTCCACCGAAGGCTAAACCTAAACCCACTAATGTTGCGGGTTCGGGAACTTCGGCAAATTTTTCATCATAAACATAAGTTACTTTTAGGTCTGCACCAGCATAGGTATTGATTTCACTGGTAATATTTCCAGAACCTGTTACCGTAGATTGCGCTAATGCTGTAAATAGGAAGTCTAAACGGCCACTTCCGGTAAACAGCGATAAGTTTGAATCATTAGTTAAGGTTTTTGTTCCAGAATTGTTAGCACTTAGACCTTCAAAAGTAAACCCAGAATCTCCTCCAAAATCCAGCTTTTTATCATACTTAGCTACGTTTTTAGTTAATGTTGCGGTAGGGACGAGTTCCAATAGATTTTGACCATCGGGCCCGGATAACTGAAGTAAACCCGAAAGGTTAACAGTCAATGCTTGTGCTTTATTGTCTCTACTTTCAACACCACCATCTCCAATAATTTTCCCAGAAAATTCTAAATTTATGCTTTCTAGCTTGCCAAGTTTACTGTTGAATTTTTTAATTTTTAGAGGGGAGTCAATAATATCAGTGTAGTCGTAACCTTGATCAGCGTAGGGAGATAAGTAATCTGGATCTGAGGTGTTCGGCTTAAAAGATGTTGAGTAACTTAATGTCCCTGCGTAGGCGGCGTTGGCTGTAGTAAAGATTCCTGTAACAGCGACGGTAGCGAGCAGAGCCTGGAATAATTTGTTTTTCATAATAAATATAATCTTAGTTTGAGTGGGATAAAGATTGGGATTGAAGAAGGACAGACATCCTAACATTCTAACCTGGGGTAGAAACAAGGGGATTGAACTTAGGCGTTCTTTGTCTGTTTGTCCTACCCTGTTAATAATATTACGCAATCGATGGGGGATTGTCTATAGGTTTTTGGCAAATATTGGCTATTTTTACAAAAGGTTTACACTCAGTCAGTACAAATATAAAGGGATGATGAAATTAGCTCAAAAAACCTTTCTATCGGATGTCTGGACTTTATATCTACTTCTAATAAACATGAAGGTTTGAAGATAAAAGTTGTGAGTTTGATCACAAGATTCCGTACAAACATCTCCGTATATAGGTAATAAATCATACTTAGTCTTTTGTAACCCAAAGAAACCGGGTTTCTGGCCCTAATTTTGGGGATGAAATCGGTGATTTCTCGTTCACCAAACCGGGTTTCTGCGTAACTCCTCTGCAATATCCGCCCAAAAATCAAGATCAGCATCAAGTTTTTGACCATCGCAGCTTTTTTGAGCCTTAAATGGGGAAACTGAAACCCTTGAGGGGAATTTGTTGTGGAGAGGGACTTAAGCCTTTAGATTGTAGAAGGACGCCAAAGTTGCCTAAACCCATCGGATCAATTAGGGAGTGTAAGCATTCCCGTCGTTGTAATATTTCAGAAATAGAATAGTTTGAAGGTTGAGAAAGAGCACAAATGCGATCGCCTAACCCTAAAGCCATTAAAAATAAAGCCTGTTGTGTAAACTCAACCCCATCAATTCCCCAGTTTTTTCCATAAAGTTGTAAAGCGGTAAAGTTAACATGGGCGGTAATATCTTGGCGACCAATATTCAGATAGGGATCGTTATGATGACGATGTTGATAATAACATTGTAGGGTTCCTTCTCTGCGACTGGGAAGGTAATATCGTTGGGCGGTATAACCATAATCAATTGTTAAAATAAAGCCTTGATTCAGTTTATTAGCTAGGGTTTTAATCCAGTCTAGGGCGGCTAAATTAACTTCGGTTCGATATGCTTCTGGGTAAATATTAGAACATAAATCAATATTAATTAATTTAAAATAGTCTGTGATTTTTTCGGTAGAAAGTTCGGCGATTATTTCTTGAAATTTATTTTCTGAATCCAAGGTAATATAAATTTCTTGAAGTTGTTTATTTTGAACAATAACTTGATGGACTGGAAAGGCATCTACTAATTCATTAGAGAAAAAACAACCGATAATATTATTATTGGGAATATCCTCAAAGTTACACCATTGAATTGATATGGTATCGGAGAGATTCTTTTTAAGTTGGTGTTGTTGTTGAGCTTTGAGAAAATTAGATTTCTCGATAATAAGATAATTTAAACATTTAAAAAATGTAGGATATTTTTTTTGTAAATATAATAGTATATCGCTGGCTAATATTCCCTGTCCCGCACCCATTTCTACTAAAGTAAAGGAGTTAGGAAAATTCAGAATTTCCCACATTTGGAAAAATTGTTCCGCTAACATTTCCCCAAAGTCTGCTCCTAAATAGGGAGAAGTAACAAAATCTCCCTCCGCCCCTAATTTGGGTTTATTGATGCTATAATATCCATATTCTGGGTGATATAAAACCCAGTTCATATAATCAGCAAAGGTGATTCTATTTTGAGGATTTTTCTTAATTTGTTGAGCGATAAAATCCCATAAATTCAAATTATTGTCATATTCCATATTCAGTGATTATTGATAATATTAATAACTTACCTGTTGTTGTGCTTCAGCACTCCTTGAAGAAGGGCTAAAGCCCAACAACGGATTAGGGTTGATACCTAATATTGGCATCTTTTAAGCGTTTTAAAGCTTCTCCCAAGCGATCGCAATCTGCCACTAAACTAATTCTAAAATAGCCTTCTCCACCCATACCAAAGGCATTTCCCGGGGTAA
Source organism: Oscillatoriales cyanobacterium CG2_30_40_61 (assembly GCA_001873365.1). Taxonomy (GTDB): domain Bacteria; phylum Cyanobacteriota; class Cyanobacteriia; order Cyanobacteriales; family Microcoleaceae; genus Planktothrix. The sequence goes on along the minus strand of MNYZ01000080.1, from coordinate 31,063 downwards.
AAACCACACCCGTTTGTTGTAATACAGTTAGGGCAAAATCCGTGGAATTCATCCCCTCTGGACAGGGAACCCATAAATACATTGTAGCTAAGGTTTTAGGAACATTCCAACCCAATTCGGCTAACCCTTTAATCATAAAATCTCGCCGGGTACAATAGCGTTCTTGAACTTCTTTTAAATAAGAATCAGGCAAATTTAAAGCGGTTTCCGCCGCCGTTTGTAACGCCGAAAATACCCCATAATCCAAATTAGTTTTTAAGGTTCTTAACCCTTGTAAAACCTTAGAATTGCCCACGGCAAAACCCACTCGCCAACCTGCCATATTATAGGTTTTAGACATAGTATGAAATTCTACCCCGATTTCCTTTCCCCCAGGAATTTCTAATAAACTGGTAGGTTGATAACCGTCAAAAGCTAATTCGGCATAACATAAATCATGCACTAGCAGAATTTGATATTTATGGGCAAAGGCAACAATTTCTTCAAAAAATTCCCTGGGAGCGGTTGCACCTGTGGGGTTACTAGGATAATTAAAATAGAGAATTTTAGCTTGTTCGGCAATAGAATCAGGAATAGATCCTAAATCAATTAGCCAGTTATTTTCCGGTTTCAAAATAATAGAATGAACCTTTCCCCCGGCAATAATCGGCCCGCGAAAATGTACGGGATAGGAAGGACTAGGAACTAAGACTAAATCCCCTGGATTAATATAAGCTAAAGCTAAATGACCTAATCCTTCTTTTGACCCTAATAGGGGTAAAGCTTCGCCATTTGGATCGAGGGAAACACCATAACGACGGTGATACCAATTAGTAATTGCTAGTCTAAAATTAGCAGTTCCTTCAAAGGGTGGATAGCCATGATTTGCCGGATTTCTTAATGCTTGAATTGCCGCTTCAACAATCGGTTGCGGGGTGGCACCATCGGGATTTCCCATGCCTAAATCAATTATATCTAAGCCCTGTTGACGGGCGTTGGCTTTCAACTCATCCAAACGGGCAAAAACATAAGGAGGTAAGGCTTGTATCCGGTCAGCAGGGCTAATCCAATTTAGTGTCATTGGTCGATTATCTTGGGTGAAAATTAATGTGTTCAGTAGAAGAAAAAAATTGATTCTTATTTAAGATTTTGACATGAATCAGAACAATTCCATCTCTAACCCCTGAGCGGGTCTACTTTTTTCCTTCCTGTCTCAATTCTTAATTCTGATATCGCAATTTGTCTAGGACTCTGGGTAAGGGTCTTTGGTATTCCCCATTCCCTCCACCCCAAGCCCCTCGTGTACGCAGGGCTGTTTCATTCTCAGGGAAACCAGTTTCAGGGATGGGGCCACCACGGGGGGATGGCTCCTACAAAGAATAAAACAGCCCTGCCCGTGCACGGGGGGTTTGGGGGCTGTTCCGGTGTTCCCCGATATACAGTTAAGGCGTTGAATTATTCAGTTTGATTTCAGCGATGGGGGCTGTAGTTGATACCATAGCCGCCATTAACTGTTCTGGAACCACTTTAAACGGTAAACGGTGAATATCAGAACGTTCATTACAGGCGACGTCGGCGGCTTGTCGCAGTTGGGCTAAGGTGATTTCCCCCATCCCCAAATCATTCAGGGTTTGGGGTAAACCTAAATCGGTGTAAAACTTTAATAATTGTTGTCTAGCAGTGGCCGCGAGTTGGTTGCCTTGTACCATTTCTTCTAAACGCAGTTGTACTAAAATTCCAAAGGCGACCTTTTCCCCGTGTAAAGTCCCATGACTAGCCGCCAAATGGGTTAAACCATTATGAACTGCATGGGCGGCAACGGTACGACATTGAGCTCCCCCAATACCGCCAATAACTCCCGCCAGTAACACCGTTGCATCGACGACTTCCCGCCAGGTTTCGCCACCGTTGTCTTGTAACGCAGTTAAGGATTTTTGTAATAAAATATCTCGCAGGACTCGCGCCTGTTGTACCGCAGCGATCATGAAGGTTTGATCGGAATGTCCACTGCTGACGCTGGCTTCATACCATTTGGCGATCGCATCTCCAATACCCGCCACTAACATCCGTTGAGGAGCAGTTTGAATTAAGTTATAGTCCAAAATCAATAAATCAGGACAACGGGCTAAACTCACATCATATAAAAACGCCCCATCCTCGGAATAGACGTTAGAAAGGGCTGTCCAAGCGGCGCAGGTCGCCCCAGAAGTAGGAATAGTAACGATAGGGAGATGGCATTGATGGGCGATCAGTTTGGCCGCATCCAGGGCTTTTCCGCCCCCCGTCCCGATAATAAAATCGGCTTTATGACTATTAACAGCTTGACCTAGGGCGGTTAGGCTAGTTTCGCTACAGTCAGCCCCGTATGAGACTTGAAAATATTGGAGTTGATGACGTTCTAAAATTGGTTGTAGAGCTTGAACAGTCAGGGGTAAGGAGCGATCGCCACCAATAATTACCGGACGTTTACCAAAGCTTGCGATCGCCTCTCCTGCTTGTGTTAAGGCATTATTTCCCCGTAAAACCTGGGCTGGGGCAATATTTAAACTCACAACCGAAGTGGAAATTAGATTCTGGGTTGAGGAAGTTTGAGGCATGGCAAGTTCAGTCAGTGGTGCTAAACCCTTTATTATATCGCATTAATCCCAGATTTTACAAGAGAATTACCAATTTTGTAGACCGTTTTTGATTATAGATCGCTTCCCCACTCCCAATTTCATCCTGATTTCATTCTGCTAAGTCAAGCTGGAGATCAAGCAATTACCCTACGTCAAAAAATATGTATTTAATCAATCGTCGCCAGTTTCTCCTTTTTAGCACTGGTACTGCGATCACCTTATTAACCCAGTGCAGCCACAATACCACCTCAGTGCCGTCAATTCAACCAGCTAATGCCACTGCGCTCACAACCAGCAGCAACGGACTATTAGAGACAGCATTAGAAGCACGTCCTGGTTTAATCAGACTGGGACAGCAACAGGGAAACCTATTGACCTACAACGGCCAAATTCCCGGCCCACGCCTAGAAGCAAAGCCTGGAGACACCGTAAAAATCCATTTTACCAATAAGCTCTCCCAAGCCACAAATCTCCACTATCACGGTCTGCATATTCCCCAAACTGGAAATGCGGACAATATCTTTCTCAGCGTCCCTCCAGGCGAAACCCAAACCTACGAATTCACCTTACCAAAAAATCATCCATCTGGAACCTTTTACTACCATCCCCATCTGCATGAATTGGTAGCAGAGCAGGTGTTTGGTGGGTTGGGTGGCATCTTTGTCGTGCGCGGTGAATTGGATGATATTCCAGAAATTAGGGCGGCTAGGGAGGAATTTCTGTTTTTGAAAGACTTTGCTCTGGATACCACTGGACAAATTCCCGCCCCCGGTCACATGGAATTCATGCGGGGGCGCGAAGGAGCGATTCTGACAGTCAATGGTCAGGTGAACCCAACATTTACCATACCCTCTGGTGGACTGTTGCGGTTTCGGATTGTGAATGCTTCGAGTTCCCGGTTTTATCGTCTCAGTTTGGAAGATCATCCGTTTTACTTAATTGCGACCGATGGCGGCAGCATCGCCAAACCCGTGGAACTGCGCGAACTATTGTTATCTCCGGGTGAACGGGCAGAGGTATTGGTTCAGGGCAATCGTCCACCAGGGCAGTATCGTTTACTCAGCCTGCCCTATGATCGCGGTGGCGCCATGGGAATGATGGGTGGTGGGATGATGGGTGGGATGGGGATGATGGGTAGTTCAGCTCCTATATCCAGTCAGCCTGATCTGATTGCGACCTTGACCTATAAAGATGCGATCGCCAAACCACTCCCTTTACCGGAAAAACTGATTCCGGTTCAAACATTGCCCCAACCTAGCAAAACTCGTCGGATTGAACTATCAATGTTGATGGGTATGGGCAGTGGTATGGGTATGCAAATGGCTTTTCTATTTAATAATAAAACCTTTGATATGAATCGAGTTGATGCCGCCGTCAAGTTGGGAACAATTGAAGATTGGGAGCTTGTAAATGTCGATCCCGATGGTATGGAACACTCGTTTCACCTACATACTAATCCCTTTCAAGTGATTAGCCGCAATGGTAAACCCGATCCCTATCAGGCATGGGAAGATACGCTACGAATTCGTGCTAATGAAACCGTTCGGATTCGGATTCCCTTCCGCGATTTTACTGGAAAAACTGTATATCACTGTCATGTTCTTGATCACGAAGATCTTGGCATGATGGGAATTGTGGCAGTTGAAGCCTAGTAATAAACGTGACTTTCCTTGATATACTCCTGGTGTTAATCTTCGATATAACACCGGGAGTATATCAATAAATTTTAAGCTATTCTATTATAATCAGTAACAGGGAAACAACAAAATGACAATCTTTCAACCCCCATCAGAAACACTTCCATTGTCTAGTTTGTATGACCAAGATTTTTATTTATGGCTTGAAAAAACGGTTAATTTATTAAGGACAGAAAAATTTTTAGAAGTCGATCGAGATCATTTAATTGCAGAATTAGAGAGTATGGGGAGGAGTGAAAAACGAGCGATCGAGAGTAATTTACGAGTTTTGTTAATGCACTTACTCAAATATCAATATCAACCTGAACGCCGTTCTAATAGTTGGCTATCTACGATTATAGAACATCGGATTAGAATTAGTAAAGAGTTAAAAGTTAGTCCCAGTTTAAAGGGATATTTTGAACAAATTTTTGATGAAACCTATCAAGATGCTAGAATATTAGCATCTGTTGAAACGGGTCTACCATTAGATGTTTTTTCGTTAACTTGTCCCTTGACTTCTGAACAGGTACTTGATCGGGATTTTTTACCCGAAAGTTAAGCGATCGCTATCTTATCGAGATACCGGTTGAACTTGCTCTAATAACTGTTGTAATTCATCTCCTTCAATTACCTCTGTTTCCAACACTTTTTGAGCAATTTCTGTTAACAATTCTCGGTTATAATTCAAAATAGCCAAGGCTTTTTGATGAGCATTATTAACAATATCCTTCACCTCATCATCAATAGCTTCTGCGGTTTTTTCACTCATAGGACGGCGCAAATTTGCCTCCGAATTGCCTAAGAAATTATTCGCTTTGGCTTTTTCATAAGCTAAGGGCCCCAAAGCTTTACTCATGCCATAATTTAGTACCATTCTTTCAGCTAATTCCGTTGCTCGTTGTAGGTCATCTGACGCACCATTAGTCACATTTCCAAAGACTAATTCTTCCGCCGCCCGTCCTCCTAATAGCATGGCAATTTGTTCGCGAAATTCGATTTCATCCATTAAAAAACGGTCTTCCGTTGGCATTCTTAAAGTATAACCTAATGCCGACATTCCACGCGGCACAATCGAAATTTTAGTAACTTTTCCACCCCCCGGCATTAACGCCCCCACAATGGCATGACCAACTTCATGATAGGCGACAATTTTTTTCTCTTTTTCGTTTAACACGCGACTGCGTTTTTCTAACCCGGCAACCACCCTTTCAATAGCTTCATAAAAATCTTCTTGTCTGACCGATTTGCGTTGATTTCTCGCCGCTAATAGGGCTGCTTCATTGACTAAATTCGCTAATTCTGCCCCGCCAAAACCAGGAGTTCTTGCCGCAACTGTGTGTAAATCAACATCCGTTTCTAATTTAACTTTTTTAGCATAAATTTCTAATACCGCTTTGCGTCCGGCTAAGTCGGGTCTATCAACTAATACCTGTCTATCAAAGCGTCCGGGGCGTAATAATGCCGCGTCTAAAGATTCGGGGCGGTTGGTGGCTGCTAATACAATTACCGTGGCATCTCCTACCCCAAACCCATCCATTTCTGTTAATAGTTGGTTTAGGGTTTGTTCTCGCTCATCGCTACTCCCACTTTGGAAACTGCCACTACTTCTGGACTTACCAATAGCATCTAATTCATCAATAAAAATAATACAGGGGGCTTTCTTTTTCGCCTGTTCAAATAAATCTCGCACCCGGGCGGCTCCGGTTCCGACAAATAGCTCAATAAACTCCGAACCTGATATACTAAAAAATGGAACTCCGGCTTCTCCAGCTACGGCTTTTCCTAATAGGGTTTTTCCGGTTCCTGGGGGGCCTACTAATAACACACCTTTGGGAATTTTTGCCCCAATTTCGGTAAATCTTTGGGGACTTTTCAGGAAATCAACTATTTCAGCTAATTCGGTTTTAGCTTCATCAACTCCCGCCACATCGGCAAAGGTAATATTATCGGTTTGACCTTTAACAAAAACCTTGGCTTTACTTTTATTAATAGATAATGCTCCTTGGGGATCTCGTTTCATGAAATATTGAAACGCAGCCACCAAAATTAACGGGGGAATCACCCAATTTAATAGTACATTCACCCAACTTTGTTGGGGAGGAGGAGAGGCTCCAAAGGCAACTCCCTTAGCTTCTAAGCGCTTGGGAAGTTCTAAATCAATCACCGGGTTTGTGGATAAAATTGTTTCCGGTTGTTGATTTTCCGCTTTGATTTTGAATAGAATTTCGTTTTCTCTAACTAAAACTTCGGCGACTTTACCCGATTCTACTTGTTGGATAAAATAACTATAGGGAACTTTAGGAAAACGCGGGCGAGTCAGTTGAGGTAATAACCAATTTCCGATTAAGATTACCCCGGCTGAGACTAATAAAATTTGGATAATTTTTTGAGAATTGGGTAATTTAGGTCTTTTTTTAATACTCATAAAATTGGGTTCTGGTTTACTCTCATTAACCTCGTTTCTAGGTTCTACCTAGAAATGCCCTAATGGTGGCTCTGCCACCTTTTCCCTGATAGAAAAGTCAGTTTTGAGTTTTTCAGAGGCAGAGCCTCTGATTGTCATTCCCTGGTGGAACCAGGGAACGAGAGGGGGATAGATCAATTATGCGATCGCCTCGGCAACTTTAGCCTGATATTTAACTTGATTTAACAAGTGTTGCAGATTTTCTCCTTCAATCACTTCTGTTTCTAAGATTTGTTGGGCAATTTGCTCCATTAAATCTTTATTTTGATTCAGGATATCCAGGGCAATTTCATGGGCATTTTCTACCAATTGTTTCACCTCATCATCAATGGCTTTTGCGGTTTCATCACTGACATAACGGCGAGGATTCGTCATCATATTATCACCGAGGAAGGTATTTTGTTGACCCTTTTCATAGGCCAGGGGCCCTAATACTTTACTCATCCCATAACTGGTGACCATGCGTTCAGCTAAATCCGTGGCCCGTTGTAGGTCATTGGTCGCGCCTGTAGTAATACTTCCAAACACAACTTCCTCGGCTGAACGTCCCCCTAATAGGGTAGCAATTTCGGCTTTGATTTCGTCTTCACTGAGTAAGAAACGGTCTTCCGTTGGCAGTTGTAAGGTATATCCTAAAGCCGCCATTCCCCGGGGCACAATTGAGATTTTAGCAACTTTATTTTGACCGGAAACTACCGACCCAACAATAGCATGACCGACTTCATGATAGGCGACAATTTTCTTCTCTTTTTCGTTAAGAACACGGGATTTTTTTTCTAACCCGGCAATTACCCGTTCAATGGCTTCAGCAAAGTCGGCTTGACTAACAGTTTCCCGTTTATTTCTAGCAGCTAATAAGGCAGCTTCATTAACTATATTAGCTAAATCTGCGCCAGCAAAACCAGGGGTACGAGTAGCGATCGCTTTTAACTCAACATCGGGCCCTATTTTAACTTTTTTAGCATAGATTTCTAGGATCATTAAACGGCCGGATAAATCGGGACGATCGACTAAAACTTGGCGATCAAATCGGCCGGGACGCAATAAAGCCGGGTCTAAGGTTTCCGGGCGGTTGGTAGCAGCTAAAACAATCACCGTGGCTTGTCCGGCGGCAAACCCATCCATCTCGGTTAATAACTGGTTTAGGGTCTGTTCTCGTTCATCATTTCCCCCATACATTCCCCCACTAGAACGGGATTTTCCAATGGCATCTAATTCGTCAATAAAGATGATACAGGGGGCTTTCTTTTTGGCTTGTTCAAATAAATCTCGAACCCGCGCCGCCCCTGCACCTACGAACAATTCCACGAATTCTGAACCAGAAATACTAAAGAATGGAACCCCGGCTTCTCCGGCTACTGCTTTAGCTAATAGGGTTTTTCCGGTTCCTGGGGGGCCGACTAATAGGACTCCTTTAGGAATGCGGGCTCCGATTTGTAAAAATCGTTCAGGAGTCTTTAAGAATTCCACCACTTCTTCTAATTCGGTTTTGGCTTCTTCTACCCCGGCTACATCTTGAAAGCTGACTTTAGTTGCTTCATTTTCTACATAAACCTTGGCTTTACTCTTACTAATAGAAAGCGCTCCCTGGGGCCCACCAAAACCGCCCCCGCGACTTTGCATAAATTGTCCGACGGCGACCCAAATTCCCACAAAAATTAAGGGGGGAATTACCCAACCGAGTAAACTAGAAAACCAAGTATTTTTTGGGGGAGGAGCGGCGGCAAATTCAACCCCTTTGGCTTCTAACCGTTTGGGTAAATCCATATCAAAAATCGGAGTAGTTGATAGGATTTGTCCGGCTTCTTCCTGTTCGCCTTTGACTAAATAGCGGATTTGATCTTGGCTGAGATAGACTTGGGAAACTTGCCCATCTTCGACTTGTTCAATGAATAAACTATAGGGAACTTGAGGAATTTGTGGCCCGAATAATCCGGGTAAAGTTAGGTTGGCAATTAAAAAGATAATTCCTAACCAAAATAAAATACTTCCGATGGGAAGATTACGAGGAAATTTAGGTTTGTCTTTTACACTCATTGTATTTAATTAAAGGTTAACTATTAATCAGTTAGGGGAGCCTGAGAGATCGCATTTTGTACCTGAGTCCTGGTATATTCTGGAATCTGGCGATGAGCTGGTCATGGGATCAAGCTCTGCAACTCTTGTGTTTTAACTATAATTTCTACCATAGCGTGATTTCCCCCTGGGTAGGGCGAGGATAAGCAGAGCAAAGGATCGTTTTTTGGCACTTGACAAAAGTCAACCCAGGATCATCTGTCCAGAAATATTGTGGGCATAATTACTCTTGTAAGAATAAAATAATTATTTAGTTTATATTAAAAATTACTTCTTTTTCTTGACTTATATTTAATTTTGTATCAAATTAGAAGATAGGATTCTGGCTATACAGAGGTAAGTAAAATGCCGACCATTAATTCAACCTGGGATGACTTAATTCTCCAATGTGACGGGCGATATTTGACCAATGCCGAACTCAAGCCCCTGCATCAGTATGTTCAGACCTTGAATGCTCGCACCAAAACCTATGAAGTCCTCCGGGTAAAATCCGCCGGTTTAATCAAACAAACTCTGAAAAAATTCATGCTGTCCCATCCCGAAATTATGGAGAAGCATTCAAAACGCTGTGTGTATGATATGTCGATGACGATGTGTTTGATGTCCGTGGCTTTGTTACGCGATGACCCTCACTTTTTTAAGGAATCTTTAATGTTGTGGTTAGCTAATATTTTGGCTGCCCATGAAAGAAACACTCAATGTCTGCAAGCCTATACTTATCTTAAAGAAACCTTACAAGAACAATTACCCAGTGTGTGTAATCAATTATTAAAGCCCTATATGGACATTATTTTAGAAGTTTTAGATACGCCCCCTAAACTCCTGGCTAATGTTCAAAGAAGTGGAGTTTAATCCAAATTTTTGTTGATGCTATCAGGGTGTTATTTAATTTAAAGCTACTGCCCATTTTATTGTAGATCACTCCAAATTAACTTGGAATAATCATACACATAGGAGTTTAATTTATGTCCCTAACTCAACCGGTTACAACTCGTCATGACGCTTCCCCAGAGGAACGAGAATTTGTTTTAAAACAGATTTATCAACAAGTGATAGAACGTCAACTCTATGAGTTTGAAAGAAAGCAACTGGAGGATTTAGAGAAAGATTTTATTAAGGGAAAAATTGGAATCCGCCATTTTTTAAAAAGTCTGGCGGTTCGTTCGGTTTATTTAGAGCATTTTTATGAAAATAGCTCGAATATGAAGTTCATTGAAAATGCCTGTAAACATTTTTTAGGACGGGCACCGAGAAATAATGAAGAAATTCAAAAATGGGATGATATTTTAGTTCGCCGCGGTGTTGGAGCTTTTGTTTCGGAGTTAGTAGATTCGGAAGAATACCGCAAATCCTTTGGTTATTTTACCATTCCCTATTGGCATGAACACCGTTATGAATCGGCGGGTGAATATATCGAAAATGAACGTTTAGGTCATGAACACACCGGACAAAGGGGCTGGGCAATTCCTAACCATTATCAACATGAATTACATATTGATTGTGATGGGGGAACCTGTGTTAGAGAGGAAGATAAATTAGCCGTTGAGCCTGTACAAACTGCCGCGGAAGTATTAGAATTAAATCCAGATACTAAGATTACACCTAAGCATATTCAACGGCTATCTTTTTATGTAAAAGAAATTGCGGATATTCTTTCGTTTTATCCTCAACCAGTGAGTCAACAGGAAATTGAAACTGACCTTCAGCAAAAAGTGTTGGAGTATGTCAGCGCCACTAATGCCAGTTTACTGTTTAAAAATTAAAACTAGGGTGGGTAATGCCCACCTTTAGTTTTTAAATAGAAATATACTGATCTATTAAGAATTAATTTGAGTTTAATATTATGCCAATTAATCAATATCTTCACACGGCAATTTTAGTTTCTAATTTAGAACAGTCAGAAAAATTTTATAGTGAAATTTTAGGTTTAGAAAAAGTTGAACGTCCGTTAAACTTCCCGGGGATTTGGTATCAAATAGGCGCGTTTCAAATTCATTTAATTCAAGCTGAAACTCTAATTAATGATCAAGTTAATAGTGAGAAATGGGGAAGAAATCGACATTTAGCTTTTTCTGTTGATAATTTGGAAGTTGCAAAACAACAGCTAATGGCTCATAATTGTTCAATTCAAATGAGTGCTTCCGGTCGGGCTGCATTATTTACAAAAGATCCCGATGGCAATATTATTGAATTAAATGAAGCATGAAAATTATAGCCTATTCTTATACCGATCCTCTGTTTGAACAGCCTCCAGATCCGATGATTTGGGGCTGGGAAGTGGATCAGGTTTATCAAGATTTAGGGGGAAGACAGGAACTCGAAGACTTGTTAAAAGATTGTGATTTGGAAGCACCGGATTATTTATTAATTAGACGGTTAGAGGAGTTGGGAAATTCGGTTTTAGAAGTGGGCGATCGCTTACAACAATTAGAATCCTTCCAGATTAATATTATCGCCATTGAATCCGATTTTAACACCTCTGTGGGTGAAATTAATCGCTCCGATTTAATCCAATTATTTCTGGAAATTCAGACCCGCCAACGTAGTCGCCGGATTCTGAGTGGACACGCTAAAAATAGAATTAAAGCCCTACCTCCACCGGGGAAAGCACCCTATGGATATCGACGGGGAAAAGACCGTTATATTTTAGATCGAAGCGTTTCACCGATTGTTAAAGAGTTTTTTGATCGGTTTTTAATTTATGGATCTTTGCGGGGTGCGGTGCGGTATTTAGAAAAACGATATGGGAAAAAAATATCAGTAACTACCGGAAGAAGATGGTTAACTAATCCCGTTTATCGGGGAGATTTAGAATATAAAAATGGGGAAATTATTTCTAATACCCATCCTCCAATTATTTCCCGCGATGAAGCCGCCCAGGTAGATCGATTATTACGGCGAAATCAAAGACTTTCCCCTCGCACAGCCAGTGCACCGCGTTCTTTAGCCGGGTTAGTAATATGTGGAGAATGTCAATCTTTAATGACTATTTCCAGGGTTACGACCTATCGAAAAGATAGAGAATATTTATATTTACGTCCGATCAATTGTCCGAAAAATCCTAAGTGTAAAGCGTTATCTTATCAAAGGGGATTAGAGTTAACTATTGAACGCATTTGTCAAGATTTACCCCAGGCGGTTTCCGGTTTAAATTTACCGGATTTACAAATAGTTAAACATGGTATTATTCAGGAAATTAATCAAAAACAAGAGATTTTATTACAAATTACCGATTTATTAACTTCTGGGATATTAGATTTAGAAACATCAGAGTTAAGACGTTATAAACTGCGGATAGAGATTTCTCAGTTACAAGGAAAGTTAGCGGAACTTCCTCCAGTTAATTTAAAAGAAACGGCGCAGGCCGTATGTATTCCGCAGTTTTGGTTAGATTTATCGGAAACTGAACGAAGGTTTTATTTTAGAGAATTTATTAAAACAATTGAGATGATCAGAGATGGGGATAATTGGGAGTTAAAAGTAATCTTTATTTTTTAATTAGACTTTAACACAATATTGATTTCGTCCTTTTTCTTTAGCATCATAAAGGGCTTGATCGGTAATTTCCAATAAATGTTCAGCCGATTTATCAGGTTGGGGAATTTGACAGGAAATACCAATACTAACAGTAACAATAGAATTAACTTTTGAATAGTTATGATCAATTTTTAGCCGTTGTACTTCCTGATGGATAGTTTGAGCCACTTTAATTGCTCCTTCTAAATCCGTATTCGGTAGAATCACCGCGAATTCTTCCCCACCATAACGGGCAACTAAATCCTGAGTATTAGTAACCGATCTATCTAAAGCTTGGGCGACTAATTTTAGACAAATATCTCCGGCGGGATGTCCGTAATTATCATTATAATTTTTAAAACAATCTAAATCACATAAAAGTAGAGAAAGGGGTTGTTGTTCCTGCATCATTTGTTTCCAGGTTTCAGCAAAATATTGATCAAAATGACGACGATTAGCCAGGGTGGTTAAACTATCATAGGACGCTAAATTTTGTAATTGACGATTCAGGGTTTGTAAACTTTCTTCTGCCTGTTGACGAGTTCTGACTTCTTCTTGTAATTGACTATTTTGTTGTAACAGTTGTTGATTTTGTTGAATAAGTTGCTTTTTTAAATCACAAATAGTTAACTGATTTTTGACCCTAGCTAAGACTTCATCAACTTTAAATGGTTTGGTAATATAATCTACCCCTCCCGCGGCAAATGCTTGGATAATATCTTCAACTTGATTCAATGCACTAATAAAAATGATCGGAATATCATTAGTTTCTAAATTTGATTTTAGCTGACGACATAACTCGTATCCATTAACACCCGGCATCCGAATATCTAATAAAATTAAATCCGGTTTTATACTCTCAATTGCTATTAGTGCCATTTGGGCATTTAAGGATTTACGAACATAATATCCCTGTTGAGTTAATAAAGCTGATAAAACTCGAATATTATCCGGTTCATCATCAACAATCAGCAGATTATGATCAGAACCAATACTATCTTGATTCATGGTTCACCACTGGGGAGTAGAGGACAAAAACTTAATCAATTCTTCTCCAGGTAGGGGTTTAGCAAAGAAATATCCCTGACCGAATCCACAATTTAATTCTCGGAGTATTTCTAACTGTTCGGGTAGTTCAATTCCTTCAGCAACGACATTCATATTCATAGTTTTAGCTAAACTAATAATCACAGGAATTAAGCCAATATTTTCCGATTCTAGGTTCAGTCTTTGCACAAAGGATTTATCAATTTTTAGGGTATCCACAGGAAAAGAGTGCAGATAACTTAGGGAAGAATATCCCGTACCAAAATCATCAATACTGATCAGGATATGGCGTTTTCTCAGTTCTTTGAGAATAGTAGCAACGTTCTGATGATTGTCCATAATTGCACTTTCGGTAATTTCTAGTTTTAAACAGTCGGGATTGAGTTGACTATGTACTAAAACTTGATCAATTTGTTCTAATAAATTGGGTTGAGCAAACTGTTTTACCGATAAATTAACACTGACAAATAAATTGGGATCAATTAAATCTTGTTTTTGCCAAGCCCGCAGTTGATGACAGGATTCTGATAAAACCCAATAGCCAATAGCCGTAATTAAACCCGTTTCTTCAGCAATAGGAATAAATAGATTTGGTGCTATTAATCCTCCTTGGGGATGGCGCCATCTAACTAAGGCTTCAAACCCGGAAATTTTGCCGCTATTTAAACAGACAATCGGTTGATAATGAACCACTAATTCCTGTTGTTCAATCCCCCGACGTAAATCCGTTTCTAACTGTAATCGCTCTAAGGCGGCGGTGTGCATTACCGGATCAAACAGGTGATATTGTCCTTTTCCTAGGGCTTTGGCTCGATACATTGCCGTATCTGCATCTCGGAGTAAATGTTCCGGTTCATCATAGTCAGAATTGCCGATGACAATGCCAATACTGGCATTAATAAAAATCTCGTGTCTTTCTAAGTTAAAGGGTTGAGAAAAACACTGTAAAATCTGATCCGATAGTGTGATGACAGAATGAAAGTCGGGAATTTCTGTTAATAAAATTGCAAATTCATCACCCCCCAAACGGGCTAATGTATTTTCCGGTTTCACATAACAGCTAAGACGGTGAGCAATTAAAATTAAGAGTTCATCCCCGACTAAATGACCCAAGGAATCATTCACAACTTTAAACCGATCGCAATCTAAAAATAACACCGCAAACTGATAACTAGAATTAGCTTTAGCTAAATGAATAGATCGGTGTAAATCCGTCATCAATAAAGCCCGATTGGGTAAACCCGTTAAGGAATCATGCAGTGCCATTTCTAATAATTTAGTGTTGGCTGCTTCTAGTTCCTGAGTGCGTTGTTTCACCCGGACTTCCAGTTCCTCATTCAAGACCCGGATTTCTAATTCTGCTGCTCGTAAAGCTAATTGATTTTGAACTCGAATTAAGACTTCTTCAAACTGGAAGGGTTTAGTAATATAGTCCACCGCTCCGACTTCAAAACCTTTAACTTTATCGAGAACATCATCTAAAGCACTCAAAAAAATAATCGGAATTTCTGCGGTTTTCGCATCGGCTTTTAAGTGTTGGCAAACCTCATAACCATCCATCTCCGGCATCATAATATCTAGGAGAATTAAGTCGGGAGCAACGGTTTTAGCCGCCGTTAACGCCATGGGCCCACTCAAGGCTTTACGCACATTGTATCCCTGACGGGTCAGCATTCGGGATAATAAATGCAGGTTATCCGGGGTATCATCAACGATGAGAATATCTTCAGTTTTTGTGGGATCAAGGTTGTAATCATTCATTGGGAAATCAGATCGGATAGGGTATGAATTTAAGGCATAGCTAAATCACTACAGGTTGGGATGAAGACCCCTGTTGATTTTTCTGGCGGGTATGGGGTGAAGTTTCTCGGGTAGTTATGGTATTTGACAAAACTGAACAGTCTCAATCCTATTTATTATCGAGGTTTTAGACTTGGGTACTTTTATCCTCGAAATAATCCACATCCCAAAGCTCATTTTTTCTAATAATCCTTCATATCACAATATAATTTATAATTATAACATTTTTTTGCTACTTGACTCAACCCCATTGAGTTGTGATCCGATTAACATTTGTGTAAGGATTTATCAAAACAATATTAACTAGGAATAGATGCTGGTGTTAGGTCTTTTTTCTGTTCTTGCTTTTGAATATTAGGTAATTTGAAAAGTACACCGACTAAAAACCAATAATATACCGCCACTGGATCGGTATCCAGAGGATACCAGTAGGGATTGTAGCTAATTAAAACAATAAAAATCCAGAAAATGATTCCATAACCCCACAGACTATGATCCTGTAATTGATGATAGGATTTAAACCCAAAAATCGTAATATTAGTCACTAAAAACAAGAAAGCAGCCACTCCAAATGGCCCAATTTCATAGAACAATTTAGGATAATAGGCTTCAATTAATCGAGTTTTTCCTAACCCTCGGGCTGAAGTTGTGGCTTCCCCTAAACCATTGCCTAAAAAGCCTCGATGGGCTTTCAAACTAAAGTTAGTTTGCTTGGTTAAAAACACCGCCGGAGGATCGGCATTCCAACGTCCAATAAAGTTATCAACTCGCTCGGTCATCACTTCGGGGGCAATCATCCAGGTTCCCAAAACAAAAATAAACATCCCCAGGAAAATCACTAAAAGTCGCTTAATTCTGGAAATATGACTGGTAGCAACCAGGAGTAGGATCACAATCGATGGCGAGGCTAGAAGGGCCGTTCTTTGGCCGGAAACAATGGCATTCAGTATGACTAAAGCTAAGGTGACTAAACCCATTAAACGCCAGCGTAATTTAGGATCGCTAAAGGCCGTAGCGAAACAGAAAAACGTACTCGAAACTAAAAACCAAGCCCAATGCCAAGGGGCCACAAAGGTTCCGGGTAAACGAATAAAATTTTCTGCGGGTAAATATCCTAAAGCCCCGCCTACCAAACATTTTCGCTGCACATTTGCCCTTAATAATAAATGTTCGGGTAAACCCGTATTATCAGGACAATATCCGGTAACAACTAATCCAAATTGAATTAATCCTAAAACGCAGCAAATTAAGATTAAAACTACTTGTAACCGAGTAAAAAATTCCAGATCTTGACGATGGCGAATTAAATAATAACCACAGGTGAGCAGGGGAATATATCCCATTAAAACTTTTAGGCCAAACAGTCCTACGGCAAAGGGTTGATTATCGGGGGTGGCGTGTTTTTGTAGGACACCATTAACGGCAATTAAGGTAACAATCGCAATTATAAATAAAATTAACAGGGGAATTTTAAGTTGGGGGGGATTAATCAGGGGTAACTTTTTTTTTCTTAATTCCATAACCAAACCAATTAAGGCGGGAATATATAACCCATCTTTGGCTAAATGGAAAAGGAAATGATCGTTACCCACCCAATAGGAAATTGTCCCGGCAAAGGGTAAATAAATTAAAAATGCCCATAGTCCGGGGCGGGGATAGCGCCAACAGAGCGCCATAATCATCAGCGCCAATGTAATTAGGGTAATAGTAATTACACTCAACCCATTGGCAAATAGTAGCAGTCCGACTAACAATCCTACAGCACTAATCATGCCCAAAAACCGCAGAAAATCCGATCTCGTGGGGGGGAGAGTCTGACTTTCCATAAGGGGATCGATTTGGTTAAATTCAGGCTGATCCTGACCCGGAAGTGATGATTTTGGGGGAGGGCTGGGGAAGTTAGACATTAGGATCTAATAGTTATTTCCAACGGTCAGAAATTTTGATTTCCCAAAGTTCCTGTACTCGCTGTTGCTCAGGAGAGGAAAGTTGTTCAAAGGCCTGCATAATCTCCAAATGGGTATGATTAATAATCAAAGCCGTGAGTTCACCCACTGTTTCAGCTTGTGATAAAGCTGATTGCAATAGTTGAATTTCAAGGGTGTGCAGATTCAGTTTTTTTTCTAAAGGTAAAAGTGTTGTTGCCATCGCATTTAAAACTAAGGATTACAGAATATTGGAACCAGGAGTAATTTTACGACCTAAGAGAAAGAATCACTCCAACTATAGCACCTCCTAAAAGGGTAAAACTAACCAGGGAACTGATCGCAAATCCTAAAGTTCGTTTTTCGGCGGCTTGGTAATATCCCCAAGCAAATAAAATTCGTCCGATGATCCAAACTCCCCCTAAACCCCCAGCCCAAATCGGGTTGATCCATTGGGAAAACAGCCACAGGGCCGGAAGAAATAAAACTAATTGTTCTAGGGTATTTTGTTGGACTCGTACCACCCGCTCAAAATTCTCGTCTCCGGTCATTTCCGGGGGCATAATTTTGTATTTGATGCGGGCACGTCCGACATTAATCGTCACGACCAAATACAGTAGTAACGCACAAATTGTGACTAAACTGGGCCAAATTGACATAGACACCTATTTTTTTTGATTCAGTACATCAACCTTTTCTATCCTACACCCGACTCCCCACCTAGGGGGTGAGAGAGAGGTCACACAAGTTTGTGATCAAAAATTTAGCCTCCACCCCTCAATTCCCCTAACTGGGGAGACTTCGATACTGTGGGTTTTGCCACCCGACCCTAGTCAATTTGTGATCTAAGTCACTGATAATTTGTGATCTAAGTCATATTTGATCTCACCTGATCGTCACATTAAAGGTTTGAAACTATCACAGGTTTATCCAAGCTCTATCACTGCGAGTCGAAACCAAACATTAGATACTTCAGTCAGTTCGATGTCATTAATTAGGTCAAAATGCTGAACTTAAATTCCCCAGGTTGCATACCAATCATGAATCACCGTCTATTCAAACCCTATATTATTATTGTCATTGAGGAAAGCAACTTATTCAATTTTAGATCATTTGTTAACCTATTGAACCAATTTAACTTAAATTTTGTGATTTCTCCCGATCCAGAAAGTGCTATTTTTCATGCTGAATATAGTAATCCTGATCTGATTTTGATTCCCTTTGATGCCAATAAAGCCAATCCTCAAGAAACGCATCAAAAATTAAAACAAGCCAAAATAACTCAAAATGTTCCTTTACTCTGGATGAATCATTATTCTGCCATGAACAACCCTAAACCTCAGTCTTTAGAAACAACTCTTAACACCTTAAATTCCTTGATAAATTTGAATAATTTAGAGGCTAAACCATTGCCAGATATTACCATTAAAACCCTTAAAAAACAACTGGAATTTCAACAAGAATTACTGATCAAATTACAAGCTGAAAATCAACAACTCAAGCGTTTAGCCTCCCTCGATGATCTGACTCAAGTGGCGAACCGCCGTCAGTTTTATACCTATTTACAAGCACAATGGCAATCCTGTGCAGGGGAATATCTTTCTATGATTTTATGTGATGTGGATTTTTTTAAGTTTTATAATGATACCTATGGTCATTTAGCTGGGGATTATTGCTTACAAAGAATTGCTAATTCCATTGAAACTGCTGTTAAAAGAGTTAGGGAATCTAAACCCTATTTAGTTGCTCGTTATGGAGGGGAGGAATTTGCGGTTATTTTGCCTCATGTCGATGTGGAAACTGCTCGACAAATTGCGGAGGAAATTCAACTAGAAATCCGTTCTATGCAAATTCACCATGATTCATCCCCGATCAGTTCTTTTATTACCAATAGTTCCGGTGCTGCTTGTGCCATCCCCGGAGATCAATCCCATATCCAAGAGTTAATTAGTGCCGCAGATAAAGCCATGTACAGTGCAAAATTTCAAGGGCGTGACCAAGTTCAGGTTGCACCCACAATGATTGAATGAATCGGGAATGGGTAATGAGTAATGAGTAATGGGTAACAGGGAATGAGTAATGAGTAACAGGTAATACTTCGACTTCGCTCAGTAACAGGGTAATGGGTAATGGGTAATACAGACGCGCCATGGCACGTCTCTACTGATTAATATTTTTGATTAAATTGCCCAAAATTTTCATCGCTTGATCCAGTTGCTCTGACCAAGGTAAACCGCAGTTTAAGCGAAAACAGTTTTGATAGGCGACCGATGCCGAAAACATCGAACCTGGGGCAATACTAATTTGATGTTGATAGGCTTGTTCATATAATTCTAAAGCGTCAAAATGAGCGGGCAATTCTACCCACAATACATGACCCCCAGAAGGGTGAGAACTAGCATAACAGTTCAGCTCAATCAAACTGTTATGGTTACAATTTAGTATAACTGCATCTGTACGGGTGAGATAGAGACCGCAACAAAATATTTGTGAATGCCTTAGCTTCACAAACTGAACCGAAAATCTGGCAAAAAAAAGACGCTGACGGCAATAGGATTTGGCAAATTTATGATCCGGTGACGGGTGATCAAGCCCGGTTTGATACGGAGCAGGAACTTAGAATTTGGTTAGAAAAACGTTATAATTTATAAAAAAATAAAATCATCTAAATCCTCCTTAAAAAGAGGATTTTTATTGTGATAATTTTAGTTAAACCACAAAGACACGAAGACACAAAGAAGTAAGTAAGGGCGGCTTGGTGTTAGATATTTGTTAATCACCGCGCCTCTCGATTAACCCGCCCCTAAAAATGCTATAATTATTCTTGAAACCATTCTTCTACTTCTTCCCAGCCTTGACCTTTTCTAATAATAATAGGTTGATCAGTTGTTAAATCAATAATGGTTGAAACGTGATATCCTGGGTCTGATGTATCATCCACAATAATATCGACTAATTTACCTAAACTATCGTACAATCTGGCTTTATCAACTTGATGTTCTATGGGTAAAGCAATCGGCGCTTGACCTTCTTCTTCTGTGGTAATATGGGCAGAAGTTGAAATAATCGGATTGCCTAAAGTTTTCAGAATGGACAAACAACCTTGATGATTCGGGACACGAATACCGGTGGTTTTTCGTTTAGGAGACATGACTAATTTAGGAACTAATTTAGTCGCGGGTAATAAGAAAGTGTATGTCCCTGGAACTAATCTTTTAATTAAACGATAGGCGGAGTCACTTACAATGGCATAATCGGTAATATTAGACAGGGAAGAACACAGGAAAGTTAGGGGTTTATCATTGGAGATTTGTTTGATGCGTCGGACTCTTTCAATGGCTGACTTAACGGTTAAATCACAACCAATGGCATAGACCGTATCGGTCGGATACAGCATCACCGCCCCATCTTTGAGGTCGTCTTTGATTTTTTCTAGGATGCGTTCTTGGGGGTTTTGGGGGTGAATTTCGTATATAATTGCCATGGTAAAATGTTGTATTTTAGAGAACAAATTTTATTTTAAGACTAGCAGACTAACGACAAATTATGGCTAAGATTGCTTATTTTCAATGTCCAACAGGAATTTCTGGCGATATGTGTCTGGGAGCATTAGTCCATGCGGGTGTTCCTTTGGATTATTTAAAAGAAAAGTTAGAGTTACTGGGAATTGGGGCAGAATATGATTTAAAATCCGAACCTGTTCGTCGTCAGGGACAGTTAGCTACGAAAGTTTCTGTTAATTTAATTAAACCAAACTCTGATCATCATGATCATGAACATCATCATCATTCTACTGCTACCCGGCATTTATCGCAAATTGAAGCTATTATTATACAAGCTAAATTACCTCAACAGGTGGAAATTTGGAGTTTAGCTATTTTTCGCAAGTTAGCCCAAGCGGAATCAGATGTTCATGGTATTCCGATTGAAGAAGTACATTTTCATGAAGTCGGGGCGACGGATGCTATTGTTGATATTGTCGGGACTTGTTTAGGTTTAGATTGGTTAAATATTGAACAATTTTATTGTTCTACATTACCCACGGGTGGGGGAACAGTTTGGGCTGCCCATGGTCAATTACCCGTGCCCGCTCCGGCGGTTTTAAAGTTATTTGAAATCGGGAAAGTTCCAGTTTATAGTAATGGGATTGAACGAGAATTAGTAACACCAACGGGGGCAGCAATTGCGGTGACTTTAGCCCAAGGTTTTGGAGAACCTCCGGCTTTATCTATTCAAACTATTGGATTAGGTGCCGGGTCTAGGGATTTACCTATTCCTAATATTTTAAGACTATGGATTGGGGAACAAAATCAATCTCTGGATTCTGATATTTTGGCAACGGTTAATACGGAAATTCAAACGATTGCAGAAACTATTTCCGTACTCCAAACTCAAATTGATGATTTAAGTCCTCAAGTGATTGCGTATACTTTTGAACTGTTATTTCAAGCGGGGGCTATTGATGTTTTTAGCCAACCAATTACTATGAAAAAATCCCGTTTAGGAGTATTATTAACGGTTATTTGTCACCCGGAACATCATCAAACCTGTGAAGCTATATTATTTCGAGAAACCACAACTTTAGGCATTCGTCATACCCTACAAAATCGTAGTATTTTGAAACGTGATATTCAAATAGTTGAAACCCAATATGGTGCAGTTAGAGTGAAAGTAGGTTTTTCTGGGAAAAAAATTACTAATGTTCAACCGGAATATGAAGACTGTGCCAAACTCGCTAAACAGCATAAAGTTAGTTGGTTAGAAGTTCATCGATTAGCATTACAAAGTTGGTATGGTTTACCTTAAAAATGGGTAATAGGTTTTTTCAGTTATCAGTTATCAGTTATCAGTTATCAGTTATCAGTTATGTGCTGTAACCTAGTTATAACCTACTGTTCCCTGTTTCCTGTTCCCTGTTCCCTATTACACCATATTTTTTTCGTTTCGCATAGGGAACTTCCACCAAAGAATAAGTAACAGTTGCTAAAATAATAGATAAAACTATAACCACAGAAAGTTTATGAAAAAACGTGGTTAAGGGGTCAGTAACTTGAACAATAGGAGCTATTTTTTGAATTATATGATAATGCCATAAATAAATTCCATAGGATAATACTCCCATAATTTCTAAAATTCTTGCCGGATTTTCCAGACAGGTTTCAAAGGATAGCTTTTTATTTTTTACTCTGTTATTATACTGACCATTGCATTCAAACGCATAGATAAAAAATGTTGTACAAATTCCAGTGAGTACAGGCATAACATAATAACTAAATGGCGTAATAAATAGACTTCTCTGCATTAATGTGGCTGGACGAGTCGTGGTATTCCATAATTCGTGATGGTAGCCATGATAGGCTGAAAGTAGGTATAAACCGACCATGACAAAAATTGCCATAGCTTTTAAAGAGATGAAGTTTTTAAACTGTTTCTTCAGGGGAAGAAAAATTGAGGGTTGCGTATTTTTCCGGGGTTTACATTGAAACCAAGCATTTAGTAAAAAACCGGATAGAAATACATCTAAACTGAGGATAAGAGAGGTATGATGGGGGAAGAATAGTAGGGCAAAACCTCGACAGATTGATGTAAACCCAATAATAGCCAGGGCGGTGATTAAAATTTTAGTCCGACTGACCAGAATCGGCCGAAAAGCGGTATATAAAAAAGGTACTATTAAATAAAACTGAACTTCCGTTGATAATGACCAAATCACCGGATTAAAATTAAAATCGGGATGATTAGGGGATAAAGGCAAAGGGAAGGTATAGGTAAAAGTTAGAATTCTAACTAATTCAAACCATTTTTCTGCTTTTAAAATTTCAGGATAGACAAAAATTGCAATAATTAATACTGAAAAATAATAGAGAGGACAAATTCTTAAAAATCGATTCATAAAAAATGCTTTATATCCCGATACCGTGGGTAAATATCGATAGGTATAAAAGGCTTTCCCCATTAAATATCCTGAAAGGGCAAAAAATATCCAGACGGCAACAATCCCATCTCCTAATAGTAACCAAGAAAAATCATAGGGGGGATAAACAATTAATTCCCGTGATATGCTACAATGGAATAATACAACGACTAAACAGGCAATTCCTCGCAGGCTTAATAAAGCATCAACGGAGTTGGAAACAGCAGGTGATGATTCTGAGGACAAAGGATTCATAAAATTTTTAATTCGGGATTACCGCAAAAATTACCAAACTTATAATTGTATCATAAAAAAAAATAACTCCGATAATCATAAAATAATATTAAGAAATTAGGTTTAACTTATAGCATCATTTATAATAGAGTTAGGATTGGAGATCAAAAAACCATGAATTATGTCTTTGGATCTTTATTTATTCTACTGGCTTATTTAACCCTTAGTGGGTTTAAATTAGATCGAGAATATCAACGGGGAGTTATTTTTAGATTAGGACGAATTCAAACAATTAAAGGGCCGGGTTTATATTGGATTATTCCCGCCATTGATCAAAAAGTTCAAGTGGATGTTAGAACCAAAACTGTTGATATTGAACCGCAAGAAACCATCACATCTGATAGTGTAACCATTCGAGTCAATGCCGTTCTTTATTACCGTTTAGTTGATCCTACTAAGGCAATTGTTAAGGTAGAAAGTTATGAAAAAGCAGTGTATCAAGCCGCCTTAACAACCCTGCGAAATGTGATTGGTCAGAATATTTTGGATGATGTTTTACAAAATCGAGATAAAATTAATCAGAAAATTCAAGAACTTGTGGATGAGATGACAGAGCCCTGGGGAATTGTGATTGAAGCAGTGGAAATGAAAGATGTAGAAATTCCCACTTCTATGCAACGAGCCATGGCAAAAGTAGCCGAAGCTGTGCGCGAAAAACGTTCCCGTTTAATTAAAGCCGAAGCGGAACAAGAGGCATCAATTAAGTTAGCAGAAGCCTCTCAATTAATTATGGCAAATCCCGCCGCCTTGGAGTTAAGACGATTACAAATGCTCTCGGAAATTGGGGTAGAAAATAATACGACAACTATTGTGGTGCTGCCCTCGGATTTATTGCCATTTGTTCAAAATTTGACGGTTCCACCCGTACAAAAACCCCCACTTCCGCCCAAATCCTAATCATAATTAATATGCAAATTCACCCTTTTAAGATTAAGCTATAAGTTTAGATGTTGTTTCTTTCATATCGGTTATGGACTTCTCATTCTCAACAGCAGAATTGCTAAATTTTGCTAAATGGATCGGAATTGCTACTTTAGTTCTGGCTATTGTTACCGTATTCTCATTTATTTTTAAATGGGGTATTCGGTTTAGATTAGTTGGAATTACAGCCTTTACAGGGGTTCTAACGGGTGGAGTTTTTGGTCTAAGTTTAGGTTTATTTCATCATGTTCAAATTCCGGGTGCGGCGCGCTATAGTCGGGTATTTGATGATGGTAGTAGACAGATTGTAATTGCAGTTGCACCTAATATTACCAAAACTGAATTAGACGCCACCTTGCGTCAATCGGCGTCGGATTTATATTCTTCTGGACGGGGGGGAAAATTTCAAGCACCGCTCTTAATTCGCGCCCGAACCCTGGTTCACCCCGATGAAAATGTTTCTCAACCTCTCTATTTAGGTCAAGTTAAACGTTCTGTGAATGAACAAGAAAACGAAAACTTAGATATTCAGATATTTGAGGAAAATCTAGCCCGTTTAAAACAATTTCAATCTTAACTTTCGGGTTTCTTAACAATTAAATGGGTGGGTTGATATTCGAGAATAAAGGTTGTCATTATCTCTCGTTCTTCTGTAGTTGGTGTGGCTAAACATCCCGATGTTCCCGTTTCAGAAACAGATAACAAAGCCGAGGGATCATAATGTACGCCTAACCCGGCTCTTTCTGTTGGAAAAGTAGGTGTAATTGCTGACCAAACTCCGCCAAATTCTCCGGGTGCATCTTCAACGATCCCCGGAGCATCAAAACTATAAATCCCAAAGGGTAAGGGGGTTTGAGTTCCTGATTCATCCGAGGGAATTTGTTTACCAATGCGACCAGAAACACAGCGCACGGTATTAATAATTTTACCATTATTATCAATTAACTTAGTTTGATAAACTTGTAAACCCCCTCCGATTTGTTCCTCGGTTTGTGTGGATATTATTTTAGCGCCTGGAATAGCTAAAATTTCGGCATCAATCAGCGTTAAGTATTTCGCAGCCACCCAACGATTTATGCCAATGGGTGTCCAGATTTCACCCTCAATATTAACAGAATCTCCACTAATTTCAACCTGGGTTCCATCGTTCAAAATATCAACAATTTCACCATTAGGAGTAGAACGCACATTCAGGGTATCACCGGGAGTATTAACAATAGCTGTAGGATTCATATTAGGATTTGCTAGTCTATTAATTTTATTTTATCCTATTTTTTTGAATATACTCTCTCTCCCATAATATAGGTGGCTTGAATGGCTCGGTCATCGCCTAATATGATTAAAGTAAAGACTATATCTGCAATTTCTAATAAGGTTTTAGGTTCGGAAATTTGTTGATTCCTGAATTTTATTAAGGGTGTACAGTTATAGTCTAAAACAATAAAATCCGCTTCTTTCCCAATATCAAAATTACCAATTTTATCATCTAATTTGAGAGCTTTTGCTCCGCCTAATGTGGCTAAAAATAAGGCTTGAAAGGGCGAAAGGGTTTGATTTTGTAATTGAGCGAGTTTGTATGCTTCATTAGCAGTTTGGAGCAGAGAAAAACTGGTTCCGGCTCCAATATCAGTTCCTAAACCGACTTTAATGGGATGGGTTTTAGACTTAGCTTGATGCAGTTTAAACAGTCCACTTCCGAGGAATAAATTAGAAGTAGGGCAAAATGCGATCGCTGATTTAGCCTCAGATAAACGTTTAAATTCATCATCAGTTAAATGAATACTATGGGCAAAAATTGAACGTTCTCCGACTAAACCCGCTTGGTCATAAACCCCTAAATAATTGGGAGCTTCTGGGAAAAGTTCGGCGACTAATTCCACTTCTTTGAGATTTTCTGAAAGATGGGTTTGTAAATAAACATCAGGAAATTCTGTTAATAATTTTCCGGCTATTTTTAACTGTTGAGGACTAGAAGTTATGGCAAATCTAGGAGTAATTGCATAGAGTAAACGTCCTTTTTTATGCCAAGTTTGGATTAATCTTTTGCTGTCTTGATAGGAGGTTTCGGGAGTGTCTTTTAAATAATTGGGAGCATGACTATCCATCATCACCTTACCCGAAATCATGCGTAAATTTCGCCGATAGGCTTCTTCAAAGAAAGCATCAACAGACTGGGGAAAAACCGTGGCAAAAACTAGGGCGGTCGTGGTTCCATTTTTGAGTAATTCATCTAGGAAAAATGAAGCGATTTGTTGAGCATATTCTTTACTACTAAATTTACGTTCTGTGGGGAATGTATATTGATTTAACCATTCTAAGAGTTGTTTTCCATAGGAAGCTATCATTTCGGTTTGGGGGAAATGAATATGGGTATCAATAAATCCTGGTAAGATTAATAAATCTGGATAATGAGTAATTGTAAACCCTTGATATTTTTCTTTTAAAATGTTATAATCATCGAAGTCTATAATAATTCCAGATTCTACGACTAATAATCCATCGGGAAGATAACGAACGCTGGTTTCTTCTGATTTATAAAAAGGATCATCAATAAAGTCTAAAAATGCTGAACGAAATAGTTTTAATTGGGTCATATTTGAGGATATTTTAAGTTAGTAAGCTGTTGTATATTTAAACTGTGATTATAGCATTACCTTTGTTTTTAAGTTTACGTCCTCTGGTTGTTTCGTATCAGTATTGATAATTCTGTTGATTGTGTGATATTAAAACTATTTATTTGAGGTTAGGAAGGCAAATAATCCCTAATCCTTTCATTTGGCGTATATGTTCATCAAAAGCAAAAACTTCAAAAATATTAAGACGATTTGCCATTACTAAAATAGAACAATCTGTATAACTCCATTTTTTGTCATCATATTTACAAAAGGCTTCCCAAACAGCCTGATCATCTTGATCAGAAATAGTGACATAGCGATGTTCATTTCTTAAGATTTGACCAATTTTAATGGAAGCAGAACTAGAAATTTTTGTTCTAATCCAAGTTACAGTTTCATCAAAGACTGTTTCTAAAATTACCCAGCGATAATGATAATTTTTAAATACATACTGTTTGGCTATTTGATGGTTAGTTTCCGATTTAACAAAAAAAGCAATTAAAGCTGATGTATCAACAATTATTTCTTGATTCATAATCCTACTTTAATATAAAATTTGGTCAATATTTTCAGCGTAGTTAGTGGATAATTCCGAGTTTTGCTCACTAACAATAAATTCTGGTTCAGG
Organism: Oscillatoriales cyanobacterium CG2_30_40_61; assembly: GCA_001873365.1. GTDB lineage: Bacteria > Cyanobacteriota > Cyanobacteriia > Cyanobacteriales > Microcoleaceae > Planktothrix. Next base: position 3,587 of record MNYZ01000080.1, on the reverse strand, counting down.
ATTGGGTATTTCTAAACTACCGCAAAGCTCCCAAGTTTTAGTTTTAGTAATATCTAAAGATTCTTTGGTCAAATAATCCTCTAATGCTTTGAGTAAAATAGATTCTATAGATTCTGATTTGTCTCGGATTAGATTCATTAATTGATCAGGAATTTCTAAGGTAATTTTGTTCATCTAATTAACTCCGTGTTTTTAGTATTCTTGATTTCTTACATTACAAGGTTTTTCTGATGCTGGAGAATCAATTTAGGACAGTTTTGCTCACATTGGATGAGAAGCCATCCGAGCAGTTAATCGTCTAAACTCACCCCCGGAAGCACGTTGTCGGCAACTAATATGGTCAGTAGAGTTTTCTGCCTGGTTTTACTACTAAATATTATAGCTAGGACTAACCACACAATCTATAGGGGCAACCACAAGGAGATTTCCCCTACTACCGATAGATATGGGGTAGGATTCTGGCTGTTAGCGAACTGTTTTTTCATCAAGACGAAATTGGGCGATTTTATAAATTTCTTCTAGGGCGGCTATTTTTTCCTGCTCTATCGAATGATTTAACCGTTGTTCAAATGCTGCTAAAATACTGGTTTTGGTATGATTTTTAACGGCAATAATAAATGGAAACCCGAATTTATTTTTATAGGTTTGGTTGAGTTGATGAAAGTATTGATATTCAGCAGAGGTTAGACGGTCTAACCCCACTCCAGCTTGTTCTTTTACTGAAGATTCGGCCATTTTTGCTTTACTTCCTAAGTCGGGATGGGCACAAATTAAGGCTAATTGTTTTTGTGAATTACTATTTTTAACGACAGCAACCATAGTTTGATATAATATTTCTATAGTCTCAAAGGGTCGTTTTAATTCTGCTTCTTCTGCTACCCAAGGATAATCTTCAAAAATTCCGCCTAATGCTGCGATAAATTCTTTCCGAGTCATTTGATTAACTTGGGATAAGGAATAGGTTTGCATGGGGTTTAACTGCCTCGATAGGTACTATAAGACCAGGGAGAAACTAATAAGGGAACGTGATAGGCAACGGTGGGGTTAGCAATACCAAATTTTATGGGAATTTCATCTAAAAATAAGGGATAATTTAGGGATTGATATTGAGTTTTAAAATAGTCCCCAACGGCAAATACTAATTCATAAATTCCTGATTTTAGTTCGGTTTCTGTTAATAAGGGCGTATCGGTTCTACCGTCTTGATTGGTAATAGCAGTTTTGAGGAGGTTTCGTTCTCCTGTTTCTGTATGAATTTGCCATAATTCAATCTTTAAATTGGCTACGGGACGACCTTGGGCGGTGTCTAATACATGGGTTGTGAGTTTAGCAAACATAGGAAAAAGTTAAGGGTTAAAATTGATAATAGCTCAGAAACCGGGTTTCTAATTATGGTCTATTAACTCAAATCAAGATTTTTTTAGAAACCCGGTTTCTTTTCTTTTAGTGAAACGGGCCGCCTAGGATAGTTTTAGATAAGGCATTGGTAACATCTTCTTGTGTTTCTTGTTGGAGTTGTTGATACCATTGTTTGGTTAAATGGGGGTCTTTTCCATAAATTATATCGGCTCGTTTTCTGGCTTTAATAACTAGGTTTGAAGTCCGTTCTTTTCGTTCAGCTTCATATCGTTTTAAAGCATATTCTACTCCTAAATTAGTAGTTAATAGAAATCGAGATAATATTTCTGCATCTTCCATGGCTTGACAGCCGCCTTGTCCGAGGGTTGGGGTGGAAGCATGGGCGGCATCTCCTAACAGTGCTACTCGACCTTTAACGATGGTTTCTAAGGGGTCTAAATCATGGATATCTAAACGGTTTAATTCCTGGGGGTTGAGATTTTCTATTAAATATTGAACTGGAGACGGCCATTGGGCAAAAATTGATTTTAACTCCCGTTGACGATGCTCCGGTTCAACAATTGTTCCCCGGGTCATGGGACAGCCAAAGAAATAATAAAATCGATTATTTCCTATAGGCATCATTGAGGCTCGTTTACTTTCTCCTACATAAATAACCCAGGTATTTTTATCGCCTAAATTGGGATTAATTTTAATTAAACCATTCCAATTGACATAACCGGCATAACGTAATTCTACCGGATGACCGACCACATAATCCCGTAATTGAGAATGAATGCCATCGGCGGCAATTAATAGGTCTCCTTGGGTTTGATATCCATTAGCAAAATAGGCGGTAACACCCTGGGAATCCTGTTCAACTCCAGTACATTGAGCATTCAGTTTAACGGTTTGATTATTATTATTAAAAGCATTTAAAAGCAAGGATTGTAATTCCGTTCGAGACACGGGATAGGGTCGCTGTCCGACGGTTTCGGTAACAGGATTGAGATTAATTTGATTGTATAATTTATCGGTATGACTGCGATATTCCATCCTGTCCATTTGTCCGCCAATTTGGGCAATTTCATTCCCTAAACCTGAACTATTGAGAACTTTAACTCCATTTGACCAAATAGAAATTCCGGCTCCGGCGGGACGAATTTCGCTAGTTTTTTCATAGATTTCCACGGTATATCCTGCGCGTTTTAGGGTTAAACCCGTGGTTAAACCGCCAATTCCTGCACCGATAATAATAATTTTGAGATGATTCATAATTTTAAGGGTTATAAGATAGTTCTAGGGCAATTTGACTATAAATTTTTAAGGCAGAACTCCAAACTAAATACCCTTGTTGATTCAGATGTAAACCATCGGTGCTTAATTCCGGTTTTAAATTGCCTTCGGCATCGGTAAAGAGGGAATGTAAATTTAAAAAATAAGCTCCTTCTTCCTGGGCAATAAATTTTAACTCTTGGTTTAATTGACGAATGCGTTGATTAGGAATTTTTAATAAGCGTTCCCGTCCTTCCCAATTAGAATGTTTATCACTATGGGGAAGAATAGATTGCACCACAATTTGAGCATCGGGATGCACCCAACGTAAATCCCTAATAATTTCTCGATAATTATTTAATAATGTACTATCATCCATGCCCCGAATTAAATCATTAATGCCAATCATGACAAAAATAGTTTCCGGTTGAGTGATATCAAATAATTTAACCCGCTTTAATAATCCTGTGGAAGTTTCCCCAGAAATACCTTGATTTAACCAAGTTCTTTCCTGGGGTAAAAGTTCGGTTGGAAACCACAAACTTAAGGAATCTCCTGCTAAAATACTTAAACGTTCTGGGGGGTTGTTGGCAACGGCATTCGCTTCGCGCCTCAACTGTTCCACCCATTGTTCATAAGTCCAATGATGACGGGGAACACCCATCAACGCGGATTCTTGAGCGGGTAACTGAGGGGTTTGAACCCCATCCGTCGGGGGGGATATAGAGGTGGCATCGGAAATAGATTGTCTGTGCATCATCAATCCCAGAATGATAAACAAGAGTAATCCATTGCCGATTAAGGATATCCAAGCCCAATACGGAATGATTTTCGAGGGAATAAACACTGGATTCCAATGCTGCTTAAACAAGACTAACTCAGCCTAACCTGTTCATTTAATATTTAACCAAGATTTCTTCAAATCTACAAAAAATCCCCAGCTAGGGGGAGCAGGGGGAGCAGGGGGAGCAGGG
>MNYZ01000010.1 GCA_001873365.1 Oscillatoriales cyanobacterium CG2_30_40_61 | reverse complement strand
GTAGCAGGGGTAGCAGGGGTAGCAGGGGTAGCAGGGGTAGCAGGGGTAGCAGGGGTAGCAGGGGTAGCAGGGGTAGCAGGGGTAGCAGGGGTAGCAGGGGTAGCAGGGGTAGCAGGGGTAGCAGGGGTAGGCACGGGGGCACTACCCCTACAAAACCCTAGTTTCCCTGAGCCTTTTTTACAACAGAATTAGGTTTCCAAATTGGAGTCGGGGGAATTTTGGGGGATGGATTTTAACTGTTTAGGTACAATCGGAGGAATCGGTTGGGATGGGGAATTTTTATGACCCATAGTTTCAATAGTTTCTGCCAAATCAATCCCGGTTGTTTGCTTTAATTCCGTTAAAAATGCCGCCAACTTTGTCGCAGTTCCTCCCTGCTGACTATTGACAACGGTAACATTATCCACTTCCACTTCAGGAACAGTTTCCACAATGGTTTTTAACAATACTTCTAATTTTTGATAAAGGAAAATCTCCCTGGCATTTGACCCCGCCAACTTCCAAGATTCAGCTAATCTTTTAGTCGCTTCCGCTTGAGCTTTTCCAGCCTCTAATATTTGAGACGCATTCCCTTTGGCTTCAGCCATAGCCCGTTTACATTGAGCCTCGGCGGGTGCAACTACATCCGCTTGTAACTGTTGTTCCACCTGCTTAATTCGGGCTTGTTGAACTAACACCTGAGCCTGGGTTTTTGCCACCTTAGAAGCCGTTTCCGATTCCGATTCCGCAATCACAGCTTGTCGTTTAGTTACGGCATCTTTAACCCGTCTTTCTGCCTCGGCTTTGGCAACTTCAATATCCGTTTCTAACTTTTTCAAAGAAGTATTTTTTTCATTTTCTGCGGTTTGAATAATGGATTCCGCATGGGCTTTAGCCTCCGCAATTCGAGAATCTCGGAATAAATCTGCCCGTTGTTTTCTACCAATAGAATCTAAATATCCCACTTCATCAAAGATATTTTGAACTTGCAAGGTATCTAACACTAACCCCAATTTTTCTAAATCGTCTTCTGCTTCCACCAATAAACTCTTAGCAAAAGCTAATTTATCCCCATTCACCTGTTCCGGGGTTAAACTTGCTAAAACACCACGCAAATTCCCTTCTAAAGTTTCCTTAGCTAATTGTTCAATTTCCTTACGACTCTTTCCTAATAACCGTTCAATAGCATTATGAATGGTCGGTTCTTCTCCAGCAATTTTAATATTAGCCACCCCTTCAACCGTTAACGGAATCCCTCCTTTAGAATAGGCATTGGAGACTTTTAACTCAATAATCATATTAGTTAAATCCATCCGAAAAGCATCTTCTAATAAAGGAATTCTAATGCTACTTCCCCCTTTAACTAAACGATAACCAACATCTTTTCCGCCTTCAACAGTGCTACGACTTCCAGCAAAAATCAACACTTCACTGGGTTGACAAATATAGTATAGGTTGCGAATGATTAAAAATCCCGCGCCAGTTCCTAATCCCAAAATCCCTAATAAGGCAATGATAATTCCCATGTTTAAAATCTCCTAAAATATGTTGTTGCGCCGTTGTTGCGCTTAAGCGCAATCTTTAAGGTTTAAAGCCCAACAACGTTAACTTCCCAAATCAAGATAAGAGGGCTAAAGCCCAACAACGGGATTATTTTGCCGATAATTTAACCCCCAAAATATGCTCAACTGTTTCCAAAAACTGGCGGAAAATTTCAGGATAGATATTAACAACACCAGCAACGGATTTACCATCCCCACTATCAATAATATTAATATTTTCTAACTTAACTCGGTTAGGAACCTTCGCCGCTTCATGGAGAATCATTTCAATTTGTTGTAAATTAAATAATTCCGAAGCATCCGAGCCCGTTTCCTGCCAAACTTGATTTAATAAATCCGTTACCGTAGCCGCCGCTAAAGCATTTTCAGTTAAAGATGCCGCCTCTCCTCTTGCTCTTAATTCCTGGGCTTGACGTTGAGCATCCGCAGGTAAAACCTCATCAGATTCTAACCGTAACCGCTCTAATTCTGCCCTGACAGTTTGCAATAATTGTTCCGCTTTTGCCCGAGCTTCTTCCCCGGCTGCGGTGGTTCTTTCCTCCTCAGAACGGGCTTGCTGTTCTAATTCAGCTTTGATTTTTCTCAGTTCATTTCCCTTCTGTAAAACAATAGTTTGGGCTTGGGTTTTTGCCACTTCTGCTTGTCGCCGACAGTCGGCTTCCGTTTGTTCAGCTTCGGCCATGGCATTAGATTCAGCTATTTCCGCATCTCTGACAATTAAGGCAATTTGACGGCGACCAATAGAGTTAAGATAATCCACATCATCGGACACACTTTGGATTTTTAAAGTATCTAATTGTAGACCTAATTTCGATAAATCCCGCGAGACATCTTCGGCAATACTTTCGGCAAATTGTAGACGGTCTTCGTTTAATTGTTCTGGGGTTAAAGTTCCGACAACACCGCGTAAATTTCCTTCTAAGGTTTCCTTAGCAACCCGAGAAATTTCCGAACGATCTCGCTCTAAAAACCGTTCGATCGCATTTCCTACAATTTGTCGATCATTAGATATTTTAACATTAGCGATCGCCTGAATATTTAACGGAGTTCCTCCTTTAGAATAAGCATTTTTAATTTCCACTCGCACGGGCATTGTCCGTAAATCCATGGTTTTAACGGTTTCTAAAATCGGAATACACAGTGTCCGACCGCCAAAAATTACCCGATAACCCAGTTCCTGTCCATCTTTATTCCGACGTTTGCGACCGGATAAAATCAAAATTTCATTGGGTTTACAAATTTGCAGAAAGGTATTCATAAACCACAGAAAAACAATCACACCAAAAATAGAAAGGGCGACGGGTAAAGCCGTTCCAATATTATTAGAACTATTATCAGGAGGATTACCCGGGTTAGGAACCTGGGCAACTTCCGTAATCATCGGTGAATTGTGAATTTTGGGGATATAATCTTGGGTCATTTTACCTCCTATTAATAGGATAAATTTTTAATCTGTGTCTATTATCTGTGATCTGTTTTATATCTTACTCAATCTTAATCCTTAATTCAAGTTTTCCTCGGAAATAACTAAGACTTTATTATGACTTCTACCAACCACAAAAACCTTATCCCCTTTTTCAAAGCTATGACTATCTTCGGTAATGGCGACAACATCTATCATAGATTCCTTCAGATATAATCGGACTTTACCTTTGCAGTTTTGATCAAACGGAATTTCAACGGTTCCCCATAATCCAATTATATCTTCAGATAAAATTAAACTATTGGCTTGTTGTCGGCGAAGTTTGCCTAAAATTCCTACAATTATGGTTCCAAAGCTAACTCCAATTCCTAGGGAAATCGCAAAAATTAAAGCCGGGGGTAAGAAAGGATTAAGTTTTGTTAAAAGAAATCCGGTTAAGCCAAAAAAACAACTCCCAAACGTCCAAAATCGTAAGGTTAAAAAGGGTAAGTGAAACGATGGTTTAGGGGATTTTCGACTGCTTCTGGATGTGAGAGTTTCTGGATCATTTTTAGGTTCAGAAAGTTCAACATCTATCTGAAAATCAGTATCAAAATCGATCCCGTCCAGTCCAGCAAAGGCTGATAAAATCACAAAACCCCCACCAATAGCAAGACAGAATAGATACAGCGTCAGCATTATGGGGTTCCTATGTAGGGAAAAACCATTGAAATAATTCTATTGTGACAAATATAGCGCGTAGCGCTATGGTTAGGACATTTCTGAATCCAGCAAACCCTTTCACTCCTTACTGTTCCCAGATCCGGTGTTCCCTGTTCCCGCTCATCGTAGCGCTATATTAGAGAGGATGTATAGTGCTACGCATTACAGCGCCATGGGAAAGAGAGACGCGCCATGGCACGTCTCTACTAAATCTGTGAAACTCATTCCCAGATCCGGCGTTCCCTGTTCCCTATTCCCTGTTCCCTGTTCCCTAGCGCTATAACTATTTTTGTTAAGAAATTTTGCAGTTTAATCGGGATTAATCAGTTAAATTTAATCCCCTACTTGTCTACTTCCTTTTTGGCCAGGGAATTTGATCCAGTTCAACTAACTTTTGAGAAACAACCACCGCCCCATATTGATTTAAGTGACTGGGATCGGAAAAATAGTCATATTTTTGTAACCATTCTGTAGATAAATCAATAAACAAAAGTTCGGTTTCTTGACTAATTGATTGCATAAAATATTGAAACTTTTCTTCATAAGCCATCCGCACTTGATCCAGATAATCCTGAGTCAGAGGCATATTAACAAACACCAAATTAATATTTTTAGAGTCTACATATTCAATTAAATTTTTTAAAGCTGTGGTTTGTTTTCCCTCTAATTCAAACCCTTGATAATCCCCATCATAATAGCCCGAAACTTGAGGATGATTTTGATAATAAACTTCCGGGCTAAATTGAGTAGATAAAGGTAAAAATCCACTGGGTAAAAATTCAGAGGTTTTTAGGGATTGCTGATTAAAAGGTTCAGCTTCATCAACGGGGGATTCCATCTGGCTTTTAAACCCTTCTCCCCTGACTATAGACTGTAATAAAAATTGTAGGCGATCGCGTTTTCCATAAACCTTTGATCCCCCCACAAAATGTTGATTTAATTCCGTTTGAAACTCCTGAAAATTCAACTCCCCCTGACGAAATTTTGCAGCTAAACTTCCTAAATTAGATTGCCAATTTAAACTAGATTGTTCCTGATCCTGTAAAGAATTGCCCTGGGGCGTCTCTATTTTAAATGTTCCCTGGGAAATTTGTTGATAACCTTCCGAGGCAGAAATTGTTTGATAAGTCCGATCAACTCGACCACTATTCAGAGCGCGCACCCCATCGGCTAGAATAATTAATTGAGGTAATTGTTCCGGGGGTAAAATCTGACGAATAATTAAATCAACGATTTGTAAGGTTGCCCCATTTACCCCAAAATTATAAACTTTTAATTCCCCATAACCTCGGGCTTTTAACTCCGTTTCTAAAACCTGGGGATCAACCCCCCGTAAAGCCCTAGAACTGCCAATAATCATAATATCCGGGGGGCGTTTTTCCTGTAAAATAAAATGTTGATATCGAGCTAACTGCTCATCTAATTGGGGGCTTTTAAAAGTTGGATAAAGCAATTGGGCTAACTTACAGGCTTCTAGCCCTAACTTTGTATCAGATAAATTGCATTTTGGGGTTTTGACCGTAGAAGAAATAAAATTACTCCCATTAAATACATTATTTTCCGAGGAATTAGCTTGAGTTTCCCTGAGATCGGAAGCAACAACAATTTCTGAAGTTTTTGCCTCAAAATTAGTGGGATTATTCGGTGTGATCAGGGCTTTACCTAACCCATTTATGGGAATTTCTCCTAACCATTCCCCCAGGATTTGATCCACCTGTACAACCAATAATCCCCCCAAGGTTGCCCAAACTAAAGCTAAGGCAATTTTTTGATAACGGTGGATTTTGCTGGGTAGGGAAACCATCATTGCCACCCGGGGCGAAAATAACCGGGTCGTGACCAAAACTTGGGCGAGAACTTCAGCCCCCCGATCTAAAACCTCTCGCCAATTGGGATACAGCCGATTTAAGGGTCGGGGAACATCCGCTTCAAGATGTTCCAGGTTTAAGTCAGGGCGCAGGACTAAACCATCGGGTAGGGATGACTTTTCTCCCAGGGTTTCGCCTTCGGTCGGCGAACTAACAAAATCCGGTAAGGTTGAGGGGACAGTATCCGGTTGACTGGTTTTTAAATAGACCCCATAGCGCCACAGAGGTAGTTTTTGTCCCGAACGACGGCCATAAATTCTCACCCCGGAAATCCCACTAATCCGATGGGTGCGTAAAAATCGAGCAATCACCGGAGCCACCTGAGACTGGGACGGACAAGTGGCTCCCTCGGTCATGACGTGCAGTAATTCGGCTTTTTGTAATAACAATACCCCAATCCCGCCGGTGGCTAGTTTTAGCTCCAAATCGGGATTAATTAAACGACTCAGAACAAAACGCAAGGCGGAAAGATTGCCCTGTTGGGCTAAGGTTAAGGCCGTGGGCTGGAGGTCAGAATTTTGGGCGGCGGGTAAATTTAACCAATCTACCCAAATCGGAGCGCCCGGTTTAGATTGGGTGGCGGTGGTTTCTAAACCGTAGACCGTGGCGGCGCAAATTCCTTGAGGAGCCAGGCTCTCCAATAGGGGGATAATAATATCCATCACCGTCTGTTTATCTCGAACCTGACGCCTGCGGCTTTTGGTTGCACCGTTCGGTTGAATGCAATGACAAAACAGATGCAGGGTGGATTCTTTCAGGGTAGTTCGGACTTCTACCTGCAATTGACTCAATTTGTCATTGAGTAAGCGATTGATCGCCTGTTCATCTCCCCAGCGTCCCCACTGTTTGAGAATCCGATCCGGTGGCGTTAAATCAATCCGTAACATCCAGTCGGGGGTAGATTCCCCAACGACTTGCAATAAAATACAAGCATCCCGAAACCCTTCAAGCTGCAACTGTCGCAACCGTTGAGCAATGGGTTGAGCTAATAGGGAGGGATCGGGACTATAGGCTGATTCACACAAAACCCACAGCCGCCGCCCCGATGGATTTGTGTCCGGTTGTGGCTCGGTTTTTTTTCCTTTCGGGGATTTTTCCCGAATTGTAACTTTCACCCCCACCCCTAATCCCCCTAAAATCTCACTCAGGTAGCTGGCGATCGCATCGGGATCACCCTGGCGCGCCAAACTTTCAGTCGAAACCTCAAGGGCGACAACTTTTGAGGGTTGCTGATCGGTTATGGACGGTTGTGTGTTAACGGCCGATGGTGTTGTAGGAGCGGTTAACTCCTGTGTATCAGGCAGGGAGGACGCTCGCACTGCTTCAGGTGCTTCGGTGTGAAATTCCAAAGCCATAGAAGTGAACGCCAAACCTTCATCGGCAAGGGAAGAAAATGGTTCTGGTTCAGGTTGAATCGTCTCCCCACCCCCCCCTACTCCCCCTGCTCC
>MNYZ01000001.1 GCA_001873365.1 Oscillatoriales cyanobacterium CG2_30_40_61 | reverse complement strand
AGAAAGTTTTAGGTTCTAGAAATTGGGAAAAACTACAACATCGTATAGCGTTATTACACGAAGCAGTAGCAAACAGACGTAAAGATTATCATTTCAAATTAGCTCATCAACTTTGTAGAGATGTGGGAATGATCTTTGTAGAAGATATCAATTTTATGTCATGGAGTCAGGGTTTGTTTTGCCAGCAATCTTTAGATATGGGATTAGGACAGTTTTTCACAATCCTAGAATATGTTGGCAGCCAAACTGACACTTATTTTTGCAAAGTAGATAAAAATTACACCTCACAGATTTGTCCTAATTGTGGGACGAACACAGGCAAAAAAGAGTTAAGTGAAAGAACTCATCGTTGTCATGAGTGTGGATTTGAAATTGATAGAGATATTGCTGCTTCTATGGTGATTCGAGATAGAGGTTTAAATATTGTGGCGGCTGGTATATCCGTGACTTAAATTGCTTTTGGAGGCGATCTGACGGGGGATACATCCTAGTTAAGAGCCTGTGAAAAAAGAATCCACTTGGCTTTAGCCAGGGTCGGTTCAAATTAGCATCAAATCTGTTACTCTATCTCCTGTTCACTTCTTTTTTAACGGTTATTGTGGCTGCTCCTTGTCAAATTTATTACTTTGGATCAGTACCCTATACAACGGCCTGGAATTGGCAGCAATCCTTAGTTCAAGACCGCAAACTCAACCCCGATCTCGATGATCTGTTACTGCTGTTGGAACATCCTCCTGTCTACACTTTGGGACAAGGAGCCGATTTACGATTTCTCAAGTTCGATCCCGACCAAACTCCGGCCGAACTCCATCGGGTGGAACGGGGCGGGGAAGTTACCTACCATTGTCCGGGGCAGTTAGTCGCCTATCCGATTTTAAATCTACAACGCCATACCCCTGATTTACATTGGTATTTACGGCAGTTAGAACAGGTGTTAATTCAAGTCCTAGACAGCTATGGACTCCCCGGCGAAAGAATTCCGGGGTTGACAGGAGTTTGGATTCATCAAACCAAGGTAGCAGCCGTGGGGATCAAAGTTAGTCGTTGGATTACCATGCACGGTTTTTCTTTAAATGTTTGCCCCGATTTGAGCGGGTTTAAAGCCATTGTTCCCTGTGGTATTGCCGATAAACCCGTGGGTAGTTTAGCCCAATTTATTCCGGGGATTAGTTTAGAAGCCGTCCGTTTGCAAGTGGCAGAAACCTTTGCTCAAGTCTTCGGACTGGAGTTGATTCCTCCTCAATTAAAATTAACAATTCATTAACAATAAGGAAGATTAGGCATACCACTGAGTCCCTTTCAACAGATCACTAATGCTTGGGATAAATTGTGGTCACAATTTGTGTTATAGTAAGAATTGCTCTGCATGGGGAGTCAATGGCCAACACCAAGCCTGATGAGAAATTTTTTTTCTACCATGCTTCGATTCAAGTGGATATTCCCCGTGGTTGCTCTTGGAGGCCGTCTAAAGCCATCATCACCGCTTCGGGGGAACGGGAAAAGATATCTGATTCCCGTTTGTCTCTGTCCGCTAAATTAGGGCAGCTTGTTAAACAAATCTATAATTTTAACTGGGAGAATATGGAATGAGCCAAGTCGTTCTCGGTGAAACTGAGCAATTAGAGTCTGCTTTACGTCGCTTTAAACGAAAAGTTTCACAAGCTGGCATTTTTGCCGATCTGAAAAAAAATCGTCATTTTGAAACCCCCGGACAAAAACGCAAGCGGAAAGAGGTAGCTCGCCATAAAGAACGCCGTCGCCTTCGTAACCGTAGACAACAATTTCAAAATAGTGAACCTTAAGGGAAAAGCGGACATTTGCAGTGAGCAGTTAGTCGGCGCTTGTCCGTCATCAGTCAGACATAGTTTATGGCTAACGCTTTGCTGTACCTGTTCCTTACTTAACCGATTAATTTTTCGTTGGCCCTAGGCTCGACTCTCGACTCAATACGGGGTTATCCTCCCAGGTAAATCGTTCTGGGGGGAGAGTGTGCCACAGTTGCTCAATATGATGGGCTGGCATGGTCAAATATAAAATATCCCCGGGTTGTAGGAGAAAATTTAACAGTTCCCAACTATGAATGGTTTGATAGGCGGTTTCAATATATAAGGGGACAAAATCCGCTTTTCTGGCAACCTCTTGGACTCGTTTTCCACAAAAAGGGTGATTGTGGGTAATTAAGGTTCCTAAAGCCACCCACAAACTATCCGCCGTAATTCCACTACCTAAAATCCTTCCTCCCAGCGCTGCTGCTGCAAAAGCTGGAGCCGCGATTTCCGTTGTATTTAATACCGCTTCAAAATCAAAAATCTGTTGTACCATCAAGGCAAAATGGGAGTCATGGGTGCGAGTGATCACCCGTAAGCGGGGTGCTAATCCCCTAGCACTTAAAGCAATTTCTAAATTTCCGGTATCATCATTGGTAACGGCTAATAATGCTTCGGCGGCCTCAATATTGACACTTTTGAGAGTATTAGCTAAACTGGCATCTCCTTCAAAAATGGGAATTTTTAACCCCTTGGCGGTACTGAGAAAACGGCTATTAGGATCACGTTCAATAACTACGACTTCATAGCCCCGTTGATATAAATGTTGAGCAATATTTAATCCTAATTCTCCTAAACCACAAATAACATAGTGATTACGTTCGGGAACTCGGGTCGCATCCAGATAATCTTTTAAACGAGTTCCTAAGATAAAATCATTTAATAGGGCATAACTAATTCCAACTACTCCGGTGCCAATTAACATCATCACCACCGTAAATATTTTAATAGTATCGGGGGAATGTTCAACTACTTGTTCATTTCCTCCGGCTCCGGTAATCATCCCCACGGAAAAATAGAGAGAATCCACAAAAGAATAACTCGGATCGACAAAAATATAGGTTAACGCTGCTCCTAAGATGGTTAGGCATAAAATCGAACTAACAATTAAAGCTGATTTAGCATATTGTTTAAACTTTTGTAGTCCCCGTTTTAATTTAAGAAATCGATATTTTAGATCCTTTTGAATTTGATGGGTTTTGGGTTTGATAGCAATAATTAAGCGATCGCCCACCTGTAACTTTTGATCCGCCATCACCCCAGAAACTAAATCAATTTTATCTTTAAAAGGCAAATAATAAATTAACATTCGATTGGAATCGACCCATAAATCCCTGAGACTATTTCCCAACCAGGGATGATCTTCATCGATCAATTCTTCATGAATCGGCCAAATTTGATTAAATAATTCCAGTTGTCCGATCGCCCGATTTCCCAAGGCGGCAAAGGCAAACACAGGAGCAGCCAGAGCCGAAACGCTCATGGTACTGTGATCGGGTAAAGTTTGATTCAGGCGGGTTCCTAAATTAGTATTAAATAAACGATTAATAATCCGAATCTGAGGATTTAAAATTCGGGCTTGCATTAGGATCGCTAAATTTGTGGCTTCATCATTTCCGGCTAAAATCAAAGCGTTGGCTGTCTTCACCCCGGCGGCTAATAAAGTTGAAGCCGATCGCCCATTTCCTACCACCACATCAGACCCTTCTTGGGGCATGGGTTTATCGCTGATACCCACAACAATAGCCCCCTGTTGTTTCAGGAGTCTGAAAATCTGATATCCCGTGCGACCTAAACTACAAACAATAATTCGAGGTTTCATAGGTATTACAATCCATAACAGCGATCATCCCGCTAAAGTTTTTGACCCGATAGCCACCTGATGAAATTATCAACGGTCTGATTCCCCTGAAACTGTATCTAAAAACACGAACTCCCATAGAAAAGTGCTTTCAGAATTCATCATCGGTAAAAACCGGAGGCCATAATTCATTAATCGGTAATTCCCAACCGGAAAAAAGTTCTGGTAGGGTTAAAATATCTCCATTTCCGAGTACAATTGGTTCCTCTGTAGAGCGATAAACCGTAACTGTTAACTCATCAGGATCAATTAAAATACCAACTTGCGCCCCTAATTCCAAAAACTGATTAATTTTCTTTTTTAAAGGATTGATGCGATCGCTTTGGGATTTAATTTCTACCACTAAATCAGGGACTAATTCAGCAAAATAACGCACACTTTGTCTGAGACGGGATGCACGAACAAAAGAAACATCAGGAGCTTTGAGGTTAGTATCAGGGAGGATAAAACCCCCAGCAGAGTCAAAGACACGACCTAAACGACGGGGATAAACCCAGTTACCTAGAAAACGGGTAAAAATAGATCCAATTTCACTAGAGACAATATCCGATGGCCCCATAATTTCAATCTTCCCGTTGATCAATTCTAACTGATAATCTAAACCGCCTTCGGAGAGATTTTTTTGGACTTGCTCTAAATCTTTAATTGTCATCAGAGACATAAAAACAATCTCCTATTATATTTTGTATTGGATTTTAATTATAACAAAAAAAGCGATCGCTATCCCCACAATAATTAATAGTTTAGAGTCCAGTTAGAGCATCGGTATTCGGGTCAGGTAGAGGTTGTTGAACATCAATATTAGACCAGGATTTTGACGTAGGAGAAGGACGGGGAACCGATAAACGAGGAGTTTGTTGTAACCGTCCTTGATCCTGTAACTTGACCAATTCCTCTTGATAAACTCCCATTAACCGACCTAAACTCTCAGCAATTTGATCCCAACTTTCATCACTGACAATTTTATCGGTAATGCCTTGAAATAGATCTCCTTGTTTGCTTTTCTTGACAAATTCCTGCAACCGTTTCCCCGATTTTTGTGAAACCGCTTGGTAAACTTCCCCATTTGACCACCATAGACCCGGTTGAGTCAATAACCAAGTTAGGATATATTCTTGGGCGTGTTGTTCCTTAACCCAAGTGGCGAGATATTGTAATTCTTCCATTGGTTTTGATCAAACTGCACTAAATTCTTGATCCGGCAAATCTTTAAAAAAATCTGACTTAAATTATACACCCCGTAAAATCAACGGTAATCTAATAAGATTACTGGATTCAGTAACCGACAATATTACAGTCAATACAACTCTATGACCCTACAAAAATTTGGTGTAATTGGTCTAGCCGTCATGGGTGAAAACCTGGCCCTCAACGTTGAGCGCAATGGGTTTCCGATCGCAGTTTATAACCGCACCGGAGCCAAAACCGATGAGTTTATGCAGCAACGGGCCCAGGGAAAAAACGTCAAAGCCGCCTATACCCTAGAAGAATTTGTCCAGTCCTTAGAGCGTCCCCGCCGCATTTTGGTGATGGTCAAAGCCGGGAAACCCGTGGACGCGGTGATTGATCAGCTTAAACCCCTGCTAGATCAAGATGATATGATTATCGACGGGGGCAACTCCCTCTATGAAGATACCGAACGCCGCACCAAGGAATTAGAAGCCACGGGTTTAGGATTTGTGGGCATGGGTGTGAGTGGCGGGGAAGAAGGTGCTCTTTGGGGCCCCAGCCTGATGCCAGGGGGGACAGAAGCCTCCTATAAAGAATTAGAGCCGATTTTAACCAAAATTGCCGCCCAGGTGGATGACGGCCCCTGTGTGACTTTTGTGGGGCCAGGGGGAGCGGGTCACTATGTGAAGATGGTGCATAACGGCATTGAATATGGGGATATGCAGTTAATTGCCGAAGCCTACGACCTGCTGAAAAATGTCGCCCGGTTGAATGCGGCCCAACTGCATGAAGTCTTTAGCCAATGGAATACCACCGACGAACTCAATTCATTTTTAATTGAAATTACGGCGGATATTTTCAAAAAAATTGACCCGGAAACCGGTTCTCCGTTAGTTGATTTAATTGTTGATTCCGCCGGACAAAAAGGTACCGGACGCTGGACGGTGATGAGTGCTTTGGAGTTGGGTGTTTCGATTCCGACAATTATCGCGGCGGTGAATAGTCGGATTATTTCTTCCTATAAAGATCAACGGGTAGCTGCTTCCTTAGAATTGCCTTGGCCGACGGGTGAATATCAGGGAGATATTTCCGAATTAGTGAATAAAATTCGGGATGCGTTGTACTGTTCTAAAATTTGTTCCTATGCTCAAGGGATGGCGTTATTAAGTGCCGCTTCTAAGGAGTATGGGTATAATTTGGATCTCGGAGAAATGGCGCGAATTTGGAAAGGAGGCTGTATTATTCGGGCGGGATTTTTGAATAAAATTAAAGCGGCTTTTAGCGAGAATCCTGAATTACCCAATTTGTTATTAGCCCCGGAATTTAAACAGACGATTTTAGATCGTCAACAAGCCTGGCGGGAGGTGTTAGTTATAGCTAATCAATTTGGGATTCCGGTTCCTGGTTTTAGTGCGTCCTTAGACTATTTTGATAGTTACCGCCGGGCAACTTTACCATTGAATTTAACCCAAGCCCAACGGGATTATTTTGGCGCCCATACCTATGAGCGTATTGATAAACCCCGGGGTGAATTTTTCCACACCGAATGGACAAAGGATTAATAATTAACTAACTTCGTAGTCAGGTGTTTACGCCTCAATATCTTTTAGGGCTAACTACTTCGTAGTGAGGTGTTTACGCCTCAAAGCCCTAAAGGACTTACTACTGACCTCAAAGCCCTAAAGGGCTTACTACTGACCTCAAAGCCCTGAAGGGCTTACTACTTTGTGGTGGGGTATTTAATAGGGAGCCGTGTCCCAATAGACATTTATCGATTCATTGGCGAACCGATAAATCTGTCCTTTGCCATCCAAACCCCCTTGACGATAGGCGGCTTTACCATCCTGGTCTACATAGTTGCCCGGTTTATCCCCCACTGGGCGCAGGCTATAGCGTTTACCGTCCTTGAGTTCAATATCGATAAAGCCTTGACGTTGAGAAAAAGTACACAGACCAGAGGAGGAGGCTTTATCTTCTCCCTTGGGGTAAACATCACAGCGAGCTTTTACGGTGTCTGCTTGAGCAATAATAGCAGTACCTAGAATACTCAAAGATAGGATGGTTGTCAAAATAGAGGTCTGAACTTTCATTATTGTGGTATTTGGTAATTCTATTAATCAACCATTTAAAACCAAATCGCCCCTACATTTAATTAAACTTGTAGGGGCGGAAAAATTACAAACTAGACATGACTTCTCTAGCTACAGCTAAGGTTTGATCAATGTCTTCATCTGTATGGGCTAAAGACGTAAACCCGGCTTCAAATTGAGAGGGAGCTAAATAAATTCCCCGCTCCAACATTCCCCGATGAAAACGACTAAATTTGGCTAAATCGGATTTTTTAGCATCTTCATAATTGTGGACTGGCCCGGAAGTAAAGAATAAACCAAACATTCCACTAATTTGACCTCCACAGGCTGCATGACCCGTTTCTTTAGCTATTTGTAACAAACCATTACTTAATTTTTTGGTGATTTTATCCAAATATTCATAAGTCCCTGGTTTTTGCAATAACTCTAGGGTTTTTATTCCCGCCGTCATCGCTAACGGATTTCCTGATAATGTTCCGGCTTGATACATCGGGCCAGCCGGAGCCACCATGGACATAATATCCCGACGTCCGCCGTAAGCTCCTACGGGTAAACCGCCACCAATGACTTTTCCTAAAGTAGTCAAGTCCGGTGTCACCCCGAATTTTTCCTGCACCCCGCCATAGGCAATGCGAAACCCGGTCATGACTTCATCAAACACCAATAAAGCCCCATTTTCCCGAGTTAGCAGTCGCAACCCTTCCAAAAATCCACCATCGGGAGGAATAAAGCCAGCGTTGCCTACAATCGGTTCTAGGATGACTCCAGCAATTTCGTTGGGATTTTCCTTAAATAGCTGTTTTACCGCTTCTAGGTCGTTGTAGGGGGCGGTGAGAGTAGGAATAGTAACGGCTTTAGGAACCCCAGGAGAATCGGGTAAACCCAAGGTAGCCACCCCGGAACCGGCTTTGACCAGGAACATATCCCCGTGTCCGTGATAGCAGCCTTCAAACTTAATTAGTTTCTCCCGTCCGGTGAAGGCTCGCATCAAACGCAAGACCGATAGACAAGCCTCCGTACCCGAATTGACAAAACGCACCATTTCCACACTAGGAACGGCATCAATTACCATTTCGGCTAGAATATTTTCTAAGAGGCAGGGAGCACCGAAACTGGTACCTTTTTCTAGGGCTTCCTTGAGGGCATTGATCACCTCGGGATGGGCATGACCACAAATTGCCGGCCCCCAAGAGCCAACATAATCAATATATTGATTTCCGTCCACATCCCAAGCATAGGCGCCTTGGACTCGATCAAAAACAATAGGTTGTCCCCCGACGGACTTAAACGCCCGCACCGGGGAGTTTACCCCACCCGGCATGATTTTTTGGGCGGCGGCAAATATTTCTTCTGATTTTGTGGTTATTAAGGGTAAGGTCACTCTGAGATAATCTCCTTGAAAGGTATATTGTTTGGGTTGATGACGTTAGAAGCTATAAGAACATCGCTTTTACTGGGTATCGCCTAACCAACCAGATGATATTGTAATCAAGTTAGGGATCTCGTTGTATTCGGTAAATTTATGTCAACCTTAAAACCCTTAGAGTTAAGCCTGTTGAGTGAAATTGATACAATTCGTTACGACGAAAAAGGATTGATTCTATCTATTATCCAAGATGCTTTAGAAGGAACGGTGTTAAATTGGGTTTGGATGAATCCAGAATCCTTAGAAAAAACTATCAGATTGCGACAAATTTGGTCTTGTCAAGAAACAGAAGTTGTGTTATGGAATTCGCAAATAACAGTAAAAGAAATTCGTTACAACGACGATAATCCCATGGTGATTATTGGAGTAGGAGAAGCCCATCAGGAGTTATCAGGAAATACGTTATCGGGGTTATTTGATCTGATTTGCGATCGCCGCGACTATCCACAATTAGAATCCTATACCTCTAAATTATTAGCCGGGGGAGATAATAAAATCCTCAAAAAAATTGGGGAAGAATCGGCAGAAGTGGTAATGGCTTGTAAGGATGATGAAAAAGATGCGATCGCCGGAGAAGTTGCGGATTTATTCTATCATACTTTAGTTGCCTTAGCCTATCATAATGTTGATTTAAGAGATGTTTACCAGAAATTAGAATCCAGACGAAAATAAACCCGTAGGGTGCGGTTATCAACGCGCCCGCACCATCCAACAATTGATTTCTGATCAGCATCTAAAATATAATGCCAAAAAAGATTAGAGAGCTAAAACAACTTAAGTATAAAATGGTGATTCAATGGTCAGAGGAAGATGAATGTTTTTTAGTCGGACTACCTGATTTTATTGGTCAATATTGGAGAACCCATGGCGCTACTTATGAAGAAGCGGTTGCAAATGGAAAAGAAGCCATAGAATCTCTGATTATTTCCTATCAAGCGGATGGTGAACCTTTACCAAAACCCAGTATTCTTGAAAAAGTCTAACCTATTTTAATTATGATTGTTAATTCTTCTGATTATAAAATTTCCCATGAAGATTATCTCGAAGGCGAAAAAATTAGCCCGATTCGCCATGAATATATTGGGGGAGAAGTCTATGCAATGGTTGGGGGAAGTGATGCTCATGATACGATTTCTGGGAATTTGATTGCTTTATTTAAAAATCACTTACGCGGTCAAGGATGTCGTGTTTATACGGGAAATATGAAAATTTATATTAAAACCGCCGATAGTTATTATTATCCTGATGTTATGGTAACTTGCGACTCCCGCGACCGAAATAATGGTTATTTTAAACAATATCCCAGTTTAATTATTGAGGTATTATCTCCCTCAACCGAAGCATTTAATCGGGGGGATAAATTTGCCGATTATCGACAGATTGAAACCTTACAAGAATATGTGTTAATTAGTCAAAATAAAATTAACGTTGAATGTTTTAGACAAAATCAAGAGGGGCGTTGGGAATTGTTTACCTATCAACAAAATCAACAGATACAATTAGAAAGTATTAATTTCACTTGTCAGGTATCAGAAATTTATGAAGATGTTTTAGACTTCAATCACCCGTAGGGTGCGTAAGCGCAGCGCACGCACCATCAATTAATTGATAATGATAATATTTTCCCTGAATACCCACCCCAGGCTCCAAAATTTTTTGATTAAACTGATGCAATTCTTGAACGGTTGAGCTATAATGATCCTTAACCAAGGATTCGACCATCACGGATTAATAATTATGGCACTGACCAGGGGTTTTGATTCACTCACCCATCTATTAACCGGAAGCGCTACCGTTGCGGCTATTGTGATTAGTCAAAGCGTGGCGGTTTCTGCTAAAACTGGCGATGAAGTTTACAAAATCGCTGTTCCCGTTACCGTCCAAATTAATAGTGATAGCGGTAATGGACAATTTACCCTCGTCAAATCGGAGATTAATTCTGCGATTCCGATTAATACTTTTATCGCCCTCAAACCCCAAATCCGTCAAGTAAATACAACGGTTACGGTTAATAATACCGCCAATAGTCGAGTTGCTAACCTCAATAATCCTAGCACGGCTGCTGATTACGTCAATCGGGGTGTTGTTCGCTATGATTCAAAAGACTATCAAGGGGCGATATCTGATTTCAATAAGGCTATTAAAATTAATCCTAATTATGCTATGGCTTACAACAATCGGGGTAATGCTCGCTCTAATTTAAAAGACTATCAAGGGGCGATATCTGATTACGATAAGGCTCTTAAAATTGATCCTAATTTTGCTATGGCTTACAACAATCGGGGTCTTGCTCGCAATAATTTAAAAGACTATCAAGGGGCGATATCCGATTACGATAAAGCTATTAAAATTGATCCTAATTATGCTGATGGTTACGTCAATCGGGGTAGTGCTCGCAGTAAGTTAAAAGACTATCAAGGGGCGATATCCGATTACGATAAAGCTCTTAAAATTGATTCTAATGATGCTATTACTTACGCAGGTCGGGGTAATGCTCGCTATGATTTAAAAGACTATCAAGGGGCGATATCCGATTACGATAAAGCTATTAAAATTGATCCTAATAATGCTCTTGCTTACTACAATCGGGGTGTTGCTCGCGATGATTAAAAAGACTATCAAGGGGCGATATCCGATTACGATAAGGCTATTAAAATTAATCCTAATTATGCTGCTGCTTACAACAATCGGGGTTTTGCTTTGTATATGGTTGGAGATAAACGAAAAGCGAGGGAAGACTGGGAAACAGCGGCGCAACTGTTTCGACAACAAGGTAATGAGGATGGGTATGAAGCCGTAATAAATAATCTTAGAAACCTTAAGTAGGGTGCGTAAGCTCCGTGCACGCACCATCAATTAATTAACAATGATAATATAGCAAGTCTAAATCAGTTGTACAAATAGCTAGAAATCCAAATAATTGTAGGGGCGAGGCGCGCCGCATGGGTGTCAACTTAAGCCGAAAACCTCTGATTATAGCCGAGATTAGATCCCCCTAAATCCCCCTTCCCAAGGGGGACTTTGAATTCCTGTTCCCCCCTTGTTAAGGGGGGTTAGGGGGGATCATTGACTTGGGATCAGATAAGCGTGAATTCTGGTTTGATCGCCTACTTTTAGCGTTAAGTTGACACGGATGGGCGCGCCGTCCCCCTACAAGGGAATGTAAGTATTTTTTAGGGTTAATAATCCCGATCATTATGACTGTACAATTCATTTAGACTTGCTATATTTTGCCTGAATACCCACCCAACCAAAGAAACCGGGTTTTTTCCCGAAAATATTTCCTTGTGACCCAGATATTCTCTAAAAAACCCGGTTTCTCGCGCGACCTGGGTAAGTCCTATTTGATTAATTTATAGCCAATTAACAAAAACTGTGATACCATTTTCAATTAATAAGCTAGGGGTGCCTGATAGGTTCAGGCTGAGAAAAAACACCCTTGGAACCTGAGTCCGGCTAGTACCGGCGGAGGGAAGCTATTAATAAGAGGAAAATCAAAATGCGGACAGAATGGGTCGCCAAACGGCGTGGACAGGGCAACGTTTCTCAAATGCACTACGCCCGTCAAGGCGTGATTACCGAAGAAATGAACTATGTGGCTCAACGGGAAAATTTACCTGTTGAGTTGATTCGGGAAGAAGTGGCACGGGGACGAATGATTATTCCTGCTAATATTAATCATCCCAATTTAGAACCGATGGCGATTGGCATTGCCTCTAAATGTAAGGTTAATGCTAATATTGGTGCTTCTCCTAGTTCTTCTAATTTAGAAGAAGAAGTTGCTAAACTGAATTTGTCCGTAAAATATGGCGCTGATACCGTGATGGATTTATCCACCGGAGGGGGGAATTTAGACATAATTCGTACCGCTATTATTAACGCTTCTCCTGTTCCCATTGGCACTGTTCCAATTTATCAAGCTTTGGAAAGTGTTCACGGCACAATTGAAAATCTCACCCCCGATGATTTTCTACATATTATTGAAAAACACGCCCAACAAGGTGTGGATTATATGACGATTCATGCAGGATTATTAATCGAATATCTGCCCTTAGTTAGAAGTCGAATTACGGGAATTGTCTCCCGTGGCGGCGGAATTATTGCCCGTTGGATGCTGCATCATCACAAGCAAAATCCTCTTTATACCCACTTTGATGATATTATTGAAATCTTCAAAAAATACGACGTTTCCTTTAGTTTAGGAGATTCTTTGCGCCCGGGTTGTACCCATGATGCCTCCGATGATGCTCAACTTGCGGAACTCAAAACCCTGGGACAATTAACCCGTCGCGCCTGGGAACATGATGTTCAGGTGATGGTAGAAGGCCCTGGTCACGTTCCGATGGATCAAATTGAGTTTAATGTTAAAAAACAGATGGAGGATTGTTCTGAAGCACCCTTCTATGTTTTGGGGCCGTTAGTAACAGATATTGCCCCAGGTTATGATCATATCACTTCTGCGATTGGGGCTGCGATCGCCGGTTGGCACGGCACAGCAATGTTATGTTATGTGACACCCAAAGAACACCTAGGTTTACCAAATGCTGAAGACGTCAGAAATGGGTTAATTGCCTATAAAATTGCCGCCCATGCCGCCGATATTGCCCGTCATCGGTTGGGAGCCCGTGACCGGGATGATGAGTTATCAAAAGCTCGTTATAACTTTGACTGGAATCGTCAATTTGAGTTATCCTTAGACCCAGAAAGGGCGAAGGAATATCACGACGAAACCCTGCCAGCAGATATCTATAAAACGGCCGAATTCTGTTCCATGTGTGGGCCGAAATTCTGTCCGATGCAAACTAAAATGGATGCAGATGCGCTAACAGAATTAGAAAAATTCTTAGCGAAGGAAAAAGAAGTTGTAACTCAAAGTTAATCTAAGAATGAGTTAGAAACCGGGTTTCTATGAGAAACCCGGTTTCTGGTTTCTGGGTGTTACCTTTTTAGGCAGTTTTGATTGTTCAGGAGAAATAGGATTTTGTTTGGATTGATTAAACAGTCCCGAATATTACTTAAATACAATTTCTTTGTGTCTTTGTGTCTTTGTGGTTAAATTAGGCTTTACCCTTGTAAACATAGCCACAAAAAATGCTATGATATAATTTTTTCCCTATAAAGATTGTGCTTAAGCACAACAACTTTTGAGTTGACGACGTAATAATAAGGAATTGGTAACAACAGTAACAGAACTTAATGCCATTAAAGCACCCGCAGTGGAAGGACTTAATAATATTCCGAATTGAGGGAATAAAAAACCAGCCGCCAGGGGAATTGCTAATATATTATAACCGAATGCCCAGAATAAATTTTGACGAATTTTATTAAAGGTGGCGCGACTTAATTGGATGGAATCAACAATATCAATTAAGGAATTTCGCGTTAACACAATATCTGCGGTTTCATTCGCCACATCCGTCCCGGTTTGTAACCCTATTCCAATATCTGCCTGCGCTAAAGCGGGTGCATCGTTAATCCCATCTCCCACCATGGCCACAACTTGATTCTGTTGTTGTAGGGTTTGAATTAGATTAACTTTCCCTTCCGGTCGGACTTCGGCAAAAATATCCTCTGATTTTAAGTTTAACTCAATTGCGATCGCATTGGCAACGGATTGGCGATCGCCCGTTAATAAAATTACCCGTAACCCCATTTTCTGTAGTTGTGTAACAGTTGATTTAGCATCACTTTTGAGGGGGTCACTCATTGCCATTAACCCGACAACTGTACCATCTATTGTAACATAAACTATGGTTTTTCCTAAAAATTCGGGTAAGGTTTCAGGACAGTTAATTTTGTGGTGAATTAACCCAGCTAAATTACCGACAAATATGGTTTGATTATCGATAATAGCCGCAACCCCTAAACCCGGTTGGGTTTGAAAATTCGATGCCATTAATAACGATAAATTCTGGTCTTTCGCTTCCCTTAAAATCGCTTCAGAAATGGGATGATTTGAACCCTGTTCTACTGTTGCAGCTAATTGTATGATTTGTTGTGGTGATAACTCAGAAATTGTTATACAATCCGTTACCGTTGGAGAACCTATGGTTAGAGTTCCAGTCTTATCAAAAACAACAGTATTGAGTTGATGGACTCTCTCTAAAATATCCCCACCTTTGATTAATAATCCCCTTTCTGCACCCATGCCCGAACCCACTAAAATCGCCGTAGGTGTGGCTAATCCCAAGGCACAGGGACAGGCAATTACTAATACCGCAATCGCTAATTTTAAACTTAATAACAAAGGAGCATTCGTGGCTATTTCTATTCCAGCTAAGGGGATAACATCCGGCCAAATTCGAGTTCCTAACCCATACCAAAATATAAAGGTTAAACTCGCTAAACCCATGACAAAATAGGTAAAATATCCCGCGACAATATCGGCTAATTTTTGTATCGGGGCTTTGCGAGTTTGGGCAGTTTCTACTAATTGTACAATTTGGGCTAAAATAGTATCAGAACCCGTGCGGGTTGCTTCAATTAAAATTACCCCCGTTTGATTAATTGTTCCCGCCGAAATAGTATCCCCAATTTGTTTTAAAATCGGCATGGATTCCCCCGTCAACATCGATTCATCAACCGTAGTTGTCCCAAACCGAATTTCCCCATCAACGGGTATTTTTTCCCCGGGTAAAACTTGTAACCATTCCCCAACCTTAACTTGTTCGGCGGGAATTTCTACACTATTCAAAATTGCATTATCTTGAGATTGAGGCGGGATTAAACGGGCGGTAGTTGGTTGTAAAGCAATTAAAGATTGAAAGGCGGTGGCGGCTCTTTGTCGAGCGTACTGTTCCAGGGTTTTTCCTAATAGAATAAACCCCAATAACATTACGGGTTCATCAAAAAAACATTCCCAACCTAATTGGGGAAATAATAGGGCGACAAAACTGGTTAAATAAGCGGTAACAGTTCCCAGTCCCACCAAGGTATTCATATTGGGGGAATTATTTAATAAACTGCGTCCACCATCAATAATAATAGAACGGGCGGGAAATAATAACGCAATAGTAGCGAGTCCCCAATGGAACCAAATATTACTTAATAGATGAATATGGGGAAAGCCAAAATGATGTAAATGTCCGATACTAGATAATAATAATAACAGACCACAGGTAACAATCCGTTGAATTTGTTTCCCCATGTCCTGGCGATGTCGGTCTTGTAGCTCCTTTAATTTCTCCGTAGCCGAGGAGGTTAAATTACGGATTTGGGCGGGAAACCCGGTATTAGTTAAAATTTCAGCCAGATTTTCCGGGTTAATTTGGTTCGCTGCACATTCAACCCTGGCCACTTCCGTCGCCAAATTTACAGAAGCAGAAATCACCCCCGACTGTTGGAGCAGTTGACGTTCCACCGCTTTCACACAGCCCGCACACTGCATCCCAGAAACATCTAAAATAATTGTTTCAGTCTGGGGAGGAGTTAAGGTTTCGTCGGTCAGAGGTTTGGGAGCAAGCTGCATAAAGGTTTGGATTATTGGTACTTATCAAAGAAAAATAGAATTATTGGTGTCAAATCAAGCAATAATCCCCAGATTAGATCCCCCTAAATCCCCCTTAAAAAGGGGGACTTTGAATTTAGTTCTCTCCTAAAAAATAGGATTAAGGGATCTAATTCCCCGATTAATAAGGGGGTTAGGGGGGATCTAATTCTCTTAACAATCAATTGCGGGGGCTGACAAAAAAAGCTCATCAACAGTCCTCCCCAGATTATAAAGGTTTCTGAGGATTTTATTAAGACTGGGATTGTAAATTTAGGATAAAGTTAACATATAATTGTCCTACTGCCTCAAATATTAATAACTTTTGTTAAGTTGTGACTCTTTTTGACTCCATTAGTCAAAATTGATGTACGGACATTTCGAGTCAAACGCCTAATCAACAAAAGGATCATCAGTTGTCAGTTGTCGGTAAAGAGTCGTAGGGGCGGGTTCATCGGCGATTGTGATTAATTCACAAAGACCTCAAAAAACCCGCCCGTACCAGTTAAGAGTCAACCGTCGGTGTATATCCTCGCCATTCCCCTAGCATAATGGAAACCTTAGAATTCATCATCTATCCAGATGGCCGTGTGCAGGAGAAAGTTACTGGCATTGTTGGGTCTTCCTGTGCGGAAGTAACCGCCGCCCTCGAAGCCGAATTAGGTATCGTACTAACTCAGGAAACCACTTCTGAATATTACGCCCGTACCCAACAACATTCAGAGACCGCGACAACCCAAGTCGGTTCGAGCCATTGGTAAATTCTGTTTTTGAGTTCACTGAAAATCTCGTTAAAAATAGCTAACTATGTCACACTTTAGCCAAATCAAGACCCAAATTCGGAATCTGACCTCATTACAAACTGCTTTAAGTGATCTGGGAATTGACTGGAAAGCTGGCCCTAAAGAGGTTCGCGGTTATCAAGGTCAAACCCGTCCTGCTCAAGTCGTCATTGAACAAGACAACGGTTATGACTTAGGTTTTACCTGGAATGGCCAAGAATATGAGTTTGTTGCTGATTTACAATTTTGGCAACAAGCGGTTCCCGTTGATCGGTTTTTGAGCAAAATCACTCAACGCTATGCTTACCACACCGTTGTTAATGAAACCAGCAAACAAGGGTTTCAAGTTTCAGAACAACAAAATCATCAAGATGGTTCCATCCGCTTAGTTTTACAACGCTGGAGTGCCTAATGTCTGATGGGTCTGTATCGCTAACTGATCCCGTATCCGAACGTTCTGGACTAGAACCGGAATTGGGCGGATTTTTGCGAAATGCACCGGAACGTTCGGGGTTTGAGCCGGAACTCGGCGGTGTATTGCGGCAAAAAGGGGTTTATGTGGATGAACTCACCTGTATCGGGTGTAAACACTGTTCCCACGTCGCTCGTAATACTTTTTTTATTCAAGAAGATTATGGTCGAGCGCGGGTATTTAGACAGGATGGCGATACATCCGCGTTAATACAGGAAGCAATTGATACTTGTCCGGTTAATTGTATTAATTGGGTTAATTATACTGAACTAAAACGTTTAGAAGTAGAACGTCAAGATCAGGTAATTCCTGTTGTTGGTTTCCCTGTGGAAGCGGGTTTAGCTAACCGGAAACGTCAGAAGCAAAAACGGAAACAAGAGAAGTCTTTAACCGAATAACTGATTTCTGGCGGGCTAAAACTGCCTTTTTTTATATTCATTTAATTGGTATCGGGCAAAAGGAGAATATTCTTCTTTTGCCTATTTTAATCTTGCGTTTAATTTTGATATAATAAATTCAAACAGTTAAGAATCTGGGGATTAACAATGTTGGTAAGTAATCTGACTGTAGAACAACTTCAAGATTTAATTCGGCACACCGTTGAGCAATGCCTAGAGGAATATTTTGGTGATCCTGATGTGGACTTAAATGTGAAACCAGAAGTTAAACAGAAATTGCAAGAAATTATCCAGTCTCAACATAAAATAGTGATTTATTGGAGTCATGAAGATCAAGCGTTTATTGCAGAAGTACCAGAGTTACCTGGATGTGCTGCGGATGGAAAAACCTATCAGGAAGCATTAGAAAATGTAGAAATTATTATGCAAGAATGGATTGAAACAGCCCAAGAGTTAGGACGTTCTATTCCTGAACCCAAAGGACGATTATTATTAGCTTAATACTACTATAACCTGTTTTCAGAAAAATTGTAGGGGCGGGTTATTTGAGAGCTTTGTCACTTCATACCAATATTACTAAACCCGCCCCACTTTTATAAACTAATTTTATGTAGGTTTCTATTTTGATGTAAGCAAGCTCAAAACCCAACCAAAAGCAAGTGTTACGGGAAAAAAGACCGGGTAAACATACCAAACCCATTGAGAATGAGTTACCTCTGAAAATCTGCCTCCACAAATAATCAATCCTTCCAACAAAAAACAAAGACCTCCTGCACCGACCATACCAGGAATCAGGACAATAACATTAGCAATAATCTCTCCAATTCCATTAAAACTTCCTGAAGGTGAAATCATTTCGTAAATTAAAATACCAAGCCCAAAAACCAATCCTAAAATTGCCCATCCGATTAAAATTTTTTTTTGAAAATGAACTGAATTAGATCCTGATGCCATGATTGACCTCCTTATCAAAAAGTAAATAATTTGAAAGCACTAAAAATCTGTTAACTTTTAATTTTGGCTTATTTGAGGTGTTTATTCCTTCATAATAATCTTGCTAAACTAGCCCCAACTGTTGGAATTTATTCCCAACAAAAATTTAGCCATTGCTTTAGCCATTGGTAGTTTTGTTAATTCTTCAATCCAATACCATTGACCATTTGGATTACATTCTAAAAAATAATATTCTCCATCGGGAGTAAGAATTAAATCAAAGGTTGAGAAAACTAAAGAGTAATGGCGATTAAAAGCTAACAGCTTATTAGCAATATTTTCTGGTAAATCATAAACAGTATGCTTAATTTGGTAAGTATCAATTGCTCTCCAGTCTGATTTTGTTTTTTCTATTTCCTGAGAATGAATGGCAGCCGTAAATACCTCATCTCCTATAATAGTTACTCTCAATTCTATTGATTTTTCAATATACTCTTGTAAGAATGTAGGAGCAAAAATAATTGTTTCAGCAAATTCTTCAAATTCTTCTTTATTAATTCGTTTAGCAAAACAGTGCCATGCTTCGGTTTGATTTACTACAAAACCAGAAAAATGAAATGTTTTAACCAGTAAATTCCAACTACATTTTTCTCCAAATTCTTTAGCTTTATCAGAATTATTAGTAACAATAGTTTTAGGGATTTTTAAACCTAGTTTAGTTGCAAGTTCTAAATTAGGTAATTTTTGATTAGAGTGTCTCAGACTCCAGAAAGGATTAACCCATTTTTTATTTGCATAGAGAGTATAGAAAGAACGTAAAAAATAATCATATTCTTCTTGAATAAAAAATTTAGCATGATCTTCTATGATCAAATCTTCAATTTCAACCCTTTCTGGTTTTCTGTACCAAACTGTATCAAAAGATTCGTCTGTAAACGTTTGACTAGAATCTTGAAAATTAAATTTTACTGTCCAAGGTTGTTGTAATTCTGATTTTTCCAAGAAAAAGTTTGAGTTAGCAAAAATATCTTCAGTATTCATCCGAATAATATCGGAACCCATTTTTCTCAACTCTATGGCTACAAAATCAGCATGAACATCACACTTATTCGTGATCAATAAAATCGGCTTCATCATTTGATTATTTCTACTAAAATTCTTAATGAAAATAAGGGCATTGTTTGTTTTAAGAAACAAATGCCCATTTGTTTCTATTATTTTTTATTAAACCGTAAATATCTATTGACTTTCATCTTGTACACTATCATCATCATCTTTGCCCGCAAAAGTACCACTTGCTGTAGATTTTTTGATGCTAGTGCTGGTTTGTCCTCCCACAATTAGATTGAGGCGACTTTCATCATTAATTTGGAACTCAGGGTTATATCGCAACTCTGTTTCTAAGACCTGTTTATCAATCGATGTAAAAGCTGGTTCCACTGCAAAAAACATTGCAAAAGGTAATTTTTGTGGACAACTTGGCTGAGTTCCTAATGTTTTAACCATTAGTCTTATTCCTCGTTAATTTGATTGCTCTCAATAAGATATCATCCTATTGGTGGTTGACACAAGCAAAAATAGTGGTATATTGTGGGAACTTTTGAAATATTTCCAGTTCTCAAATCGTGGGATAAGGTGGGAAAAAGTTACCATAATTGCAAAAAGTGGGATAAAGTGGGAAAAATTCAGACTCAACGACAACCTCACCTACATTTATGGATATTCAAGAAGTCTTGCAGTGGACTGATGAACAGGTGTTTGCTAAAACGGGAAAACATCTCGACTCTCTACAAAAAGCGATACTAGAAGGAACTTGGCAACGTCAAAAATACGCAGAAATCGCAGAGAATTATAACTGTAGTTATGATCATGTTAAAAAACAAGCTTGGAAATTATGGAAACTTCTATCTGATATCCTAGAGGAAGATATAAAACAATCAAACTTACGTTCTATTTTTGAAACATTAGGTTCTCATAATATTACTAATATTGGTGACTGTGTAAATATTATCAATAATAATAACGTTAATTTACCATCAGAAAAACAAGAATTATCAGAAATTACACCCTATCAATATTTTCATCAAAAAAGACCATACCCGCCTAATAACAATAATTCCAATCTAAATCAACCTAAAAAATCTGATTTGACAGAAGCACCTGAAGTTTTAAGTTTTTACGATCGCATTTCTGAACTCTCCACCCTAAAACAATGGATATTAGAAGAACAGATGCGACTTATTACAATATACGGACTGAGTGAAATTGGAAAAAGTGCGATCGCAGTTCAACTCATTAAAGAAATTCAACAGGAATTTGATATTATTATTTGGCGGAGTTTAAGCCACAAACCCCTATTATCAGAATTGAAAACCAATTTAATTCAATGTTTATCTCAAACAGAAGATTCTCCTTTACCTACTGTTTTAGATTATTGTCGTTCTTATCGGTGTTTACTAATTTTAGATGATCTGCAATCTATTTTTAGTTCAGGACAATTAGCAGGTCAATATTTACCTGATTATGAAGATTATGGCATATTTTTTAAACAAATTGCGACTTCATGCCATCCTAGTTGTTTAATACTTCTGAGTTGGGAAAAACCACGAGAAATTGCTATCTTAGAGGGAAAAAATTCTTGTATTAGGACTTTACATCTGCAAGGGTTAGGAGAGGGAGGAAAAGCAATTTTAGAAGAAAAAGAATTACTGGATGAGGAACAATGGTTAGAGTTGATTGAACTGTATCAAGGTCATCCTATGGCGTTAAAACTAATTGCTAATACAATAGATAACTTATTTAACGGCTGTGTTTCTCAGTTTTTAAATAGTAAAACTGTATTTTTAGGAGATTTAGAAACCCTTTTGCAAAGCCATTGGCAACGGTTATCTGTAGTGGAAAAACAAATTATGATTGAAATGGCAAATCAATCAGAGGAAGTAGAGATTGAACCCATGATATTAGAGTTAAAATTATCCTTGGACGAAATTATCAATGGAATACAATCTTTACAACGTCGAGGGTTAGTAGAAAAAGGAAAAAAAGCCAATCGCTCTAAATTTTTTCTTGACCCTTTGTTTAAAATCTATATGGCTAACAAAGAGGTTAATCAATAATATCTCTAATTGTTGTTGATTTCAAGGTTATAGAATATCAAAAAAATCTGAATTATGCAGGACAACAAGCGGAACAAATGAGTCAATAAAAATTATTTTTTAATTATTTAAAATATAGCGGTGGTAGTGCGAGCGTCCTCGCTCGCTGGATAACTCTAAGTGAGTTTGATAACTCTAGGTGCTAATAGGTGCGTGCGAGAGGCTCTTACGCACCCTACAGGCGAGAAAAATTGATCTCAATTGTATTTTGATTTGTGATTAACAGCCTAAATTATTTCATCGGGTTATATTCAGCTAATAACTTTTCTAATGTATCTTTTTTTAATTGAATTCGGCAAAAGAAGAATAGTCTCCTTTTGCCTATTTTAATCTTCCGTTTAATCAGGAATGTTTGGTATTAAATCCTTTTAAAGTTGGTCAGGATCAATTCCTAATTCTCGGAGTTTAGCGGCTAACTTATTAGCCCGTTGAGCTTCATTTCTAGCAACTTCTTCAGGCATTAAAACCAATTCACCTCCTATTGTAAAAAATCGTAATTTATGATCAAGAATCCCTAAAAATAGATCTAATTGTTGACTCCATAACCAGCCATTTTCATTGGGTGGAATGGGTTGATATTGACCCTCAACAATATGAAATCCGGCAAATTCTAAAGTCTTTGGGTCAAACCAAAAATAGTCCGGGGTACGAAAAACATCCTGATAGATTTCTTTTTTTTCTCCGCGATCAGTATCAGCCGTTGTTTTGGATAACATTTCAATGATGACATTAGGATATTTGCCATCTTCTTCCCAAACAACCCAACTATTACGGGGTTTTCGTTCAGTTCCCAAAACTACAAAAAAATCTGGCCCGCGAAATTCTTCGGATTTTTTTTGACGTTGACTATAATAAATGGTTAAGTTGCCAATCGCATAAAAATCATCTCGATTTTGCCATAACCATTCTAACGAGTTGAGTAAAAGTAGAATTTGGCGGAGATGGAGTTCGCTTTCCAATGGAGGCTCCTGACTCAATAAATCACTGGGCGGAAATTGCACTTCAGGGAGAAGTGTTGGGGTTTGAATTTGTTCTTCAACAATAGACATTATTGAATGTCCGTTAGGATGACTGTTTTTTTATTATAGTTTATAAAAATAGCGATCGCTCTAGCTGCGCTTTGGGGTACATCGCTTATAATAACTATAATCCCATAGCTTTCTAATCAGAACTATGACTCAATTTACCCTAAACTTAGAAACTATTGATTTAAGTGACGAAAAAATATTAGCGATCTAACATTGTTAACAAATGTCGAGCGACGAGTTATGACGTTCTATCCCTGAACCTAAAGGACGATTATTATTAGCTTAATTCAGATTTTGTATTATTGAGATCAGCGATAGATTGTTGGAGTAGGAATTTAATATTAAATCTAGCTGTATCATTCGCCTCGATTTTTTCTATCCATCCCCGTCTTTCTAAGGATAAAATCACTTTAAATAAGTCTGTTGTAGAAATCGGTAATTTTTGACTTAGCTGTAAAATATCAATCGGAGATGATTCAGAACAAAAAATAGCGATCGCCTGTTTTTCTAAATCAGATAATCGCTGAAATTGTGGTGTTAATATCTTTAATATTTCATCTCCTAAAAATACGGGTTCATATTTAAGATACTCAGAAACTT
The DNA here is from genome assembly GCA_001873365.1 of Oscillatoriales cyanobacterium CG2_30_40_61. Lineage (GTDB taxonomy): Bacteria > Cyanobacteriota > Cyanobacteriia > Cyanobacteriales > Microcoleaceae > Planktothrix. The sequence goes on along the minus strand of MNYZ01000001.1, from coordinate 15,261 downwards.
TTCCTGAAAATAAGTGTTTAATAGTTTGAGCAACACATCTTAGAAATAAAGGATTTCCCTGATAAATATGAATTAATTCTAACCAGTTTTCCTCATCTTTTAATTCCAACAGTTTAAATAGTTCTATTCCTCCGGTTGTGAGTCCAGGTAATTGTAAAAATTGAACCCATGAATCATCGTGATTAAATCTCAAAAGCTCTAAAGGAGGTTCCCAACTATTTAAGAGTAAACAACTATTATGGGGAAATTCAGCAAACAGTTGAAATAAAGTTCCATAATCATCATAACCAGGTTTATATTCTCCGACTAATTGTCTAGGATTAAATATAGATTGAATATCATCTAAAATAATCAGACAACGGTGATCGCGCAAACTCTCAATTAATAATCTTAATTGATCATCTCCGGTTAAAGATCTATCAACTTCTGTGGGATTCAAAAATTTTATTAAATCTTTTAATAATAATTTTAAAGGCGTAGATGTTCGCAAACTTTTCCAAAAAATACAATCAAATTCTGTTTTAATTTGTTCAATGAGTTGACGAGCGATCGCTGTTTTTCCGATTCCACTCATTCCTAATATTAGGATAACCCGACACCGTTCTTGTAAGATCCACTGGTTCAGGTTTGCTAGTTCTTCAGTCCGATCAAAAAACAGGGTTAAGTTGGGTGCATCTCTTAAATCAATTTGTTGTTTAAAGTTGGAATTTTGGGGATTAACTGTTGATGATGGTGCTGGATCTTGTGGAATTTTTTGATAATTTATAGGTTCTGTACAAACATTGATATTACCTTTTTGAACAAAATTAAAATTACCAAAATTTGAAATTTCCGAGAATTGATACCGATCCATGATTGATCGAATATTCGATTTTGTCACAGTTTCACCGAATGCTTTTGTCATAATTTTCCACAATTGTGAGGCTGTATTAGCAATGTGACCCTCCGTACAATCAAATTCCTTAGCAATTTGGGAATATTTTTTATTTAATAAAGTGCCTTCAATAATAGCAAGTTGTAGATCAGTTAGATGTTGATTGGTGTGAGTAAAAACTAAATCATCTACGAAACTGAATAGATCATTATAAGTCATAACTATTATTTTAAATATTTTTTATGATTATATCATATTTTTTATTGTATTTTATTAACTTATATGATTTATGATGGTTTCACGGTCTTCGATTGACCATTTAGAAGCTAATATATGAGATTTTATGATGTTCACGATCTTAACTTTTATGATTTGAAAAATACCGAAATATACGAATAGACAAAATCAATATTAAGCAATAGGATTGTTGTAACAAAAATTCAGTAGCAATCATTCTTTTAGACCCAGTATTAATGAGAGGAAACATCAATGCTAAAAAAAGCACTAACAACACTAACTATATTAACAGCAACGGTTACTTTAGGAGTAACAACAACCGTAACCCCGGCTTCAGCCGCCAAGTGGCAGCGTTCCGAGTACAAATTAAGTAATATTACTGGGGGTGATATACAGAAATTTACATATTATTGTCGGACTCCTCTTCGGTGCTGGGACAGAACTCCAAAGGGCTTATGTCAATGGAAACACCCACGAATAGGTGCTTATGCAAAAAAGGATAAGGGTAAATGGGCTTGTTTTGATGATTATTGGTCTTGGCGGTAGTAAACTTTTAATGGCAATATTTTTTGAACATTAAAATATGAAGGAGTGATCTAGTTTTAACATTAGATCGCTCTAATTTTTATTAAAGATGTATACCTTTAGCTTGAAATGATAGATCAAGTATTTTTTTAACGATGCTAAATTAATGATAAAAATGTCACCAATAAACCCCATTAAAAAACAACATCAAGGATTCACATTAGTTGAACTTTTATTTGTAATCATTATCCTTGGGATTCTTTCGGGAATTGCTTTACCAATGATAATTAAACAAATTAATAAAGCTAAATCAACTGAAGCTGGACAAAACTTGAGTATCTGTCATCGTCTTCAACAAGCTTATTATGCAGAGAATGGTACATTTGCCAAGAGTTTAGTGCAGTTAAATTCAGAAATAAAACCCGAAACTAAAAACTATAAGTATGAAATACAAGAGTTTAGCAATTCTGAAAATTCAAGTGAAAGCTTAATTTGTTGTATAGCTGAATCAAAATTACAGGAGCTAGACAGCTATTTTGAATGCAATCAATGAGAGGGAATTTATAGAGAACATTTAGCTATTTCATGTGATTTTGATAAAAAATCACTTCATCGGATTATATTCAGCTAATAATTTTTCTAACTTAGCTTGATCAACTTTAGATAATAATTTGTCCGCTTCATGATTATCTCGCACCGTTTTAGCTAAAGTAAACGAAGACCCCACCGAAAAAGTTAAACCCATTCCCATAAATCCTTTCACCCAGATATCAACGGGAAGGTAAGCAATCCCGACGGCGGTTGTGGATACAGCGAGAATAAAAGAGAGCCAAACTTGAAGAATCCAAGCGGATGTATCTTTTTGTGCCAACATTTGTTTATTGCTCATAACCGTTACTTCCTTGGGGTATTATTGTTAATAATATTGTAGTTTTGAGCCATAAAACCCCCACCCATCATGGACAGTTTGAGAAACTGTCTACTACCTCCTTGACAATGGGTTAAAATATTATTGATTCAATTTGACTGCGATCGCAATTCATAAAAAAGTTTAATTTATTAATCACTTATCCTATGAAGCCCTTATTAATTAAATTTCCTCTACGATGGGTTCTGATTGTTCCTTTTATTCTACAACTATTCGGCACTGTTGGACTAATTGGCTGGTTGTCTTTCCGTACCAGTAAAACCTCCGTTGAACAAGTTGCTTATCAACTCAGAAACGAAATTTCCAACCGAATTGAACAAAGATTGCATGAATTTTTAGAAGTTCCCCATTTAATTAATCAACTCAATTTAGATGCGATTAAATCCGGTTATATTGATATTGATAATATCCAGAACTTAAAAAATCATTTTTGGTTACAAGTACAATCCTTTAACACCATAAATTTTATTATGTTTGGGAGTGAAAAAAATAAATTTATCGGAGTGGGGAGATTTAATCACTCTGGTTTGTTGATGATGAAATCCGATCTATCTACCCAGGGAAGTATTCAATTTCATGAATTAGATAGCCAAGGAAATCCCAAAAAATTAATCCGAGAAACACCAAACTTTCTGATTCGAGAGCGACCTTGGTATCAAGCAGCATTGCAAACGGATCAGTCCATTTGGAGTCCAATTTTTACTTATCATGCCTATCCTGAAATGGTATTACCTGCGAGTGTTGTTGTTAAAGATAATCAAGGAAAAGTGTTAGGAGTATTAGCGAGTCACTTATTTCTAAACCAAGTCAGTGACTTTTTAAAAAGTATAGAAGTGGGGAAATCAGGACAAACTTTTATTATTGAACGTTCCGGTCTAATTGTAGCCAGTTCTCGTTTAAATCGATCATTTGTAGTTGACAAAAAAGGAAAAACTCAAAGAATTAAAGCAATTGAAAGTTCCGATAAAATCTTGCAAAAAACAGCTATTTTTTTATTAACACATTTTGAAACATTTAACAATATTACTACCCCAAAACAACTAGATTTTATTTATAATAATCAACGACAACTGATCCAAATTGCTCCCTATTCCGATCCCAGGGGTTTAGATTGGTTAATTGTAGTTGTCGTTCCCGAGTCGGACTTTACGGAAAAAATACAACTGAATCAACAAAGAACAATTATTCTTTGTTTTTTAGCCTTGGGTTTATCTGTAATTTTAGGCATTTTAACCGCCCGATGGATTATGAAACCGATTGTAAAATTAAATCAAGATTCTCAAAAAATTGCCCAAGGAAAATTAGAAGAAATCCTGGCTAAAGATGAAGTTTATGGCATTAATGAATTAGAGGTTTTATCTCAATCTTTTAATCAAATGGTATCTGAACTGAAAGAATCCTTTGAAACCCTAGAAATTCGAGTCGAAGAACGCACCTTACAATTGAAACAAGCTAAGGAATTGGCAGAATTAGCTAATCTGGCTAAAAGCTTATTTTTAGCGAATATGAGTCATGAATTAAGAACCCCTTTACACGCGATTTTAGGGTTCACTCAATTAATGCTCCGTCAGTATAATAGTGATACCCAACTTTCAGAAAATCTGGAAATTGTTAATCGTTCTGGAGAACATTTACTTAAATTAATTAATGAAATTTTAGATTTAACCAAAATTGAATCGGGAAAAACCCAGATTAATTTAAGTTGTTTTAACCTCTATTCCTGTTTTACAAACTTAGAACAAATGTTTGAATTAAAAGCAAAATCTAAAGGAATAAAACTAATTTTTGAATTAGATCCTAACCTACCTAAATATATTAAAACTGATGAAAGTAAATTCCGGCAAATCTCAATAAATTTATTATCCAATGCGATTAAATTTACCACAACGGGGCAAGTAATATTACGGGCAAAAGTTAAGTCTGAAACCCAAACTAATGACAAACTAACCCTTGAATTTGAAATCGAAGATACGGGTCATGGCATTGCCCCCGATGAAATCCATCAAATTTTTGAGGCATTTATGCAAACGGAAACAGGACGTCAATCTCAACAGGGAACCGGGTTAGGATTAGCCATTAGTCAAAAATTTATCCAGTTAATGGGCGGTGATATTCAAGTTAATAGTATCCTAAATCAAGGAACTATTTTTAAATTTTATCTGCAAGTTGACCAGGCTAAGGCGGAGGATCTCCAAGAAATTAAAACCCAAAAACGAATCATTGGTTTAGCCGAAAATCAACCTCAATTCCGCATTTTAGTGGTTGATGACCGATTGACCAATCGCCAATTATTAGTTAAATTATTATCCCCCTTGGGGTTTGATGTGGCTGAGGCTGAAAATGGTCAAGAAGCATTAAAAGTATGGCATCAATGGCAACCCCATTTAATCCTAATGGATATGCGAATGCCCGTTATGGATGGTTACGAAGCCACAAAACAAATCAAATCCCATTTAAAAGGTCAAGCGACGGTGATTATTGCCTTAACTGCTAGTGTTTTTGAAGAAGAAAGAGCTATAGTTTTATCAGTTGGGTGTGATGATTTTGTCAAAAAACCCTTCCGAGAAGATGCCCTATTAGAGAAAATTGCCCACTATTTAGGGGTACGATATTTATACACACCTGATCTTCCGACTTTAGAGCCCTTAGCGCCCCCACCAAGTTCGCTGATTACCCCGGATGCGTTAACCGTAATGTCCCCTGAATGGTTAGTTGCATTGCGGTATAGTGCCGCCGCAGCCGATGGCGAACAAATTTTACAACTGGTGCAACAAATTCCCTTATCCCACAGTCCGGTCGCAGAATCTCTCATCATGTTAGTGAATAATTTTTCTTTTGATCAGATAATGGATTTAGCTAATAAAGCAACCCAGCAATGAATCATTCTTTTAATCGATCTTTTAAAGCCGATATTTTAATTGTAGATGACACCCTAGAAAATCTCCGGCTGTTATCGAATACTTTAATCCAAATGGGATATAAAGTTCGAGGAGTAATGAATGGACAAATGGCAATTATGGCCGTACAAACCCTGCCCCCTGATTTGATTTTATTAGATATTAAAATGCCCGATATGGATGGTTATACCGTTTGTCAATCTTTGAAGGAAAATGAACAAACCCGTGATATCCCAGTAATTTTTTTAAGCGCTTTGAATGAAGTGATTGATAAAGTCAAAGCCTTTGAAGTGGGCGGGGTAGATTATATTACTAAACCCTTTCAATTTGAAGAAGTGGTAGCCCGGATTGAAAATCAAATTGCCTTACAATCGGCTAAGGCGGAAATTCAACAACTGAATGAAAAATTAGAACAGCGAGTCCAATCTCGGACAATGGAATTAGAAATTGTCAATGCCCAATTAAAAGGTTTGAATTATAAGCTAGAAAAGGAAATTTCAGAACATCAAAAAACCCAAACCCGATTGATACATCTGGCCTCCCATGATGCCCTGACGAATTTACCGAATCGGGTTCTATTTATGAATAGATTGGTACAGTCTTTACAACGAACCCAACGGGAACCTAATTATCAGTTTGGGGTTTTATTTTTGGATTGCGATCGCTTTAAAGTAGTTAATGATTCCCTAGGACATTTTACTGGAGATCGGCTATTAATTGCGATCGCCCGTCGCCTAAAAACCCATTTATCCTCTACAGATATGTTGGCTCGGTTTGGGGGCGATGAGTTTACTATTTTATTAGAAAATATTCAAGATATTGACGATGCTAGTCGTTTAGCTCAAAAAATCCAAACCGCCATGAGTTGGCCGTTTCAATTTGAGGAACAGGAATTATTTATTAATGCCAGTATTGGGATTGTTATTGGGAATAAAACCTATAAAGAACCGGAACATATTTTAAGAGATGCGGATATTGCCATGTATCAAGCCAAAGCCAAAGGCAAGGCTCGGTATCAAGTTTTTGATACCCAAATGCACCGTCACGCTCAACAACGTTTAGAATTAGAAACAGATTTAAGACTGGCATTACACCGAGAAGAATTTATCTTATATTATCAACCAATTATCTCCTTAGCAACGGGAAGAATTAATGGATTTGAAGCATTATTAAGGTGGCATCATGGTAAAAAAGGGCTAATATCCCCAGGGGATTTTATTCCCGCCGCCGAGGAAACCGGATTAATTGTTCCTATCGGTTTATGGGTTTTAAAAGAAGCCTGTCAACAGTTGAAAACCTGGCAAGATCGAGGTTTATTCAAACGCACGATTAAAATGAGCGTTAATTTATCGGTAAAACAGTTTTCTCAACTTAATTTAATTCAAAATATTGATAAAATTATTTTGCAAACTCAATTAAATAGTAGTTATTTAAAATTGGAAATTACCGAAAGTGCGATTATGGAACATCCCGAGTCAGCCGCCGAACTTTTACAACAACTCCGAGATCGAGATATTCAGTTAAGTATTGATGATTTTGGCACGGGTTATTCATCCCTAAGTTATTTACATCGATTTCCCTTACATAATTTAAAAATTGATCGATCTTTTATTCAAAGAATTAGTGAAACTCGTCAAAATTTAGACATTATTCAAGCCATTATTACCCTCGGTCATCATCTGAATATGACCATTACCGCCGAAGGAGTAGAAACCCCAGAACAGTTGTCCTTGCTCAGAAGTTTAGGTTGTGAGGAAGGACAGGGTTATTTCTTCGCCCGTCCTTTAGAGGCGAATGCGGCTGAAGCACTATTGCAAGATCAACCCCGTTGGTAATTAAAATTAATAAATTTTTGATTAATTTTTGATCTCTTAATGTTAGTCTAAGGGATAGGAAATTGTGTTGCTAATTCTACCTAAAAGTACCTTGACGAGTATATCCGTACCCTATTTATGGGAAAGTCAAACCGGAGGAGATTTAAGTTTAGACTCCACCCTAGGAGATTTACCCCTATACGATTTTCAAGTGGTTTTGGGTTCAAGTGTACGAACCCTAGTACAACAGTTTGAAAGACATCCCTTGCTACCGGGAGTGATTATTGTAGACCCCCAGGAAAACTCCAATTCTGAGTTTTTGGGGATGATTTCTCGCCGGGATCTCCTAGAATTTTTTCTCCGTCCCCGGGGGTTAGAATTATTTTTAGATCAATCCCTAGATGTGCTTTATAGTTATATCAGAACCCCCGTATTAGTATTACCTGCACAAACCACAATTCTAGCAGCAAACCAACAGTCCTTGAAGCGAGCCGCCCCTGGATATATAGATCCAATTGTGGTACAGGGAAATTGGTCATCTTCGGGGGATTATCCTTGGATGGTTTCCTATCGTCTTTTAAACAGCCATGAATTGAATCTTGCCTATTGGCAAATTCGAGGAATTGAAACTCAAGTTCGCTATGAAAGAACTCAATTTCAACTGTTACAAAGTGAAAAAATGGCGAGTTTAGGAAGATTAGTTGATGGCGTCGCCCATGAAATTTTAGATCCGGTGGGATTTATTTGGGGAAATTTAACCTATTTAATCACCTATAGTGATGGTTTAATTGAGCTTTTAGATGCCTATGAGTCCCATTATAAGCAGAAATTTCCCGCCATTGAACAACTAAAAGAAGAAATAGAATTTGACTTTCTCCGCCAAGATTTTCCCCGGATTCTATCAAGTATAAAAAGTGGTACGGAACGATTAAGTAAATTAGCAACCAGTTTACAAAATTTTTGCCATATTGACGAAATCCATCCTAAACCTGCGGATTTACATAGTCATTTAGATAGTATTTTACTGTTAATGAAAAGTCGGATTAACCGAGAAATTAACATAGTTAAAAATTACGGTCATTTACCTCCAGTTACTTGTTATGTCGGACAGTTAAGCCAAGTTTTTATTAATATTTTGATTCATGGTTTTAATGCTTTACTCAATCAATTGGTAAGACAAGATTGGGTCGATGAATATAGCATTTCCCCAGGTTTAGAGTCGGAGAAAGCTCCACAAATTGTGATTACAACAACGATGATCAGTTTAGACCCATCCCCCAGGGAGAATCTCAGCCCTCCTGAACGTTGGGTGTCAATTACTATTGCCGATAATGGCCCGGGATTGTCTGCCGAAGAACAACAAAAGATCCTAGATTCATTTTCTAATCTCAAACGCACGGAAAAAGAAACCAGTTTATCCCTGAGTTATCATATTGTCACCGCCAAACATGGGGGACAATTAAAATTGCGATCGCAGCCCGGAATCGGTACGGAATTTGAGATTTTGTTACCCTTTATTTAACCAATTGATCCAAGTGCGTGTATGATCAATAGAACTTGCAAAATATTAAAAAATTTAGGTTAGCTCTTACTGTGCGAAATCGAACCCTGATTCTGTCCGTTATCCTGACTCTGAGTTGGTGGAATCTTGCTCAATCCGCGAGGGGACAAGCCCTGGTTCCCTATACCCCACCCCTGGACTCAGAACAACTTAAACAAACTGGATTAGGGTTGCTCGAAGAAGCCGCTCAGTTAACCCGATTTCAACAATATCAATTAGCTTTACCCCGGGCAGAACTCGCAACTCAACTGGCACCGGACAGTTATCAAGCTTGGGCCCTATTAGGCAGTTTATATCTGCAATTAGACAAACTCGATCAGGGGATTGAGTTTTTGCAAAAAGCCAAGAGCTTAGAACCCAAAGACCCCGGGATTCAGTTTATTTTAGGGGAAGCCTACTTCAAAAAAGGCGACTATCAAAAATCCGTTCAATCCCTAGAAGCCGCCTTGAAACTTGACCCTAAAGTTCCGGGGGCCCTATTTGATTTAGGCAATGCCTATTATATGTTAGGGCGGTTGGATCAGGCGATTCTGCAATACGAGAAAGCCTTTGCCCAAGAAAGCAGTCTTTGGCCAGCCATTAACAATGTCGGCTTAGTCAAATATGAACAGGGAGAAATTGATACCGCCATTGTCAAATGGAGACAGGCGATTAAGATTGATCCTAAAGCAGCCGAACCCCTATTAGCCTTAGCCGTAGCCCTTTATACCAAAGGTGAAGCCGCCGAAGCTCTATCTCTAGGAGAAACAGCCCTACGTCTCGATGGTCGTTATGCCAACTCTGATTATCTTAAAGAAAATCTTTGGGGCGATCGCTTACTCAAGGATACCCAAAAATTTCTAGCTAATCCTCAAATCCAAAAAGTGCTAGTTGAAGTTAAAGACACCCAACCCACCCCCCCGAGTCCCTAATCTCAAACCCCAACCCAGGAGGACAAAAAAGCAGTAGGTACTGGAAAACCAATGGATTCCAGTTCCCCTATTGCGGTTTACTCCTCTGGAGGGATCAAGGATTTAATCTTATCCACGAACTTTTGATGATCAATCACGGGTTTAGAGATATAGTCGTCGGCTCCACTTTGAGCTAGAAAATCCTCCCGATCTCCGGCCATGGCATGGGCCGTTACTAAAATAATCGGCAGTTTCGCGGTTGTGGGGTCAGCCTTGAGCAGTTGGGTAATTTTAATTCCATCCACAGCTTTCCCTTGATAAACACTGCGGGCTAGGGAAACATCCATCAAAATCAAGTCTGCCTCCCCAGTGCGAGCAATCTCCATCACTTCTTCCACGTTTTCCGTGTGTTTAACGGCTAATCCACCCCGTTTTGTCAATATTTTTGAAAAAACACGAGCATTAACCTGATCGTCTTCTACAATCAGAACGGTCTTCATTTAAGTCTCCCACCCGATATACTATTCAAATAGATTTACCCAATCTCTCTATTTTTCACTCTCCAGTACCGAAAAGTCATCATACCACGCCATACAGTAATCAGTTATCGGTACAGATATTGACAGCAAAAAGTCTATTCACTCTTACACTGATTATTGATTACTGTTTACTGATAACGGTAAGAACCCTCTCGCTGTAGACTCAACTAAACTCATGGCTAAACAGTTAAACCTCTTTTCTGGGCAAGTGATCACCACATCGCTTCATACCGAGATGCAACAATCGTACCTTGAATATGCCATGAGTGTGATTGTTGGCCGAGCTTTACCCGATGTTCGGGATGGGTTAAAACCCGTACATCGTCGGATTTTGTACGCCATGCACGAATTGGGGTTAACCCCCGACCGTCCCTACCGCAAATGTGCCCGGGTTGTGGGGGATGTGTTGGGGAAATATCACCCCCACGGCGATCAATCGGTTTATGATGCTTTGGTGAGATTGGTTCAGGAATTTTCTAGTCGGTATCCGTTGTTAGCCGGTCATGGGAATTTTGGGTCGGTGGATAATGACCCCCCGGCGGCGATGCGTTACACCGAAACCCGTTTGGCGGCCGTGGGACATGAAGGGTTACTTTCCCAAGTCGGAGAAGCCACAGTTAATTTTATTAGTAATTTTGATAATTCTCAACAGGAACCCACGGTTTTACCCGCCCAATTGCCGTTTTTATTATTAAATGGATCTTCGGGAATTGCGGTGGGAATGGCGACAAATATTCCCCCCCATAATTTGGGGGAAGTGGTGGACGGATTAATTGCTTTAATTGATCAGCCGGAATTATCCGATCAAAAATTAATCGAATTGATTCCCGGTCCGGATTTTCCCACCGGGGGAGAAATTATTAGCACCGAAGGAATTGCTGAAGCTTATCATCACGGAAAAGGCAGTATTGTGGTGCGGGGAGTGGCGAAAATGGAAGAAGTTCCTACCGCCCAAAAACGTCGGACAAAAAACGCAATTATTGTCACCGAATTGCCGTTTCAGGTGAATAAAGCGGCTTGGATTGAAAAAATTGCTGGGTTAGTTAATGCGGGAAAATTAGAGGGAATTTCGGATATTCGGGATGAAAGCGATCGGGAAGGGATACGAGTTGTAATTGAATTAAAACGGGAATTTTCTCCCGAAGTGGTGTTACATCATCTCTATCAGCAAACCGAATTAATGACCAAGTTTGGGGCAATTTTTTTAGCGATTGTCAATGGACAACCTAGACAATTAAGTTTAAAACAAATTCTCCAAGAGTTTCTATCATTTAGAGAAAATACTTTAACCCGTCAATATCGCCATGAATTAGAAGCCGCCGAACGGCGTTGTCATTTAGTGGAAGGGTTATTACTAGCTTTAGAAAATTTAGATAGTCTGATTGAAATTCTCAGAAATGCCCCCGATGGATCAACAGCAAAAATAACCTTAGAAAATCAATTAGGGTTTAGTGATATTCAATCCGATGCTATTTTATCTATGCCTATGCGTAGGTTAACCGGGTTAGAAAGACAAAAATTACAGGAAGAATTTAGCCAATTAACCACTAATATCGAACAGTTAAGACGGTTACTAGATGAACGTCCTGAACTTTTGAAATCCCTGAAAAAAGAATTGCGATCGCTCAAACGAAAATATGGCGATGAGCGACGCACCCGAATTATTTATCCCCAGGGTCAAACTCCTATCACATCTGAGGATAAAACCGCTAAAAAATCCAAAGAAAAAATATTAGAACTCACATCCCCTCCCGATGTATTACAACCCTTACCCCCGGTGGAGGAAGAAACCGTAATTGAAATTACCCATCGCGGTTATATTCGGCGAGTTTCTCCCAAAACCACAGATTCTAAACGGAATCAAACCGAAAATAAAACCGCTATTAGTATTGAGGAAACCGATGATTTTATCGCCCAAACCCACAATACTCAAACCAGTCAAAATCTAGTTATGATTTTGAGAACTGGAAAAGCCTATCCTTTAAGTGTAGCTGATATTCCTTTCGGTTCTAATCGGTCTAAAGGAAAACCCATTATTACTTTATTATCACCTTCTGCTTATAAAGATACATCAATTAATCCCCAAGACTTAATGATCGCTCAATTTCTATTATCCGCTTTTCCCGATAAAACCGATTTAATTACCCTAACTCAACAGGGAAAAATTAAACGTTTACCCCTAATAGAATTAGCGGAATTAACTAACCGAGGGAGTACGATTGTTAAACTAAAAGATGACGATGAATTATGTTTTGCCACCCTGGCTAAACCCGATGAAAAAGTAGTTTTAGCCACATCCGGGGGGCGACTATTGCGATTTGATATTAATGATGAACAACTCCCCCCCATGGGTAAAGTCGCCCAGGGTTCCCAAGCTACTCGGTTACGACAAAAAGAACACTTAATTGGATGTGTTACCCTATCACCTAAAGGCAGTTTATTATTAGTGACAGAACAGGGTTATATTAAACGAATTGCGATGGAATTAGTGCGAGGAAGTAACCGAGGGGGGATTGGAATTTCTCTGATCCAGTTTAAATCTACCAATGATATATTAGTAGGAATTGCCCCGGCTAAACCCCGCCAACAAATCCATCTGTTAACCAGTGATAATCGGATTATTCATGTTCCCACGGATCAAATTAATCTATCCACAAAAGATAGTACAGGCGATCGCGTTTTCAAACTCAAACCCGATGAGAGAATTATCTCTATCAAATCCTAGGGTATTTAATTAACAGTCAAAGTCCCCCTTGTTAAGGGGGATTTAGGGGGATCTATTATTAACCATTTCCTAGTTTGTCACTTGTTTAGGAAGGGTCAAAGTCCCCCTTGTTAAGGGGGATTTAGGGGGATCTAATCTCGGCTATAAATAGGGGTTTTGGGCTGAAGCTGATCTCGATAGCTATGACATTTATCCCCTACAATAAAATAGTAAATTTCTTAATTTTAGCCCCAGTCCTAGATCCCCCCTAACCCCCCTTAAAAAAGGGGGGAACTAGAAAGTAAAACTCGATTCTATACTAGCAATAAAATTAGGTAAAATTCAAATGGCAGAAGTTATTTTAGATAATATTTATAAAAGTTTTCCCACCCGTCGTCAAACCTCATCCGAGGAAAAAAACTCATCCGAACTCCTAGAATCAACCCCCACCCGTCAAGCGATTTTAAAACGGGTACATCTGAATATCTATGATGGTGAATTTATGGTTTTAGTCGGGCCGTCCGGCTGTGGAAAAAGTACCCTTTTAAGGTTAATTGCGGGCTTAGAAACCCTTACGGGCGGTAATATTTATATTGGGGATAAATTAGTTAATGAATTACCCCCCAAGGCGCGAGATATTGCTATGGTATTTCAAAATTATGCCCTGTATCCCCATTTAAAAGTTTATGATAACTTAGGCTTTGGGTTGCGGCGTTCCTACCGAGAAACTGAACCTAAACAGCCTTTAATTATTCCTAAAAGTGAATCTAAGTTATATTCTAATCAACAATTATCCTTTACTATTGGAGACTATCAAATCTCGGCTCCGTTATGGTTAGAAGATGGAATTGTGAGAATAACGCGATCGCTTCCTCCCCAATTTCGCTACCTTTCAGAACGAGAAAAAGCCGTAGATGAAAGAGTCCTAACCGTTGCCCAATTATTACAAATTGAATCCTTATTAGATCGCTATCCCAAACAATTATCTGGCGGGCAAAAACAACGGGTAGCATTAGGTCGAGCCATGGCTAGAAATCCCCAGGTTTTCTTAATGGATGAACCTTTATCTAATTTAGATGCAAAATTAAGAACCGAAACCCGCGCCCAAATTGTAGAATTACAAAAAAAATTAGGGACAACTACTATTTATGTCACCCATGATCAAGTTGAAGCTATGACCATGGGGTCAAGAATTGCAGTGATGAATCAAGGCAGAATTCAACAAGTTGCTCCCCCTTTAGAACTCTATAATCGTCCTAATAATCGCTTTGTAGCCGAGTTTATTGGCTCTCCGCCGATGAACTTTATTCCGATTCAATTTATCGCTCCTTTATTAATTACCCATGGTCAATTCCGTTTAACTTTACCTGATATTTGGCAAACGGTTTTACCCCGCCAGAAAGAAGAAAAATTAATCTTAGGAATTAGACCGGAACATTTAATTGTTAGTTGTCCAGCTACGAAAAATTTACCCGTAATTGTTGATCGGATGGAAGCATTAGGACATGAAACCCTATTATGGGTACATCTATTCGGAGAAAATAATCTTCCTTTTTCCTTACAGGTCAGAATTCCCGCCGAAACGGAATTTGTAACCGGGGAAAAAATTTGGTTAGCCCTCACACTAGAAAAAATTCATTTATTCGATCCAAAAACTGATTTAGCTATTCTTCCTTCCCGGGTTTGATTTTACTATTTTCTCCTAAAATTATTGATTAATTATGTTACAAATTTCTAACACCGTGAACGTCCCTGAGCATGAAATTGAAATGACTGCTATTCGCTCTCAAGGAGCCGGGGGACAAAATGTTAACAAAGTAGCAACAGCGATTCATCTACGTTTTGATATCTGTGCTTCTTCATTACCTGAACATTATAAACAGCGACTATTGACGTTAAATGATCAGCGTATTAGTAAGGAAGGAGTGATTATTATGAAAGCCCAAAAATACCGCAGTCAAGAACAGAATCGCGAAGAAGCTTTACAACGACTTAAAGACCTAATTAAAAGTGCGATTTCCCTTCCTAAACCTCGCAAACCGAGTAAACCGACTCGGAGTTCTCAGAATAAGCGTCTGGATAGTAAAAATAAGCGATCGCATCTGAAGATAATGCGAGGAAAAGTGATTGATGATTGATTCAGAAACCGGGTTTCTGCAACAGTTTTTGTTACTAACAGAAAGCGCCATTAAGAAACCCGGTTTCTGCAACAGTTTTTGTTACTAACAGAAAGCGCCATTAAGAAACCCGGTTTCTGCAACAGTTTTTGTTACTAACAGAAAGCGCCATTAA
>MNYZ01000084.1 GCA_001873365.1 Oscillatoriales cyanobacterium CG2_30_40_61 | reverse complement strand
CTAGTTTTAATCCAGCGATTCCTTTGCCTTTAAAAACTTTTTTCCAATGCCCAACAAAAAATTCGCTTACACCTAAAATTTGGCTGATTTCACGGTAAATTTTACCGGTGAGCGCCATCCTGACAGCTATTGCTCGTTTTAGTTCTCTTGCCGAAAGATTACTCTCAATTAAAATTTCTAATTCAGCTATTTCTTTGTTCCGCTCTTTTTCTGCCTGTTGTAAGTCATTCATAATTTTTATTGTCATAATCAAGTAGTGTATATCATTATATCATGCTCTTGATAATGATTTAGGACTGCTATAGTTAGTAACTGTTCTAAAATCTAACAATGTACCTGGTATTTAATCAATGGCTAATACTAATCAACACTCAACTGAACAACTTTTAGTTCAAAATCATGCCCGAATAGGTCAAGGTTTAATTTATTTAGGGCAAGGTTTATTACCGTTTATTAAAGAAACTTTACAACGCCGTTATGGGGATAATTGGGAAACAATTGTAAAAGACTGTTTAGCTAATAAACAATTTCATATTCAAGGTAATCAAGTTAATCTTGAAGATTCCCAAGCTTTACTCCAAATTATTATTAAACAACGAGATGAGGCTTTTTACAATACTCTGAGTCGAGACAATATTAGTTTAGTCTATGATTTAGCTGATATTCGTCGAAAATGGGCTCATCCTCGCCCTGACGTTTGGGTTAAATTAAAAGACTTTACTCCTCAATATACCTATCGTTCTATAGTGGGGCGAATATCCTGTATTTACCAATTAGTTTACCGAAGGGAGTTTATTTTCTACTGACCCAACGACCCCTTACCCTCCCTTTAACGGTTACTACACCCATTTATCGGTTTAACCTGATGCAATATCAAGCTGAGAGTTTAGCAGATATTAAAACCTATATTCGGGAGGCGTTAAAGCGTCCTCAGTTAAACGCATGGGTACAAAATCAAGGGTTAACGGGAGAAGATTTTATCACCCAATTAGCGGATAAAAGTGAAAATAATTTCATGTATTTACGCTATATTTTAGGCGATATTGAAATAGGGAAATATCAAGATTTAACAATTAATCAACTTCCCCAATGGTTGCAATCCTATTATGAAGACCATTGGCGACAAATGGGGATGATGACTAAACCCTTACCCCGAACAAAAATTAAAATTGTTTATATTTTATCGGAATTACGGGAAACAGTCTCTCGTGATTTAATTGTTGATTTTGTTAAAGAAGATGCTTTAACAATTCAAGAAGTGTTAGAGGAGTGGGAACAATTTTTGCGTGAAGAAGTGATAGGTGGTGAAACTCGTTATGGGATTTATCATCAAAGTTTTTGCGACTTTTTAGCGCGTAAAGATATTGTCCAGGCGGCAGGAGTCACCCTATCAGGAATTAATGCTCAAATTGCCGATAATTTAACCGGAGGAATATTTGGTAATGGGTAATATCCACGTTTGGTTAGATACTATGAATACTGAAAAACGAGAATATACATTAAACCATACTCCTAAGCATTTAGCGCAAGCGGGGTATGTTAATCAGTTATTTGGTTGTTTAGCAAGTTTTGAGTTTATTCAGGCAAAATTATCGGTTTGTGGAGTTGAAGCGTTAATAGAAGATTATGAGTTAGGATTGAATAGTGCCAATATTATCTTGTCAGAAGCACAAACAGAAACCTTTAGATTAATACAAGGTGCTATTCGCCTATCCTGTCATATTTTAAAAGAAGATAAAACTCAATTAGCAGCACAGTTACTCGGACGTTTACTTGAGTTTGAAAATCCTCTGATTCAAAATTTTTTAGAAGACATCCAAATTAATCAAACAACACCTTGGTTACGTCCGTTAGAAGGAAGTTTAACAAAACCTGATAGTCCCTTGCTGCGGACTCTTGTGGGTCACACCGATGAAATATTAGCGCTAGAAGTGACTCCTGATAGTCAATGGTTAATTTCGGGTTCTAAGGATCATACAATCAAGGTTTGGGATATTGCAACTGGACAAGAAATTTATACCTTAACAGGTCACACCGGAAGTGTATTAACTTTGGTTTTGACCTCTGATGGAAAACAAGTTATTTCAGGGTCAGCAGACCATACAATTAAAGTTTGGAGTTTAGAAACTGGACAGGAAATTTATACTTTGAGGGGTCATCAAGGAATTATCCCGACATTAGCATTAAGTTCTGATGGTAAAATATTGTATTCCGGTTCTGAAGATAAAATGGTTAAACTATGGAGTTTAGAAACTCAACAAGAAATTGCTGGTTTTGAGTGTCAACAAAGTATTCTTTCTTTAGCAGTTACACCAGACAATAAAAAGTTAATTGCTTGCTTACAAGATGGTTTTTTACAAATTTGGGATCTGAAAACATTAAGTTTAATCGAGAATTTGGTTATCTTAAAGATTGATAAAAATCCAATACGTTTATATAACGCTGTTCCTGAAATATTAAATTTGATATCAGAATATCATCAGAATAGACATTATTTTGAATTAAATTACTTAATTGAATTATTTTCTGATTTTAAGATTTTATCTGTAGAAAATAATTTTTTGCTTTTAAATATAAACTATAAAAATAATACATTTCGTCATACACAGAGCTTTATTTGTACTATAAATTTTAGTTTATCATCAATATTTATTGAGCTTAAATTAGACTCCAATGGGATCGTCAATACAAAATTTACTCATAATCTACAAAACTTAATTTACTCTTATAATTACTACGATGATATAGGTAACTCGCTAGTTTCTGATATGAAGACAATTATTTATGATTGGGAAAACGAAGAAGAAATCAACAAATTTAATCAATATTTCTCTGATTTTAAATTAACTCCTAATAATAAAAAATTTATAGGTATTTCTATAAATAGTATTCAAATTTTTGATTGGGAGAAAATGCAAAATTTTAGTGAAAAAGAAAATAATAAAAATATTTATCCTACATCTCTCAAAATTACTGATGATGGAAAATGGTTAATTGTTTACTATAACGACAATGATATGGGAATGGACGGTTTTATGCTTTATAGTTTTCAATCAAGAGTATTATATCATGATGAAGATCAATCAGGTTACATGGAAATTACTCATGATTTTAAGTATTTAATATGGAAAAATAAACCCTTTGACGACATCCAGGTTTATGATTTAAAAAAGGGTGGAATAATTTTGATTTTAGAACCCAAACAAAATAATTATTTGTTTTTTAAAAATCAAAAAATAATTAAAGATTTTTTATTTATTATTGATTCTAATAAACTGATATTGTATAATTTAATCACTTCATCTAAATTAGAAGAAATAGGTGAAAATATTATTGCTTTTTATATTGCAAAAGATGCTTCAAAATATATCGTTTGTTTAGAAGATAAAAGTCTAATAGTTTTAGATATAAAAAATAATTCAATTATAAATTTTGATAAATATAAAGAAGAAAAATATACTTCAACGGAAAACAATTTATCAAATCAATATAATGAAACGAAAGACGATGAAGATGATATTAAAAGTTTTATTAAAAGTTTCTTCATGAGTAATTCAACAATAGAACCCTATATAGAATTATTGTTTTCAGATAATAAACTAGCTATTTCTGGCTATTATTATCAAACAAAAAGACCAGAGAAAACCATTTGGAATGTAGAGACAGGAGAAGAATTATTTTGTGTCGATGGAGAATTTATTACAGTTACTCCTAATACCAAAAAAGCAATATTTTATTGTTTAAAAGACTCAAAGAATATTCGTAATGAATCTATATTTCATACTTTAATAATTTGGAGTTTAGAACAACCCTATACAATTAGTAATAATACAGCATCAATCAAGTTTATAGATGTTACAAAAGATAGTAAGTTACTTTTGATACAAACTTTTGAAAAAAATAATGATGCAATAATTCGTAATTTAGAAGTTTGGAGTTTAGAAACAGGTCAACAAGTTTATACAATCAATTTAACAGGATCTATTTTATTTGTTCAAATAAACACTGATAATAGTAAAATGCTTGTAGCTACAAATGATCAATATTTGAGGGTTTTTAACTTACAAACTGGAAAGGAAATTTTAAAAATAAAAAATCAGTGGAGTGATGCTCAAAAAGAAGTAACTATTACTCCAGATTTCAAAGAAGTTATTTCAATTTATAAAGGCAATAATCTGGTCATTTGGGACTTAGAGACAGGAAAGGTTAAAGCTACTTTTACAGCAGATAATCCTCTAGCTTGTTATACCATTTCTCCTGATGGAAAAACAATTGTAGTGGCTGAAACATTCGGTAAACTTCATTTCCTAACCTTAGAAGATAGAGAATAATGATCACAACAACGAAATATTGCTTAGTGATATTGTTGATAATATCCCAATATCTCGTAGGGGCGAGGCGCGCCTCGCCCCTACAGGGTTATAGAAGCAGAAGCATTAAATATATGTAATCATTTTTAAGTTATTATTAATAATCTTTTGTGATAAAATATTGCTCGTTCTCAACCCGAAGCCTCATCAGATATGCTAGAGTTGATGAATAGAGCTATTATCCGCACTCAAGCTAGAATTCCCGCCTGGGAACGCAGTTTAGAAGAAGTAAAATTAGAATGGAATTTACCATGAACCAACAATCTCCTATTCCTGATCCTGTAACAGTGCAAAGACTTTTAGCAAATTTACGCCGGACTCATTTAGAAATGGAACAGTTTAATTTAGAGTTAGAAGAAATTAATGCGAAATTAGAGGAAGTTAACCGAAACAAACGGTTGTCTAGGTTAAATAATCTATTAAAAAATTATTAATAAGGAAGCAATAATAGTACAAATTATTAACAAAAAATCTCCGCCGTTATGGTGGAGATTTTTTGTAAATCAAAACAAAGATCTAAGCTTCGCTTTCAATGTGGATGAATAATAAACCCATTACCACCACTGGCATTAACCAGCAAACCACAGGAATTAAAATCCAAGGTAAAAAAGAAGCTGCGTATGCTCCGGTCATATCAAATTCTCCTATTGAATGTTAGAAAGTTTTGATGTTTGGAAAAAAGCTCAATTAGCTATTAACCAAGCCTCGGAAAATCGAATCCACTATGCCGAAGTTTTCCAGCAAGAAAAAGGCAACAAAAGCGCCACCCATTCCACCGATGAAGAAACCGCCAGCAAACTGACTCCAACCTTCAGAGGTTTGCAAAGAATCACCCGCATCAGAACTGCTTTTTTGGAAAGTAACTAATCCATAAGCAGATAAACAAATCGTGGCAATCAGAACTAAGGTAATGCCTGAAATTAAGCCCCCTAAATTAGCTGCGCTGGGATAATCGCGTAAGGGCCCAAATTTGATCCAGGGCCCGATCAAAAAGTAGCCATGGGCCATACCGACTTCTAAGCCCCGGAGTAAAGGAGATAAACCTTTACGGTAGGCGGGCAAATTCCCGATAAATGCACGGGTAAAATCGGAATCGCTAATGGGCGTGGACAGATGGCCTACAAAGGGATCGCCATTATAGGGTTTAATCAATTCTGCCATGGGGTTTTTTTCTCCTCTAACTATTGAAGAACTTGCAGCAGTTATTAAGCTCATATTTTACGCAGGGATAGGCAATCTCGTTACAAAAATGAGCATAAGCTTCAAAAAAGTTCACATCTCGCCTCGGGGGGTGTGTCCAATGTCAAGGCTGGGATTAACAAAACAGGTTAAGATTTAACGAGTTATCGAGGAACTAGGATCATGAATAACCGACTAAAATCCCTTAGCTATGCTATGTTTGGGGCGATCGCATCAACAATGTTTGCCACCTCTATCAAAGCTGAACCAATGTTTAAGAACTATCCCACCACCTATCAACCGTTTGCGGAAGAATTTATGCGGGCGGCATCGAGAACCTCTGGGGATGTGTTTAAAAACAAATCCTTACTGGGTCAAATGTCTACCTATTTAGGGATTAGTTTTCCTTGGCCCAATGGCATCAATGGTTTTCCTGAAACCCTAATGACCAATGATGCTCGTCTGGTGAATCAATTGTATCGGGAGGCGATGTTGCGCCAAACCAGTAGCGATCCGATTATTCGCACAGCCGATGCTATTAATCCCTACAACACCTCGATTCTGAACCAACCCACCTATCGAGATCTTGACCTTCAGACCGCCCCAGGATTGCCTGTACAACGTCGCTAAGGTGATTAACAGGTCTGTTTCCATAAAAAAACTGCCGATCTTCAAGATCAGCAGTTAATTGGATAAGCTCCTTTTTTTGTAGAATCCCAAGTCTATAGACTCAAAAATACTTTTTTTGCTCCCATGTTTGGGATCGAATTTGGGAGTTAATTAATTTGGGCTGGGGTTAGATGAAGTCCCATAATTACTAAATCCCGTTCAATTCCATCTAAATCGGCCACTCTGGGTAAATAACCCCATTGTTCAAAATCCAAGCGTTTAAATAGTTCTAAACTGGGTTGATTGTGAGCAAAAATTAACCCTAGTAAGGCTTTTAATCCCAAACTAGGACTGTGGTGCACCGCTTGGGTTAATAGTTTTTTTCCAATTCCCTGACCTTGATATTCAGGATGAATATAAATACTAACTTCTGCTGTACCGTTATAAGCTGGACGGTTATAAAAGATTTGGAAACTCAACCATCCTAGAATTTGTTCATCTAACTCAATCACCCAAATTGGACGAGTCTGAGCTTGATGTTCGCGATACCAAGGAATTCGACTTTCCACCGATATCTTTTCTAAGTCTGCTGTCGCCATCCGTCCGGGAATCGCGGCATTATAAATATCAACTATCGTGGGTAAGTCCGTCTCAACTGCATCCCGAATCTTCATTATTTCTAAAAACTTTTTGGGTTATGGGTAATAGTCACAGGACTTACGCACCGAACCAAAGAAACCGGGTTTTTTTTGTGAAAATACTTGGTTGTGACCCACATATTTTCTAAAAAACCCGGTTGATCGGGCCCCATGGGTAAGTCCTAAGTCATTGATTTTTTAAGTGTTATAATAATATCAATAATCACGGGAAATAGGTAATTTTATGGGATTTCTTGGTGATTACCGAGTCAAGAAATTAAATGATTTTTGAGAGCAAAGCGGATCAACTCTGTGCGATTATTACTATCTGTTTTTCTTAATAAACTACTAACATATTTCTCAACGGTTCTCGGACTCAGGTGCAAGTGCTCGCCAATAGCAATATTAGGGAGTCCCTCAGCTAATAATTCTAGGACTTGATACTCCCGTTGGGTGAGATTAATTTCTAAAGTCGGTTGTAACTGGGTAGCGACGGGATCTAACGCCCCATCAGACCCATCACTCACCTCCGCTAGACGCACTCGCCATTCCGACTCAATTAATTGCGATCGCTCCAATAAAGCCCGAATAACTACCCCCAACTCCTCTAACTCAAAGGGTTTAGGTAAATAATTATCACATCCGAGTTGATACCCTCGAATTCGCTCTTGGGTACTGGTATGGGCGGTTAAAAAAATCACTGGAAGCAGACGAAAGACAGGACGAGCGCGGACTCGCTTGATCAGTTCATAGCCATCCATCTCAGGCATACCAATATCAGTCACGATCAGGTGGGGCTGATATTGCTCCACCAGGGGAAGTGCCTCCCGACCATTCTCTGCGGCAATCACCGAATAGCCCGAAATGTCTAAGTAATCACTAATCGAGAGGCGAGTCCCTAAATCATCATCAACAACTAGAATTGTTAGAGGCATAGGGATAGGGGGGCAGGGGAGGCACCGGGAATAGGGGAGGCACCGGGAGCACCGGGAGCACCGGGAGCACCGGGAGCACCGGGAGCACCGGGAGCACCGGGGAGGTAGGGGGGTAGGGGAGTGTCCTCGCTGGTTAATAATCAACACATTAATACGTCAATGCGTCAATACGTCAATACCCCAACACCTCAACAATTAACAATTAATCATCAAAAATCCATAGTTACCAGTGAATACTTGCTGTTAGGCTGGCTGGTTTGCCTGGATTTCCTGCTAATAGGATGCCGCGTTTGTTGGTGGCTAAATGTCGCAGGATTTTATAAATTGCTTCAATTTGATCAGGAACTCCCGCCTGTTTAGCTAAGGTTTCCAGAGATAGAGGTTGACCCGCATCTTGGAGAACTTGAATAATTTTATGTTGTAATTCCAGAACTTCGGCGGCTGCTTTTTTCCCGGCTTCAACACCCGGTTGATGGTAAGCGTTAATATTCACTAAAGACGCATATAAACCCACCGCCCGTTCATACAAAGCAATTAACGCTCCGACAATTTCGGGATTAACTTCTGGAACCGTAATTGTAATCGAATCTCGCTGATTTTCATACAATGCTTGTCGAGTTCCGAGTAAAAATCCTGATAAATAATCTCCTGTTGTTACCCCGGGTTCTATTTCAATAGAAGGTAAAGATCGATCCTTTAAGACTTCAATAAATGTAGCAAAAAAGTTAGGAACTCCGTCGCGTAGTTGTTGAACATAAGCGTGTTGATCGGTTGATCCTTTATTCCCATAAACAGCAATTCCCTGATAGACAATATTGCCATCAAGGTCTTTTTCTTTCCCCAAGGATTCCATCACTAACTGTTGTAAATAACGACTAAACAACAGCAAACTATCTTTATAGGGTAAAACCACCATATCTTTTTCGCCCCTGCCATTTCCGCCATAATACCAGGCCAAGGCTAATAAGGCGGCCGGATTGGTTTTAACTTCCGGTTTACGGGTGGCGATGTCCATGGCCCTAGCCCCGGCTAACATCCCCCGAATATTAATCCCCTGTAGGGCCGCAGGTAATAGTCCCACGGCCGATAATTCAGAGGTTCGTCCCCCCACCCAATCAGCCATGGGAAAAGTGGTTAACCAGCCTTCAGCATGGGCTTGTTGATCTAATTTGCTCCCAATTCCGGTCACAGCTACGGCTTGTTGGGCAAAGTTTAAGTTTTTGACAGAAAAGGCATTTTTTACCTCAATCATGCCGTTACGGGGTTCTGGAGTGCCACCGGACTTGGAAATCACCAGCACTAGGGTACTCTTGATGCGATCGCCAATTTTGGCCAAAACCCGATCAATGCCCCTAGGATCAGTGTTATCAATAAAATGGATATTCAGTGATGGCAGATCGGGGGCTAGGGCTTCCGCCACAAATTCCGGGCCCAAAGCCGATCCCCCAATCCCAATTGATAAAATATCAGTGAATTTGGCAGTATTAGGGGGTTTAATTTCACCTTGATGAATCTTTCTGCTAAAGTCCTCTATTTTTTCTAAGGTTTGAACAATTTCTTGCTTGAGATCCTCGGTAGGGGCCAGATCAGGGTCACGCAACCAATAATGGCCGACCATGCGGTTTTCATCGGGGTTAGCGATCGCCCCTTTTTCCAAGGCGTCCATAGCTTCAAAAGCCTGATCAAACTTGGGCGATAAGGATGCAACAAAATCATCGTCAAATCCCATCCGACTAATATCCAGGTACAGTCCTAAGCTGTCATGGTAGTATAGCCAATCTTGGTAGCGTTGCCAGAGTGCAGTGGCATCCATAATCTTAAATTCCGCTATATTAATTTTTAGCTTAAAGGATAACAGGTTTAGATTAACTTTTTTTCAATTAATAATTAAGGGTTAACGGTTAAGGCTGGCTCTTGATCAGTTAAACTGAAATTTGCTTGCCACCGGATCTATAACTATGGCCAAAATTCTAGCGATCGCCAATGGAAAAGGGGGAGTGGGCAAAACCACAACCGCCATTAACCTAGCAGCAATTCTCGCTAATAACTTTAGCACCCTTTTAGTGGATACAGACCCCCAGGGTTCAGCTTGTTGGTGGGCTGAACAGGGCCAAGGGGGAGAAATGCCCTTTGAGCATTCTTCTGAGACTGACCCGAGTTTACTATCTCGATTGAAACAGGTACAGGACTATGAATTGGTAGTCGTAGATACGCCTCCGGCTTTAAAATCCGATGCGTTATTAGCTGTTATTGAAGTAGCCGATTATTTGGTATTACCGACCCAGGTGGCGCCGATGGATTTAGTAGCATTAATTGAAACGGTGAGATCGACTATTACTCCGTCAAAAGTTCCCCATAAAGTGTTAATGAATAAGGTAGATCCCCGGAGTTTAGGGGATGCTTTTGAAGCCCAAAAATCCTTACAAGAAGCTGGCATTCCGGTCTTTAAAAATATTATTCGGGCCTATAAAGCCCATGAGCGTTGTCCCTTGGAAGGATTGCCAATTATTCAATCTAAAAGTCATAATTCTAGGGAAGCGGCTTCAGATTATCGACGGGTTGCTGTGGAATTATTGAGGAATTTATAAAATGGGGTTTTAGGTGTTTGGTTGCTATTCCGCCGGATATTTGTTGTTATGATCAGATTTTTGCTCATGACAAACAACTCCCCAAATTCCTGATAAAATGATCCAACTCAAGGTATTTACTCTAAAATCAAACAAACTGACATCAAAACAGTTAAACAAAATTAATCCTAAAAAGGTAATTAAATAGCTATAATAAATTAATCGCTCAGAAGGATTAGTTAGGCTATTTTTTAATAATAAAAATCCTTGACTTAAAATCCAACCAATTATTCCCATAAATAGCAATGTTGCTGGAATTCCTATTTCAGCAAATAGCATTAAAAATAAATTATGGGGATGACCTAACCAAACGTTCATTTTAGCTTCATATAGGGGCGTAAAATTTCTTAATCCCCATCCGGTTAATGGCCGAGTTTGGGTTAAATTTAAGGTAAATTTCCATTGGGTAATTCTCAGGGTTTCTACCGGACGCACAAAATTTTCATCGGTAATTCTTTGCCAAAAATAAGCGGGGATAATCATTCTTAACCCTTCTTTAATTGGAGAAGGTGCAAAAGCTGACCCGAAAACGGCCGTTACTCCTGTTATCACGAATAATATTAACCACCACCATCCTAAATATAAAGCATAGGCTAAACTTGATAAAACCCCTAATCCCCAAGCATTACGAGAGTTGGTTAAAATTAAGTCAATTGCTGTTAATAATAGTGTGATAATTAATATTATTATTTTTTGGTTTTTATTGAAAATAAAAATATCATAATTTTGAGATTTATTTTGCCATTCTTGAATTAATAATCCTAGGGTTAATGTGAAAATAATTATTAAATAGGCTGCTAAAATATTAGCATACATAAATACCGATGACATTCGACCCACCGGGTTGCCATTTAGTTGTAAACTCCAACCTAAAATTCCCTGTAAAATATCAATTCCCGACCAGCTTAAATATTGTTGTCCTAGTCCCAAAATTGTCACGGGAATAGCACTAAATATCATTAACCATGATAACCGTCGCAATTGACTAGGGGTTTGGATAATTTCACTTAATCCCGCAAACATAATAAAATAGGGAATAAAATTATTTAAACCCAGGAAAGATTCAAGGGAATTATCTGCTAAAATAGAACTAATAACTAATAAAATACTTAAAATAGCTAATCCTTGGTTAAGGAGATTTTCCCGAATTGATTTGAACTGACGTCTATAACTGAGAACCATTCCCAAAAAAATAGAAATACTGCCAAATATTGGTAAAATAGGTAATAAAAATACCCCCCATTGTAAACAATTCCAAGGTAACTGTAACCGTCGTTCTGGGTGGGGTAAAAGTAGGGATTGCATGGGTTAAACTTGGTCTAAAAACCTTAAATCAGTATTAAGAATAAGCCCAATCGGAACGGGTTAACCGAATTTGTGCTAAAGTAAATATGGTGGGAATAATCCGAGCATAATTAGTAGAAATTGCTCGCCATCCCAAGTCGGCCACTAACCACGTCCATAATAACGGCCCCAGGAAAGAAAATACACTGCGAGTTAAACCATATTTAGTTGCTGTAACGGCCATTCCTCGGTTAGCGGCTTGAATAGCAACATAATTTTGAAATTGAGTGGCGGCGGTTGCACCTCCTTTAATTAAGGCTTCTTTTGCTACTTGATATTTGGCAAAATGTAAGGCAAACTGACGGGCAATTTGTCCTAAAATAATCGGGCGAATAACAGAACTAACAGCCACCAAACTTCCGGCTTTAAACAACCATCCCAACGGATCTTTTTGAGCAGAAATAGGTAGGGGTTTTAAGGGGTTAGTTTCTGTTAAGGCTTTTTGAACTTTTTGGGTGAGGTCGGCTTGTTCAGACTGGGGTAAACGTTTCCAAGCTTGACCCAAAAGATGTAAAAAAACTTCCACTTCTAAGTCGGCCGTTGATAGGTTTTTAGAATAGGGAATTTTCAAATAATTACAGACTTGAATTAAGGCTTGGCGGTAAGTCACCTGTTGAGTTTTTCCCCGCAATACCGTCACCCCATCGGCGGCGAGATAGCGAAAACGCTGTTCTAAGGCGTCTAACCAGGCTTCCCGGTCTCGACTTTGAATGTCGATGGGGGTGGGAGTTTGTACATAGTCTAAAGGGTTCAAACCCCGACTAAACAAGAGTTCTGTCAACTGTTCTAATTCATCTTCTGTTGCCAGTTCTAATCCAGATCTAAGTTCGTCCAATGTTGATATCCTCCTCAATTGGGAGTTCTTTCGTTTACCATTTTACTACTTTTTGGGAAAATCTCTTATCCCTGATCATTAAATCCTGTTTTATGAACAATTGATCATTAAATCTCCTGAAATTCATCGTTATTCTTTTTGCTCAATGGGTTTAACTGTTACATTTAATTGTAAACCCATTGCATTAAGCCAGGAAATAAATGTATAAATTTCTTCACCTTTACTTTGAGATAACATCTGATCTAGCTTGTTATAAAGTTGATGAGCTTCTTCGGTTAACTGATGATTTTGTAAATACGCATCAACAATATCTTTAAATGCAGCCTGAAGTAATTCGGGTTCAGGTTGATTTTCTTCAATTTCCAACATTACTTCTAAATAGCCCGCAGCACTAATTGGGTCTTTGAGAGAAGAAATCAAATATTCGTGATAGTTTTTACTTGTGGGAAGTTTCAGTTTGTTCATAATTTCTCCAGTATTTTTGAGCTTTTTTAATATCTTCTTTTTGAGAACTTTTATCACCCCCGCAGAGAAGTAATACAACAGTTAAACCAATTTGTCCAAAATAAATGCGATAACCCGATCCATAATCAATTCTAAATTCATATACTCCTTCTCCTACTGAGCGATAATCTCCTAAATTTCCAAGTTCAACTCGCCTTAGTCGTTTCTTAATTAGAGATACTCCTCTAATATCCTGAAAAGCATCTAGCCATTCTTCAAAGGGACTTGTTCCATCAGGTTTTAAATAGGTTTTTACTTGCTTAGGTTGAACTTCCATAATTTTAACACAACCCATCAGATTACAACTTTCATTCATTTAGAATATCAGGAATTAGCAATATACACTTATAATCTAAGAAACTGAAGTTGAACAATACCCATGAATTCAATCATATTTGATGTCGCGGTCATTGGTGCGGGAGTTTCCGGTTTAACCTGCGCTAAACAGTTACAAAAAGCCGGATATAAGGTTATAGTTTTAGATAAATCAAGGGGTGTGGGAGGAAGGATGGCGACTCGACGAGTATCAGGAACTCGTGCAGATCATGGTGTGCGTTATTTGGAACCGAAAGGGGAACAATTACAACAGTTAATTCAACAATTAATCACATCTGAACCCTTAGAAAATCAATTGCAACTTTGGACAAATACCCTCTATGAGTTTCAACAAAATCAACTCCAACCTCAAGCTATTTCTCAACCCTATTATATTATGCCTTCCGGTATAAGTACCGTCGGAAAAATTATGGCTGAAGGCTTAAATATTCAGGTAAATAGTCGAGTTGAATCTGTAACAATTACAACAGAAAATAATTGGCAATGTCATATAGAATTAACGGATAAAAACAATCCAGAATTACCTGAAATAGTAACAGCAAAATCTCTGGTTATTGCTATTCCTGCCCCCCAAGCCTTGATGTTATTAGAATCATCTGATATTGAGTTTGAATCTATTTTTTTAAATCAGATCAAATCCGTTGATTATGAGCCTTGTATTACGGTAATAGCAGGTTATTCAAAAGAACATAATCCAGATATTCCAGATTGGAAAGCGGTGACGTTTTCTGATGATTCCCTATTAGCTTGGGTAGGAATAGATAGCAGTAAACGCTTGCATCCTACCCAGCCTGTTTTTGTTATTCAAAGCAATAGTAATTTTGCTCAACAATATTTAGAAGCAAGTGATTTAAACGCCGTCGGACAAAAATTAATTGATCAAGCTGCAAATACCTTATTACCCTGGTTAGATACTCCCGAATGGATGCAAATTCATCGCTGGCGTTATGCTTTTTGTCGAACACCTTTAAGGGTTTCTTGTTTAACCAATACAACTCCATTACCCTTAGTTTGTGCGGGGGACTGGTGTGGTGGAAATCAAATTGAAGGGGCGTTAAAATCGGGAATAGATGCCGCCAATTGGTTAGAGACTCAAAGCATTTAAGGGGAATAGGGAATAGGCAATGGGGAATAGGCTGCGCCGTGAGCGTTGGTCTTAAACAATATGATCAGGCTCCAGGGGACAAGGATACTGCTCATCCCCGATTTCAACTTGTAAGGTAGGATGGTCGATATCAAAGTGATGATGCAATTCCTCGCTGATATGGACTAAAAAGCCATCTCCTGGACAGCCTTCGGGCATCACCAAATGGGCAGTCAGGGCTGTTTCTGTGGTACTCATGCCCCAAATATGAAGATCATGGACTTGTGCCACCCCCGGTAACTCTTGTAGAAAAGTCCGTACCGCCAGGGGTTCGATGTGCTTGGGAACCCGATCTAAACTTAATCCTAGGGCATCCCGCAGTAGGTTCCAAGTCCCTGCCACAATCACGACCACAATCACTAAACTAATAGCAGGATCAAACCACAGCCACCCCGTTAACAAAATGGCTATTCCGGCCAACACTACCCCCACGGAAACCAGCGCATCAGCCGCCATGTGCAGAAACGCACCCCGAATATTAATATCTTTTTTGCCCCCGGAGAAAAACAAGAGGGCGGTCAGGGTATTGATCACGACTCCCACCCCAGCGACCCAAATTAGGGTCATACCCGGCACGGGAGTGGGTTCTTGGAGTCGGCGCAACGCTTCCCAGGTAATGCCTCCCATCGCCAGCAGCAGTAGAATTCCATTGAGTAGGGCGGCCAAAATTGATGATCGCCGCCAACCATAGGTATAGGTTTGATTGGGTGGAAGCTGGGCCAGGTAACTAGCACCCCAGGCCAGTAACAGCCCCAAAACATCACTCAGGTTGTGTCCGGCATCGGCTAGTAGTGCTAGGGATTGGGTAATTAATCCAAAGGCGACCTCAATCAACACAAAGCCAATATTTAAGCCAATACCGATTTGAAAAGCCCGGGTATAGGTTTTGGGAGCATGACTGTGGGAATGATCATGGGAATGATGATGAACCACAACAGATATCCTAAATGACTATTTATTCATAATATTAACACGGGGAAGTCGATGTTTAAATCCACAAAGAATTTCCCATGAAATTGTGCCAAGGGTATTCGCCCAATCATCGGCGGAAATCGAATATTCTCCATCTTTACCTAATAAAGTAACGACTTCCCCGACTTGTAAATCGGAAATTTCACTCACATCTAACATGATTTGATCCATGGTAATTGTGCCGATTTGATCAACTAATTGACCCCGAATTAAGACTTTAATTTTATTAGAAAGATTCCGAGGAATGCCATCAGCATAGCCAATGCCAATCACGGCAATTTTAGTTTGTTTTTTTGCAATAAATTGATAGCCATAACTGACTCCTGTTCCGGCTTCAATGGTTTTAACTTGGGTTACCCGGGCTTTAATTTGCATACCGGGTTTTAAACTAACTATAGATGCTAAATGGGAGGCTGGATAAAGACCATAAAGGCTTAATCCAATTCGCACCATATCGTAATGTAAATTACTATCGGTTAAGGTTGCCGCCGAGTTGGAAATATGTAATAATGGAAATTGCAAATCAGAATCGGATTGCCAATGATCTCGGATTTGATTAATTACATTTTCATAGCGATAATGTTGTTGTCTCATCACCGTGGGATCGGGACTATCGGCCGTGGCGAAATGGGAATAAATTCCGGCTAATTCTAAATTAGGTAATCGTTGAACTAATTTAAAAAATTCTAACCCTTGTTGCCAGGGAGTTCCTAATCGGGACATTCCGGTATCAATCTTAATTTGAACTGAAGAAGATTGATCTAATTGATTTAAAGTTTCTGAAAATAATAATGCCTGTTGGGGTGTACATAAGGTGGGTTGTAGTTGCCAATGGGCGATCGCTTGCACTTCTTCGGCCGTATGGATCGCCCCTAATAGTAATATCGGTGTCTTAATACCCGCTTCCCGTAATTCTATCCCTTCTGGGAGGGTGGCGACGGCTAACCACCCAGCCCCCGCCTGACAAACGGTTTTAGCCACGGAAACAGCCCCATGTCCGTAGGCGTCGGCTTTGACTACCGCCATTAATTTTGTTTGAGGAGATAATAAACTTTTAAGCTGGCCGATATTTTCAGCGATCGCATCTAAATCCACTTCCACCCACGCCCGTTGACGAATTCCAACTTCTATCTCCGAATTGAGCAAAGTCGTGTTTTCAATAGAAATAGATTTTCCACTCACCATATTTTTGTCGTTTAACCCCTGAAGGCGTTAAGCTGTGTTAATATCGGTCAAATCTTATCGCAAAATCCAGCCAATGGGTAGTGTTTTGGTATTGAACGCCTCCTATGAGCCACTCAATATTACGACTTGGCGACGGGCGGTTGTCTTATTACTCAAAGAAAAAGCCGAGCAGGTTGAGCATAATGGAAAATTCCTTCTCCCCGATTTTCCATTGCCCACTGTGATTAGGCTGCGCCACTATGTTCGGGTTCCCTATAAAGATATTCCTCTCACCCGAAGGAATATATTGCACCGGGATAGCCACTCTTGTCAATACTGTGGTCACACTGGAGAAGATTTAACCCTAGATCACATTATTCCCCGGTCTCGTGGAGGTGGCGATACCTGGGAAAATCTGGTGTCAGCCTGTGTTTGCTGTAATGTCAGAAAGGGCAGTCGCACCCCCAAAGAAGCCGGAATGACTTTGCGTACCCCACCGCGTAAACCCCATAGTAGCCTCTATTTTGAAGTTACTCGGCACGTTAAAAGCGGTATGAATAAAGAGTGGCAAAAGTATGTCATTGGTCTTTAATTTTGCATTATAGCGCTACGCGCTAGGGAACAGGGAACACCGGATCTGGGAACAGTAAGCAGTGAAAGGGTTTCAGAACTCAAAAGTGTCCTAACTGTAATGCGTAGCGCTATAAGTTAAATGGGAAGCACCGGGAAGCACCGGGGAGCACCGGGGAGCACCGGGGGTAAACTCTTTCTATTACCCATTACCCATTACCTATTACCCATTACCTATTACCTATTCCCCATTCCCTTAATTAATTTAAAATCGCTCTGTTTCTGATCTACCGGGGGTTTGAATGCTTCCGGGTTGGTTAATAAACAGGTTAGCTGCACCATCGTTTTGATAGATACAGTTAATAGTGGGATTACTTTCTAACTCTCCGGTGAATCCAAAGGTATTCATCCGTTGTCTACAATCTCGCTCTTGTTCATTATTTAGCAGATTCCGTTGTTTTAAAATTGCCCAGTTACTGGTGCGCAGAACACATCCGGGTTGGAGTTTGGGCTGCGTGACATATACATTGAAGGGGTTTAGGGTGACAAAGACACGCAAATCTGTGACCATTGCACTTGCACCGAATTTAATACAGGTTTCGGTATTTGGTGCATTTTGGTCAATAAATTGGCTAGAGGCTACGTTGGATGGTGTTAAGGTGGTTGTGGAACTAATCGCAATTCCCAGCCCAATTCCCAGAATCAGTACCCCGCCAATAACTGCTAAAGCTGTGTAATTAAATAGTGAAGGTTTAGCAGGTGCCATTTTGGTTCTACGTCTCATAAAAACTTAACAGGGTTGAAACACTCAAACTAGAGTAGGGTATTTCCCTTCTGATATGTTATCGCGTTTGGCCGTTGGTTGTGGGTTGTTGGAAATTGGAAATTGAATGGTGCGTGCGCTTCGCTTACGCACCCTACATCCTTCAAGCGCAACCTTGTCGCGATCGCAAGGATTGATTAAACTGTATAAAGTCTGATTATTCATAGAGTCTATTTACCCTCAACCCTTTGATTTTTTCAAAAAGGAGAAAAAGCCGTGTCTGTTGAGACAGTACAAAAGAGTGCCACAGCTAGAAAAATTGCCCCCCGTTATCGGGTTTTGCTACATAACGATGATTTTAATTCGATGGAGTATGTTGTCCAGGTGTTGATGACAACGGTTCCGAGTTTGACTCAACCCCAGGCGGTGAGTATTATGATGGAGGCGCATACTAATAATCTTGCCTTGGTGATTACTTGCGCTCAAGAACACGCAGAATTTTACTGCGAAACTTTGAAAACTCATGGACTCATCAGTACCATTGAACCGGATGAATAAACCTCCTAAAATATAGGAAAATTGGTTTGAAATACGATCTTGAATTTTTAAGAGAATATCCTGCTTTTCTGAGAATTGTTATTTTTCTCCTGGTTTTGGTGTTGCTTTGGCTACCCTTGGCGACACCTTTTTATTGGTTGGTGAGCGATCGCAATTTTGTTAGTATTATTACGTTAATTTTACTCTATATTGAGTTTATTATATTAATTCACTTTTGGACAAAATTAATTTATCGTGAATCTCACCCTCTAACTCGCTATGGTTTAGTTTTTAATCCTAAAAATTATCAAAATTATCTCAAAGGATTATTATTAGGATTATGCAGTTTAATGGGATTATTTATTATAGAATCCTTATTCGGTTGGGTAATATGGCAAGCTCCTAACCCTAATTTTTTAAGAATTATTTTAGAAGGGTTTTTAGTGGCTTTTGGAATTGGTTTTGCTGAAGAATTATTTTTTAGGGGATGGTTACTAGATGAACTAAAACGGGATTATTCCCCGAAAATTGCGTTAGGAATTAATAGTATAATTTTTGCTAGTTTACATTTTATTAAACCCTTAGCAGAAATTCAAAGAACTGCTTTACAATTTCCCGGATTAGTGTTATTAGGATTAATATTAGTTATCTCAAAACTAGCTTGGTTTTCGGCTTCTTCTAATACTTTGCGGTTAAGTCCCTCCGGTTGGTTAGGTTTACCAATGGGGTTGCATGGGGGGTTAGTTTGGGGTTATTATATGATTAATGTGGGGCAACTGATTGATTATTCTGATACCGTTTCTGAGGCGATTACTGGAATTGATAAAAATCCTTTATCGGGAGTGATGGGGTTATTTTGTTTAAGTGCGATCGCAATTTTTATCTGGCAAAAATCGTTATTTAGAAAATTAAAGTAATCCTCAAAACTAAAACAATAATTTCTATCTATTTTATCATCAATTATTATAAAAATATTGTTATTGCTACCCTCTTAGCCGGAAATTTAACCAATCATATTCGCAAAAAATCAATTAATTTTATTAATCACAGCGAACTTTAATATATTCTCGCACCACAGGAGATAAACTAAATAAAACTTGATCAGATTCAATTATTTTTATTAAATAGCGTTTTGTCAAAGAATCTAACCCATTAA
Source organism: Oscillatoriales cyanobacterium CG2_30_40_61 (assembly GCA_001873365.1). GTDB lineage: Bacteria > Cyanobacteriota > Cyanobacteriia > Cyanobacteriales > Microcoleaceae > Planktothrix. The sequence goes on along the minus strand of MNYZ01000084.1, from coordinate 51,441 downwards.
TTAAATCCATTGATGATAAAGATAAGCGTTCTCTTAAATCTTCTCTGGATACCGGGTGATTATCCTGACTTAATTCTATAATAATCTGTTGTTCAATTAGGGATAATCGCTCAAATATTTGATTTAAACGGGATTTTATACCTTCTGTTATTATTAAGCTATTTTCTTGTAAAAATTCCGATACTTTACCGCTAAATATTTTTTTAATTAAACTTGCAATATCTTTTAAATAAACCGGATTACCTTCATACAGTTGAATCAGCGTTGACCAACTATCCTGATCTTGTAAACCATAGTTTTTCAGAATTTCAATACTATCTAACCCTTCCAAATCCAAACACTTAACCGGATATAATTCTTCATCTAAGGAGATCATTTCTTGGCATTTTTCCTGACTGATTAAAATTAAACTGCTTTGGTGTTCAGTTTCGGTTATCATTGTCAAAAAGGGTTGATAATCTCGATATTCACTTTTATATTGTCCGGCGGATTTTTCTTTAATAAATAATTCCTGGATGTCATCGAGGATGATTAAACATTTTTGATCACGAAAAAGATTTAAAATTTGAGTTAATTTATTATCAGTTAAGACAGAATCAGGATTAATACTGGTTAAAATTTCAGTCAGAATACTATCTAAAGATGGGGAGAGTTTGATATTTTTCCAGATAATAATATCAAAGTGTTGTAAGTTCAGGTCAACAAATTGTTTAACTAGAGTTGTTTTACCTATACCACTTAATCCTAAAACTGAGGTTAGACGAGTATTTTGATCAATTAACCAATGGGATAGGGTGTTAAGTTCGGTGGTGCGATCATAAAAGTGAGTTATTTTAGGAGCTATTGTTAAATCGTGATAACCTCTGCTTTTGCTTGTTTTATCTTGATCATTGATAGATGGATTCTGATCATTTTGAGGAGAAAAAGGACACCAAGTAACATTTCCATTAACCAAACCAAAAAACTGAGAATTTTTAGCTCTTTCTATTGTCCAACTAAAATTAGATTTATTAACATTTTCTCCTATTTGTTCAGATAGAACTTTAAATAATTTGCGGCTAATATCTCCAATATAGTTTTTACTATCATACCCACATTCATCTGCAATTTGATTGTAAGTTTTTCCTTGCCAAAGTCCTTGAACAACAGCTTTTTCTAAATCGTCTAGGTGTTCTCCTGTTTTTTTCTGCACCAACTGATCCACCAACTGTAAAACTTCTGTAATAGTCATAAAGTCCAGGTAGAGTAATAATTCTAGCCATTATAACTTACTCGAAATCGATTAAATCAGTTCTTTTCAGGTTTCGCCTTAAAATTTTGTAACAAAATTTTAAGAAAATCAGTTTTTTTCTCGTTGCAGAATTTTTTTTGGAAGAGTACACTTAAGCGAAATCAAAAAGATACTCAGAGAGACTTTAGAGAGGTTATTTTATGGATAAATTTAAAGTTATGTTTCTTGGCTACTCAGGTTCAGGTAAAACTTACTTGCAGGGATCATTTTTTAAACTTGCGTCTGCAACTGGTAGCAAAGGTATTTCTTTACAATCATTAAAATTTAATGAAGAAACCAGTATTCAGAAAGCTTTTGAGGCCATTGCTGGACAAAAGCAAAATTTTCAAATTCCAACAACAATGAAATTACAAACAAGTGAAATGATCCTTAAAAAAGGAATAAATGAATTATTTCAAATTGACATTACTGATATTGAGGGACAAGCTATTGAAGCAGGTAGAAATGTCGAAGTTTCTGAACTAATTTTAAGTCAAATTCATACTTATGATTGCTTGATTCTAGTCATCGAATATCCAAAAGATGAATTTGCTCTTCAAAAAGCACAACAGGAATTAGCTCAACTGCTAAATTTTGCAGGAAGAGCCTTAGCTAAAAATCCTAAGATTCCTTTAACTTTAGTCATTAATAAAATTGACAAAGTAAGTAATAGCACTCAAATAAAAAGTAAATCCGATCAAGAAATTAGTACACTAGAGCAAGAATTAATCAAAAAGTATCCTAATAATCTAGGTAGAGGAGTAAATGAATTAAAACAACAACAAGGTGCTATTCTCAATAAGCAGGTTAAGCCTTTGGTAAATAATAAATTAATTTGGGAATTGTGCGAACAATATTTCGTACTTTTGAGAAACAGTTCTACAAATATTTTTGGGAAAGTTTTTTTTGCTAGTAGCGTAGGTTTTGGCAGTAAAAATGATAATAATATTCAGAACTATCTTAATACAAATAGCATCTATAAGCCCTATGGTGGTGTAGCTGCATTTCTGTGGACAATTTACGCCAGATTAGCGATGCAAACCACAGGTGGTACAAATTCCAATTTAGATATTGATATACCGATAACCCAATTGATTGAGGATTTACGATCTGACTTGCAAGAATTACATATAACAGGACAAGCCTATTTTGATCCTGATAATAATGATTCAGACAATATATGGGCGTTAAGAAATTATGTTGCATTAAGAGCAGGAATTGATATCTAAATTTAACTGTTTATGACACTTTTTTGCCACTAGGTTAGTCCTATTTTCCATATTAACACAGGAGAACGAATAATGACTCATGAGCGAAATATTCCCATTTTTACAGTTCCGTTAGACTCACGCAATGATTATCAACCAATTAATTATAGTCCTGACTACTCTTGGAATGACGAGGATAAAAATATCATTAAAGAAAAAGTTGATAAATTATTTAATAGCTTTGAGAAAGAAGGTGAAGAAACAGTTGATACTTCTGTTGGTAAAATAAAGATTACCTATGAACCTCATCCCAAAGGTGATCGGCGAAAATTGATCCAGGGATTTTTGCTTGAACCTGTGAAATTAAGTGCAAATCTTAAAGAAGAACAATGGCAATCTATACAAATTCTTTATTTACTGCAAGAAACTACACCTAATTGGATTAAAAATAATGATAGAGCTTCTAAACATTTTGACTTAATTCAGGAAGAAATTAAGCAGGTTCAGCTATCCGAAGAAAAATTAAAAAATTCAGCATTTTTTTCGATTTTAAACCTAGTGGAATCACTGTGTAAAGAATCAAGCAGCGATCCCGCTTTACCAAACCGCTTGAAAAACTTGATTGAGAATCTTAAAACTTTTTCCCCTAGTAATTAAGAGATAGGATAGTTGTCATGTTAAAAATAATACAAAAAATTTTAGTTTATTGCGGAGGTGCTAACTGGGAAATCCTTGATAAAAATAAAGAATCTGTTCCTTCATCAGAAAAAGAGAAATCTGTTTCTCCATCAGAAAAAGATAAATACGCTAGTATTGGTGCTGTTGTATTATCTACAGCTATTCTAGCAAGCTTATCGGGAGGATATGCTATCTTTACAATTTTTGAATCAAAAATAATTGCTAGTGTTATTGGAATTTTTTGGGGAAGCTTTATTTTTAATATTGATCGAATGTTTATCATCAGTATGAAAAAAGACGAAAATAATAATATTACGCAAGTTATTTTAGTTGCTGTTCCTCGTATTATATTAGGAGCTTTTTTAGGATTATTAATTAGTAAACCTATAGAATTACGGCTTTTTTCTAAAGAAATCAATGAAAAGTATTATGAAATCAAAATATTGGCAATCAAAAATAAGCTTAATCAAGAATCTTCAGAATTGATAATAAAAAATCAAGAATTGCAAAATAAAATTAATACAATTAGGCGACAATGTGATAGTGCAAAGGAACTTATGAATCAAGAATTAACAGGAACCGGAGGGTCAAAGGAAGAAGGCGAAGGTGGTATTTATAGAGAACTTAAAAGACAATATAATGATTGCCTAGTAAAAGTAAACCAAGAACTTAATACTACACAAAATAAACAGATTTCAGATTTAATTATAAGCAACAACAACAAAAATAAACAGATTAATGAAAAAATTGCTAATCTTCATTTAATAAATAAATCATTAAAAATAGGTTCTCCTTCAATTTTCGAACAAGCTGTAATTTTTCATGATTTAGCTAAAAATGATTCTTTTATCGCTGTTATTAATATTTTTATGATTGGGCTATTTATCTTTATAGAAATTTGTCCTATCCTCGCTAAAATATTTGCTCCTTATGGAAGTTATGATGCTGCGATTAAGGCTTTTGATGATTTTACAGAAAAATATTATGAACAAGAAAATAAAGACGAATTAGAATATCGCAAGAAAAAAAACACAAACAAATTAGCCTCATTAGACACCCAAAAACAGGATTATGAAACAGAGATCATAGAAACTTTTTGGAAGGAGGTAGGTGGAAGATTAAAATACTTTATAGCACAACAATTACAATCAGTTTTTTCAAAAGTAGAAAATAGTAATGAGTTAGCTGATATCAAAAAAGATTTAATTAAAAAATTACTAGAAACCACTCAAAAAGAAATTGAGAAATGGATAGAAAAAATGAAGATTAGTGAAAAGTCTGGTCAAAATGATAATAATGATCAGTAAGATCCGATCAAATCAGAATCATACTAAATCCGATTGTCAAAACCCTTAATTGACAAATCACCTGCTCAACCATAAGCGTTAAAATCACGGTTATGCGATCGCCTCTTTTAAAAAAAAGCGATCGCAAATCTATAGAAATTCTAAATCCGTTATAAAAACGTATTAAAATCTAATTCATCCTAGGGTTGAGGTATGCCTTATGGGTGTAAATTTAAGCTTTAACAGGACTTACGCACCCAACCAAAGAAACCGGGTTTTTTTACGAAAATACTTCGTTGTGACCCACATATTCTCTAAAAAACCCGGTTTCTAGGGGAGGGATAAATCCCAACAACAAAGGTTAATAAACTCGACCATCGGGCATTGTTGCACCGTGTAAAATTGCGTTTTGTAAATCTACACCATTGAGTTTAGCATTTCGCAAACTAGCCCCGGTTAAATTTGTTCCTTCTAAACAAGCACCATCCAAATTAGTTCCCCATAAATAAGCACCTTGAAGATTAGCTCCGGTTAAATTGGCGCCGGATAAATCGGCTAAATTCAGATTAGCTTTACTCAAATCGGCATTTTTCAAATCTGCATCCCGGAGGTCAGCTTTCATTAAATTAACTAAAACAAATTGTCCTCCTTTTAAGACACTATCATGCAAATCTGCCTGTTGTAAATTTGCTCCTTCTAAGTTAGCGCATCGCATTTGAGCCGCTTGTAATGTAGTTCCTATAAAGTTAGCACCGGACAATTTTGCCCCACTCAATTTAACGTTATTCAGGTCTAAGCCACTAAAATCAATTCCTTCTAAATCTAAACCATTGAGAAATGCACTATTCAAGGTAACTCCATTTAACTGCGCCCCTCTTAAATTAGCTCCACTTAATCTAGCTCCGGTTAAATTTGTCCAGTTTAAATTAGCTTTTTCTAGGTTAGCAGACCGGAGATTAATTCCCTTTAAGTTGGCGCCACATAAATTCACCCCGCTTAAATTAGCCCGGAATAAATTTACACAAAATAGAATAGCACCACTGAGTTTTGCATTGGTTAAATCAACGCAATTTAATTGCGCTCCTTGGAGGTTAGCTTTAGTTAAATCCGCTTCAATTAAGTGGCTGCCTTTGAGTTTGGCATAGGTTAAATTAGTTCCATATAAAAAGGCTCCATTCAAGTTAGCATTGAGCAGGAAACAGCGTTCTAAATAGGCTCTAGCTAAGGAAGCATCTTTTAAGATAGAACTCGATAGGTTAGCTTGATTGAGGGTAACTCCGATTAAATTTTCTGCCGTGAGATCTAACCCTCTAAAATCCCGTTCTCCCTTAATATATCGATCAACAATTTCATTAGTTTTCATGGTATTATCCTCGAAATCTATTCAAGAAAATAATGTAGAGATTATTTAAACTTTTAGTTTGATCAATTTGACTCAGAGCACCCTGGGAATTTTTACACAAACCGATCTAGTGTTTGTCCAACATCAGTTTTATTTTGTCTCTGTTTTCAGTATACTATAACAATTGTCATTTAATGCTTTATAAATTTTTGTTAAAAAACCAAAAACCCGGTTTCTTAAAGAAACCGGGTTTTTAATCCTAACGGTCAACCGAACCCATAATAATATCGATACTTCCCAGAATGGCTACCAAGTCAGCGATTTTTTCTCCTCGAACTAATTCCGAGAGAATGGGTAAATTGCAGAAATCCGCCGCCCGAATTTTGAACCGCCAGGGAAAGACATTATCATCGCCAATGATATAAATACCTAGTTCCCCTTTGCCACTTTCAATTCTTACATAATGTTCCCCTTTAGGAATTTTGAAAGTGGGGGCGATTTTCTTACCAATAAATTGATAATCAAAACTATTCCATTCGGACTTCGGCCCGCCCATCATCCGTTGGGCTTCTAAATTTTCGTAGGGGCCACCCGGAAGAGCTTCGAGGGCTTGATACAGGATTTTTAGGGATTCTCGCATTTCCCGAATCCGCACAAAATAACGGGCTAAACAGTCGCCAGCCGTTTCCCACTGCACATCCCAGTCTAACTCGTCGTAACATTCATAGTGGTCAACTTTGCGTAAATCCCACTTCACCCCAGAGGCGCGTAACATGGGGCCGGATAATCCCCAGTTAATCGCCTGTTCCCGGGTAATAGTCCCTAAACCCTCAATCCGACGTCGGAAAATCGGGTTATTGCTGATTAAGCGTTCGTACTCGTCAATTTTCGGCCCGAAATAATCGCAAAAATCCCGACATTTCTGCACCCAACCGTAGGGTAAATCGGCGGCTACGCCCCCAATCCGAAAATAGTTGTTATTGACCATCCGGTATCCGGTGGCGGCTTCCCAGAGGTCATAAATTAGTTCCCGCTCTCGGAAAATATAGAAGAAGGGAGTTTGGGCGCCGACGTCGGCCAGGAATGGGCCAAGCCATAATAGGTGATTGGCAATGCGGTTAAGTTCGAGCATAATCACCCGAATATATTGCGCCCGTTTGGGGACGGTGACTCCGGCCAATCTTTCCGGGCCATTCACCGTCACTGCTTCGTTGAACATTCCAGCGGCGTAGTCCCAACGGCTAACGTAGGGGACATACATGACAACGCTGCGACTTTCGGCGATTTTTTCCATACCGCGATGCAGATACCCTATCACGGGTTCACAGTCCACCACATCTTCCCCATCCAGGGTGACAATTAACCGTAAGACCCCGTGCATGGAGGGATGGTGTGGCCCCATGTTCAAGACCATCGGTTCTGTGCGGGTTTCAATTCTACTCATACTTTTATCGGTGTTCCCTAACGCGGATTTATGGATTTCTTGGGATTTTTGTTTCAATTGCTTAATATTATAGGAATACTTGGATAGTCTGAGATCGAAGTCTTAGCAAAAAATACTCAAGAGCCTTTTGTCCCTGGCAAGGGTCTGGACTTCCCTAGAAAGCGGGTTTCTGAAATAGAATTTTGATTTTATCCATTAAATTAGCTGAGAAACCCGGTTTCTTAGTTGGTGTAGGATAGAGGATTAGGGTGTTAGCGATCGCAATTTTATTAATTTATATCTATTGAAAATAGTCTATGAACACACGACCCGTTAAAATTGTTGAAGTTATTAATAAGAAAAGGCTGCACAATGGTTGAAAAATTAATTATAGACAACTTTGCTGGAATTGAACACTTAGAAATAGAGGTTAAGAAGATTAATATTATGATTGGCCCTCAAGCCAGTGGTAAGAGTGTCTGTGCCAAATTATTATTTTATTTTAAAGAGTTTGTCTCTGAGCTAATTAAAGCTGTTGAAAATGATAGAACAAAACGTCAGTTAGATTCATCTTGCTCCCATAAGTTTAAAGAGTATTTTCCCCCTAAATCTTGGGGAAATTATGATTTTGTTCTGAGGTATGAAATCAATCATGATTTTATACAAATATCTCGAAATCATTCTAAATATACTATTGTAATTGACTACTCTGATTTATATAAATCGGCTCTTTCAGATTTACGAAAAATTTTTCGTAAGAGACAAAAGGAAAAAATTGAAAATATACCCTATGATCCTTCTGGATTTAATAATGAAACTCGGTCACAAATAATGAACTATTTTGAAAATAAGTTGGGTAAAGAATCTACATTTTATCAAAATTTTATACCCGCAGTGCGTTCTTTTTTTGCCCATCTACAAAAAAATATTTTTTCTGTTTTATCCAATAATAATTCATTAGATCCATTTATTGAAAATTTCGGCTTATTTTATGAATTTATCAAAGAATTACATATTAAAATCAATGAATTTGCTTCGGGAAATGAATTGGAAATGGAAGACGAAAAGCTCATGAAGCAGAAAATTAAACCCTTAGTTGAAAAAATTTTATGTGGTCAATATTTTGATGAAAAAGGAGAAGATTTTTTAAAAACTTTAGATGGTAGAAAAATTAGTATTTCTATTTGCTCATCAGGTCAACAAGAAACACTACCATTAGTAGTTATATTATCTACAGTGCCATTTTTACAAACTATTGGTAGAGGTCAAACTATATATATTGAAGAACCAGAAGCCCATATTTTTCCTACAGCCCAAAAACATATTGTTGAATTAATTGCTACTGTTTTTAACTCTAATTCTGATAATCTTCAATTTTTTATTACAACCCATAGTCCCTATATTTTAACCGCCACTAACAATTTACTACAAGCGGGTTTAATTTATCAGGATGCTAATGATGAAGTGATCAAAAAATTAGAAAAAATTGTTCCTCGCCATAAAGCATTGTTAACAGAAGATGTAGGGGTTTATTCTTTAATGGATGGTTCATGTCAATCCATTATATCGGAAGAAACGGGATTAATTGATACTAATATTATTGACTCTGTTTCTGAAGAATTAGCTATGGAATTTGATCAACTTCTTGACCTGATTTAAGTGCGATATGAAAAAGCGTTTTCCAGAGTGCGAAAAAACTTCATCTAATCAACTAATACCTCTTGCAGAAAATAAGAGTAAATTAGTTATTGAAAATCCGAATCAATTTAAAGTTTGTGTAATTGAGGTTGATGGATGTGCCATTAAAGAAGGTTTGCGTTGTGATTATCTGGTTATTCCTGATCAACAGGATGTCAAAAAAGTTATAGAAATCTATATTGAGCTTAAAGGGTCTAAAATTTCGCACGCCATTGAACAACTCGAAGCAACCATCAAAAAGCTTTCTGATGACCCAGTTAAACAAGAAAAGGTTTGTATTATTATATCAACTCGATGCCCTCTTACAACACCTGAAATTCAAAAGTTTAAGAAAGATTTCAAAAATAAATATAATGCTAAATTAGAATTTAAGAATATGACTTATACTTATTGCTTAAGCTAACATTATTGATTATAGGAATAGTTACATTGTCTGAAATCGAAACAGTGGAAGAAAATACCCAAACCTCCTTTGTCCATATTCCCGTATTGAGTCGGGAATTAATTGCGGGGTTAGAAATTCGGGCGAGGGGAGAATATCTGGATGCAACCGTTGGCGGTGGCGGACATAGTTTGTTATTGTTGCAGGCGGGGGAGAATATCCAGTTAACAGCAATTGATCAGGATCAAGAAGCGATCGCCGCCGCCCGGGTTAAATTTGAACAAGCAGATCCTTCTTTCTTGGAAAGGGTGCAATTTTGGCAAGGAAACTTTACCCAATATAACCCAAAATCCCAACAATTTGATGGAATTATCGCGGATTTAGGGGTAAGTTCCTATCAGTTTGATCAACCAGAAAGAGGGTTTAGTTTTCGCCATACCGCCCCCTTAGATATGCGAATGAATCAACAACAATCTTTAACGGCGGCGGAGATTATTAACCATTGGGATGAGAAGCAATTAGCGGATATTTTTCATGATTATGGTGAAGAAAGATTATCGAGACGAATTGCTAAACGAATTGTGGAAAAACGACCATTTCAAACTACAACGGATTTAGCTTATGCGATCGGCGGTTGTGTTCCGGCGAGTTATCGTCATGGACGAATTCATCCGGCTACCCGGGTTTTTCAAGCATTAAGAATTGCGGTAAATCAAGAGTTAACTTGTTTAGAAAAATTTATAGATCAAGCGCCATATTGGTTAAAACCTGGAGGTAGAATTGGGGTGATTAGTTTTCATAGTTTAGAAGATAGAATCGTTAAACATCGGTTCAAAGAGTCTCCTATTTTACAGGTATTAACTAAAAAACCGATTCAACCCCAACCCGATGAACTGAATAATAATCATCGTTCTCGTTCAGCTAAATTAAGATTAGCAGAACGAAAGATCATAGAATAATCACGATTATTAACCCTAAAAAAACCTAGATTTCCTTGTTAGAGTAAGGCGCGGCTATTAGTGTCAACTTAACGCCAAAAACTGGTGATTACAGCCCAGATTAGATCCCCCTAAATCCCCCTTCCCAAGGGGGACTTTGATCTCGTGTTCTCCCGTTTTTAATAGGGGTTAGGGGGGATCATTGACTTGGGATCAGATCAAGGGAATTGTGGTTTGATTACCTATTTTTAACCTTAAAGTTGACACCGATGAGGCGCGTCTTGCCTCGAATATTTTTGTGATTTGAGGTAATTTATGTAACTTGCTATAGTTGCTATAATACTAAAAATTGAGTTAATTGTGTATTCATCCCCATGGTTATGAACATCCTCAAAAAATATTCTGTATTTATTCTTCTGGTAATTGCGATTTTAATTACTCCTATTTGGACAATAATTACCTCCGCACAAACCCCCAACACTTTGCAAACTCAAGTCATCGAATGAGGAAATTTTTTAAGGGTTAAAAGTGCGATCGCTTTTTTTAAAAGAGGCGATCGCATTTATTTTATATGGAGTTCTATTAAATTAAACCAGCAATAATATTAATAGTCATCGCCACAATTACGGTATTAAAGAAAAAGGAAAGAATACTATGAAATAGCGATAAACGCCTTAATGACTGCGATGTAATTTGTACATCTGAAACTTGACTGGTCATGCCAATTACAAAAGAAAAATATAAAAAATCCCAGTAGTCCGGCTCAATATCTTCGGGAAAATCCAGTCCTCCTGCTGGAGAATCACTGAGAGTTTTATGGTCTTGATAATATTTATGAGCATAATGGATAGCAAAAATAGTATGAACCATTAACCATGATCCAACAATAATTTATATCCAAAATTCTATTAATTAAATTCAGATTAATAGCATGGGCAATGTGATTAAAACTTGCAACGATCGCTTGAGAAAACGTCCTCCTGATTGACATTTTCAGAATCAGCGATCGCACTGTCCAACTATAGCAATTACTCCGAAAATTAGGACATAAACTAATCTATATTTTAGGGGTTAAACCATGGTCTTAGCTAAACTGGCTAAGGGTAAACCAGGAGGATAAATTCCTTCTTCCTTAATCCGCCGAATATTAGCCTCGGGAATTGGTACTTTCAGATAGCTGGCGACCGCTCGCACCACATCGCCGCGATCAATAATTCCAGCCACAGATCCGGCGGGAGATAATACCGTAATTCGGCGCAATTCTTGGTCTTCCATCAGATTAATCACCTCCACCAAGGAGGCTTTTTCCAATATCGTAATCAGTTCATTTAGAGGTTGAAGAATTTGATTTAAGGTTTGAGTTTCCCATTGACCGCGCTCAATTACCCGCAAGGCTTCTACAGAAACTAACCCCCGATAACGACCATTAGAAGATGCAAAATACACCGGAATCGTCTCAACTCCAATTAAATATTCATCGGCGAATTGACGTAAACTCAAATCCGCATCGACTACTCGAAATTCCCTGGTCATGGTATCCCCGGCTTTAATATTAACTAAAGCTTCTTGGAGATCGGTAACTCGATTATAGGAAGCCGCATTTTGTAAGACAAACCAACCGATTAAAGCAATCCATAAACCGCCATAACTTCTAGCTAAAAAAACCGAAGATAAGCCCAAAGAAATTGCTAAAATTCCTAAAAACTGTCCGGTTTTTGCCGCCCAACGGACTCCGGCTAAACGATTTCCGGTAATTTTCCAAACCGTGGCTTTAAGTACCTGTCCGCCATCGAGGGGTAACCCCGGAATTAAATTAAATATTCCTAAAACTAAATTAATTCGAGCTAATTCCCCAACCACAGAATAAATTAAACTAGAATTTGGTAAGAGTTGGGCAACCAGATTCAGAATAAAAAATAAACTAAAACTCACCAGGGGGCCAGCGATCGCCACTTGAAACGCTTGACCGGGGGTTTTTGATTCTTGGTCAATCGCAGCGACTCCCCCAAACAAAAACAGAGTAATTGAGTTGACTCGAATTCCCTGGGATTGGGCGACCAAACTATGGCCCAGTTCATGTAATAACACCGAAGCAAACAACAAGAGTGCAATAGCTAACCCAGCAACCCAAGATAAAGTTTGCCCCCACTCCAAATAACTCTGGCGATTGGCAACTGTGAATAGCACAACAATCACCAACCAAGAAGAATCAATCAAGAAGGGAATTCCAAATAACGATCCAATCCGCCAACCTGCCTGCATGAGATGTCTTTGACTCCATTTATTTCATTGTAACGGTCTGATGTCTGTGATCATCGACCCCGACTAAAAAATAGTCTGGAAAATTGCGACAGCCTTTACGGTATGATTGGGGTCAATAGAAACATCTATCTAGTCAAACTTTAGCCTAGTTTGGGCAATGCCATTGTTAGGAGGAACAAAGTAAGTGATTAAGGTCGCAATCAACGGTTTTGGACGGATTGGACGTAACGTTTTACGCTGCTGGTTAACCCGGGAAAATAGCAATTTAGAGTTTGTGGGCATCAATGATACTTCCGATCCCAGTACCAATGCTCATTTGCTCAAATATGATTCCATGCTCGGCACACTCAAAGGCGTTGATATCAAAGCCGATGAGAATTCCATTATGGTCAATGGCAAAACCATTAAATGTGTTTCTGATCGTAACCCATTAAATTTGCCTTGGAAAGAATGGGGTGTGGATTTAATTATTGAATCCACCGGGGTATTTATTACCGAGGAAGGCGCTTCTAAACATATTACCGCCGGAGCCCAAAAAGTCCTGATTACAGCCCCTGGAAAGGGAGATGGGGTGGATACTTTTGTGGTGGGTGTGAATCACCATGACTACAATCATGATCAACACCGGATTCTGAGTAATGCTAGTTGTACCACCAACTGTTTAGCTCCTTTTGCCAAAGTGCTGCATGAAAACTTCGGCATTGTCAAAGGCACAATGACCACAACCCACAGTTACACCGGAGATCAGCGTCTTTTAGATGCCAGCCACCGTGATGTCCGTCGGGCGAGAGCCGCTGCGGTTAATATTGTTCCGACTTCTACGGGTGCGGCCAAGGCCGTTGCTTTAGTTATTCCTGAACTCAAAGGAAAACTCAACGGGATTGCTTTCCGGGTTCCGACTCCTAATGTCTCTATTGTGGATTTAGTGGTGCAGGTGGAGAAGCCAACCTTTGTTGAAGAAGTTAATTTAGCTCTGAAAGAAGCTGCTGAAGGCCCGATGAAGGGGATTCTGGAATATAGCGATCTGCCTTTGGTGTCTTCTGACTACAAGGGACATGATGCTTCTTCGATTGTGGATGCCAGCTTAACCATGGTCATGGGTGGCGACATGGTGAAAGTGGTCGCCTGGTATGACAACGAATGGGGTTATAGTCAACGGGTGGTTGATTTAGCCGAATTAGTTGCTACTAATTGGAAAGCCTAGATTTAATTGGGACAGAAGCAGGGTTTTAACTGCCTGTTATCGGTGAAAAGTGCTGAAATCCTCGACTCAAGGATAGTTTTTCGACGGTTGAGGGTTCAGCATCATCTATTAATAGAATATCTGGGTTATCAGTAATTTCGCCAATAATAGCGGCGGTGGTTCCTAATTGTTGAATCAGTATTTCAGCTAAATTAGCAGTCACGGACAATACCAGTTGAAAGTCTTCGCCACCATATAGGGCCCATTCTAGGGCTTGTTGCGGGGAAACAAAGGTTTTTAAGGCTTCAGATATCGGAATTTGAGGACGTTGGATTTTAGCCCCAACTTGACTTCCTCGACAGATTTGGACAATCGCATCGGCTAGTCCATCGCTACTATCCATTCCCGCAATAGTGGCGTCGGGATGGGCGTCTAAAAATCTTGGCAATTTCGGGACAATATCCAGACGGGGTTGGGGTCGTTGATGGGCTTGGATTAGGGATAAACGCTGATCAGCAGTTAATTCGCTTCCTAATTCGGGATGGAGGAGTAATTCGAGTCCAGCCCGGGAGTCCCCATGATCTCCAGTCACAATAATTTTATCCCCAGGACGGGCAACCGAACGCCTAATTGCTAATTTTGGGTTAACTTTTCCAAAGGCGGTAATAGAAATACAAGTCACCGCCGACCGACAAATATCCCCGCCCACAATTGGGGTCTGATACTGATTTAAACAGGTAGTTAATCCTTGATAAAGTTGTTCAACCCAGCTAACGGTTTTATTTGCCGTGATGCCTAAAGCGACGGTAATTCCGATGGGAAAAGCACCCATAGCCGCCAGGTCGGATAGGTTAACCGCAGCGCCACGCCAACCCACATCAAAAGCTGATGTAGTGCGATCGCTAAAATGCACTTCATCCACTAACATATCCGTAGTAATTACTAAGGATTCATCCCCAGGAATTGATACAATTGCCGCATCATCCCCCACAATTTCCGAGGGACAAAAACCCTTAACAATTTCCAGTAAACCCTGTTCTCCAATATCTTTAATTAGCATCGTAAATCAGTCATCAGTTATCAGTCATCAGTTAACAGTTGTAGGGGCGGGTTCATCGAGATTTATGTGATTAACAAAAATCTAACATAACCCGCCCGTACCAGTTATTAGTTTATTCTCTATTAGCCATTACCCATTACCTTTTAAGAAGATGACACAAATTAAAATCCGTGAAATCCGTGAAATCCCTTTAAATCTGTGATCCCTATTCCCCCTCACACTAACGCTCTCAATAAAGCCTGTAATTTTAACTGAATTTCAGCTACTTCTTTTTCCGGTTCCGAACCCGCAACAATTCCGGCTCCTGCATAAAGTCTAGCACGATTTCCGTCTAATAAAGCCGAACGAATCCCCACCACAAATTCCCCATTTCCTTGATGATCAATCCAACCAATGGGGGCGGCATAAAGAGAGCGATCAAAACTTTCATAATAATGGATATGTTTTTGAGCAATATCTCTAGGAGTTCCCGCCACTGCTGGAGTTGGATGTAATTGTGATAATATTTCTAAGAGATGAATATTAGTTGAAACTTGACATTTAATCGGTGTCCAAAGGTGTTGAATATTGGTGAGTTGTCTTAAACAAGGTAAATCCGTTAAATCTGGGGTTAAACCCAAACTTAATAAACGTTCGATAATAAAATCTACTACCACTTGATGTTCTCGCAAATTCTTTTCACTATGGAGTAATTCTTGACCTAAATTAATATCTTCTATTGGTGTTTTCCCGCGAGGGGCTGACCCCGCTAACGCATCAGTAATTAATTGATTATTTTTCAGACTAATTAAACGTTCTGGACTAGCTCCAATAAACTGTTGACCCTTACCATTACCCGTGGAAAAAATATAACAATCGGGGTATAAAAGTCTTAAATTATTTAAAGAATGAATTAAATTAAATGGCGTTTTAGCCACCACATCAATCGGTTGAGAAAGGACTAATTTTTTTAAAGATTTTGATTTAATTAAATCTAAAGCTGAATTCACAGACTGTTTAAACTGTAAATAGGGTTTAGGGTCAGTTTCGACTTGGTGGGTTAATAATAAACTAGAGGTTTTACTGGTAACAGAAGGAATTGAGGTAGTTTCTAACCCATTAATTTGTTGACTTTTATACCAAACATCACTCAAAATATTTTCAATTTTAGAGTTTTTCTTTAAAACAATATTAACAATCAAAATACAGCGATTTTTTTTTCTAATTACTTGCCATTTAGGGAGAAATATGGTAGTAGGAGGAAAATAAACTTTTTCTTGATCCAGTGCGGTACTTTCTCGGGAATTTAAGAATAAATTAGGATTAAAATATTGATCAAAGAAAGTAAAACTACAGCAAAAATAAGGCTTAGGTAAATGGCTATTTTTAGAACCAATAATAACGGTTTTATCTAAACAAGATTGAATAAATTTTTGGGCTTCAAAAAACCTATTTTTTCCGGCTGTTGTGAATTTAAGAGCCGTATCGACCGCCACAAATGACTCCTCAAATTGAGGTTTTTCAAAATAAAAATGAATTAAATTAGGATGATAAAATTGCTGTAAAATTGCTAACGGATCAATCCATTGGATTTCATGGGCAATACTCAGAATTTTAGTCTGATAGTCCTTTAATCCATAATTTTGAAACTCTAACAAAAAACGATGCAGTTCTTGGCGATCTTGCAATAACGGAGTTGCAGAAGGAAAAACTGACATATAAAAAAGGAACAAAAAAAGGTTAAAATAGGGAAAACTGTTACCGAAAAATCGTTAACTTATATTATTTTAATATATTTTAACTACTTTCAGAGCGATTTACCCCTTATACATAATCTCCCTTATAAAAATATTGCCCTCAGTCTGTAAAAAAAATTCATAATTGTTGACCCATTCCCCCGTTTACCCTACTTTCGGCCGACACCCAACAGCCGCGCCACCGTGTCCCTACTGCTCCTGGCGGATATTGGTCAGGTCAATTTAGATTAAACCTTTTTGAAGTGCTCTAGCCTGATCAGATAATCTTATGGGACAATAAACCAGTCAAGATTTTAAATCCTTTTTATATGACCACAAAATTAATTGCAACTTCAAAAAATAAATTATGGTTAGCGGCGATTAAACCGCCAATGTACAGTGTAGCAATTATGCCCATCTGGGTGGGGACTGCTGTTGCTGTCTTTGAAACTTCTACAATCAATTGGAATATTTTTACCACCTTTATTACGGCGGCTATTTTAATTTTAGCCTGGGAAAATATTCTCAATGATGTCTTTGACTCAGAAACCGGAATTGATAAAAATAAACATCATTCTTTAGTCAATTTAACCGAAAATAAATCCTTAGTTCTAGCCCTGGGAAATAGCTGTTTAGCCCTGGCAATTTTGGGTTTATTAGGTATTTGTTGGTGGCAACAGGATTTAACGGTTTTAGGGTTAATTCTCCTCTGTTGTGGCTTAGGTTATTTATATCAGGGGCCGCCATTTCGATTTGGTTATCAAGGTTTAGGGGAATTTTTATGTTTTTTTGCCTTTGGGCCTTTAGGAGTTTCTGCCGCCTATTATAGTCAAACTCAAAACTGGTCTTGGGTCTGTTTAGCTACATCAATTATTGTGGCAATTCCGATTACTTTAGTTCTCTTTTGTTCCCATTTTCATCAGGTAGATGATGATATTACCGCCGGGAAAAAGTCTCCGATTGTTCGTTTAGGAACTGAACGGGGTGCAAAACTTTTACCCTGGTTTTGTGCTAGTATTTTTACGCTGACGGGCGGATTTGTCCTCTTAGGAATATTCCCAATTTGGACTCTCCTGAGTTTTGTGGCGATTCCTTCTGCGATTAAACTCTGTCGCCATATTAGTCAATACCATAATCAACCGAACTTAGTCAGCAATTCCAAATTTATTGCCATTTCTGTTCAGTTTTGGAGTGGTTTACTTTTAGGAATGGGCTTTATTTTACATTAATTTAATTTATTTTTAGGGTGGGTCAATTCCACCCGGAATAAAAACAGCAAATAGAGGTTAAATAATCATGCAATTTATTCCCTTAATTGGTAGAACATTTTTAGCAACAATTTTTATACACGCTGCTATTAATAAAATCTTCGATTTTGCCAATACTCAAACCATGATGACAGAAAAAGGATTACCCTTGGCTGGGATATTATTAGGAGGAACAATTGTTTTTCAAATTTTAGGCGGATTATCTTTAGTCTTAGGTTATAAAACTCGTTTAGGTGCTTGGGTTTTAATTCTATTCTTAATTCCCACAACTATAATATTTCATAATTTTTGGGATGTTCCCGCAGAAAAAATTGATTTCTTAAAGAATTTATCGATTATGGGCGGGTTATTCATGATTACCTATTTTGGGGCTGGGCCCGTTAGTGTTGATGAACATATTACGATGACTAATACCGATTTTACTGAATAAATTTATCTTCAATTATACAGCAGTGTGAGGGCACTCTCACTGCTTTAGACTAATTCTTGAATCTGTTTTTGATTGATTTTTCCTTGAGAATTGCGAGGTAATTGTTCTACAGAAATCCATAATTTAGGATGTTTAAATTTAGATAATTTTCCTAAAATTGCCTGTTTTAATTCAACTTCTGAAACCTGTTTATGATTAGCAACATACACCGCCACGACAATTTCACCCCAATATTGATCGGGTTTTCCAATTACACAAATATCTTTAACTAAACCCGTAGAAAGAATCACCGCTTCTACTTCACCAGGAAATATATTTTCTCCCCCGCTAATAATTTTATTACTTTGTCTACCTACTAAAGTTAAATATCCCTGTTCATCCCAATAACCTAAATCATCGGTTGTAAAGCTATTAATTCGTAAGTTTGGATCAAAATTATCTCGATAATATCCTAACATTAAAGAATCGGATTTAATAGTAATTATTCCCGGTTGATTGGGTTTTAATTCCTCTCCATTTTCCCTATAAATTTTAATTTCAGCATGGGGTAAAATATTTCCACAGCTATTATTACCGCGTAAAAAATCCGAGGATTTTAAAGTCACAATTTGGGAGGCGGTTTCTGTCATTCCGTAGGTTAAAGCTAGGGGAATTTGATGGAAACGACTCTGTTCTAATAATTCTAACCAAGGGGGGGCTCCTCCTAATAATACTATCTGAAATTGTGATAACCAATGGGTTAGGGATGGATATTGTAATAAACGGTGTAATTGAGTTGGAACTAAGGAGATAAAATAGTTAGTAGGATTAAAATTAACCCAGTCTTCTGCTTCTACGGTTTTAAAAGAAGTTATAATTAATTGTCCGTTTGTTAAAAGCGATCGCATCCACTGCATTAATCCACTAACATGATAAAGAGGTAAAGTACAAAAACAATTAATAGTAGGAGTCTGAAAATATTGTTGAACTCCTCGCACCGACGCCGTTAAACTATCCCAATTATGAACAGTAAACTTGATATTTCCTGATGTTCCTCCCGTGGGAATCATAATCAAACTTTTAAGATTTTCATAATGATAATTTAAGGGATTTTTATAGTCTGAGATTTGACCTTGAGAAATTAATAAATTAGGTTTAACTAATTCATTAACTTGTTTCCATTCCTGTTCGCCCCATTGGGGGTTACATAAAAAAACCGGACATTTTGCTGTCACCGCAGCCATAAAAGCCGATAAAAATAAAATGGGGTCGGATTCTGATATTAAAATTTTAGGATAATTTTTATTGGAGTTAATCCATTGATCAATAATTTGTAATTGAGTGTTAGAACAATCAATTAAAGAGTCTGTATTGTTTGAAATTAACCTATTTGGAATTTCATTAATTAGATTCATATTTAACCCGATTGAGAACCCATTAAATCCCCATTAAAAAGGGTGACTTTGAATATTAAATACATATTAACCCGTAGGGGCGGGTTTTGCAATAATATTTGACAATAACAAACAATCTAAATAAACCCGCCCAACCCACAAAAAAATCAAATTAACTGTTAATTTTTGCCTGGGGTAGGGACGGGTTTAGATAGTTTTGGGATGGGAATTTGAGATAGAGTTGAACCCGCCCCTACGGGATTTTTATTTTGAGCAGATTTTGAACAATTTTGTTGATAATTAGTGTATCCTAAAAATTAGGATAATCGTCAGCTTAAGGAACAATATCAAATGAATGGCTTTATAACCTATCTCAAAGAAATTGAAACTGACTTTCAAGCTGGAAACGCTACAGAACACACCCATCGCCCGGCTTTAAAAAAATTAATAGAATCTTTAACTTCTAGCATTCGTGTTACCAATGAACCCAAACGCATCCAATGTGGTTCACCGGATTTTGTGATTACCCAAGGACAAATAGAAATCGGACATATTGAAGCCAAAGATATTGGTATATCCTTAAATAAAGTCGAAAAAACAGCCCAAATGAGCCGTTATTTAAACGGGTTAGGTAATTTAATTTTAACGGATTATTTAGAATTTCGCTGGTATGTCCGAGGAGAACATCGTTTAACCGCTTCTATTGCCACTATTGATAAGAAAAATAAACTCAAAATCAATCCAGAAGGCATTGAACAAACAACCCAACTTTTTAACGAATTTCTACAAACAAAAACCCCAAAAGTTACAACTCCCAAAGAACTTGCAAAACGCATGGCAAGTTTAGCCCAATTAATTAGAGATGCGATCGCAACCGCTTTAAATGAACCGGATCAAGGAGGAATGTTAAAAGAACAATTAGAATCCTTTCAAAAAGTATTAATTAGGGATTTAACTAAGGTTCAATTTGCTGATATGTACGCCCAAACGATTTGTTATGGGCTATTTGCAGCCCGTTGTAATACCAATAATCTTGATAACTTTTCCAGAGAAAATGCAGCCTTTAGACTTCCCAAAACCAACCCATTTTTAAGGAGTATTTTCGGACAAATTGCCGGGCCAGATTTAGATGATCGGATTACTTGGGCGGTGGATACCTTAGCCACAATTCTCCAACAAACGGACATGGCAGAAATTCTTAAAGATTTTGGCAAGCGCACCCGCCGAGAAGATCCGGTAGTGCATTTTTATGAAACCTTTCTAGCAGCTTATGACCCCAAAATGCGCGAATCACGAGGGGTTTATTATACTCCTGAACCTGTGGTTTCTTATATTGTTAATAGTGTTGATTATATTCTTAAACATAAGTTTAATATTGCTAAAGGATTAGCGGATTCTACAAAGATTAAAATTCCTAACCCGAAAGGAGAAGGAACAATAGACATTCATCAAGTCTTAATTCTTGATCCCGCCGTGGGAACTGGGATGTTTATGCACAGTGTTATTAATCATATTTATGATAATTTTAAAGCTCAAAAGGGAATGTGGTCAAGTTATGTCACTCAACATTTACTTCCCCGTTTATTTGGCTTTGAACTATTAATGGCTCCCTATACGGTAGCCCACATGAAATTAGGGTTACAATTACAAGAGTTAGGCTATGATTTTAACTCCGATGAACGGTTAAGAATCTATTTAACTAATACGTTACAGGAAGCATTTCAAATTCCTGCGGCTGATGGATTTATGAATCGTATTCGAGATGAAGCGGAAGCCGCAAAAGCAGTAAAAGAAGATGTTCCCGTGATGGTGGTTTTAGGAAATCCTCCCTATTCTTATGAATCGGTAAATACTGATCCTTGGATTGTCGGATTAGTTAGAGACTATTATCAAGTGGATGGTCAACCTTTAGGAGAAAGAAACCCGAAGGGATTATTAGATGATTATGTCAAATTTATCCGTTTTGCTCAACATCGGGTTGCTGAAACGGGTTATGGAATTGTGGCTTTAATTACAAATCATGGCTATTTAGATAATCCAACATTTAGAGGAATGCGTCAAAATTTAATGCAAACTTTTGATGAAATTTATGTTTTAGATTTGCATGGAAATAGTAAGAAAAAAGAAGTTTGTCCCGATAGTTCACCAGATCAGAATGTTTTTGATATTCAGCAAGGAGTAGCGATTGGAATTTTCGTTAAATATAAAGATAGTTCTCAAAAAATAGCCACGGTTTATCATGCAGATTTATGGGGAGTTCGAGAAATTTATGAAAATAAGCAGTTAGTTGGGGGTAAGTATCACTGGTTAGCTGAAAATGATATTAGTTCAACGCAATGGACTGAGATTTTACCACAGCAATCGTTTTATTTGTTTAAAGTACAGGAGAGGAATCTGGAATTAGAATATAAATGCTGTTTCAAAATTAATGAAATCATGGCTGTGAATAGTGATGGAATAGTGACAGCTAGGGATAATTTTACATTGTCAAATAACTATGAAGATATATGGAAAAGAGTTAATGATTTTTTGTCTTTAAATAATGAAGAAGCAAGAATAAAATATGAAATAGGAAAGGATACGCAAGATTGGCAAGTAAATTTAGCAAAAAAAGATTTGATAAATTCTGACATTAACCCTAAAAATATTATTAAAATAAGTTATCGACCATTTGATTATAAATATACTTACTATACAGGAAAATCAGGAGGCTTTCATTCTAGGCCTAGAGGTAAGGTTATGAGTCATCTAATTTGCCATGAAAACTTAGCTCTTATTACTACTCGTCAAATTACTAATTTAGAATTTTGTCATGTATTATCTACAGAATTTGTTACTGAAAAAAAATGTGGTTCTCACGATAGAGCATCCTATATTTTCCCTCTTTATCTCTACCCAACAAACACCCCAACCTTATTTAATCCCGAACCCACAAACGCACCCGGAGGAAGGCGACCGAATTTAGACCCCGAATTTATTACTAATTTTTCCCGTAAATTAGGATTAGAATTTATAGCGGATGGTAAAGGAGATCAACAACAAATTTTTGGCCCAGAAGATATTTTTAACTATATTTATGCGGTGTTTCATGCTCCCACCTATCGCCGTCGTTATGCAGAATTTTTGAAAATTGATTTTCCCCGTCTTCCTTTAACTTCTAACCCCGAATTATTCTGGAAATTAACTCAAAAAGGCGATCGCTTAGTTAACCTACATTTAATTAAAGAAACCGCTCAAGAAATTACAACCTATCCCCAACCTGGAGATAATAATATCGATAAAATTCGCTATACAGAACCCCAAAACCAAACATTAGGAAAAGTTTGGATTAACAAAACCCAATATTTTGAAGGAGTCCCCCCGGAGGTTTGGAATTTCCAGGTTGGAGGTTATCAAGTCTGTCAAAAATGGTTAAAAGATCGAGTGGGAAGAACCCTTAATTATGATGATTTAACCCAGTATCAAAATATAATTTCTGCATTATCCGAAACAATATTATTAATGCAGGAAATCGATCAAATTATTGCTAAAAATGGCGGTTTTCCCATGCTGTAGATCGGAATTTTCTCTGATACTAGATCCCCCCTAACCCCCCTTAATAAGGGGGGAACCGGATAATCAAAGTCCCCCTTTTTAAGGGGGATTTAGGGGGATCTAATCTCAAATTTAATACAGGGAAATTGGACAATCAAAGTCCCCCTTTTTAAGGGGGATTTAGGGGGATCTAATTTAAGATATCAACCAATGATTAACACCAAATCCCACCGCCCGATCATATAATAATAGTTCAGAGGCAATTTTTAAAGCGGAATTTTGACCGATATCGGTTTCAAAAACAGAAGAAAAAACGGTATCAATTTTATGGGTTTTGCAAAAATGTTTGAGTTTTTGTGGAGATCCAAAAATAGCAGGTTTAATCACAAAAATATCTGACCATCCCTGCTGATAACAATAGGTTAATTGTTGTAAATTAGCAACGGATTCATCTAAGGCGAGGGGGGTAGAATAGCGATCGCATAATTTTAACATTAAATCGAATTGCTTAATCGATAAAGGTTGTTCTAAAAATTCAATTTCGATTAACTCTTGAGTTGTATTAATTAAATCACAGGTTTCTAACCATTTTTGTGCTTGTTCAAAGGTTAAACCGCCATTTGCATCTAACCTGAGACGGATTTTTAGAAACCCGGTTTCTTCAAGAAACCGGGTTTCTAGGTTAATAATTAACTGTTCAAAAATATTGATTTCTTCTGTAATTTCATCAACGCCTATTTTCCATTTAAAGGTTTTATATCCTTGCTGAAATAAGGTTTCCCAATGGGTTAAAACCATTTCTCCAGTCGGTAATAATCCACTATACTGAAGTTGGGATAAATCAACCTCGTTATTAGAATTTAATGCTATGAATGCAGATTCAAACCCAAATTGACAAGCGGGTAAACAGTCAGGAATAGTAAAAATTATTTCGGTTGAAATTAGATGGGGAAGTTGTTGACAAAATGCGATCGCATCTTCTAATGTTTCTGACCCAAACCAAGTTAAAGGCGCAATTTCTCCCCATCCGATATTACCCTGTTCATCGGTTAAACTTAAAATAATTCCCTCTCTAATATTCCAAATTCCGTGAGTGGTTTTGAGCGGGGTTTTAAACGGACGTTGATAGGTTTTAAATTGAAATTGATAATTCATTCCGATAAAAATTTAACCATTACATTGATCCATTGTTGAGGATTTTCTATTAAAATATTATGACCACAATTTGGGATAATTTGCAACTGGGAAACAGGACATAATTGGTTCATTTCTTGGTTAATTTGTTTAAATTTATGATCCAATTCTCCCACTAATAACAAGAGCGGTATTTGATTTTCTGATAATTTCTCCCATAAAGATGGTTGATTTCCGGTGCCCAAATAACGCAGGGATTTTGATAACTCCAGGGGATTATTATTTAAACGATGCTCAAAAATTTGTTGGAATTGAGGATGATTTGTTAAGGTTTTAAATAGTGGTTGATGATACCATTGTTCTAAAAATATGGGAAATTCTAGGGTTTCTAGTTGTTCGGCTTTTTGAGTATCTGAAATTAACCTTTGCACCCTTTCTAATTCGGTTTTTAGTCCTGGGGATGTGGATTCTAAGATGACTTTTTTAAAATATTGGGGAAAATTCAGGGTTAAATATAATCCTAATCTTCCCCCCATTGAATATCCCATTAAATAACATTGGGAAATATGCAGACGGTTTAAAACCTCTATTAATGCGGCGGCTGTTTCTGGCATTTTATAACAACTATCCTCTCCTAAAACTTGGGTTTTTCCATGTCCAGGGAGGTCAATGGTTAAACAACAAAACTGGGGAAACAGTGGGGAAATTCGGGTATTGAAATCATGACTATTTCCCAGAAATCCATGTAGAAATAGAATAATAGGTTGACTAATATTGCCGTTTATGGTATAGTTAAATTCATAGTCTTTGAGCTTTAAAAACGGCATAGAATTTGGTGAATTTATTAATCTAGTAACCAATATAAAAATGGAACCGAAGCAGCACAAAAAACCATAAATCCAAATAATCCGAACAGGAGTCCAAAAAACAAAAAGTTTTCCCCTTTTTCCTTGGAAAGTTTAACAATCAAATAACTGTACCCATAACAGGCGATAAAAAAAACAACGATAAACCCGGTAAAATAATATTGCATTGTGTTTCAGTTCAAATGAGATAGGACGACTTTTAAGTCAATTTATTCACTATTATACTCAAATTTTGTGCAATAAAACAGAATTGAATAGGACTTACGCAGATCGACCCAGAAACCGGGTTTTTTAGATAATATGTGGGTCACAACAAAGTATTTTCGTAAAAAAACCCGGTTTCTTTGGTTGGGTGCGTAAGTCCTGTTGAAATAAAATAAAATAAGTTTTGACTTTTTAGCGAATCTGTTCTAAAGGATAAAAAATTATTCAGAATGTGTGGTGTGGCGGTTCTCTAACCCCGTCAATTACCATTAAGTAGGGTGTGCGATCGTAGCACACGCACCATCACATTCATCAATTTTAATTATAACACCATTTGGAGTTGATATCCCATCATTGTAACTGCTATAAATCCGGCAATAATCATCAATCCAGATGGCATAAATTTACGGGTTTTGAGTAAACGAGAAATAAAAGTAATTATCAGAAAAACCGATAGCACAATGGAAAATATTAATCCCCAACTTACTCCTTGAACTTGAATAATACCACCTATAATTAATAACATTCCCGTGGTACAACCGGCAAATAAGGAAATTTTACTTTTAGCTTTGGTATAACCCACAATACCACCGATAAACGCTAATAAACCGTAAGTTATCGCCGCAATTACTCCCAAATCCATCATATACTTATGCCCAAAAAACAGCTCCAAAGTTCCTTTATACAACTTCTGGGAATCTAGGGATTAACAATTATTCTAAATTGTATTAAAATTTAAAATTTGACGTTATAAAAATTTATGTAATTATTACGTCAATCTTTGCTATAATATAAAGTTAATCCTTAATTTTATATTAATTACTTCTTAATCCTACTTTATGTCTTCTCTGAATAGCCCCATAATTTCACAGGTTAGGTTCTTGCAGCGTCAGGTGGCAACTTTATTGCTGTATCAGGATATTTTTGAGCATGAAATTGGGCAAGCATTTTTATATCTTTTAGAAACATTTCATCATAGTGAATCGAGTATTTTAAATTGTTTAAAAGCCTATGGAACTTGGTTTCAAGTCCAAGCCAAACATCAAAAAAGTTGGCAAGAACATCTAATCAATCAAATTTTAAGAGCGGATAATCCCTTTACCCAACAAGCCCAACAAACTACTTTTGATCAATTGCCTCCGGTATTAATTGAAGCGGCAAAACAAGATTTAAAAATCCTCCAAAGTCTCCATCAATATAATGGCGAAAAAATCAGCCATTGGTTAAGAACAGTCGCCCAATTATCGGAAAATCCGATTATTTGGCAACCCCAAGCTGAACCCTTAGAAAAAATCCAAGAATTGCCCTTACGGAATCAATTTAAAACCCTAGAAAATTGGTCAGATGCCCTAGAAAGTTTAGCAAATCATTATCATCAATTTGGAACGGGTTTATTTGCTCTAGCTGATGCGTTTCGTTGGCAAAATAGCCAGTTAATCCCGATTAATCATCCAGATCCGGTACATTTGAGCCAGTTAATCGGATATGAAACTCAACGGGATATTTTATTAAAAAATACAGAAATATTATTAGCAGGATATCCGGCTTTAAATGTTTTATTGTATGGTAGTCGGGGATCGGGTAAATCTTCATTAATCAAATCGTTATTACATCAATATAGCGATCGCGGTTTACGTTTAATTGAAGTGGCAAAATCTGACTTAAAAGACTTACCATTAGTGGTGGAAAAATTGCGAGGAGTGCCGCAGAAATTTATTATTTTTGTGGATGATTTATCCTTTGAAGAAGATGACGATGCTTTTAAATCTTTGAAAGTCGTATTAGAAGGAAATTTAACCGCCCGTCCACAAAATGTGATTGTTTATGCTACTTCTAACCGTCGTCATTTAATCAGAGAATATTTTGAAGATCGACCGTCCCCAAAAGATCAAGATGAAGTTCATGTTTGGGATACGGTACAGGAAAAATTATCCTTTAGCGATCGCTTTGGTTTAACCTTAACCTTTGAACCCGCCGATCAGAATACCTATTTAAATATGGTGCGACATTTAGCCAGTCAAGGGGGAATTAATCTCAGTCCCGAAGATTTGCAGTTTCGCGCCTTACAATGGGCGACTCGTCATAATGGACGTTCGGGACGAACTGCGCGGCAATTTGTTGACTTTTTGACGGCGGAATTGGCAGTTTTTGGAAAATAAATTGGAAAAAAAACGCAGATAGTGTAATTATAAACGTGGGAAAAATCTACAATGACGCCAAATCACCTCGGGAGGTTTTCACAATGTCAAGCGCCATTCAATTAAATTCTGCGGAAGCGTTTGCGGCGATCGCATTAATTGCGGTAGCTGCTGATGGTTATATTACTGGAAGTGAATCCCAAGCTATTACCACAACCTTCTCTCGAATGCAGCTTTTTAGTGATTATTCTGGGGAAAAAATGCTAGGAATGATTGATCAACTCCTGAAACAATTACAAGAACAGGGAGCGGATATGTTATTAAAAGAGGCGGTGAAAAAATTGCCCCATGAACTCAGAGAAACTGCCTTTGCTGTTGTTACTGATATTACTTTAGCCGATGGAGTTATTAGCGAAGAAGAAGAAGCCCTATTAGATAAGCTCTTTAATATTTTAGAGATTTCTGAACCGATGGCTAATAACATTATTGATGTGATGTTGATCAAAAATAAAGGATAATAGAAGGAGATCACGGATTAAAAAGGATGACGCAGATTAACCCTACCCTGGACTTGATTGGGGGACAGATTAAATCCGTGAAATCCGTGAAATCCTCTTAAATCCGTGATAGGTAATGAGTAATAGACTAATAACTAATAACTGATAACTGATGACTGATTTGGGATATATTTATAAGCGAATAATTCGTTTTCAAGATACGGATGCTGCGGGGGTGGTTTATTTTGCTAATATTTTAGCTATGTGTCATGAAGCCTATGAAGCCTCTCTAAATCAGGCAGAAATTAATCTTAAAAGTTTTTTTACTAATCCTGATTTTGCGATTCCGATTGTTCATGCAAGTGTTGATTTTCGGTTTCCCCTATTCTGTGGAGATCAAATTTTAATTGAGTCAAATCCCGAAATTATCAATGAAAATTCTTTCAAAATTCAATATAAAATTAGATTAGATAACTCTGATCAATTAATTGCTGAAGCGATCACAAAACATATTTGTATTAATCCTAAAACTCGTCAACGCCAACCTTTATCTCCCGCAATGATTCACTGGTTAGGATAGATAGAAACCGAGTTTATGAACTAAAAATCTGGGTTTGATCCGATAAATAAAGATCAGAAACCCGGTTTCTTGGAGTGGTTTTTGATTAGTTTAAGGACTCTTGAGAATTAAACAATCGGGGATATTTTTCAACAAAATAACCATTTAAGAAAGCATTAACGGCGGATAAAATCACCGGGCCCAAAATAAAAGCCAATAAACCCTGTACTTGAAATCCAGGAATAAAAACCGAAGCTAACCAGAAACAAAAACCATTCACAATGAATGAAAAACCACCTAAACTTAAAATATTTAGGGGAATGGATAAGGTTGATAAAATCGGTTTAATAAAAGCATTGACGCCACCAATAGCCGCCGCCGCGATTAAAGCTGCTAAAAAGGTAGATAAATTTACCCCGGGTACAACTAAATCAACTACTAATAAACTTAGGGCTGTTGCTACCAAAGTTAATAATGATGCGAGCATAAATTTTACCTCAAATTGTTTTAAAGTGTATCTTTGTTGATATCAGATGAATCCTCTTTTTTTTCATCAGGTTGGGGCTGATTATTACTAAAGGTTTCAGAAATAGATTTCCACAGATCGTTTAAACGCTGTTTAATTTGTTTTTCTTTTTGAGCGATCGCCGTCCCCGCTTCTCCTAATTTTACTTCAAAATCCTTGCGTTTCTCATCAAATTTTTCAGTATAAATTTCCGGTTCATCCTTGGCTTTTTCATACCAAGATTTTGCCTCCTCTAAATAATCCTTAACCTCCTCATAACGTTGTCCATAACGTCCGACTAAGTTAGCATTAACAATTGCCAATTGAGCTTTGAGTTGGGCATAACGTTTCTGCATCAACGTAGATTCTTCGCTATTTTTAATGGTTTTAATCGCCGATTCAATCGCTGATTTAACTTGGTCTGACTTATTAGTTCCCACTTCTTGAATATCACTCAAAGCCAAATTAATATTATTTTGTAACTCCTGTTCGTGTTGATCAATTCGAGCTTGGAGTTGTTTCACTTCCGCTTGAGTTTTAGCAATAGACTCCTGTTTTGCTTGACTAATACCCTCAATCACTCCTTCAATAGAAGCAGTCACATTTTCTTGAACTTCCTCACCTTTTCCTTTAACAGTTTCTAAAACAGTTCCTACAACCTGTTTAACTAAATCCCGAATTTCTTGAGAACCGCCTTTAAATTCTGAACCGAGTTCTGAGATGGATGATTTAACAATTTCTCGAATTCGTTCAGCCCGTAATTTACCTTCAGATTGGGCTTTTTCTAAATCCGAGGCTAGTTTATCTTGAGTGGTTTCTGACATGGACATATCCTCAATAATAGGCTGAAGTTCTCCTCTATGATAAACAAATTTTTCCGATTGTGTAAGTAAAGTTTTCTACACTCTGGAATAGGTAATGGGTAATAGGGAATAGGGAATAGGGAATAGGGAATAGGGAATAGGGAATAGGGAATAGGGAATAGGGAATAGGGAATAGGGAATAGGGAATAGGGAATAGTAATTTATTTTTAGATTTTTATAATAAAAGCAATAACAATCATTCGGTGATTTTTCTAAAACCCATTACCCATTACCCATTACCCATTACCCATTACCCATTACCCATTAACCATTACCCATTATCTATCACAGCAACCCGGGCATAATTTAACCCACTGACCCCCGGAAGGGGATCGACAACTCCAAATTCAATTTTATCAGTTACCCACCCTTCCCGATGCAAATAACGTAAATACTGTGCATATTCTTCCCATTCTTCTTCTGTTGAATAAACAATGGTTAGCATTCCCGATTGAGTAATACGGGTTTTTGTTTCCTTATCAATTCCTTTATCAATGCGTTTTTTCACAATTTCATAACGGATATCCCGGGTTCCTCGCACGGAAAAAATGCTTTCGGTATTTTCATCATGAAAAATATCAATCGGGGTATGCTGGACTAAAACTAAATGGGCTAAATCCATGGTAATTTTATTTTCTGACTTTAATCTAAATATGTTGCGGGCACAATCACACATTGCCCGCAGTTGTTCATAGCGGAGACTGCAAATATGAAAGGAAGTAAACCGAGAATCAATGGATTTTCCCACATAGATAATATAATCCATGCCATCGCTAATTTCCATATCATAATAATGGGGAATAATCATCTGCATTTGCTTTTCCCATTTTGCCCAGGTTTGTTGTAAATGATGGGTGATTTGATGTAACATTTCATCATAGTGAGATCGGGCTTTATAAACACATCCATGTTCATTATCACAGGCTTGTTCATATTGTTTTAAAGCCTCTTGCACCTGGGGATTACATTGAGAAAAATAATCAAAATAAATTTCTAAATGTTTTTCTAAATAATCCGTTGCACTCATTTCAATTTCCACACTGATATTGGATTGAAGTTGAGTTAAATAAGTTTGTAAATCCTGTTTAAGTTGTTCTCCCAATGCTGAATCTTGGGTTTTACATAAAACCTCAACAATATTAATTGCTAATTGAAATTGTTCTAATAGATCTTCTTTAATAGCACAATTGCGTTGTTCGGATGAGCCCCGAATATCTGAAATTCCATACAGGGGATAAACGGTTTCAAAGACAATAGTTTCCGGTTTAAATCCCCAACCGCGACGCTCGGCTTCCTGTAAAAATCGCCATTCAACCGAGGGATGAATATTGCGTAATTTAGTGAATTGTTGTTGTAAGGAATGACAAAAAGCCGTAATAAAACCGGGAATTAATTCCTGGGCATTTTTAACATCAGTCAGGTTAAAATGATTCGGTTGATCACTGGTTAACCCCACCAGGCCTAAAATTTGTTGACTGCCTTTTAAATTAACCGATTGAATTACTAAGGGAATTAATAATAAAGAACGGACATTTAGTTTGCGTAAATAGCGTTCAAAATCCGTAGGACATTGTTGGCGAAGGTCAGGAATATTAATCACTTGATTTTGTTGAACCGCTTCAATAATTGGAGAGTCATTCAGCGTATCTAAAGAATAAATAATCGGTTGATTAATCTTGGTATTTAAGCTCATAGATAGTTTAGCTTCTTGACCTTGAAGGCGTAATAATAAACAGTTATTAACACTAAATAAGGAGTGTAATTGTGCTTCGATTTGTTCCCACTTTTGAGATTGAATAATTAAATCCCGGCTAATTAATTGATAGGTGATACGACGCATTTGTTCGGTTTGGGTAATTTCCAACCCTTCTAACAATAAAACTCCTTCTATTTGATAGTTATCTAAATTTAACTTTTGGGCAAGTTGATTAAAATTTTCAGGATGGGAAAACCAAGCCTCTCGCTCAGAAACGGGGATTAATTTGAGTTTAAAGTTAGCAAATTCATCTTGTTTAGGATTTTGGCGTTTAATTTGTAATAAATCAGAATTTACCCAAATTCTAATAAATTTTTGTTTTAAGGTTTTCGGGTTGTTTAAAATTGCGATCACGGACTGTTCAATGGTCTGAAAAGATTGCAGATCAATGCCATAATCCTGCTGCAAAATTTTATGGAGTAAATGATAACGATATAGTTCTTCTAAAGTTAAATTATCCCAGTGTTGAAATATATCTTGAATTTTCAGGTTTAATCCGTTTAACAATCGCTCTTCAATGTCAATATTTTTATGATTTCTCTGTGAATTTACGGATAACCCCGTTTCTGCGTCTAATAAGGTTGTATGCAGTTGACAAACCCGACAAAAGGATTGATTCCCGTAACGCACTGTTAAGGTTTCAGGATCAATAATCGCCATCAACAGATGACTACGACCTTGTAAATAAAATAACTGCTCAATAGTCTGTTTCAAATCCTCCGGTGTTTCGAGTTTTTGATAGGAAGTTAATTGCTTTGTAGACTCAGAGGAGACAGTATTTTCAGACACTTTACTGCTGGGGGAAAGGGACTTAGAAATTGTCATTAGATTCTAACAGATCTTGATCAAAATCGAGAATCTCCGCTTGATCATCCATGACTAAAACCCCCAAACCCATTAAATCAACGGGATCAGTTATGGGCTTTGGGGTCGAGGGCGGTTGTAGAGACGTTGCATGCAACGTCTCTACAGATTTAATTAAGGGTAATTCAACCGTAAAGGTAGCCCCCAAATTTTCTCCTAAACTGTCCGCACTGACCGTCCCCCCATGTAATTCCGTCAGGTGTCGGACAATGGCTAGTCCCAGTCCCAACCCCCCAAATTTGCGGGTGTTTGTCCCATCCTGTTGACGAAAATAGTCAAAAACATAGGGTAAAAACTGCTGATTGATGCCAATTCCGGTGTCTTTGATTTGAATTTGGGCATAATCAGCCTCAGACTTTAAGCAAATCTCCACCACACCCCCAGGGGGAGTAAATTTAATCCCATTAGACAATAGATTCCAGATGATCTGTTGCAGGCGGGCTGCATCTCCTAAAACATAGATTGGCAAAGAAGAAAAACCAGAATTTTGAGCGATTTCAAACCTAATTTGAATCCCTTTAGCTTCCGCAGCTAACTTAAAGGTTTCTAGGGCTGATCGGATAGTTGTGATTAAATCAACGGGTTGGTTGTGTAAGACCATTTTTCCGCGCAAAATTCGAGAAATATCTAATAAGTCCTCAATCAGTTGGGTTTGTAGTTTGGCATTCCGTTCAATAGTTTCTAAGGCCCGGGCTGTACCTTGGGAATCGAATTTACGAGTTTGGAGGAGTTTTGTCCAACCCAAGATTGGATTTAAGGGCGATCGCAATTCATGGGATAAAACCGTGAAAAACTCATCCTTAATCCGGTTAGTCATTTCGGCTTGCTCCCGGGCGGCCTGTTCTCGGATTAGCAGTTGTTCCCGTTCCTGTTCGACTCGTTGGCGATCGCTCACATCCAAAAACGCCCCAATTACCCCCCGAACTTCCCCCGCTTCATCTCGCAAAGGAACCGCCCGACCATACATAAAACGAACCTCCCCATTTTCAAAGACAAACTCAAATTCCGATTCAATATTTTCTCCCGTCCGTCCCGCCTGCTGCATGGGCAAATCCTCTAGGGGAATGTCTTGGCCCTGGCGTTGAATTTTGAATTCAAAGGGATAGGAGCCATCCTCGGGGGTAGCCGTCACCACCGATCCCGGTGTCAACCGCACCAATTCATGGGCGGCCCGGTTCCCCGTCATCTGTTGACATTGGGGGTCATGGGCAATCCAGACCGCCGCCGGAACCGTTTCCATAAAGGTTTTTAACTCCTCGGCCCTAGCCGTTGCCTGGGTTTCACTTTGGCGCAGGGCTAACTCTATTCGTTTGTAGTCAGAAATATCAACGGCTGCACAAGTAATTCCGATAATTTTATGGTTAGGATTGTGTAGGGGTTCAATGGTCAAATCAAAACAGTATTGCTGTCCCTGGCTGAAAATCGGAACTTCCTCTCGCGTCCCGATCCCCGTTTCCAAAACCCGGCGTTTGAGTTCAGTCAGTCGAGTCGCTTCCTCCTCGGGGAACAAATCAAAATCCGTATGACCGATAATCCCCTGCTCGGAGCGTTTGAGGCTGGGATTATGAACCCAGGTGTAGTGCAGAGTTTGATCCTGATTAAATAGAGTAATTGGCGCACTTTTCAGGGCAACCCGTAATCGTTCTTCACTTTTGAGCAAAGTCACTTCTGCCTGTTTGCGTTTAGTAATATCTCGCCAATAAATGGCTAAACCCTTTTCGTAGGGGTAGACATGAACTTCATACCAGAGGTTGTCTTCAACCAAACAGGTTTCAAAATGATCCGCGACTTGAGTTTGGATCACCTGACGCAATTTTTCCTGACAATTTAAACCTAATAAGTCAGCATAAACCTCCCAAAAATTACGCCCCAATAATTGCTCTCGGGTTTTACCCGATAGCCGTTCTGAGGCTCTATTCACATAGGTTAATTGCCACTGATGATCTAAGGACAAAAAGCCATCGGTAATACTTTCGAGAATATCAATTACCTGGGCTTTGGTATTGATTAATTCTTGTTCTCGAATTGTAGCTTCTTGGCGGAGTCGGGTCATTTCCAAAATCGACCGGACGCGGGCCAGGAGTTCCCGGGCAGAAAAGGGTTTAATCAGATAGTCGTCGGCCTTCGCTTCTAGGCCTTCAATCAGGGCATTTTCTCCCGCCCGGGCCGAAAGCAGAATAATCGGAATCCTTTGAGTCTCAGGATCATGGCGCAGAATTTGTAGGAGTTCTAAGCCATTCAATTCCGGCATGATCACATCGGTAATCACTAAATCTGGTTTGTGTTCCCGAATCCAATCTAAGGCAGCTAATCCCGTATTTAACGCCTTTACCTGATATTTTTGACTCAGTAAACGCTGAACATAATTGCACAGATCGGCATTATCATCCACCACCAAGATCTGGGGCAGGGAGGATTGGGGCGGGGGCATCTGTTGGACTTCAACCACACCATCCGTTTCCGCAGACCAACTGTTGAGCTCATCTAAATAGGTTGCCCTCATCTTGGAGGGGGTCACAGGAGTAATCACCAGGGAATTTTGGGGGTGTAGATCGACTTGTTCGGCCGGGAGATGACTATGGCCAGAGGGAATACAAACTTTAAAACAACTACCCTCTCCGGGGGTACTGGTGACATCAATAGTGCCTCCGTGTAACTGGATTAATTCCTGAACCAAGGATAAACCCATTCCCGATGAGCCTTCGTAGTTTCTCCCCCGCACTTCCCGATCGCGATAAAACCGTTCAAATAGACGGGGGATTTCTTTGGCTCGAATCCCAATTCCGGTATCCTGTACTTGCAATTCCACACCCTGGCTAACCCAGCGTAAGGAGAGGATAATTTGACCTTTAAAGGTAAATTTAAAGGCATTAGATAGAAGGTTTATCACTATTTTTTCCCACATTTCCCTGATCACATAAATCGGTTCGGGTAGAGGCGGACAGTCTATAATTAACTGTATTCCCGCCCGTTCGATGGTGGAACGAAACATACTCGCCAATTCCAAGGTCAAGGTAGCTAAATCCGTTCGTTCATAAACCGCTTGAATCCGTTCGGCTTCAATACTAGAAAAATCTAGGAGAGTATTAACTAATTTGAGTAACCGTAAACTATTACGTTTGGCGACTTTTAACTGTTCTCTTTGAGAGAGGTTCAGACCGTCCCCACTTAGAAGAATTTCTTCAACTGAACCCAAAATTAAGGTTAATGGGGTGCGAAATTCCTGACTAATATTACTTAAAAACGCCGTTTTTGCTTGGTTGAGTTCCGCTAGGACTTCTGACCTTTGCTTTTCGGCTTCGTAGGTTTGAGCATTTGAGAGGTTATTGTTCACAGGTTTGGCCCCATTTTGCTCGGTGATTCAGAAAACTATCGGGTAAAAAAATCTTGACTGATTTGATCTGATCATTGCCTAATCCAATTTTATCCTAATGTACAATGTTCAGTCTGGCTATTTGACCCTTGATTAACACTGTAGAAATACACACCTAATTTTAAAGCCAGTTAGACCGGGGATAAATTCAAGCAATAGGGAATTTAATCGGTTAATTGTGCTACCGTTTGTTGATCTTTAACATTGATAAAGCCATGTAAAAATTATGAGTTATTAGATGCAATTTATCAGATATTATGTTAGCCTTAGCATCTACCTGAAGATAGACTTATTTTTTAATCTCAAATTTAGAAAGATCAAAAACCCATAAAAAATGCAGTAGAGATCATTGATTATCTGTCTCTACTGCATTTTGGATTTATATTATCAGAAAATAGTCTCAGAAGCGGTTGTAACTCTATCTAGCTTACGGAAACATCCACAACGGTCGCCTCACGACCCATGGAATCAACGGGATTAACTTCTGTCGCCTTCTGGGTTTGTTTACGACGGTTTAACCCTTCAATTAGTAATTGAGAAACCTCCGTTACTAAAATCGTAGCAATGATCCCATCATCTAACCATCCGATAATCGGCAAAAAGTCAGGGGAAATATCCAGGGGACTAACTAAGTAAATTAAACTTCCTAAAATTACCACCCAACGATATTTAGTATTCCGCAGCGTCACACGATACCAATTATAAAAAGATTGAATCGGGTTTTTCATTTCACAGTTCCAATATTGTCTACCTGTATCCAATATGCCAAATCTAACCGCGATCGATAAGTGTAGAAAACCCTTTAGGGTTGTAGGGATGTTTCACCCCCGGTGATTCCGTAATCCTCTGGTGTTTCCTAGTATAGCTTGTATCTTTGTCCCCCAATCCACTTTTAATTTTTGTTGAGCATTTCCCCCATTCAATGCGATTTCCACCCACCCATGGGAACCCACCAAGGCGACAAAATGACCCTTGGGAACATCGCCATAGGTTTGACCCGCACCAATTAGGTAGGATGAACCCGAAAGCATTTGTAATGGAGAATTAAAGATTTTTTTGAATTTCTTTTGTTGCTTTTTACTGATTTTTTTGCTTTTCTGCTTTTGACTTTTTTTGTTTTTTTCTTCAGGAATTTCCACATACCAATTTTTATCCCCTACCGCTTCCCCGGGAATATTTGTGACTAAATTTCCAAAATGATCAATATATTGAATACATCCTTGTATTTTTGAACCATTGACTTGATAGGGCGGTAAAGATAACCTAACTAAAGTTTTAGGATCAATCATTGTTCCCAGTTTTTCTAGGGGAACACCCGAGGCTAAATGAGCACCAACTGAGGCAAAAATATCTCGACCCTCAAAGGTTGTACTAGGTTTGGCGGTGCGCCAATATTCAGGATGATTTAATTCAACGACAATGACGTTTTTCCGATTGATTACCTCAATTTTATCAGTTAAAATAGGTTCTAATATTCCCATCAATAATCCATTATCTGGCCCCACCAAATAACTATTATTCAATTGAATAGCGATCGCCCGTCTTTTAGTTCCAACTTCTGGATCAACTACCGCAATATGAACGGTTTTTTCAGGAAAATAGGGATAGGCATTCAGCAAATTAAATCGCCCTGCTGCAATATTTTGGTGTGGGATTTCATGGGTTAAATCAATAATATTAATTTGGGAATTAATTTGATGAATTACCCCTTTCATTATCCCAACATAACTATCTTTTAATCCAAAATCCGTCAAAAGTGTTATAATTTTATCATCTTGTTTCATAATCAATCTTATTAATTAATTGAAATTAAAATGAACAGTCAATGGCAAAACTTTCTCAAAAATTTGGGAGAATGGCAAGGATCTTTTACCCAAATATCACCCCAAGGAGAAATAATCAACGATATTTCTAGTCATCTCACCCTAGAAAGTTTGAATCACAATCAAAAAGTACAACTGACCCTAAAAAGATTTTATCCCAATTCCGACCCCGCAGTTCAAGAATTAGTCCGAGAATATCAAACTTTAGGACGAGATATTTTATTTTTTGAGAATGGGACATTTTCTCAAGGTACAATTCAACTATCCCCCGTTTCAAAATCCGGTGCGGAATTTGGATTTATTTATGAAAATCGACGGCTACGTTTAGTCGAACTTTTTAACACCGATGGGGATTTAGAAAGTCTAACATTAATTCGAGAAAAACGTCAAAATACTGATGCTGTTGAATCTCCGCCCCTGACCCTAGAAGCTTTATTAGGAGAATGGCAAGGAGAAGCAATTACCCTTTATCCCGATTTACGTTCTCCCGATCTTTACTCTAGTAAAATGCGTTTATATTTAGAAAATGATCAGCTAGTACAAAATTTAAGTTTTGGATCTCCCGCAATCAAACTATCTTCAAAAGCCAGAATTGCCGGATCGATTCTTCACTTTGAGCAAGGCAAACAACCTGTTCAAGTAATATTATTACCCGGCGGCGCATCGGTAACTATTCCTGAAAAAGTAGAATTAAGAAAACCCCTATTTTTTGAAGCTGGTTGGTTAATTCAACCCAAGCTCAGACAGCGTTTAATTCGTCAATATAATCAACAGGGAGAATGGACAAGTTTAACCTTAGTTACTGAATATAAACAATCCTAGCAGCCAGATCACCAACCTGGCTGTAAAATTCAGTCGAAAATCCCTGTTTTATCCCTAGATTAGATCCCCCTAAATCCCCCTTAAAAAGGGGAACTTTCAAGTCCGGTTTTCCCCCTAAAAACTATAGCGTTGAAGTCGGGTTTTCCCCCTAAAAAAGGGGGAATTTGAAGTCTGGTTTCCCCTTTAAAAGTATAGTTTTAAGTCCGGTTCCCCCATTGGAAAGGGGGGTTAGGGGGGATCTAACACTACAGAGCCAGAAGACCTCGCCCCTACGAATTTTTTACCCTTTGACACATAGAATTTGTTTCAAAGTAGCCCCAACGGAGCCATTAATGTGATTTTTGTCAATAATATAGTGTCTGATGTGGTGATGGTTCGTTAATACTATTTTATTGTTTTAATTCTTAATTCCGGTGGTGGCAATTCCGCGAATAAATTGTTTTTGTCCAATCAAAAATAATATAATCACCGGAATCGAAGAAATTACCACGGCTGCCATTAATAATTGCCAACTATTGGTATATTGTTCTTGAAATTCCGCTAGAACTAACTGCACGGTTTTTAATTCCGGTTTAGTGGTAAAAATCAGGGGTTTAAATAAATCATTCCATTCCCCAATAAAGGTAAATAAAAATAGAGTCACTAAGGCAGGTTGAGCCAGGGGTAACATAATTTGCCATAAAATCTGCCATCGGTTAGCTCCATCCAAGGCGGCGGATTCTTCTAATTCCACCGGAATTGTCAGGAAATATTGACGCAGGAGAAATATCCCAAAACCATTCACCGCCGTGGGTAAAATTAAAGCCCAATAGGTATTAAGTAAGTGTCCCCATTTCAAAACTAAAAATACTGGAATTACTAATAACTGAAACGGAATCACCAGAGTGGCTAAAACAATCAATAATAGGGTTTGTTGTCCCCGAAACTTTAACCGGGCTAAGGCATATCCAGCTAAAGCCGAGGTAACCACCTGAAATGCGGTTACTCCCAAAGCCACTAGGGTAGAGTTGGCAAACGCCAGGAGAAACCGACCTCGACGCCAAGCTTCTTGATAGTTGGCGAGGGTAAACTGAGTCTCTCCAACGTTGTTGGGGATGGAAAAAGATGTTACTAAGACCACAAATAAGGGCAATAAGACAATTCCAGCGCCGAGCAACAATAGACCCCAACTGCATCCGACTAATATTTTTTCCCTGGGAATGGCTTTTGTCATAAGTAACTAACGGGTTGCTATCGTATTTTGGTTAAGGAAAAGTTATGATACCCTCTCCGGTCTTCCCTGAAGGCGGATTTAATCGGATGTCCAAGTACATCCCACGCTGAAAAGACGTGGGTTTTGTGCGAGAATCGCTATAAGCTTAATTAATTAAGTCGTTGGGTAAAAACATCAACTCTCTGACCCTATCTTAAGGTGATCCCAAAGGGAGGGGGAGGGGGGTGTAAACTAGCAATAATAACTCATTTGTGATCAGGAGATTGTAAATCTATGCCACAGCTTGAAGCCATTGCGATTGACTTCCAATCTGAAACCTATAAAGATGCCTATAGCCGAATTAACGCCATTGTGATTGAAGGAGAGCAGGAAGCCTACGACAATTACATCAAGCTGGGTGCAATGTTACCCGATCAGCAAGAGAATTTAGCGGGTTTGGCTAAAATGGAAATGCGTCATAAGAAGGGGTTTCAGTCCTGTGGGCGGAATTTAGCCGTCACACCGGATATGGAATTTGCCCGGGATTTCTTTGCTTCCCTACACCAAAATTTTCAGGATGCCGCCGCCGAAAGTAAATTGGTCACCTGCTTGCTAATTCAATCTTTAATTATTGAATGTTTTGCGATCGCCGCTTACAACATTTACATCCCCGTAGCCGATGATTTTGCCCGCAAAATTACCGAAGGGGTGGTCAAAGACGAGTATATGCACCTCAACTTTGGCGAAGAATGGCTCAAAGCCAACTTTGAAACCTCTAAAGCCGAGCTAGAAGATGCTAACCGCCAAAACCTGCCGCTCATCTGGAGAATGCTTAACCAAGTCGCCGATGATGCTCACATTCTAGGAATGGAAAAGGAAGCATTAGTTGAGGATTTTATGATTGCTTATGGTGAAGCTCTAAGCAATATCGGGTTTTCGACCCGCGATATTATGCGAATGTCCGCCTACGGTCTCACCGCCGCCTAAAATACCCTTGGGATTTTAGATCACCAGTAGAGACGTTGCACGGCAACGTCTGTACCCAGACTGCGGCTTTGGACGTTAAACTCTAAAATCCATCTTAAAATCTATAGTTGAATCATGTTTGGTTTAATCGGTCATCTTACCAGTTTAGAACACGCCCAAGCCGTTGCCAGAGATTTAGGATATCCTGAATATGCTGACCAAGGGTTAGATTTTTGGTGCAGCGCTCCGCCTCAAATCGTTGATGATATCAAAGTTACGAGTATTACAGGTCAAATTATTGAAGGCAAATATGTAGAGTCTTGTTTTCTACCCGAAATGTTAGCCAGTCGTCGAATTAAAGCGGCGACTCGCAAAATTATTAATGCGATGGCTCATGCTCAAAAAAATGGCATTAATATCACAGCTTTAGGGGGATTTTCCTCAATTATTTTTGAAAATTTTAACTTAGAACAAATTCAACAGGTTCGTAATATTAAGTTAGAGTTTGAGCGGTTTACCACCGGAAATACTCACACCGCCTATATTATCTGTCGTCAGGTAGAAAACGCGGCGGCTCGGTTAGGGATTGATTTAACTAAGGCTACCGTTGCTATTTGTGGAGCTACAGGGGATATTGGCAGTGCGGTTTGTCGTTGGCTCAACAGCCACACAGAGGCCGGAGAATTGTTATTAATTGCCCGGGATAAGGAACGTCTTAATGCTTTACATCAGGAGTTGGGACGGGGGAAAATTATGGGATTAGAAGAAGCCTTACCCCAAGCTGATATTATCGTTTGGGTGGCGAGTATGCCCAGAGGAGTCGAAATCAATCCCTATACCTTGAAAAAACCCTGTTTGCTCATTGATGGTGGTTATCCTAAGAATTTAGCCACAAAAATTCAACATCCTGAAATTTATGTCTTAGACGGCGGAATTGTGGAACACTCCCTTGATATTGACTGGAAAATTATGAAAATTGTCAATATGAAGTTACCCGGACGTCAACTATTTGCCTGTTTTGCCGAATCGATGTTACTGGAATTCGAGAAAATTTATACTAATTTTTCCTGGGGTCGCAATCAAATTACTGTTGAAAAAATGGAACAAATTGGTAGGGTTTCGGTAAAACATGGCTTTAAACCTTTAGCTTTACCATTGTAATCAGTTATCAGTCATCAGTTATCAGTTATCAGTTTAAGAGTTAACAGTTTAAGAGTTAACAGTTTAAGAGTTAACAGTTATCAGTCCTGTTAGTCCAATTTTTCTTTCAAGAGAAGTAAGAGGATATTAAGGCTAAATCTAAATAGCATTTTTCGGGAATCTTCCCCGCTAATACGGTAAACGGTTGATCGGTTTCACCCAGATGATTTACTACTAATAAAGCATCGGTAAAATCTTGATTTTTGGTATAATCATTGACGGTAATAATTGTTTTTAATCCAGCTTGTTTAGATGCTGAAAATCCATGGTAGGAGTCTTCAAATACTAAACAATCTGCTGGATTTAATCCTAATTTTTCTAAGACATAAAAATAAATATCCGGGGCGGGTTTTTTGGCTGCAACAATATCCCCAGCAGCAATAATTTCAAACCAATTAGGATGAATTGCTGTATTTTCTAATAGGGCTAAAACATTCGGTAAGGCGCTAGTTGTAGCGATCGCTAACCTAATTCCTCCATCCTTGGCTTCTTGAATTAACCGTTGTACCCCAGGACGCAAAGGAATTAAACCCTGATCTAATAATTTTCGATAATATTCATTTTTTAACTGATGTAAATTAACAATTAAATTATCTAAATTTTCTGTTAATAAAAAATCCGGTTTATCTTGTTCAATATAATAACGAATTCGCTCTTTTCCTCCACCAATTGCTAATAATTTACCATACAAATCTACCGACCAATTCCAAGATAAACCAACCTGAGAAAAGGCTTGATTAAATGCAATTCTATGACCATCCCTTTCCGTATCTGCTAAAGTCCCATCCACATCAAAAATCACCGCATTGAGTTTTCCCATACTTTTAAATTAAATATTTTTTCTATTCCCTATTCCCTATTCCCTATTAATTAAATTTTTGTTTAGCCTGCTCATAAACCTCAACGGTAATTTGAGTAACACCTAATTCCTGAGCAAACTTTTCAATCTTTTTCCGAGCCGCTGGACGGACAAAAAAGGGAATTTCTTTTAAACGAGTTTGGGCTTCTATTGTCCATTCCATGATCATGAATTAAAAAAGAGGATAATTGCAGCTAGAAAGGAATGCCATCAGCACTCCCGAATTAAAATCTAGTTAAAATAGAAACAAATAATCAACTATCTTTTAATTGGGAGCCGCAGCAGCTTTTTGTTCGGCTATTTTTTGATTATTAGCATATTGGACGGCTCTATCTTCAGCCACCGCAAACTTAGGATGGGACTTAGGAACTTTTTTCATCAACTCACTGGCCCGTTTCCATTCCGTCCCCACTTTTGTCCATTCCGCTTTGGTTTGGGCTTTCTGGGCTAAATTGGCAGTATTGGTCGCCGTTTTCACCGCTTCCGAAAATGGATCTGCCGTCACTACCCCGGATGTAGCTGGTT
This sequence comes from Oscillatoriales cyanobacterium CG2_30_40_61, assembly GCA_001873365.1. Taxonomy (GTDB): domain Bacteria; phylum Cyanobacteriota; class Cyanobacteriia; order Cyanobacteriales; family Microcoleaceae; genus Planktothrix. The sequence goes on along the minus strand of MNYZ01000084.1, from coordinate 8,245 downwards.
TAGGAGAATCGGAAGCCACGGGGACAGAGGGAGTATCGGCAGATTCACCAGAGGAGGAAGAGCCGCCGGGGAGGAAAGGTAAGGGGAATATTCCAGTAAAATGCAATCCCCCCAAGATGGCTAAAAACCCCAAAACCCCTAACAAGATCAACGGTAAAACCTTGCTTTTAGGCTTTTTCGGTTCCACCTGTCGAGTAGTTTCCTCAATTTCATCATCGGGATCATCATCCTCCTCGGGATTGTAGGTGGCGGCTACATTATTATTAGGGGAAGGCACATATTCATCCTCATCATGGATGAAGTCACCATCAATGATTTCGTCATCAATATTATAATCTTCGTCTTGGTCATCGAGTAAAGGGACAGAAGATTGATCTAAATCAATATCATCGGCCAGATTAATCATAGGTTCTGGCGGGGTTCTCAGAACAATTTCTTCTTCCCAAACGGGTAAATCATCTCCGAACTGACGCCCATAAACCCGAACGGTGTAAATCGTTTCAACACCGAGGCGATCCATACCATTGCGGACTAATTTAACCAAATCTTTTTGATAGTGAGGAACCTGATCCCCCTCCATCATGACATGGAGACAGCCGTTATCTCGCATGACATCAGCCTTAATTCCTTTGGATGTTAGGGAACGGTTAATGGCGTTGGCGATCACCTTGGGATCTCCCTGTTTAGCCAGTTCTCGCGGGCTTTGATCTTGTGATGACATAGCTAAAATGATTTCACCTGTCCATGACTAATGATAGTATCACTGATTAATCGTTGTGCAACTATTTTCTGAAAATTAGAACTTTTATCCTCGTTGAAATAGACGGCACAATTCAATAATGTGGATTTGTAGGGTAGAGAGTTCTTCCCCACCGCGTTTAAGATGGGCTTCTAGTTGCAGCAATAGGGGTAAACTCTGTTGAAATTGCTCAATTGTGGGAGTTTGGACTTCTTTTTGCAGGAAAAATACTCGGTTAGGGTTGCCAATTTCGGCGGTTTTAGCAATTTCAACTTTATCCCTAACTCCGGTTTCGATCATTAATTTAATCCACAACCAAGTCCGAAACTGACTAACTAAAGTTGCTACAATTTTCAGGGCTGGTTCATTATGTAAAAGTAAATCAGCAATTAACTCTAGGGCGTCGCTGGTTTGTCCAGATTTAATACAAGTGGCAAGTTTTAGACTGTTTTGAGTATTGGACTGAACTAATCGGGAAATTTGCTCTACACTCAAGGGTTGAGCAGTATTTCCACTAAAAAGTTGGAGTTTTTCCAATTCGTTATACAGTTGTCGGATATCATTTCCGACTAACTCCGCTAATAGGGCGATGCCATTGGGGGTCAGTTTTACCCCGCGTTCGGTGGCCAGGGTTTTGACTTGCTGTTCTAACTTGTCGGTTTCCCAAGGTTTAATTCGAGAAAATTCTCGCAATTCTCCTTTGGATTTGTCAATATATTTTTTGAGTAATGTAGTGGACTTCAGGCGACCGTCCGGTTTATTGGAACCAGTTAATAGTAAGGTGGTAGTATCGGGGATCACTGGCAGCGTCCGTTCTAACTCCTGATAAACCTCCGTGGGACATTGCTGCATCAAGGTGGTATCAGCCAACCAAACAAAGCGTCCACCCAACCCAAACGGTGGAGTCATGGCTTGATTGAGTCCCATAACGATAGAATTTGCTTGATCGGACACAATTCTGTCAGAATTGAAACTATCCCAACTGGGATCAACGACGGCTGATCGCAATCGTTCCACCGCTTGCAATAAGGAAAAGTCATCGTCTCCCCAGTACAGGTAGATTGGCATAATAACTTAATTTTTTCAAAAGAGGCGATTAAAATTGGACGATAGTTATCAAGTTTATGTGAATCGGGTAGCGCGGTTAACGCTGCCAGAATCCTATCACTCTCAGCTTGAGTATATTCAGGAGTCCCCAAAGTTTAAGCCTGACTCCCAGGGTATACGCCAAGCAGTACCTTTCCCTGGTTATACCATTATTACTCCCCCGGCTGAGGAGGATTTGGATAATCAAGAATTCTATAAAAATCTCCAAGATTGTCAACAGCAACTTGGTGAAAAGTTTGATCCTAATTTTTTAATTACTATCCCTCCAGATAGTTTACATTTGACTCTGGCTGATCTGGTTTGGGATAGTGCCTATCGAGATGCTAGTCAAGATCCTGATTTTGAGCCTAACTTGCATAAAGCGATCGCTCAATCTTTTCAGACGTTTAAATCAACCCCGATTTCTGCGGGTATCCGTTGGCAAATTTTGGGTTTTATGTTATTACCAAGGGCGATCGCTGTTTGCTTGGTTCCCCGAGATCAAGAGTCCTATGAAAAAACTCTGGAATTTCGCCGCTCTATCTATCAAAATTCGGGTTTAATTCCGTTAGGTGTCGATCAACAATATTATTTAACGGCGCACATTACTTTAGGTTATTTTGGAAGTATTCCTGAAGATTTAGATCGGTCAGATTTTTGCAATATTCTATCTTCTTTTAATCAACAATGGTTGGATTCAACTCAAGAAATTTGGGTTAACCGAGCCGAACTTCGCAAATTTGATGACATGAATTGCTATTATCGAGAACCAGATTGGCCTGTTTTAGAGTTTAAATCCTAGGGGTTGATGATTTGTTGTGCGGGTGTTGAGCGTTAATTTTTAACGCTCAACACCTGTTAAAGAAGCAACGGGGAAAGGGCAACAGGTAATAGGAAATCCTGATCGATGATTCATGTGATTGGCATTGGGTTAGAAGGAGCATCGGGACTGAGTGAGTCTGTGCTTAATTTAGTTAGGGGAGCGACGGTATTAGTCGGGAGCGATCGCCATTTAAGTTATTTCCCTGAATCTTCAGCCTCGCGGTTAGTTTTAGAAGATTTAACCGAAACAATTATAGCAATTCGTCAACAACTGCTCAGATGGGAAATCGAAAATAAGCAATCTATTCATAATTATATCGTAGTTTTGGTATCGGGTGATCCGTTATTTTTTGGGTTTGGTCGTTTATTAATAGCGGAATTTTCCCCAGAGCAATTAACTTTTTATCCCCATATTAGTTCAATTCAATTAGCTTTTAATCGGATGAAAACCCCTTGGCAAGATGCTCAAATTATCCGGGCTCAGGGTCGCTCCATGGAAACCTTAATTCAAGCCTTACAACAGGGGATAGAAAAAATAGCAATTTTAACGGATAATATTTATAATCCCCCCGCGATCGCCCAATTAATTAGTAGTTTAGATTTACCTATTAGTTATCAATTTTGGGTTGGTGAAAATTTAGGTGGAAATGATGAACGAGTCCAAAAATTGGATATAGAAACATTAAAAAATCAAGTTTTTTCTCCCTTAAATATTGTAATTTTATTACGTCAATCTGACTCAAAAATAGAACCATTAGATGTATCTAAAATACCAACTTTTGGGATTCGCGATCAACTATTTTTAAGTTATAGCGATCGCCCCGAACTTATGACCAAACGGGAAATTAGAACTTTAGTATTAGGAGAATTGGGTTTACAACCCAAACAAACGATCTGGGATATTGGCGCCGGAATGGGTTCAGTTTCCATAGAAATTGCTAGACTTTTCGGTGATTCTACCATTTATGCAATTGAAAAAACAGCAACCGGAACCACATTAATTGAACAAAATCGGCAACGATTTCAAGTTAATAATGTTATTTCAATTCATGGAGAAGCACCGGATATTTTACATCATTTACGTTCTCCTAATCGAATTTTTATTGGCGGAAGTGGGAAAAATTTAAGCGAAATTTTAGGAATTTGTAGTATTCGTTTAAGTCCGGGTGGTATAATTGTTTTAGCCTTGGCAACTATTGAACATTTAAACACCGCCTTAAATTGGTTAGAACAACGAAAACGGATTGAACGCAGTTGGAGTTATCGGATTCTAAATGTACAGTTATCCCGTTCGGTTACTATTGCTAACTTAACTAGCTTTTCTCCCCTTAACCCGGTAACAATTTTAACTATTTCTCACCATAGTTTATTCACCTAACCCCGTTAATTTTCCAGTCTAGTAAACATCATCATGGTTGCCAATATTTAACAGTAAAATTGTATTTTCAGAGTCATTCACAATAACAAACTCGAACAAAATACGATAATGATAGTCAATTGAAGATGACCAAATACCGTCAAATTCACCAGAGAGTTTATGGGTTTTTAGAGTGGGATGGAAGGGATCGGTGATCAGTTTACGGAGAGTTTTCTCGATCGCAACTCGCAACTGTGGATTTTGGCGAATTAATCGTTTATAGGATCTTAAAGATTTCGGAGTCCAAGCAATTTGTCTCAAGTATCTAACTCCCTAAGAAAATCATCTACAGAACCCACTTTAATCATGCCTTCTGAGGCTTCTTGTTGAACTTCTTGAACTTCTTGTAGTAGTTTTTCTCTCCGGTTTCTCTGTAGGCGCTTAACTAAGATTTCAACAATTAGGTTTTGCTCCTCAAAAGATAGGGATTCTACGGTATCGATCGCTTGTTGAAGTCTTGAAGTTTCTAATCTTTCAGACATATATGATTTATGAAAATTGTCACCCTAATTATAACATCATCAGATTTTAAAGTCTCTCCCCTTGCCTCCACTAAGGATTTTCTGGTTAAATTGGCAATGATAAATTAATAGAGAGATTTGGGCGAGTTTATAATATTTATGGTGATGAATAAAAATTATTATCTAACCCGCCCCGACATTTAGATATTTTATCTTTTCCAGAAATAAAAACTAATGTTGATCAGAAATTAAAGCCACATCAATTTGTTCTGCTTGGGGTTGGCTAATTTCAACTTGTAAATTAGGCCCAAAAAACTTAGCAATTTTGTCCTGTTTTGTTTGCCAAGTTTCCAAGGACATAAACGGAGAATCAAACTCTAAAATTAACGAATAGGAATCATTAATTAAGGTTTCTCGTACACCTTGGAGCAGGGGACGTTCTTCGCGGTTGGGGCTCAGTCCCAGACGTTCTAGGACATCGGATAAATGGGCTTCTTGGCCGTAGCGATATCGGGTGATATCCTTGCGGACTTGATTTTGGGTGTCTGTCGCCTGTTTTTCTCGACGGGCTAAGACCTCCGGGGATGTCTCTTGAGTAAAAGGGATGGGTTTGAGTTCGGCTGCTTTCAGGGCTAAACCCCCCAACAAGACGGGAATTCCATAGAAAAATCCAGCTAAGTTTAAGGTAGCATTATCCGCAAAATAGGCGGCAAAACCCACTACAGTTAAGATTCCACCCACGACTAAACCCAGGGCGCCTAAAGAAGTTTGACGTAACATATTAATCAAAAGTATTCTGCTAGAACTCACTCTGTTGATTCTAAGCTGCTACGCCATTTTATGAAACGTTCAATATGACCACTAACGATGAAGATCAATCGATTTCTAGCATAAAACGCAAACTCCTAGAACAGATTAATACCCTCAAGTGTGAAGATGAACGAATGTACAACATCCTAGCTATCGATGTTTGGGCCTTAGCAAAAACAATGGATGAGTTTCAACCCGGGTTTTGGGGGGCGTTTATGAAAAACCGCGAAAAAGCCTTAAAACGTTTTCTAGCTGAGTCGGCTAAAAATAAAACTGACACGGATACCAAACGCCCTCCATTTTTGCGTTAATCTGTTTAATTTCTAATTAAAATTGGTTTGAATATTAACGCCACGTTGATTCAGGGCGGCTGCAAATAAGGGAGTTGAAACTGCCTGTTCTACGGGCCAAACTCCGGGCTTTTGTAGTTCACCCTTTAAGCAAAGTTCCGCAATCATTCCGGCGCCAATTCCGGCAATTTTAGCAGTATTTTCATAAACAATTGTAGAACAAAAATCAATGGTTTTTCCCTGTTTAATTCCGGTAACACAGGAACGAACTGCTACCCCAATTCCACTCCAAAGATCGGTAACATTGGTCATCCGATAACTGACCTGGGATAAAAACTCAATTACGGCGGGATTTTTTAGCCAACTTTCTGGCCACCAATGGGCAACACTCCAAGTCAAATAATTATAAAAATCGGGAATTGTCCCAAATTTGGTAATCACAGTTTTTACGGGAAAAGAGTCTACTAAGGTGAAACATTCTGGCATATCAAACCAATAAACCCCGGTTTTTCCGTAGGGGGGAGGAAATTCAATGGTTTCCCGTTCGCTATAGGGTTTAATTGTTTGCCATTGTCCGTTTATCCAGACTTGAAAAGGTGATTGTAACCCTAAAAAGGTGGTTCTCATCACGGTAATTCCAGCCCCGCCAGACCCGCCTACTACATAACTTAAGTGGATTTTTTCGACTTGATCAAATTGTTCCACACCTTGACGCACCATGCTATTAGAAATCCCGGGGAAAATACCCGTATTAATAATAGCGGTGACTCCGGCATTTTTAGCGGATTGGGAATGGTCTAAAATCCGGCGGGTAAATTCTCGATTATCACTGACATCAATATAGTTAACATGATGTTGAATACAGGTTTTTAAAACTCCTAAATCTCGAGATTGAAACGGCCCGGCACAGTGGATGACTAAATCGGAATTAGCGATCGCATTTTCTAATTGATTATGATCTGCTAAATCTAATTCTAACTGTTGAAATCGGGGATTTATTGCCCTATTTTCCGTAAATTTTCGTCCAGTAACGGTAATATCGGCGGCGGTATATTGGGCTATATCTTCGGCGACACCATTGCCAATTCTTCCTCTGCCTCCTAGGATTAAAACTCGTTGATTCATGGGATCATCTCCTGTACTTAATCAATTTTATTCTAAATACTGAAAAATAGCATTTGCCGTTAATAAATTAGTTGCAAATAAAACCTGTTGTAAGTCACATAACCGCGATAGGGCTTCAACGGATGCGGGGTTAGATTCGACTTTTACCGGATCTCGGAGGTACATAATGGCTTTAACTTGATCTAACAGAATTTGATAACCAATAGCAGTTTCACCCAAAATCAAACTCTGGGGTTCAATTACTTGACTAATGGTTAAATTTGTGTTTTCTTCTAAGGTTATTTTTAATTTTTCGGAGGTAAAGATTGAAAATTTATTGATAATATGAAGATGATCCTTGATTAAATTAATCAAGTCTGAAAACAAATGATCATCGGCTAATAATACCAGGATTTCTGTATTGTCTTTTTTGTCATTTTTGCGTAAATTATTAACCAAATTATGGGTAACAAAATCAACTAATTTAACCGCTAAATAAGGGTGTTTTAGTTTGAGCTTTTCAATATCATCAAAGGTCATAATCGCGATCGCCCCATCACTAGCCGCAATAAAATCCGATCGAAAGCCTTGAATAAATGCCATTTCCCCTAAAATATCTCCCTTCGTCCGACTGGGATTTTGCATCTGATCATCAATTAAACTGACCTCTCCAGACAGAATAATTCCAAAGGAGGAATCCTGACCCGTTTTGGGCATAATTACCTGTAAATCAAAGAACTTATGAATCGAAAAATATTCGCTAATGGTTTCGATTTCTTCGGTATAAAATTCTTTAAAAATATCGAGTTTTAATAATAATTCTGTTCTCTGATCCATTATAGATGCTCCGCCTGTTTACCTAAAAAAAAATTGACAACTGGCTCATAAGTTTTGGTCTGTTTAAGGATGCCCCCATACCTGATAATTGTATGAATAGGAGTTTTTTCCATTAATGATCATCAAAGAAACAATTTCTCTATCTTAATCTATTACTGTTACCTGATGATTTTTTCCCAATTGCAAAAGATGGTAAGATTTGATACTCCTGAAAGCCAGTGGTTTCCCCAGGTGTTATGGGTCGGTGTCGGTTGTGGACGTTTAACCCCAAGAAGTTTGATTGAAACCGCCATTCAGCAGGTTTTACAACAGTATAATTTAGAGGAAAATGCGATCGCTGGCATTGCTACTTTAGATATAAAAGCGGATGAACCCGGGTTAGTGGAATTGTGCCAAGCCAAAAATTGGCCCTTACGCACCTTCTCCTCAGAAGTATTGCGGGCTGTGGAGGTTCCTAACCCCTCTGCGGGGGTCGTAACAGCAGTCGGAACACCGAGTGTAGCCGAAGCCGCCGCCTTACAAGCCGCCGGAGTCAACACCTTACTGGTTTCTAAGCAAATTTATCGAGGGTCAACAGTGGCCATTGCTCAAGTCCAACCGAAAACCCCAGGGCTGTTTTATTCTTTGTAGGGGCCATCCCCCCGTGGTGGCCCCCATCCCCCCGTGGTGGCCCCCATCC
>MNYZ01000088.1 GCA_001873365.1 Oscillatoriales cyanobacterium CG2_30_40_61 | reverse complement strand
AGTTTTAATCCAGCGATTCCTTTGCCTTTAAAAACTTTTTTCCAATGCCCAACAAAAAATTCGCTTACACCTAAAATTTGGCTGATTTCACGGTAAATTTTACCGGTGAGCGCCATCCTGACAGCTATTGCTCGTTTTAGTTCTCTTGCCGAAAGATTACTCTCAATTAAAATTTCTAATTCAGCTATTTCTTTGTTCCGCTCTTTTTCTGCCTGTTGTAAGTCATTCATAATTTTTATTGTCATAATCAAGTAGTGTATATCATTATATCATGCTCTTGATAATGATTTAGGACTGCTATAGCAGAAGCAGACGAAAATCGGTTACAACAAATTTTCTATAATTTAGTGGGAAATGCGATAAAATTTACCCCAGAAGGAATTGTAGAAATTTCAGCCATTATTTTACCGAAAACCGACAAATCTCAAATGGCAATTACAATTTCTGATACAGGAATTGGGATTGAAACCAATAAATTAGACCGAATTTTTGAATCCTTTGAACAGGGAGAAGGTTCAACCGCTAGAGAATATGGCGGCACCGGATTAGGGTTAACCATTACCAAACAATTGATTGAATTGCATGGGGGGGAAATCACTGTGGAATCGGAGTTAGGTATCGGTTCTCGATTTACATTTACCCTTCCCATCGCTGAAAATGCAGTGAAAACACCAACGGAAAACCGAGTTAAAAATCCATTAGAACCCCAGAAAATTAATACCTTATTAACCATTAATACTGATTTTTTTGAACCAACCCATAATTCTTCCTCAGAAATCATTAAAATTCTGATTGTTGATGATGAAATGGTTAATCGACAAGTCTTATTTAATAATCTTTCAGTTAATCATTATACTGTTTTTCAAGCCAGTAATGGCCAAGAAGCCTTAGACTTAATTACCAAAGGACTCAGACCGGATGTGATGTTATTGGATGTGATGATGCCTAAAATGACTGGATATGAAGTGACTCAAAAACTCAGAGAACAGTTTAATGCCACGGAATTACCGATTATTTTATTAACGGCTAAAACTCAAGTTCAAGATATTGTCACGGGGTTAAATATGGGTGCAAATGATTATATGATGAAACCCTTTGCTAAGGATGAACTTTTAGCCAGAATTAAAACCCATGTTAATATTAGTCGCCTACAAACAGAAAATTTACGGTTAGCAACAGAATTAGAAGTAACTCGTCGCTTACAACAAATGATTTTACCCAAACCGGAGGAACTCGCTAGGATTTCTGGATTAGAAATTGTGGGATTTATGGAACCTGCGGATGAAGTTGGCGGGGATTATTATGATGTTTTAGAAACTGATGGTGTGGTGACTTTTGGGATTGGAGATGTGACCGGACATGGGTTAGAAAGTGGGATTTTAATGTTAATGGCTCAAATGGGAATTCGTACCCTGACGGAAATTAGAGAAACTAACCCTATCCAATTTTTGACTATTCTTAACAACACTCTTTATAAAAATGTTGAACGGATGAATGTGGATAGAAATTTAACTTTAGCTATTTTAAATTATTATCAAGGTTTATTAACAGTTAGTGGACAACATGAAGAAATTTTGATTGTTCGTTCTGATGGTAATATTGAACGGATTGATACAATAGATTTAGGGATTCCGATTGCTTTAGATGAAAATATTACGGAGTTTATTAATTCCATAACCGTTGAGTTAAAAACTGGAGATGGTGTAGTTTTATATACCGATGGAATTACGGAAACCTTTAATATTGATAGACAACAATATGGACTAGATAGACTCTGTAATGTCATTTCTAAAAATTGGCAACACCCAATAGAAGAAATTAAACAAACTGTGATTAATGATGTTTTGATATTCCGAGGAGAAGAAAAACAATTTGATGATATTACCCTATTAATTTTGAAGCAAAAAGCCTAAATTCACCGTTGTTGCGCTTTAGCGCTCCATATACGGGCACTTATCCCAACAACAAATTTTTGTATTGATAACCCCCTAACGATTATCTTTCAACTTGATTATTAATTAACCGTTGAACACTGGCGATAGTCGGGTTAAATTCATATCCTTTTTGTTGGGAATTTTGTAAATAGGCTTTTTGTTCTTCTTCTATCATTAAAACATCCTGTTTTACCAACCCGTCTAATAGGTTTTGAGCAGAACCAAAACCTAAATCTTTGACAAATTTTCTGAACTTAATCGGCAGTTTATGGAGTCGCCAAAAGGCATTTAAGGAGGTAAAATGAATTAAATAAGCCTGGGTTTCTGTTAAACTAATCGGACACAATAAACAATATATTTTAAAATATTCTCCCAAGGTAGAAACCCAATGGGGATAAATATAACTAACCCTTAAAGGTTCAGGATGAAGTTTTCTTAAACCTGGAAAAAATAGCTGAGAAATTGACCAAATTTTATCAATTTTATAATAACTCTGAGCTTGATAATAAGCATCAACTCGGTTTGGGGTTTCTTCTATTTTTTCTAACTGAGCATCTGTCCAAGCTTGTAAATCTTGATGTAAATGTCCATGGTACATATCCATTAAATTCTCAATTAAAAAGGAAAAATGACCTTGATAATGAATTACTGAAACCGTTGCAATATAATTTAGATTATCCCATTCTGGAATTGCTAAGGGTTGAACTAAATTAGGATTATCCCCAAGAAATAACCAGATAAAACCATCTAATTCCTGCACCGGATAAGCTCGAATTTTACAATTTTTAGGTAATTTTTGCTTATCCTCTAAATAGGGAACTAGGGCACATTCTCCTTGACTATTAAATTGCCAACCATGATAAGCACATTCTATATAATCTGAGATAATTTTACCATAACTAAGTTTAACTTGTCGATGGGGACAGCGATTTTCTAGGGCTTGAATTTTGCCTAAACTATCCCGAAATAAAACAATATTTTGATTCCATAATTTTACTTCTATGGGTTGAGTTTTGACTTCATTACTTGCTGCTACTACATACCAATAATTCGGGTTTATTCCTAACTGTCGAATATCATTGGTTTTTGATGTTGTATGGGATAATTTTTCTGGATTCATATTAACCTGGGTGATTTTAATGGAAGATTTATACATATTAACCGGGCGATTTGAAATCGCTGCTACACACACAAATTCCGCCTACGCGGAATTAAGGTGAAATCAATTTTATATCTTTAAAAATCCTTCTGGATTAACCGAAAAAATCGAGCGTTTTTGTAAGTTTTCCTGAGATAAAATTTCATTTGCTGCCAATAATCCACTACTTACAGCCCTTTCCATTAAACCACAGGGAAAGGGCATTTTTACCCAATCTCCCGCAAACATTAAATTAGTAACCCCAGAATTTGTAGCCGGACGATTTGCATAACTTCCGGGGGGATAGCCAGCAAAATTTTTCTGATTGACTAATTCCCGATGTAATAGAATAGCTGATTTTAATTCGGGGACAATTTCATAAAGTTCCTGTTCAAAGGTGGTTAATAAGGTTTCTTGTGTAGGAAATTGGGCTTCTTTATAACAATAAGCATGAAGTTCTACCACAGTCCCCCCGGTTTGTTCATACCATTTAATATATTCCTCTTGAATCCGATGATAAAGGGTAATACTATCGGTTAAATTATAACCTGATAGGGAGGTAAAATGGCTATGTTCCCAAGAAAAATCTCGGTCAAACCAAAACCGACAAACGGCAAAAGGGTCAGCAACTTGTAATTGTTCAATTTGTTGTTTCACCTGTTGATTAATTTCCCCCTTCATTCGGGTAAATAATCGTTTTGTCCCCGGAATATCTGTGGCTAATACATAATAGTCTGCCTTGATATTATTAGTCTGGTTTGTATTAGGATTAACACCAACTAACTTAACTTGATTATCCTGTCTTTCCATAACTTTATAGGGTGTTAAATCCCGTTGCGCTGGGCCGGAAATTACCTGACCTTTTTGATTAAAAACTGCTCCGTGACAAGGACAATGAAAATAGCCATCCTCTGCCATTTGTACCGTACATCCTTGATGGGTACATTGTAAAGAAATTGCTTGATTATTATGACTAGATACCGCATAAACATCATCTCCATCCCCAAAATATTCTAAATTTTTGTTTTGGGGTAAAGATGGGGTAATTGATGATAAAATAGGATTAGATTGAATCCAAAATGGAACCGAATTAATCTGATTACCTTGAAAATAACTAATAGAAGCAATTTGTCCTTGATTCCAGTTAATATTATTTATGGTAATATCGGTTAAAACTTCTCCACCTTTTGCTTGAATTGCCTTAACTAAAGGTTGGACTAAACTGGTGCCCATATCTTGACAAGTCCCATTAAAAGCCAACCCTTCAGGATTACCAAAAAAATAGAAATGGAAAAACTGCATTAATTCCCCTACACTCAATTTATCCGGTGCATTTAAACTCGATTTAGCAAAGGGAAGAAAGTATAAATCATACAAACCTTGGGGGAAATCTTCACTTACCCAGTCAGCAACAGAAATCTCATCTAAGCGTTGATAACTATTAGGAATTTTGAACCCGCCAATTTCCCGAAATACTTTCCAATGATTGAGATGAGTTAGATTAATTCCCCAGTTTAAACGATTAGCAGAAGAAAATCCTAAATCAACCACATTCCAAGGAAAAGCAGAATGACTAGGACGGAATACTTCCGGTTGATATTGGTTGTTTTTAAAGACGACTGCGTAGGATTCTAAGGATTTAAAATTATTGTCAATTTCGATTTCCTGAACTAAAGATTTTAAGTTATAATATTGAGGAAAGAATCCATGAAAACCATGTTCCATTTTAAAGGTTTTATCACCGATTTTAATATCCCAACTGGCAATTTTACCGCCTAACTGGGGAGATTTTTCTAATAAAGTTACTTGAAATCCCCGTTGACTCAATTCATAGGCACAGGCTAATCCGGCTAGTCCTGCACCAACAATAACAACGTGCTTAGGTTGGGTTAAAAATTGGGGTAAATTAATTATATTGGGCTGGAAAATAGTGGGTTCGGGTTTGTGAAATCGAGAATATCCTAAGACACCAGCAACCGCACTAATGCCAAATAATTTCAGAATATAACGACGAGAAACATGATCATTTTCAGAAGGATTAAATAGTTCAGTCATGGATAAAATAAACTTAAAATTTTAAAGCCAGATTATTTTATAATCTAGCGAGCGATGACGCTCACCGTACAATGATTATATCAATTTTGTAGATATTGGTAAATGAATTATTGTTAACATAAACATGATGTTGTATGTTGTTGGGCTTTAGCCCTCAAGATTGCGCTGAAGCGCAACAACGGGATTTTTTTTTATTTGTGTTGATAAAAATATAAAATTTTATGCTATAATCATAAACAGATAATTTTTTAGATCACTACAAATGGCAATAGAAATTGAACGAAAATTTTTAGTTACAGGGGATGAATGGCGATCGCTTGCGGTAGGAGAAACCTATCGTCAAGGCTATATTGCTAATATCAATGGTCGCACGGTGCGGGTGCGGGTCGTAGGAAGTCAGGGATATTTAACCATTAAAGGCATAACCACGGGAAGCAGTCGGGCGGAATTTGAGTATAAAATCCCCGTTGAAGATGCTCAAGAATTATTAGAAACCTTATGCGATCGCCCTTTAATTGAAAAAACCAGATATAAAATTAATATCGGGGATTTAATTTGGGAAATCGACGAATTTTGGGGAGAAAATCAAGGGTTAATCTTAGCAGAAGTCGAACTAGAAACAGAAGATCAAAGTATTGATATTCCCGACTGGATCGCAGAAGAAGTCACCTCCGATCCCCGATATTATAATGTCAATTTAGTTAAAAATCCTTACCCAAACCCACACTCAACCCTTCCCAAACTCAATAATTAATTGAATGTTAACCAAAATTTATCGCGATCGCGCCCTTACAGATTCTACTAATTCATAATGTAAAAGCATTAACATTGTAGCGGGAATTGTCTCCATTGCATAAGTTGTGCCATCTTGATCAGAAAATTCTACCTCAAAGGCACTGCCATCATATTCCATCACCACTGTTCCTACTTGTCCCTTATATAATTTAATGATTTCTTTAGTTTCAAAATGGGTTGCTTCTATGTCTTCTGTTAAAGCAACAATATCTAGGTCTTTAATTGTTTTCATTGTTTTTGCCTCACTTTTTGACTGGATAACAATTTGTTAATCTGGGGAAATTTTCACCTGAGCGGATGATCCAAGCTGCTAGAATTAGAGACTCACCTACTGCGGTTTGAAGCCAGAATTTCATGTTGTAATGTGTGCCGTATTCATTGGGGAGGTTATTATGATAATAAATTCATCCGCAATACATTTTTATTATCTAATTTAATATTGATTTTATTGGAATTGTGATATTGGCGGGATGGGTGCATTTCTTCGGTTTCCCAATTATACGGATTATTGATAATATATTCCTGAATTTTAGAGAATGCTGTCTCGTTCCGAATAATATGTTCATAATAACCCCTTTGCCATACAGGTATTCCTGAAACAGAACGTATTTGATTGATGCGACGGGCAGAAAATGTTTTAAACCCTCTCACAATTTCCGATAAACTATGACCTCGATTCTGCTCTTTTATGATGATAATGCCATGAATATGATTGGGCATAATCACAAAAGAATCTAATTCAATATGAGGATAGACCCTGATGAGATTAAACCAATTAAAGTTTACGACTTCACCATAATTGCTTAAGAGGATATTCTCGTCTTGAATTTCCCCTAATAAACATTCACGTTGCCAAATACAAATTGTCACAAAATATGCACCTGGTTGGCTATAGTCATATCCTGGTATACGAATAGAACGGCGATGATGGATATCAGGATTGTATTTCATGTTTTTTGTAAAAAATACAACATCATAATTATATGACCCGTAGGGGCGGGTTCGCCCAGATATTTGCCACCCATCGACAAATTATCTAAACCCGCCCCCACCCCACCCAGAAATCAAGAATTAATTGAATTTAACATGGTTGTGAGAGTTTATTCGTTGGGTGGGGGCGGGTTTATTAAGGTTATTGGTGGGTGGCAAAATTGATTGGCGAACCCGCCCCTACAGATTTTATTCAAGATTTTACCAGGAATTTTATCCCACATTTTACCATCCATTTACTACACATTAAGGAACTTCAAGCGTGGTTGTTTGATCATATTTAGTTCCAGTAATCTGATCTTTTTGGAAAGGACGACCCTGATTAATTTTAAGTTCGCCGTTAACCTTAATTTCAAACCATCCTCCTGATTCACCAGTATAGGTATTCTCGACTACCAGTCTAACCTGATGCCTACCACTACCAACATTAATAGGTTGCCAACCAGTATCGCCTCCTTTCCCACCATAAGCATAGAAACCTTCAAAGACTATTTTACCATCAACATAGATTCTGGCTACATCATCAACCTGTGAAATTCTTGCAGTTACAACTGTTCCACTATGATCGCAATCTGAACTTTTTCTGGCTTTATCCATCCAATCTTGAATATTTTTATTATCTTGTCGCCACTTATTAACTTGATCGGAGGCATACTTATCACCAAACAGGGTAGTACATTCTAAGCTACTTATCTCTGGAAGTAAGTTAAGTGCCAGTGAAATAACTATACCCAGGAGCGATTTTGATATCACAAATCCTGCGAATAGTCCTTTCAATTCACCTATTAATGATTTTATTATTGGCTCTAAATTTTTTTTAACCCACAATCCTTGTTCACATTGTGCCCTCAAGGATTCACAATTATCTTTATCCAACTTTGCTAGGATAAAAAAATCAGAATATATAGGGCTTTTATTTGCAAATTTATGAATGTTGCTTTGATTATATTCAAACTCTCTACTAATTATAAGTTGCTTAGGTTGTTCGCTTTGCCCTATAACTTTTTCGAGAGAAACTTGCTTAACTATCTTCTTGCCAGATTCATCTGTGTAACTAATTGTCCAAATACGACCATCTATACCTTGAATTTTTACAGGTGGTGCATTATTACTTGAGCTAAAAATTACCTCTTTACCGTCAGGTGTAAATTTAGCATACATTTGAGTTGATAAGTTATTACATACATTACTTTCATTAACAGGAAGATCAAGGGTAACAGATTCTATATGAGATTTGTTTCCATCAGATTTTAAATCATATTTTCGTGAACATCCATTTTGATCTATTAAGGTGAAAGTAGCATTTCCGGCTCCATCATCTTGAAAACTTATATTTCGAGGAACTGGCACGTTAGGAGTTGTACCCGAATCAGAATCCCCAAAATCAGGACGCACCGGCTGATTCGGCCCCGGATCTTGAGGAAACGGCGGCGCTTGCGGATTACTCCCAGGCGGAGCACTCGGTGCATCATCAAACTCCCCCGGAGCTCGCTGCACTAACCAATCCGAAATATTCCTTTCCACAGCAAGCGGAGTCGCCGCCACCACGCGATCCGAAGACTTAGCTAAATTCACCGTGCAAACCGTCGAACTAAAACTAAAAACTGTACAAAGAGCAGCCGATAAAGCCCGATTAACAAACGTACCCGGAGCCAACAAAGCACCCATTAAAACCGCAAAAAAACTGACAATACCCAGAGCAAAAATCCGAATCCGACGCATAATTTACCTCAACTCAATGACTAAATAATCTTCTAATTAACCTCGTAGGGGCGGGTTAACTCGGAATGCTGTTAAAGAGGCTCTGCCTCGTCAACCTCTAAAATGAAAGTTGAATAGGTCAGCGCAGGCGGAGCCTAGAAACGAGGAGGGTACGTTGCTAAAAAGGTAAAATACGCCGTAGTCCTCGCTGGACTTCGTTACGAATTACATCTTTAATTAAATCTTGAGCAAAATTATCAAACCAATTATTAACCTGTGTGTCATCCACTTTTTCTACATCCACATTTTCCGGGGCTTTATTATCCATCTTGCAATCCGATTTTTCCATCCCCGCCTGCGACATCATGCCCACAAAAGTATTAATCGGAATTGCATAATTGAACCCAGTTTTTACCTCTTCTTGACCTTCCGTAGTTTTTCCACTTTGCCCACCTTCTCCACTTTCCTGACTTGCCTCATCACGTTTGCTAACAGTTGCAAGTCCCACCGTTTCTCCCTCTCCGTGAATGCCAATTACTCGACCGCTAACATCAAAAACTGGCCCGCCACTCATCCCCCGCCGCGTCACCGCATCATAACGCATCGTATATCCCCGCTCGTTACTCGATCGCACGTTAGAAACTAGCCCATTCGTAAACGCATATTCCCGTTCTTTACTACCCTCTGCTGGCAAAGGATACCCTGAAATATAAACTCCTGAACCGATATCTGCTTCATCAGAATTGCTAATTGGTGCTACTGAATATTCTTCTCCACTCTCAAACATCACAACAGCTAAATCCGGCCCGCTTTCATTATTCTGAAAACCCTTCACAGCCGTCACTTTATGCTCTTTCCCCTTAGAAGTCCGAATCACATACTCAGAATTAGGATTTGTCACCACATGATTCGCAGTCAACACCGTGTAGGTCTTGCCTTTTTTAGAAATAATCACTCCTGAACCGCCCAAATTAGGGGCTACTATATTGTTAATCTGTACTGTAGTTGGAATGGCAATTTGAGCCACTTCTTTTGCGGTTTTAGCGATCGCAGGTTGCACAATTACTAATGCTGCCACAGTTCCTACAAAAATACTAGGTACATAATTAAAACCCAAAAATCGATTATTCATAATTTTCCTCTGTGAATCATTGACAATTAATCAAAATTGTGAAACAAAATCAAATATTTTCCCGTAGGGGCGGGTTCGCGTTAACCTTTAATCCCCACAAATAATTTATCTAAACCCGCCCCGATCCCACGCAAAAATCCCTGATTAACTGAATATAAATGGTGGGGTGGGGCGGGTTTACAAAGGTGATCTGTGAGGAGCAGAAATTTGTACGGAACCCGCCCCTACGGGTTGAGGAATTAAGGTATTATGCCAATAGGGAATAATCGGAATCCCCCAACTGGAATTAACCATTAATTCCAACATTTCTTGAGAGGGTTCTGTGCCATCTTCAAAGGCATAAACACCAAAATCAGGATCACGGTTTTTCAGTCTGCCATTAATCCCAATTAATTGCCCCCAACTGTTAAAAATTGGCCCGCCACTCATCCCTACTCGAATTTCATTGGTATAACCCAAACGATATCCTTGCGGTAAAGATTTTGGCGGTAAAATAGAGATAATCCCTTGGGTGAAACGAAACACTTGCAAACCTTGATCAAAGGTGGTTTGAAAACTGTGTTCTTCGTACATGGGAAATCCAGCCGCAAAAACGGGTTCTCCAACTGCGATCGCACCGGAACTAATAGCAGCAATTTGATAATTGGTGTTACTATTAAAACGGGCGATCGCTAAATCCGTATTTCCTAACTGTTTGGCTCCAAATAATTGATACTTTTGCCCATCAGGAGTAATCACCGTTTGTTGCTGACTAAATGCGAGAACGTGCCAATTGGTAATTACCGTATAAGTTTGTCCCTGTCGTTGGATAATTACACCGGAACCAGAAGCATTAGGGGTTAAAAGACGAACCGTTGTTAACCGTGCTAATCTTTCAATATTGACCGTTTGCTGTTCAGTAAAACGATGATTGATCTCTGGAAATTCTGCCAACACGGGATGATTTACTGATAGAATCATCAGTATTGTTAGACAAATTCCAGTCCTGATGAAATGGCAATTCATCTGTGTTTAAAGCTCCCGTGAACCGTTGCTAGGTGTCGTTTGTGGTGCAACGGGTTGAGAATTTAATTGAGGAGTAGTCACGGAATTGCTATCATTTTCCAAACGTCCACTCACATCAATATAAGGAATTGTGCCACTTTCAGACAGAGAGGGAACACCTGCTTGTCCTTCTCGCCAAGCTAACAGTTTATTTAATGTGGCGATCACGTCCTGACCGGGTTTTAGGGTAAAAATCAATCCTTCACAACGACCATTAACTTGACTGGCTGTACAGATTACGGGTTGACTGTTCATTATCCCTCCCGTAATATATTTAAGCTGTTTATTCTGACGATAGGTTTCTAAACGTCCACTGACTTCTGTACACCGTTTCACGGGATCATAACCTGCTCCTGAAAACACATCAGATTCCTATTTAATCCAAGGTTCTCGACTTCCTTGGGAGTTTTGATACAGTGTTGTCGGGGTTCCTGTGGAGGTATCGCAGAAAAACCCTTTTTGTCCTGGTGCGGGTTGACTCAAAGCCGTTTGAGGTGCTAAAAAGCTACTACACAAGGCAATTAAGCCGGTGAAAACTAGAGATTTGTGTCTCATATAACAAATTTTAGGCGAAATAATAAATAACCCGATTATACCCAAAAAAGCCAAGCGAATCAAGTATCATTTGGCTTTTTTGGGTTTTTTTACAAATATTCACAAAAGTAGAGCAGGTGTTCTGTGTCAGGTGTCAGGTGTCAGGTTTCCAATCCCGACTTATTTGTTCAAGTTAAATCTCAAAGCGATCGCAACTTAAATTCCCCTTCGTGTCTTCGTGCATTTGTTCATCAAAAATCCCCCCAAAAAAAGGAGGGATTTCTAATACAAATTAAGGCAAATCCGTCTGTCCCATCAAATATAAATCACATTCCCGGGCGGCGCCACGACCCTCATTAAATGCCCAAACCACAAGACTTTGGCCCCGACGACAATCCCCCGCCGCAAATACCCCAGGAATACTGGTAGCATACTTGCCGTGTTCAGCTTTAACATTACTGCGGGCATCCCGTTCTAAACCCAAACTGTCTAATAACGGTTGTTCCGGCCCCAGAAACCCCATCGCCAGTAACACTAATTGGGTGGGAGTCACCTTTTCCGTGCCGGGAATATGCTTAGGAATAAACTGACCCTGCTCATTTTTCGCCCATTCTACTTCAACGGTATGAATGGCTTTAACGTGCCCCTGTTCATCCCCTTCAAACTTAGTTGCAGTGGTTAGATAAACCCGAGGATCGGAGCCAAATTTCGCCGCCGCTTCCTCCTGGCCATAATCCATTTTATAAACCTTCGGCCACTCCGGCCAAGGATTATTAGCAGCCCGTTCCGAGGGAGGTTGGGGCAAAATCTCCAACTGGACAACCGTATTGCAACCGTGACGAATCGATGTCCCCACGCAATCCGTCCCCGTATCTCCCCCACCAATAATCACCACATCCTTGCCCTGGGCGGAGATAAAATCACTGCCGGGCTGCTTATTTAAAACCGCTTGAGTATTAGCCGTGAGGAATTCCATGGCAAAATGAATCCCCTTGAGGTCGCGCCCTTCAATCGGCAGATCCCGGGGTTTAGTAGCTCCAGTACATAAAAGTACCGCGTCAAACTCTTTTAACAGATTTTCGGCGGGAAAGTCCTTGCCTACTTCCGTATTGCAAATAAACTTCACGCCCTCGTCTTCTAAGACCTTCAGACGCCGCAAAACCACCTGTTCCTTATCCAACTTCATGTTCGGGATACCGTACATTAACAGGCCCCCCGGACGGTCAGCCCGTTCAAAAACCGTCACCCAATGACCCGCTTTATTCAGTTGGGCCGCCGCCGATAATCCCGCCGGGCCAGAACCAATCACCGCGACTTTCTTGCCCGTGCGTTTGGTCGGAGGTTCAGGAGTTATCCAACCCTCCTCCCAACCCTTATCAATAATCGAACATTCAATATTTTTAATTGTCACCGGAGGGTTATGAATACCCAAAACGCAGGAACCCTCACAGGGCGCGGGGCAAACCCGACCCGTAAATTCGGGGAAATTATTGGTTTTGTGCAGACGGTCTAGGGCCTCTTTCCACAGTCCCCGATAAATTAAATCATTCCATTCGGGGATCAGATTATTAATGGGACAACCACTGGCCATACCACTAATAATCGTTCCCGTATGGCAAAAGGGCGTGCCGCAGTCCATACACCGGGCGGCTTGGGTGCGCAGTTTGTCATCTTCCATCGGGAGATGAAACTCATCCCAGTTATGAACCCGGTCGAGGGGGGCGAGTTCAGATGGTAACTCCCGCAGATATTCTAAGAAGCCGGTAGGTTTTCCCATAGTTGTTTCCGTTAAACTTTTGAGTATTGGTGGTTAGTCATCTTAATCGATATTCACGGTCAAGATTGTTCAATATATTAATATAACCGTTGCTGAACAACTCAGATTCCTAGTTTTCCCCAGGGACTGACTGTTTGATTCGTCAACCGTCAACAATTGATGACAATTGTTTTTAGAGTTTAATTCCCCTGGGTTCAATTTATCTGGTTAAATTGTAGAGTATTTTTAGGGTTAATTGGCATATTTTCAATATTTCTTAATCATAGATAATTTTGATTATTCAGTCATTTTTATTCCAAAAGCCAGGCAAATAATTCCCCCACTGTTAGTTTAATATCCGTGGCAAATGGGGGAACAGATATTAGTGATTCTGGTTGATCAAATACCTCTGTCTGTTGTTGGGAGTGATAAACAAAGATAGATTCTTCTTCGGGATCAATTAACCAAGCCATTTGAGTTTGATAATTTAGACAATAGAGAATTTTCTTAATTACTTTTGTTGGACTTTGATCCGGCGATAAAATTTCAATCATCCAGTCCGGTGCTATTAGAAAACTATTAGCAATAGCACCATTATGATCACGAGGAATTCTATCCCAAGTAAAAACAGAAACATCAGGAACAATTGAACGTTCTTCAAAAGTACACCGCAGTTCGGAAAAAGCTCTGGCAATTCGCTGCGGTTTGAGAACAGAATTGATGGCGGTTGAAAGTTCAGTTTGAATTGTACTATGTTTTCCTTGGGGCATGGGTTTTTGGATAATTTGACCTTCAATATATTCGCTGGCTGGTTTGGTTTCAGGTTGTTTCAGAAACTCTGCTACAGTGATAATTTTAGATGGGGTTTGTACCATGAATTTAGTCCCTTTATTTTTGGATATTCAATCATTAATTTCAGAGATAATCATAGTATAGCTGATCAGAATATAATTTTACCAAGGACTACCAATTAAAGTAAAACCCGCCCAATAAAAAGGATGGGATAAATCAACATTTCCACGGGAGGCAATTTCTGGAGGTAGGGGAATTTTAGCCGTATTAGTTCCGGTTTCATTGATTAAATAACCCTGTTCTAAACGAACTTTTCCCTGTAACATTCCGAGTTGAGCTTGTCGTAGAGCTTCGGCTTTAATTGGACTGGTGGATAGGGCTTGATAAAAGGTATTCATTAACCCTAAAGTCCCCGCATCACTAACATACCATAAACTCGCTAAAGCCGATTTAACTCCGGCTTGAACCGCTAACCCTGCAAACCCTAATTCCGCTTTTTCATCGCCCACGGCCGTTGTACAAGCGCTCAAAACTAATAATTCTACCGGAGGTTGATTTAACTTCAGATTTCTGAGTTGATTTAATCGGAGTTTTTGATCCCAAAATTGAATATAAGATTGGTCAGAACCGGAGGTTTGAAATTCTCCATGGGTGGCTAAATGAACAATTGAGAATTGATGTTTATTGCGTTGGAAGGTAAGATTATCAACGGTAAAATTCTCGTTTAAAAATGATTGTCCCTGCCAAGTATTATGATTAATAATTAAATCTAATTCTAGGGGAACTGCGGGCAGGGGGAGTTGATTGGAATTGGGAAAACTAGAGGCTCCCATCGCCAATATTTTAGAATTTTTAATATTAACATAGCGAGTATCAGTTAAACTTAAACTCGGAATTAGTCCTAAACTATAGCGTTCTAATAAAAATTGTTGTCCGTCATATAAGGCGGCTAAGGGCAAGGTTCTTAATCCCGTGTCCATCGAAAAAACTAAGGTATTAATTTCCTCGGCTTCTAATTGACTGGCTAAGGGTTCAATTAACCATTCATATAATTGTTTGCCATTTTCTTTATAGCGAGTATCCTCTAAATTTTCAGGAGAACGGATTTGATTAGAAAAAGTTCTGGCGGTTTTTAATACCGTTTCCCGATCAACAGGAATACTTTTAAAAATAGGTTGTCCGTCGGGTAAAATCAACCTTAATTCTAATTGATTTGATTGACTAGATACATAGATAATAGCGGTTTTATATCCAGTTAATTTGTAAATTTCATTTAATGTTTTACGAATCCCTTGATTTGTTATGGGGGGATTTTTTGAATTTGAACCTAAATAATTAGAAAATTCAATTCCTCGAAAGGTATCAATTTGAGCTAAGGAAGAAAGGATAGAACTTGATCCAATTTGATCTGTGGGAATGGTGGGAGTATTTAAGGGAACTATAGGGTTTTCTAAGGATTCTAAAGGTTCCTGAGAATTTGATGAAATATCCGAGGTATTCTGTAGCAAAGAATCGGAGGTTACATCGGTTAAAACGGGTGTTTTATTATCCGATTGAGAGGGTATGGGGGAGGTAGGCGTTTCTGGATTAGTCCCTTGTAATTCCGAATTAATTTGATTAACAATAGCTTGTGTTTCTCCCGTTGATTGATTAGGATTAGAGGTGGAATTAGTTGCAGGTAAAATACTAACTAAATTGCCATCAGTAATCGCTCCAGCCGTCCCATTTAAAAGTGGATTTCCGATAGTAAAAGGAATATTACTACATTCAGCCGTGCTACAATAATCGCCCCCTTGTTGCAGGGCAATTAAACCGCTTTTTTCTCCTCCCACGGTGGAAATACTGGCATTAATTTGATTTCGACTATTAAAAACTCCTGTTGCTCTAAATAACCCACGGGTTGAAATGCCAATATCACCGCCCTGGCTTCCTGCTTCGGCCCGTAGAAAAATAACATCAATATCTTGGCTGGAATTTAAAGAAATATTTCCGCTTTTTCCTTCCGTAGAACTCGCGTTAATTCGTCCACTATTAATCCCAGTACCTGCAAACAGAAAAATATTTCCTCCTTCTCTAATTCCAACTGAATTTAAGTTTCCTGATTGTATGCTTCCCGTCGTGCTATTAAGATTAATCCCTCGATAGGCTTTAATATCCCCGGTGATAATATTTCCAGATGCAAATAATTCAATCGCGACTTTATCACCCTCCGTGGATGAATTAAAAATCTGACCATTAACTCTAATACCTGCATTACGACTGTTTAAATTAATATCTTGATTATTTAATAAAATGCTACTATTTTGATTAACATTATCCTGATTTATAGAACGAATTTCTCCGGTTTCAATATTACCTAATGCCGATAAATTAATATTTCCAGATCTTTGATTTTCCGATAATAATTGTAACGATCCCGTGCGAATTTCTCCTTGAGAACTGGTAATTTGAATACTTCCTCCTCGGGTACTGATATCCCCAATCACAATATTTGATCCGGCGGTCAAGGCAACCGACCCATTATCAACTCCCCTAATTCCACCTGTTCCGATAATCGATTGTGCTTGTAAATTAATCGAATCATAAATAGTAAAATCCCTATCTAAAGTTAGGGTATTCGTGCTATCTCCACGACCAATTCTAATTTGACTAAATCCATTCGTTAAGGCTTCTAAATCCCGACTACTCACATCAAAACTAGAGGGATTTTCCGTCCCTCCTAAAGTCATTGCTTGGCTGCTGCGACTGGGTTGTAAAATTATCACTCCCGAACCTTGAACAGAATTAACTCCCCCTAATAAATTAACTTCTGTTCCGGTTAAATTAATCGTAGCAGAGGTAGAATTTCCCGTGGATATCTGTTGGGTAGAAACCGTTCCAGATTCACTGGTGAGTGCAATATTTTGACCATGAGTAATTAAGTTTCCTACGGTAATATTTTCTAATGCCGAGAGTTTTAAACTAGCATTATCTAAACCCGTCAGGGTATAAAATTGTTCTCGAAAGGCTGTTCCACTGGCAATCATTCCCCGAGGAGATTGGATAATAATGGGATCTTTGAAGGTAATATCTCCAGCGATAAAAATAGTTCCATTGCCTTGATTTCCACCGATAATAATTTCTTGAAATCCATTTTCTAAACGGTTTAAATCACCAGAAGTTAAATTTAATGTGAGCCCTGAATTATGGTCTTGACCTGCGATTTCAAGATCTTGAGTCGCCGTGGCGGGTTGTAATCTAATTTGACCTTGACCTTGAATTGAGTTTTCATCCCCCGTGAAATTAATTTCATCACTGGTAATTTCAATATTTCCCATAGCAGTTTCTACAGGATTAAATGTTCCGGTTCTGAGTCCTGTGGTTTCCACTTCTAATTCCGCATTCAGGATAATATTTCCTCCGGTTTCTCCTCCTCTTGTATCGATTAAATCTGTGCTTAAAGTTCTGGGAGTATTCACTAAAATATTTCCCCCTGAACCTTCACTAGAAGTTGCATCAATACTATAAGAATTTCCCTCTAAAATAATATCTCCCCGGGAACTGGTGACGGTAATATCTCCCGCTTTAGCACTACCAGAGGTATTAATACTATTGGTTTGAATCCGGTTTGATGCGTTTAAATTAACATTACCACCAGTGCCATTTCTGATCGCACGGCTGGAGAGGGTATTAGTAATAATATTTTGATCGCTTTTAAGGGTTATATTCCCGCCTCCGGTACTTGCAGAAGTCGATAGGTTTTCTGTCTGAATTTCCCCGTTATTTGTTGCGGTTAGGTCTAAATTTCCGCCTTGGGTAATAATATCTCCCGTAATTAAATTTACCCCGGTAATTACAATTGATGCACCGGAAGTCTGGAGAGTATTTCCTGAATTCATAGTAAAATTACCACTCCCCGATTTATCCGCATCGGCGGTAAAAGTTAAGGTTCCCGTGGCCGTAGGGAAGTTTAATTGATTATCAGTTAGATTGCCAATATTAATATTATTTTTTGCTTCTATAACTACGTTTGCTGTGGGGGCAAAATTTTCTAAGGTTTGATCGGATAGGGTAATATTAGCTGAGTTTTGATCGGGATTTCCAATATTAATTTCTGGAGCATTAATCAATAAAGTTCCTGGGTTTAAATTTGTGGTTTTTAGATTAATATTTCCAGCTATATTCAGATCATTCTGGCTAAAAATGGTAGCAAATCCTCCCAATCTTTGCGGGCTGTTAGAATTAGAATACCCTTGGGCACTAATATTGCCAAAAAATTGAGTTAAATCATTAGAGCCAATCACGATTTTTCCGCCGTTTCCATCGGTTAAGCTATCGGCTATAATCGTCGATTGTTCATTAATAATGGTACGGGAAGCCGTAGGAAAAATACTATTTTCTTGATCATCACTTCCAATTCTAACTGTGCCTCCACCATTGGCACCAGAAGCATCAATTTTCCCATTAAATAAATGAATATCATTGCCAATAATATTAACTTGAGGAGGATTAGAAGCAGATGGGTTAAAATTAGTATTTCTAGTATCCAAAAAACCCGAAATTAAAGCCACCCCGCCTTGAGCCGGAAATTGAATATTAGTAGCTGTTAATTCTACGGTTCCATCGGGTAAAATATTAACATTTGAGGCTTGATTATTGTCCGAGCTTCCGGTTAATAATTTTGGTAAATCTAGGGGACTAATTACGGATTTATCATTGCCATAATTGGGTGTAACGGTTTCAATTTCTAGGTTGAGTAAATATCCGGTTTGACTAATTCTAACTAAATTATTTCCCTCAATAGCAGCAATTGTAATTTGTCCGGCGGGGGCATTCAGAGTTCCGGTATTAATCACATTTCCCCCAATTAAGGTTAGGGTTTTTCCCGATGAAACCGTAAGTTCTCCATAATTAACAATATTACCGGGGTTTGATGTGGAGAAAATAAAACTATTGGGTTCTCCTGAAAGGCTATTATAATCATTGGATTCTAAGCTATTAAATAAACCGGAATTAAACCCTATTCCTGTGGCGGTTGTGGCGGTAAATGCCCCCGGAACATCTAAACGTGCTCCCGACCCAAAAATAATTCCAGAGGGGTTTAAAATAAATAGGTTAGAGTTACCTCCAGTAACTTTAATTAATCCTTCAATTACCGAAGGTTGTCCACCCACCACACGGCTTAAAATATTTTGAATCGAATTATTAGAAACAAAATTGGCAATCTGACCGGGTGGAACATTAAATTGTGTAAAACTATGAAATAAATTTACCCCATCTCCTGACTGTTGACCGCCCGTAATATCCACACGATTATTAACGGAATTGGTCAGGGTATTTGTACTATTAGGTTCGGGAACAATAGATTGAGCAAAAACTCGGTTTATGGGAAGATTAAGTTTAAGAGTATAACTCAAAAAATCCGAGAACCCATCCATCCCCACCGTCCAAAATCCAGTTAAAGGTAGGGAGATGAAAACCAACTTAACAAAACGTCCAGGCTGCATAAGGGTTTAGGGCTTTAATAAACAATTACCGAAAGGGAATCTACTATTTCTTTTCGACAGAAGCCACCCAGATAGACTATTTTTATTACTATTAGAAATAGTATTATAGATTTAAAAACAAATTATGCGTTTAATTGGTCTTACAGGCGGGATAGGAACCGGGAAAACCACCATATCCAATTATCTGGCTACGACTTACCAAATTCCCATTTGGGATGCGGATTTATATGCACGAGAGGCGGTGAAACCCGGTTCATCCGTTCTCCAACAAATTGTTGACCGCTATGGGAGGGATATTCTACTTTATGATGGTAACTTAAATCGCCAGAAATTAGCCACTATGATTTTCTCAGACTCATCGGAGCGAACCTGGGTAGAGCAACAGATTCACCCCTTTGTGCGCGATTGTTTTGTTAACAATATTAAACAATTAAAGGCGGGAAAAATTACGAATCCTGATGGTAACTCCTACGCCGATGGGGTTTTAGTGATTCCATTACTATTTGAATCGGAAATGACGGATTTAGTCACGGAGATTTGGGTGGTTTATTGTTCTGTTGAACAGCAATATGTGAGGTTAATAGAACGAGAAAAAATTGCTTCCGGTCGAAATTTAACCCCGGAAGCAGCAGCAGCTAAAATCAATAGCCAAATGTCTTTAGCAGCAAAATGTAAACAAGCGGATATAATTTTATACAATTCTTCAACTCCTTCAGAACTTTTTAAACAAGTGGATGCAGCGATTCAAGGATTAAATATCACCTGAAACTTTAAAAAAAATTGAGTTTTTCTTTAAAATAGGATAAAATGGAGCCAAGTTAGAGAGGAAAAATTATGATCACCTCTGTACAGTTTATCGATGGATTAGATGAGGAAATTAGCGGGATTAGTCTGCGGAAACGCAAAGACTCCGAAACAAAAATTGTTGTCTTGCTATTTGAGCGTCTTCAAGCTATAGAAAGATTAAGATCCTATCGGAAACAAATCACTAATTTGTGGTTACGCGATGAGGAAGGAGAAATCAAAGTTACCCCTAGTAATGTCAGATTCTTCTATGCAGAAAATGAAGATCTTTCTAAAATTGAATGTTACTTTGAAGTGTACTCGGAAGATATTTTTGAACGAGTTATGAGGTTTTTAAATCGTTATGCCGATGAGCATGGATTCCAATTCCAGTCTACTTAAAAAAATAGATACTCTCAGAACTTAGGCACGATCTTTATGGATGTTAGGGGTAGTTAATCTATTACCCCTACTAATATATTTATAATTGGAAATTTTGATAGCCTAGAACGCGCCAGAGCGCGTCCTAAATCCTATTTTTCTAATTGTTTTAACGCTTGAAATGTAACAAAGAAAAAGCCCAATGAACCCAGGGCGGTAATCAATTGAGCAATTAATTTAGCATTTGTGATGGCAATTTCATCCATGGTTTACTCTCCAATCAAACTCAACTTAGGATTAACTATATCTCAGTGTAACCCAGTTTGAATGCGTGATTCTACCCATCCCCTAATTTTAATCCTGGGTACTTCCTCGTTTCCTGTTGACGTGTTGAGAAATAATACAAACCTCCCTGCTAGTGACCCCAAAGATGTTAAAACTTAGGAAAAAGCTCAAGGAGAAAGCTAAAAATGCAATTTCAAAGCGCAATACAAGAAGCCTGCTATAACAAAGTTGCCACCTGGATGCGAGAGTTATATGGCAAATTTCCTTGTGCTAGAGAAGACGTCCCCGGACTGGCAATGGTCATGGGTTCAGCTTTAGTTGAGGTCTTTGTGTTTCCTTGGGAAAAAGATGATGCCATTATTAATGCTCGGTCTTATGTGGTCACAGATGTAGAACTTTCTCCCGATTTATTACATTTTCTCCTCCGAGAAAATTATATTATGAGATTTGGAGCCTTTGGTATTGATGAACAAGGAGATATTATTTTTGAGCATACTATTGTTGGCTCTACTTGTGATAAATTAGAATTAGAAGCCTCCGTGAATGCGGTGTTAGAAATTGCCGATGATTATGACGACAAAATTGTAGAACGTTGGGGAGGAAGACGAGCTTTAGATCGGATCTCCAGTTAAAAATAATTAACGGTTTTATGGGCGGTTTTAATTATATTTTTCCGTTATAATTAACTTAAATAGGACTTACACACCGTCGCTCGAGAAACCGGGTTTTTTAGATAATATGTGGGTCACAACGAAGTATTTTCGGAAAAAACCCGGTTTATGTGCGTAAGTCCTGTTAAATAAATCCGCCCGTAACCCTATTTTTTAATCAGGTTTTAAAATGACTAATTTATTCGATGGGTTTGATCAATTATTTGAACTAGCAAAAACCTTAGACGAAAAAATAAAAAGTGGAGAAATTAAAACCGATGTGCAAATAGGCTCGCGTACCAGTATTCCTAGGACGGGGAATATACCTAGAAATAATACGGAATTCCGTTCTGTGATTATTACTCCCCCCTCAGCCCAAACCCCATCACAAACCCCGGATTTTTCCCCGCCAAATTCCCATTCCCCATGCAATATTTCAGAAGTGGGAGGGTTAGGAGATGTGATTCAACAATTACGAGAATTAGTAGAATTGCCGTTAAAACGTCCTGAATTGTTAGCAAAATTAGGCCTAGAACCCCCTCGCGGGGTGTTATTTGTCGGGCCCCCAGGAACGGGTAAAACCCTAACCGCCAGGGCTTTTGCAGAAGAATTAGGAGTCAGTTATATTGCTATTGTTGGCCCGGAAGTGATGGGCAAATATTATGGGGAAGCGGAAGCCAAATTAAGACAAATTTTTGAGAAAGCCGCCAAATCAGCCCCTTGTATTATTTTTATTGATGAAATTGATAGTTTAGCTCCCCATCGTTCCCAAGTAGAAGGGGAAGTGGAAAAACGATTAGTCGCCCAATTATTAGGATTAATGGATGGTTTTGCCAAAACCCCAGGAGTGATTGTTTTAGCATCAACAAATCGCCCCGATGCGATTGACCCCGCCCTGCGACGTCCGGGGAGATTTGATCAAGAAATTCGCTTTCGAGTTCCTGATAGAAATGGGCGCTTAGAAATCCTTACCATTCTAACACAAACTATGCCCTTACAAACCGTTAATTTAGCAGAAATTGCTGATTTGTCCGTGGGATTTGTGGGAGCAGATTTAAAAGCTACTTGTCAAGCCGCCGCCTATACTGCTTTACGTCGTCAGGTTCCCTCCTTAGATGCTCCCATTCCTGATCAATTATATATTAATCAACAGGATTTTATCGCCGCTTTAACGGAAATTAAGCCTTCAGTTTTGCGATCGGTGGAAGTGGAAAACCCCAATATTTCCTGGGAACAAATTGGCGGTTTAGAAAGCATTAAACAAACCTTACAGGATTCTGTAGAAGGTCAGTTACTTTACCCGGAATTGTATCAACAAACCGGAGCCCAAGCCCCTCGCGGAATTTTACTTTGGGGGCCACCGGGAACGGGTAAAACCCTATTAGCAAAAGCGATCGCCTCCCAATCTCGGGCTAATTTTATTGCGGTGAATGGGCCGGAATTATTAACCCGTTGGGTAGGAGCCGCCGAAGCCGCCGTGCGAGAATTATTTGCTAAGGCTAGACAAGCTTCTCCTTGTGTGATTTTTATTGATGAAATTGATAGTTTAGCTCCGATTCGGGGGGCTTATTTGGGAGATTCGGGGGTGAGTGATCGGGTGGTTGGACAATTATTAACGGAATTAGACGGGTTACAAAATACCTCTGAAGTATTATTAATTGGGGCTACAAACCGCCCCGAAGCCATCGATCCCGCCCTCTTAAGAGCCGGACGCTTAGACCTACAATTAAAAGTCGATTTGCCCGATATTAACAGTCGCTTAGCTATCCTGCAAGTTCATAATAAAAACCGTCCATTAGTTGATATTAATTTAACCGATTGGGCAACACAAACTGAAGGTTGGAATGGGGCAGATTTAGCGTTATTAAGTAATCAAGCCGCCCTAGAAGCCATTCGTAGATATCGTCGGGAAGGGTTAACAGATCCGAAAGAAATTTCAATTACCCCTGAAGATTTCCGATTAGGATATGAAGGATTACTCTTACATCGAACTCAATCAAAATCTTAATTGATTAGGATGAGCGGGAAAACCCCGCCCCCCAGTTTAAAATTTAGGCAGTTTGCGGTTCTAGGATTTGGTTTTCTTGACGTAAATAGGCTTGAATGAAAGCATCTAATTTTCCATCCATCACGTCTTGAATTGCCGTTGTTTCTTCACCCGTGCGTAAATCCTTGACCATTTGATAGGGATGAAATACATAGTTTCTGATTTGATTTCCCCAAGCCGCTTCGACTAAATCCCCGCGAATTTCGGCTACCGCTTTTGCCCGTTGTTCTTGAGCAATAATTAATAACTTTGCCTTCAATAAAGCTAGGGCTTTTTCCTTATTTTGTAACTGAGAACGTTCTTGGGTACAACGGACAGCAATACCTGTTGGTAGGTGAACAATCCGCACGGCGGTTTCCACTTTGTTAACATTTTGTCCCCCCTTTCCCCCCGCCCGAGTGGTGGTAATTTCTAGGTCTTTATCAGGAATATCCAACTCAATAGAATTATCCAAAATTGGCATAATTTCCACCCCAGCAAAACTGGTTTGTCGCTTATCGTTGGCATTAAAGGGGGAAATTCTAACTAAACGGTGAGTGCCTTTTTCTCCTTTTAAATAACCGTAGGCATAACGACCATCAATTTCCAAAGAAACCGATTTAATTCCCGCTTCATCCCCTTCAGAAATTTCGGTTAAATGTACTTTATATCCCTGGGCTTCTCCCCAACGGGTATACATCCGCAACAGCATTTGGGCCCAGTCTTGGGCATCGGTTCCCCCGGCTCCGGCATTAATGGTTAAAATAGCACCATGTTGATCGTAAATCCCCGAGAGAAGTTGTTGCAATTCCCATTGATCAAATTCTCGGTTGAGTCGCAAAACCGTAGCTGTTGCTTCCTCTAATAAGGAGTCATCGGTTTCTAACTCCAAAAGTTCTAAAATAGCTTTTGTATCCTCAATAGCTTGTCGCCAATGTTCCTGCTGCTGCACAATTGATTTAAGATCATTCAACTGTTGAAGGGTTTGTTGTGCGGTTTTTTGTTCATCCCAAAAGTCGGGTTGGACACAAACTTGCTCTAAATCTTGAATTTTAGCTTGAAGTGCAGGCAGGTCAAAGATAGTCCTGGGTTTTACCCAGGCGCTCAGACAACAGTTCGATTTCCCGTTTAATTTCTAAAACATCCATTGCGATCACTAACCGTTTTTCTATACTAAAAGGTACACTTTTAATTTTAGCGGGAATTAGGAAACAGTCAACAGTTAACATCGAAACTATGTCACGTCAAATTTTTACTGGGGACAGTCCTTTGCGCCAAATCCGCCCCGTTGATCGTTGGGTGGATTTATTCTGGGTTTTGGGTTTATTAGTGGCGGCGCTGACCCTCTATGGACTGCATTTAGGGGGACTCCCCCTGCGAGATTGGGATGAGGGGTTAGCGGCTCAAGTGGCGCGGGAAATAGGGCGGGGACAACAAACTTGGCTCCATCCAACTTTGCATGGAATTCCCTATTTGAATAAGCCTCCTTTAGTGCATTGGTTAATGGCTTTTGCCTATCAAATTGGCGGGGTAAATGAATGGATGGCGCGGCTACCTTCGGCACTATTAACTGCGGTTTCTGTTCCTATTTTATATGGGATTGGTTTAGAACTATTTCGCCATCGTACCTCGGCTATTTTTTCAGGTTTAGTTTATCTAACCTTAATGCCTGTTATCCGTCAAGGACGGTTAGCAATGTTAGATGGAACAGTGATATTTTTATGGTTAGTTTTAGTTTGGTGTGTGTTGCGTTCTCGACGGGATTTAAGATTTGCTTTAGGGTCGGGAATTGCCTTTGGATTATTATGTTTAACTAAGGGAATTTTTCTAGGATTATTATTAGGGGCGATCGCGTTTTTCTTTCTATTTTGGGATACGCCCCGTTTATTAACCAGTCCCTATTTATGGTTGGGTCTAGGGTTTGGTTTAGTGCCTGTAGGTTTCTGGTATGGGGCACAATGGATTTATTATGGACAGGGATTTATTCAGGGAAATTTAGTCGATCAGTCTTTACAACGAGTTTGGCAACCTGTTGAGAACCACTCCGGGCCGATTTGGTATTATATATTAGAACTTTTAAAATATGGCTGGCCATGGCTATTATTTTTACCCCAGGGATTACGGTTGGCTTGGCAAAATCGGAACTTAAGTTGGGCTAAATTAATTATAGTTTGGACAGGGATTTATTTTGTAGCAATTTCATTGATGACAACTAAATTACCCTGGTATATTTTACCGATTTATCCGGTTTTAGCCTTGGCGGTGGGGCGATATTTGGCGGAGGTTTGGAAAGAAGGCGATCGCGATATTGGGTTATGGAAATTGGGAAAAGTGGGGCGCGGTAAGTATGAACATTTTGTTAAACCTACACCGGATCAACTTCTGCCATTTTTTATTTTATTGGCGATGATTTCAGCCGTGGGATATTGTTATTTTGGCGGGATGCTTTCTTGGGTTAATAGTAACTTTATCGCCCAAAGAGATTTACAATTTACCATGGGAGCGTTCATGTTAACAATGTCTTTTGTGGCGGTTTTAATTAGCCAAAAAGATCGACAATTTTTGCTAGTCCTATTTTGGGGAACTTATGTATCTTTATTGTTATTTTTTACTTCTAATTATTGGGTTTGGGAGTTAAATGAAGATTTTGCCGTTAAACCCGTGGCGACAATTGTACGGGAAGGAACACCCCCGGGAGAAGAAATTTATATGGGTCATCGGTCTGGGCGTCCGTCGTTAAATTTTTATAGCGATCACCATATCCATGCAGTTGATAATGCGACCCTGAAAGACAAATGGCAAACCCTAGATCATCCCTATTTATTATTAAAAGAAAATACCTGGAAAAAATTAGAGTTAAATAATGTTAAAATCATTGATCAAACTCCCGACTGGATATTAATAACTAAGAAACCTTGATCATTGTAGGGTGCGTGTGGCTTCGCCTTACGCACCATTTCCCTAATTAAACTTATTTTAACCACAAAGACACCAAGACACAAGGAATTTTTCAACACGGTTGCTATTGATTTTGATATTAAGCACCATTTCCCTAATTAAACTTATTTTAACCACAAAGACACCAAGACACAAGGAATTTTTCAACACGGTTGCTATTGATTTTGATATTAAGCCAAACCTTGGGAAAGAAAACCCGCCCAATAGTAGGGACTAGCATAGGGATATTTTACCTCAGAACTATTTTTAGGGTGATCTACTTTTTTTTCTAAGCGCTCTGAAGATTTTTCTGAGATGGAATTTTTTAATCCTTCCAGACTTTGACAACTTCTTAAATCAAATTGTGCTAATCTTAACGCTTCTGGGTGGGTTTTTCCTTGGTCGAGATATTGATAATATAAAATAGTAAATACCGATGTGGCTTGATCACTAACCGCCCACAACGTACTCACAACATTTCGCGCCCCCGCAGACAGAAAACCTGCGGCTAAGGATAGCGGCTCATCGGTAATCGGAGTTAAGGTTAAATTAGTTTCGCAACAGGATAAAAATAAATCCGATAATTCTGGAAACCGTAAAGTAAAAATTGTGACTAAATTTAGTCCGCCATCGGCTAAAAATAATTGCGAATTTTCAGGATGATTTAAGTCTGCTTTAGCATGATGACTTGAATGTAACCGTTGCACTTTTTTCGCTAATTTGATATAATTATCTTGGGTAGCTTGTTCCTTTTTGAGATGATATTCTTCGGTAACTTGATAGAGTTTTGCTAACTCTTGACATTCTTTTTCCGTATAGAATAAATCTCCGGTGGCATTTTCCACAATTCCTAATTGATGGGGTTTGGAAACCAACTTGCGATCGCTGCAATATTTTAATATTTGACAACTGGGAACGACCCTTAAACGAAAGCGATCGCTTAAATATTCTGGGAGGTCTGTACTGTTTTCCGACCCGGTAGAACTGGCAGGAATCGGCTCACTAAAGACCATTTGACGAGTTGCTTCCATCTCGGTTTTGCCGATAGAAATTACTGGATTAGGATTCAACGGTAAGGCTGCAAAGGGCATTTGATGAAGATACAAATGGGGAATAATAATTAATTCCTCTATTCCCTGTAAATGGTGATCAATTAATTGATTAATTTGCAATCTTTCGGCAAGTTCTGTTAGGAAATTACCCATATTTTGCCGCCATTGATCCTTGTTTTCGACATAGGGTTTTAACCAATTTTGCAAGATCCAATTTTGCAGGGTTTTGTATCCTTGACCGTCGCAGGTGTGGAGGGTTAGGGAGTTTGACCTCTCCCCCGACCCCTCTCCTGCGAGGCGAGGGGAGTTTGACCTCTCCCCCGACCCCTCTCCTGCGAGGCGAGGGGAGTTTGACCTCTCCCCCGACCCCTCTCCTGCGAGGCGAGGGGAGTTT
>MNYZ01000077.1 GCA_001873365.1 Oscillatoriales cyanobacterium CG2_30_40_61 | reverse complement strand
CCTATTCCCTATTCCCTATTCCCTATTCCCTATTCCCTATTCCCTATTCCCTATTCCCTATTCCCTATTCCCTATTCCCTGTTCCCTGTTCCCTGTTCCCTGTTCCCTATAATGACCCAGTATTTTGCCACGGTTGCCAAGGGTTTAGAATTTGTGGCGGCTCAAGAATTAGAAACTTTAGGTGCCCACGATGTTCGTCCCGACTTTGCGGGGGTTCATTTTAGCGGTTCCCGCCAACTTCTTTATCGAGTGAATCTTTGGGGAAGAACTCTGTTTCGGGTATTAGTTCCGATTGCGGAGTTTCCCTGTCCCAATGGGGAACGGTTATATCAGGAAATTCAAAATATTAACTGGAATAATTATCTTTCACCCCTGAATACTTTTGCTGTTAACTGCACGGGCAAAAATGACGTTTTAAACCATACCCATTTTACCGCCCTTCAGGTTAAAAATGCCATTATTGATCAACAGCGTGCGGAATTTGGAGAACGCTCAGATATTGATATTAATAATCCCGATTTATGGATTAATTTTCATATCCATGACGAGCAAGGAATTTTAAGTTTAGATAGTTCGGGCAGCAGTTTGCACCGTCGGGGATATCGTCCAGCCGTGGGGCTGGCTCCCTTAAAAGAAAGTCTAGCCGCCGCCCTATTACAGATGGCAGAATGGCATCCTGGTTTACCGTTTTTAGACCCATTATGTGGGTCAGGAACCTTACCAATAGAAGCCAGTTTAAAAGGTTTAAATATTGCTCCGGGGCTATTCCGAGAAACCTTTGGATTTATGAAATGGAAAGATTTTGATTCTAAATTATGGTCAGATCTAAAACAGGATGCCTTAGACGGACAATTAACTAGCTTAACCGCGCCGATTGTCGGTTCTGACCGGGATGAAGATATGATTGATCAAGCCTCTGAAAACGCCCAACGCTGCGGGGTAGCCAAACAAATTAGACTGCATACAATGGAATTATCTCAAGTCGAACCTCCGGCCGATCATGGGATCATTATTTGTAATCCTCCCTATGGAGAACGCCTAGGAAATACGGAGGATTTGGCGCCTTTATATAAACAGTTGGGAGATGTGTTTAAACAACGGTTTAAGGGCTGGACAGCTTATGTTTTAACCGGAAATAAAGCCTTGGGAAAACAGGTGGGTTTGAGAACATCTCGAAGAATTGCGGTTTATAATGGGGCTTTACCTTGTACTCTGTTAAAGTATGATCTTTATTAGGGTAAATATAATTTAAAAAAATGACAACTTCAGTATTAGGAAGACTGGAGAATCTTCCATCTTTGGAAATCAGAAGAAAACATGGTATGATCTAATGCTAAATTAATTATAAGTTTGAAAAATATGTTAAAACTTGGTGGATATGGTAAATCTCAAAGTAAGTTTTTATATTTACTGATTGCTAGTATTGTTTTTCCCGTCCTGGCGGTAAGTTCTTTTAATATTGTTAATTCTCGTCAATATTTAATTGATTCAGTGGTTCGTTCCATGCAAAATGAATCTAAAAGTGGTGGAGAAACCATTAATTTATTTTTAGATATTTTTAAATCTGATATTTTGTATCTCAGCGAAACCCCCGCGATTCAAGGAATGATCCGAGCTAAGGCAAATAAGGGTATTGATCCAGAAGATAAATCGACCTATGAAAGTTGGAATAATCGCCTAGAAATTATTTTTATGTCTTTCGTTAATAATCGACGGTATTATGATCAACTTAGGTATATTGATGAAAAAGGAAATGAACTGTTGAGAGTGCGGACGGTGAATAATCAAGCGGTAGTCACTCCCTCGAATCAGTTACGCAATGTATCTTCTACGGAATATTTTCCTAAAACTTTAGGGCTGAAATCTGGAGAAATCTATGTCTCTGAGATTAATTTAAGCCTAGAGAATGGCCAAATTGAAATCCCTCATAAACCGATTATTCGGTATGCGACACCCATTTATAATCAGGCGGGAGAAAAACGAGGAATTGTAGTTGCTAATATTTTGGTGGAACGTCTTTTTGAACTCGCGGATAATAGTACCTTGAATGAACAAATGCAGCAACAGTTTTTAGCAATTAATCAAGATGGATATTATTTAAGAAATCCGGTGGCTGAACAGGAATGGGGGTTTGAACTTAATAACAATCATAATATCAAAAATGACTACTCCCCAGCGATCGTGAACCAACTGCTATCGGGAGAAAGTGGTTTGGTGACAGAAAATAATGATCATATTATGACTTATAGTAGCATTTTTCCGAATCAAATCACCCGTGAAAATCCTTTTATCATCTTCTACAAAGTCCCTAAATCCGTGGTTTTGGAACCGATTAATAACTTTATTCGAGTGGCGGTGATTGTCACCCTTTTAGTCGGGGGAATTTTTATTGTTTTTGGAATTATTTTATTCAAGAAATTAGTCAACTCTATTCTGGAAGTTGTAGCGGTAGTAACAGCTTTTTCCAGCCAGATTTTTTCAACAATTAATCAACAAGAACGGATTGCCAATCAACAATTATCTTCCGTTCAAGAAACCAATGTTACCATGGATGAACTTAGTGCCTCCTCTCAACAATCGGCTCAACAAGCAGAAGGGGCGGTTTTCAGTGCAAAACAAGCCTTAGAGCGGGTCGAACAGGGGACAATTGCCATTCAGAAAGCCCTACAAGAATTAGAAACCCTAAAAGTTAAAGTTGAATCCATTGCCGAAAAAATCGTTCAGTTAAGTGAACAAACTCATCAAATTGGGAGCGTTTCCGATGTGGTCAGCGATTTATCCAATCAAACAAATATGTTAGCTTTAAATGCCGCCGTTGAAGCGGTACGGGCGGGAGAACATGGTAAAGGATTTGCTGTTGTTGCTTCGGAAATTAGAAAACTCTCCGATGCCAGTCAGAAATCCAGTCAAAAAATTAATACCCTGGTTAATGATATTCAACGGATGATTCAAACAACCGTTGTTGTCACCGAAGAAGGCACTAAAAATGTTGAATCCGGGGTACATACTGCCCACCAAACCGCCCAAGTTTTTGCGGATGTGGCAAAGTCTATTGAACAAATTTTTCAAAGTAGTCAACAGATTGCCTTAACTTCAAATCAACAGGCCCTAGCTATTGGACAAGTGAATCAAGCCATGAATAATTTA
The DNA here is from genome assembly GCA_001873365.1 of Oscillatoriales cyanobacterium CG2_30_40_61. GTDB lineage: Bacteria > Cyanobacteriota > Cyanobacteriia > Cyanobacteriales > Microcoleaceae > Planktothrix. Next base: position 4,235 of record MNYZ01000077.1, on the reverse strand, counting down.
ACCTCCGGGGCGAATGAAACCGCAAAAGGAATTAATCAAATTAAAGTTGGCGGTGAAAAACTGAATGAATCGACTCAAAACCTCAAAGAAGTTTTGTAATCAGACTTACTGCCTATTTATTGATTAATTTTATCAATTTCAGACTGAGAAGGAATAAAAGATTTAACCAAAATCATCATCAAATCCAAATCCAAAGGTTTACTTAAATACGCAGAAGCACCCGCATCTAAACAGCGTTCTCGGTCGCCAGACATTGCCATGGCTGTTAAGGCAATAATAGGAACAGATTGCCAGATAGAATGGGCTTTTAATTGACGCATTAATTCTAAGCCATCGACCTCGGGTAATTGTACATCCATTAAAATTAAATTAGGAAGTGTTGTTTCCGTGACCAGGGGAGAGTGAATAGCGTCTAACATGGTCTGACCATTACTAATTAATTCCACTCGATATCCCTCTAATTCTAAAACCTCCGAAACCAATAATTGATTAAAAGGTTGGTCTTCCACCACTAAAATTCTAGGGGAATTTTCAGAATCAGGCTTAGGATCTTTTGAAGATTCAGATAGTTTTTGTAAGGATAAATCACAGGATTCAGGATTTAAACTGAGTTCTCCCCGCATTTCTGTTAACGGCAACCAAGCCCGAAATAAACTCCCTTGATTGACTATGGAATTGATAGAAACTGTGCCTCCATGTAATTCGGCTAATCGTTTAACTAAAGCTAATCCTAATCCCGTGCCTTCATGGCGTCGTGTTAGAGAAGAATCGACCTGTTGAAAGGGACGAAACAACAGATGCCACCGTTCTTCTGGGATGCCAATTCCTGAGTCTTGAACCTCTAAACAAAGATAGGGTGTACTGGCATTTACCGGAGAACAATCGGGTCGATAATCGTGAATCATTTGGCTGCCATAGGCTAAAAATCCACTTAATTTAATACTTCCGGCTTCCGGTGTAAATTTAACCGCATTGGAGAGTAAATTAATAATAATTTGGCGTACCCTTCGTTCATCTAAAAACGCATGATTCACACGATAATCTAATTCTACAGACATCTTTAACCGCTTTTTATCAGCCCGAGGCTGCATCATTTTTAAACATTCATTACAGAGGCGGTGAATATCCACCGATTGTAAATCTAATTCAGTTTTACCCGCTTCAATTTTGGATAAATCTAAGATATCATTAATCAGTTGTAATAAATGTTTACCACTTTTTTCAATCAGTTGTAAATGGTTAAGTTGACGTTCATTTAAAGAGCCGCCCATTTGACGTTTAAGTAAGTCAGAAAAACCTAAAATACTATTCAGGGGAGTTCTCAATTCATGGGACATTGAGGCTAAAAATTCAGATTTGAGTTGAGAAGCGCGTTCTAAATCTTCATTAATTTGTTGTAGACGATCTTGAGCTTGCACCCGTTCAATTGAGGCGCCAAGGGTTCGACAAGCGGCATTTAACATATCCCGTTGAGGATATTCTTGTAAACGATCTAAATCCCTAGATTCTAAGGTTAAAACACCAATAATATTGCCATTAGTTGCCGGAATTGGAAAGATTCCTAACCGACCTAATCCTGGTTCCCGAAATCTGGGAACAGATTGAGGATGTTGGGCATAATTGTCAACAAATAAAGGTTCCCCCGTTTCGACCACATCCCATAATAAACCTTGACCATAGGGAATTCCCTGGTCTAAAACTTCCCGCATCGAAGCAACAGCAGGTTCTCCATAGGTGGCAATAAATTGACCGGAAATTTGATTGATTAGGACTCCCGCTTGGCGATTTTTTCCCTCTCCAGAAATGACTTTCACATCTCCAAAAGCCGCATCCATGACCGAGACTAAATAATTTAAGGCAAACTGGGCAATCTCTTGTAAATTATCCGAGGTTTGTAGGCGTTCATTTAATCCTAATAAAAATCTGAGTCGGCGCACTTCTGTATTTAAGCTGGCTTGGGAATTGCGATAATAGGTAATATCTCGAAAGGTAAATAATCGACTGCCATTTGAGGATAATCGGCTTTCAATTTCCAGACAAACTCGGTTATTTTGTTCGATGCAAAAGGATAAATTATCAATCTCGACTTGTTCTAAACAATTTTTCAGTTGTTGACAGTGTTTTGCTTCCCAATATCCTTGTAATAAAATTTGCTCAATCAGCGCAGACAAAGACGGTTTTTGGTTGAGAAATTCTGGAGATAACCCCCAAATATCGGCTAATTTTTGATTGAATAGGATTAATTGGTTAGTATGATTGAATAGAGCGATCGCATTATCAATCTGATTTAAAATCAACGACCGTTCTTCCCGCAACTGTTGGACATCTAGGTTAAATTGTTCATTTTCGTTACTTATCGGTTCCGTCATAGTATTTTTTGGGGGAAAAACCAGGTAAAAAGGGGTTAAATTAAACTCAATTAATAAATCTTAACAAATTTCTCACAAATCTCAATCATCAGTTCGGGGATCTCGGTTAGCTTTAGACGGCCCCCTTCCTTGAGACAGAGAATCAGGACTTCAAGAGCCAAAATAGCCAACTTTTGTAATTTTTGAGATAAAATCAAATGTATGTAAAGATTTGTTTAGAATAACCGACACCCATTTAGAGAGGAGAAAACACTGTGGCTTTTGAACTTCCCGCCTTACCCTTCGCCGACGATGCTTTAGAATCAAGCAAAATGTCAGCCAAGACCTTTTCCTTCCATCATGGTAAGCACCACGCGGCTTATGTCACAAACCTGAATAAACTGATTGAGGGGACGGGACTCGAGGATAAATGCCTAGAGGATATTATCAAAGCAACCGCCAATGACCCTAACAAAGCTGGAATTTTCAACAATGCAGCCCAGGTCTGGAATCATACTTTCTTTTGGAATAGTCTGAAAGCCGGTGGCGGTGGCCAACCCACAGGCACTTTAGCTGACAAAATTAGTGCTGATTTTGGTAGCTTTGACAAGTTTATCGAAGAATTCAAAGCCGCCGCTACAACTCAATTCGGTAGTGGTTGGGCTTGGTTAGTATTAGATAATGGCACACTCAAAGTTACCAAAACCGCTAATGCAGGAACTCCTATTGTTGATGGAGCCACTCCTTTATTGACTTTAGATGTTTGGGAACACGCCTATTATTTAGACTTCCAAAATGCCAGACCCGCTTACATTGAAAACTTCCTAAATCAATTGGTGAACTGGGATTTTGTGGCTGAAAACTTCGCCGCTGCATAATTGAGCCTTCTTTCTGAAATAGATTGAACCAACAGCAAGACAGTCATTCTCTTTTTAAGACTGTCTTGCTTTTTTGATCATCCCAATTAGGTAACAGGGAATAGGGAATAGGGAATAGGGAATGCTGAAATTTTTTAATTTTTGTTACTAAGTATTAATAATATTCCCACATCCGTTGTTGGGATTTAGCCCCTGCCCTAGACCCGATAAACAAACAAAAAAGTTTAATTTTTACAATTCTTATTCATTTGTAAATAATCAAGAATAGAATATTAAATTAAATCCTGATTTTGGGAAAAACTTCGGTTCATTCAGTTGAAAAAACTTAGAAGTGATCGCACTAATTTGTAAACCTTTCCCTAAAATAGCGTTTTTCATAAATTTATTCCCAATCATTTTTGATAGTTTAATCCTTCCAATTCACCCCCAAACGTTTGAGATAATCCCAACCCCTTTGGGGCCAAACATGAGGACGCCCGGTTTTTTCAGCTATCCATTCCGCCACCTTCGGGCCAGACCAAGGGCCACCATCCGGTGCTGGCCCCTGTAACGCTTGCATAAGTTCCTGTTGTTGTCCTGAAGTGAGTAAAGATTTCGCGATGGGGGGTTGGCGCTCTCGGCTACGATTTTTAATCGAACTTGGCCCCTCGCGGTTGTAGCGCCGGATAATTTCCTTGGCATAGTCATAATTCAACCCCACCACTTCAGCCGATTGTTTAATTGTCCAATCCCCCGCCACAAGGCAAAGCAAATGCCATCGACGGGCCTCTGTCGTGTCTCGTGCGTGACGATAGCGAGCTTTCAGGTCATCGGGTGTTAAGTGCGGTTCAATGTGCGCTTTAGGTGGCATTCCTCCGGTTCAGCATCAGGAAAGTTGGTTAGTCTATCTGATGGTTTTAAGGGTTTTCCGGATCAAAACCAGAATTTCTGAGAATTACGAATTACGAATTACGAATTACGAATGGGTAATAGCAAAAGTTTACTCCCCGGTGCTCCCCCTGCCTCCCCT
>MNYZ01000057.1:30551-71173 GCA_001873365.1 Oscillatoriales cyanobacterium CG2_30_40_61 | reverse complement strand
TACTCCCCCTGCTCCCCCTGCTCCCCCTGCCTCCGGTGCCTCCGGTGCCTCCGGTGCCTCCGGTGCCTCCGGTGCCTCCGGTGCCTCTCCTGCTCCCTGGGGTTGAGAACGTCTAAACAGGCTAGTAATTTTTGTTAATGGGTTCTGTCTAGGTTCAGGAATATGTTCTACTATTGGGGCGTTTTCAATGGCATTAGAAGCCTGTTTAGATGTCTGAAATTGTAATTCTGTATATTCGAGCTTGACTGTCCAATCCGGTCTGGCCGCCCCCAAACTTCGACCCGATAAAAATATTTTATAGATCGGTTGATGGGCAGGAAGTAAAGGAGTTAGATTCCCGTGGGTTAACGCCCCTGAAAAATTAGATGTAGCGATTTTTTCATCGGGACTAATCGGAGCTTCGCACAAAACGTGCAAATGATTGCCACGCAAACGAATTTGAACCTGCACATCTGCCAGTCCCACGGCCTTTTCTGCCCATTGGGTTAAGGCTAAACCCTCTGCGGTTAAAACTGTTTTATTCGCCTTCAACTCAACTCCCTACCCATACCAAACTGCCCGGTTTATGAATTTAATCCCTACTGAATTCTAATCTCAAGGGTTAAGGCTTGGAGATGGGTTCAGAAATAGGACAACGCCCATGTTAGAATTCGACTACAATTTTGGCATGATTCGTCAAAAGTTTAGATCAACTCCACGTTGTTGCGTTTAAGCGCCAATTATCTATGCAACCCACCGCCACCAATAATCATCGGGCCCCAAGTCCCGACCCCAGGGCTTTTCCCCAAGAGTGGTTAGTCAGTTTCGCTACTGCACCCCTATTAATGGCTGCCCTGGGAACTAAAGCACTCCATGATTTTATGTTGAACCTGAGCACCAACAGCGAGGAAATTCTCCGAGGCGATCGCCTGCCGATTCTCCATTTTCCCGAATCAGACAAAAATATAGAATAGAGAACGGTGACAGATTTGACTGTAAAGTTCCTAGTTATGCGAGAAATTAGGCAATACAATAAACTGGATATTCTGGCAACACACACAGGAAAAGACGATCATGAGTTCACTGCTCCAATCTTCCGAACAGTCTGCAAATACGGTCGTTTCATCAAATCCGCCAACTACTACTTCGGATTTATTTTTACGCAATCGTCTCAAGATTATAGAGGACGTTTGGGAGTCCGTCCTTTGTCAAGAGTGCGGTCAACAATTGGTGGATTTACTCCATCAGTTAGGATCCATGACCTCACCGGAAGGACAGGCTGAGGAGTTTCAGGGATCGGATGCTCTGAAGTTGATCGAACAGCTTGATATTAACCAGGCTATTCGAGCCGCCCGGGGATTTGCTTTATATTTTCAACTGATTAATATTGTTGAACAACACTATGAGCAACGGGAACAACAACTAGCCTATAACCACGGAAAAGGGAAAGGAAAGTTACCTGTCTCCCCGGTAAAATCCATGTCTACTTTCGACTCTCGGAATCAACGTTTTTCCGATCAAGAAGAAAGTCCACTACCACTAACCAATGTTACCAATTACAGCGAACAGGATCGGGAGTTAGCAACATTCCATTCCCTGTTTCCGATGTTGAGACAGTTAAATGTTCCCGCCCAAAAGATCCAAAGGTTATTAGATCAATTAGATGTGCGGATGGTATTTACGGCGCACCCGACGGAAATTGTTCGCCATACAATTAGAACTAAACAGCGTCGCATTGCTACCATCCTCGAACACCTTGATCAAATCGATGAAAGCTTTGATGGACTCAGAACCGAGAGTGTAGGGGACTCTTCTACCCTGTCGGAATTAACCGAAGAACTCCATGAACAACTAACTCAAGAAATTCGGCTGTGGTGGCGTACCGATGAACTCCACCAATTTAAACCTACGGTTTTGGATGAGGTAGATTATTCCCTGCACTACTTCCAGGAAGTGATATTTGACACCATTCCTCAACTTTATAAGCGCTTAAAACACGCTTTAAATGTTTCTTTTCCCTATCTGAAATTACCTAAACATGATTTCTGTAAATTCGGATCTTGGGTGGGTTCAGATCGAGACGGAAACCCATCGGTAACACCGGAAGTGACCTGGAAAACCGCTTGTTATCAGCGTCATGTTGTCCTGGAAAAATATATTGAAGCGGTCAAACGCCTGAATAGTTTATTGAGTTTATCCTTACATTGGAGTGATGTTCTTCCAGAATTATTAGAATCTTTGGATCGAGATCAAGGACAATTACCTGATATCTATGATCAAACCGCCATTCGCTATCGTCAAGAACCCTATCGTTTAAAACTTTCTTATGTCCAAAAACGATTGGAAAATACTCGCGATCGCAATTGGCAAATGTACAATAATGCCGAAATGTCTCGCATCCGAGAGCGTCTAGTTCCTGACCACGAAGCGACTAAATTATATCGTTCGGGGAATGATTTCTTGGCAGAGTTGAAAATGATTCAACGCAACCTAGAAGAAACGGGAATGACCTGTCAAGAACTGGAAAATCTGATCTGTCAGGTGGAGGTTTTTGGGTTTAGTTTGGCTCGCTTAGATATGCGTCAAGAATCTTCGATTCATTGTAATGCTTTGAACGAAGTTACTAACTATTTGCAAGTCTTACCCAAACCCTACATCGAGCTTTCCGAAGCCGAAAGATGTGTATGGTTAGCAACGGAACTCCAAACCCGTCGTCCTTTAATTCCGGCGGAATTACCGTTTTCTGAAAAAACCTGCGAAACCATTATTACCTTTAGGGTGATGCGGGAGTTACAACAGGAATTTGGGCCGGAAATTTGCCAAACCTATATTATTAGTATGAGTAATGAAGCCAGTGATTTACTCGAGGTATTACTCTTGGCAAAAGAAGCCGGACTTTATGATCCAGCGACTGGAATTAGTAATGTGATTGTTGTTCCTCTATTTGAAACGGTAGAAGACCTGAAACGCGCTCCCCGAGTGATGGCAACTTTGTTTGAATTACCTTTATATCGGGCAATGTTAGCCGGAGGTTATGAACAATATAAACTCGTAAGTCAAGATCCCGATCTATCTCTCCAAGAGATTATGTTAGGCTACTCTGATAGTAATAAAGATTCGGGTTTCTTGAGTAGTAACTGGGAAATTCATAAAGCCCAAAAAGCGTTACAAAATGTAGCAGAATCCTATAAAGTCGGTCTGCGAATCTTTCACGGACGCGGGGGTTCGGTGGGTCGAGGCGGTGGCCCAGCCTACAAAGCGGTTTTGGCTCAACCGGGCCGCAGTATTAATGGCCGGATTAAAATTACCGAACAGGGGGAAGTCCTGGCGTCTAAATATTCCCTCCCGCAGTTAGCGTTATTTAACCTCGAAAGCGTCACCACCGCAGCCATCCAAGCCAGTCTCCTGCATAACGGCTTTGATGAGATTGATCCCTGGAATCAAATTATGGAGGAGTTATCCATGCGATCGCGGGCGCACTATCGGGCTTTAATTTATGAAGAACCCGATTTGGCCGAATTCTTCCATCAAGTTACCCCGATCCAAGAAATTAGCCAACTACAAATCAGTTCTCGCCCCGCCCGTCGTAGTGGGGATAAGAAAAAAGATATTTCCGGTTTAAGGGCGATTCCCTGGGTATTTAGCTGGACTCAGAGCCGTTTTTTACTGCCTTCTTGGTATGGGGTAGGAACCGCTTTACAGGCATTTATTAACGAGGAACCCCAGGAAAATCTGAAACTCCTGCGTTATTTCTACGTTAAATGGCCATTCTTTAAAGTGGTAATTTCTAAGACGGAAATGACCTTAGCCAAAGTAGATATGGAAATCGCCCATCACTATGTCAGGGAGTTAAGTCATCCTGATGATCTCGAACGGTTTGAGGTATTATTCCAACAAATCCTCGCCGAATTCGATCTCACCGTGGAGTTAGTCCAAGAAATCACCGGACATCAACGACTATTAGATGATGATCCTGTCCTACAGCGTTCGGTGCAGTTACGCAATGCCACTATTATTCCTTTGGGTTTATTACAAGTAGCTTTGTTAAAACGCCTACGTCAACACGGAAAATCCGTGGCTTCGGGTGTCGTCCATTCCCGTTATAGCAAAGGAGAATTACTCCGAGGTGCGCTATTAACTATTAACGGAATTGCCGCTGGAATGCGAAATACAGGCTGATCTTTTCAGTCATCAGTTATCAGTTAAGAAGTTATCAGTTAAGAAGTTATTAGTTAGGAAGTTATCAGTTAGGAAGTAAACAGTTAGGAAGTAAACAGGGTAATCTTGTAGGGGCGGGTTCTGTTAGATAAGAGCTAATTACCGCCCATCTCGATGAACCCGCCCCGAGTAAATCTCGCCATCAGGGTCACTAAGGCTAAAATACTATATTTAAACATAAACTCACTTCAACGCCATCACACCTGCATTAATCCGCCTGTCATCCTTCGATCCGGAAAGGGAAAGGTGTGTTTTGCCTTGCGGTCTATAAAAAAAACATGATATTGATCAGAAGTTGGATTATAATTCGTCAGAAGTGGTCAGAAAGCCAGATCAATTGCTGCCGATCGCACACTAGGTAGCTGAGTTTACCTGATTCTTGTCCAGTCAATCCTAATTTATGCAATCAAACCTTGTTCGTCTGAATATTCCCAGTGGTTGGGCAATCACTCATAACTGTTTTGGGAATGAAGATCCATTGATTCAGGATGGTCGGATTCTCAATCAGCAATTTTATCATGAAAACTTGCTAGTGATTCAATCAATTGAGTTTAAGCAAACAGACTGGATTATTAATCAAAATGGTTATACCTTAAAACTCGGTTGGTATCCCCATGCTGATCCCAATGGATGCTATCGGTTGCAGTTATTACCTAGAAATTCTGAGCAGGAGGGGCTAGAATTTCAATCCAAAGATCGGGAAAGAATTCGTCAAGTCATTGAACAGTGTTTTGATTTAATTAGTCGCGGGGTTGATGGTGACGAAATTAAATGGACAATTGAACAGAGTGATAAAACCTTTGAAAAAAATTCTCGTTTAGGATCGGGAATTAGAAAAAAAATTCAAGATTATAACCGATATCGAAATCGATTTTATTATGGTCAACTTTACTCCTTGTATCCTCCCATTTATTATGAATTAACTAATATTGTTTACCGGAGTGCCAAAGCCAATAAAATTGCGTATAATATGCCAAAGCCAGATAACTCCCATCGAGCGTAATTGTTGAAGCCACTATTCAAAGAACTTTGTAGATATAGGAAAATTAAGGATGTTTACTGTGTCAGAACAAAACCCGGAATTACTTTCTCAAGAATACCCATCGGATCGGGCTGTGTTTGATGTTCTCATTGACTTTATCACCCTAGATGGTTGGGTGTATAGAGAAATTGAACATCGGCGAGTCTTAGCATTGGGCGTAGAGGGCAAAAACGGCCGCTTTGATTGTTATATAATTGTCAGGGAAGAAGAACGGCAAATTGCGGTTTATTCCGTGTGTCCGGTGAAAGTTCCTGACTATAAACGCTATAATATGGCGACATTTATTACCCTGCTCAACTATGGGACAGTGGTGGGGAATTTTGAAATGAATTTTCAAGATGGCGAACTTCGATATAAAACCAGTTTAGATGCGGAAGATGCGGCTCTAAACCCGGCATTGATTAAACATTTAATTTATACCAGTGTCACCACTATGGATGACTATTTACCTGGAATTTTATCGGTGATTTACGGTAATATTTCACCGGAAGAAGCCTTCCAAAGAACTCAATATTAAGATCTTGCAAAAATATTGAAATTCCCGTACTGCGTTGGCGTTAGCTTGGCGCCAGCAGCGCATCCTCGCTCGCTAGAGTATTTGAAATAATTTGTTTTTCGGCTCTAGCGATCGCCATATATGTTGATTCAACCGCATCTAAATTAACCGAAATCGATGTAATTCCCCATCGGACTAAATCTTCAATTAATTCAGGATATAAAGCGGGAGCATCCCCACAAATTGAACAAGGAATATTAGCGGTTTTTGCCATTTCAATTAACTGTTTGATCGCTTTTTTCAAGACAGGATGATTTTCATATAATCCCGAAAATGTTTGCATTTGATTTCGATCAACTCCAAACAGTAATTGAGTTAAATCATTAGTTCCAATTGAAATCCCTTGAACCCCGGCTTTCACATAATCAGGTAATAAAAATAAAACCGAAGGAACTTCCGCCATTATCCAAACTTGAAACCCCGGATAATTGGTTAATTCCGATGCTTCAATGCGATGTTTATAAATTAAAAACTCCTCCACAGACCGAATAAAGGGTAAAATTAGATGAATATTTCTATCCCCGGATTCAGATAATTCTAATAACACTTTAAGTTCTAAATCAAATAAAGCTAAACGCTCCAAAGAGGGAGATTCTGAAGTCGAAAAATTTCCGCCATCAATTCCAGATAACTTTTGATTCCCCCTACCCTGCTTACCTAGTGAGGGCTGGGGGGGGTAAAAATGAGTTAATCCCGAGACGGATTCTCCTACTTCTCGTAGATCTAAGGCTCTATAATAAACAGGTCTAGGGTATAAAGTTGTAGCAATCCGATGAAATTTTCTCGCCATTTTCTGAACAAATATTGATGATTTGTCTACGGAAATCCAGTCATTAAAATCATAGAATTTGCTCCCGATTTTCTGGGAAATCCAGGGATTTATCGCCAGATCTTCAGAGCATTCTAATATTTCAATAGCCATTAATTCTGAACGGATTAAACCCACTCCATCAATCGGTAAAGAATCGAGTCGCTTGATCGAACTTAATTGACTTATATTAACCATCAGGGCTGTAGAGTTTATCTTTGAGGAGATTGGGGTCAATTTTTGGCTCTGAAAACTCGGTTGTGAAAATATTTTATTAATGGGATACTCTGGTTTGATAATATAAACTTTCCCATAATTACCATCAACAAAAATAGACTCACCCGTTTTGATTTTCATTGTGGCATTGCCGATTCCACAAACAGCAGGTATACCTATTTCTCTGGCTACAATTGCACCGTGACTGGTCATTCCCCCCTGTTCCGCGACAATAGCAACACTCTGCTTTAATAAGGGTAAATAATCCCAAGTCATCGCCGGAATAACTAACACAGTATTCTCCGGTAGTTGGGATGGTATGGGATCTGTTTCCGTGAGAATATATGCTATTCCTTGAGCTTTTCCAGAGGCGAGAGCCAGTCCTTGAAAATCATCTTGATGGGGACTAGAATCTAAGTTTATGGGATCGGAACTAAGACGGGTTTCCGAATATTTTACCCTGACTAAATAGAATTGAGCCTGTTGATCGGGGGTGGGTTTCAATAGACGCCAATCAAAGCGAGTTATTTCTGGATGAGATAATACAATTTGTTGAATAATCTGGATTAACTGTTGTAATTGTTCCGGGGTTAAGGAAAATCCTTGTTGGTGTTCAGGAATTAGGGTAGCATAAATCGGAAATTGAGAAATAGGAGTTCCGAATTGCTTTTGAGGAAGGGGATATTTTGTCGGTTGATGGGGAGAAGATTTTAAATCATAGAGAATAGTTTTAGAGCCTAATTGTTGTTGTTGAATAATTCCCGTTTGGGGTTGAATTAAATAAAGATCAGCAGGGCTTTCTCCCCACAACAGGGAAAATTCCAAACCCCAAGTAGAGTTGATTTCCCAACAGTTAGGGCTAATTTTTACAAAACCAGAAGCGATCGCCGATTGCAGAGGTTGAACTAAGACTACAGGATGTAAATCTTGTAATTCAATCTTGTATCGTTGCCAATATAATAAACTTTTAGCCCGAAAAAATTCACAGTAGGCTTGTTTTAACCCGAATAAAGTTCTAGGAGTATCAGCCCAGCCCATAACTGATTCAAACAGTCCCGATATTTGTAAGGGGCCAGACGTGCTTAAACTGGGATAAAACATCAATGCGGGAGTTTGTAATCGGTCAATGCTATCCTGAATTTTTTGACTCCATGATGGGGGTAAATGACTTTCAATCAGTTGTTGACAAAGATGTTGAGCAATAATTTGTAGTTGACGGGGTTGATTAATGTCAAAATAGAGGGATGATTCGGGTAAATCAACAAATAGGGGTTCTAACCAATCAATGGTTTGTAAAAACTCCCAAAATAATTGATCCGTAACGACAAAACCAGGTAAAACCGGATAACCTTGACGGAGTAATTGGCTTAAATAAAAGGCGGGCTCCCCGACAAGATCGCGATGCTCTGGTTGAATTTCGTGAAGCCCGTAAAAATTATCCACAGTTTAAACTAAATTTAGTTACGATTTGATCCGATCAGTTCAACTATAGAAAATAGTGGTAGTGGGAGATAGAAACCTGGTTTCTGGGTTAAAACCTCCCCTCCCCATCTCAAAACCTTAACTGTGAAAGCGATCTTAAGTTTATTTCTCAAACCTAACTGTCTGTTATGTAACCGACCCGCAAAAACAGAACTTTGCGATTATTGTGAACGACAGTTACTGCGTTGTCGATTTCCCTTGGGGACTAAATTTGCTTCCGAGGTGCCACTTTGGGTCTGGGGACAGTACAAAGATGTTCTCAAACGGGCGATCGCGGCTCTCAAATATAACCATCATACCCAATTAGCTAAACCTTTGGGCTATGGATTAGCAGAAACTTGGTTATTGACACCTGGGCTGGGGATCTCACCTGTGACGGTTGTACCCATTCCCCTCCACCCGGATAAGTTGAAAAAACGCGGGTTTAATCAAGCCGAATTATTAGCTAAAAGTTTTTGTCAATTCACGGGTTTATCCCTATCTGCGCACGGTTTAGAACGAATTAAACAGACGGAAGCACTCCATGAACTTTCACCCGATCAACGTTTCAAAGAAATGCAAAGTGTGTTTAATTTAGGTCGGGATTTCCGGCGTCGCCCGCCTAAAGGTTCGGTTTTAATTTTAGATGATATTTATACTACGGGTGCCACGGTTAAATCAGCAATTTCTGAATTAGAAAAATCGGGAATTTCTGTGGCTGGGGTGGTGGCGATCGCCACTACTCAAAAATCAGTTATCCATTAGTGTAGAGACGTGCCACGGCGCGTCTCTATCGGTATCAGTTAATAAAATAAATCTCGTTAATAAAGCAAAATCAAGATTTATTGCAGTTGACAACAACCAACAATTGCTTTATTAATGATAAATGATAACTGATTAATGATTAAAAATGAGTTTAATTTTAGGAACTGAAGCAGCAGATAATCTAACTGGATTGATTGAAAACGATGAAATTTATGGTTTAGGGGGAAATGACACCCTACAAGGTCTTGGGGGCGATGATACGATTAATGGAAATATAGGGGAGGATATTATTTATGGCAGTCTAGGAAATGATATTTTGTTTGGTGGGAAAGGAAATGATATTTTAATTGAAGAATCGGGTAATAATCAACTTTTTGGTAACCTAGGTTCAGATTTATTATTTGGAGGAAGTAATAATGATTCTTTGTTTGGCGGTCAAGGAGTTGATATCCTAGCGGGTGGAGGAGCAAATGATTATGTTTCCGGTGATCTTGGGGATGATTTTATTGCGGGAGTTAATGTTAATTTAGCTAATCCAGGATCGGGGGAAATTGATACCTTAGTCGGGGGTGCAGGATTAGATGGATTTTACTTAGGTAGTTCGGATTCTACCACCTATTATGCAACTGGAGGTTTAACGGATTTTGCTTTTATTAGTGATTTTACGGTTGGTGAAGATTACTTTGCTTATAAAACTAATGATGTAATTACTTTTCAGGATTTAACCTTATCGGGGTATGGAACCGGAGCAGGTATTTATGTTAATAAATCGGGTTTAGAAGAACTGATTGCATTTTTACCTGGAGTTCAAGCCAATCAACTCGATTTTAATAAAGATTTTAAACCTATCTAATATTAGTTATCAGTTAATAGTTAAGAGTTATCAGTTAAGAAGTGAATAACTGATAACTCTTAAACTGATCACTGATTCCTTGCGTATTGTTCCGCACCCAAACCGACTAATAGATGTAAAATACCATCGGGTAAACGTAAAATTCCTTCCACACCCGCGGCTTTTAATGCGTCTTCATCAATCAGGTTATTATCAATAACTTTAACTCGTAATCGAGTTAATGCCACTGGATCAATGCTTTGAATATTCTGTTTTCCTCCCAAAGCAATTATAATCTGCTGAATCCGATTTTTTACCTCTGAATCTGATATAATTGGGGATAAAATTGCTGCTTCTGTTGTATTAACCTCTACATCTGACGGGGCTATTTCCTCAATAAAATCTGCCTCTGGCCCCGCAGTTTTCAGATATTCCATCATATCCGTTTTTAGATTTTCCGAACGGGGGCCGAATATGGCTTGGGCACTATTTCCCATTTCCAAAACTCCCGAAGCTCCTAATGCTTTGAGTCGGGCTTTATTCACCTTTTTAATATCATTAACAGTGATTCGTAATCGAGTAATACAAGCATCCAAACTGGCAATATTACTGCGTCCGCCAAAAGCTCGAACTAACTCCATTGCCAGACTTCCTACACCTGTTCCGGGCGTAATTTTTGTTACGGTTTCTACCTCATCTTCTCGACCCGGAGTGGAGAAATTAAACTGTCGGATTCCAAAGTAAAACACACAGAAATATAAGGCGGCAAAAAACGGCCCCAAGGCGGGAATTAACCAAGCCTTTGTGCCTAATCCATTAAACAGGAAAAAGTCAATAAATCCCTGGGAAAAGGTAAATCCCATGCGCCCACCCAAGGCAACAAATAACCAATCACAAAAGCCCGCCATCACCGCATGAATCGCGTATAAAGGTGGGGCTACAAACATAAATGAAAATTCAATTGGTTCGGTAATTCCAGTTAAGAAAGAGGTGAAAGCAGCGGAGATCATAATCCCGCCTGTTAAGACTCGATTTTTAGGTTTTGCCGCCCGCAAAATTGCGATTGCCGCCGCAGGTAAACCGAACATTTTGAACCAATAGGCTCCCCCTAAAATTCCCGCCGTTGGGTCGCCAGCAAAGAAGCGATTAATGTCTCCGGTCACAATTTTATTAGTAATAGGATCAAGAAATGATCCAATTTGAAAAAAGAAAGGAACATTCCAAATATGATGTAATCCAAAGGGTAATAATAACCGTTCTACAAGCCCATAAATTGCGGCGGTAATACTAACATTTCCCCCGGATGCGGCGGCATTTGCAGCCGTAGAAATGGCGGCTCCAATGGGCGGCCAGACCACACTCATTAAGATTCCCATGGCGATCGCCGCAAAGGAAGTTACAATCGGAACAAATCGTTTTCCCGCAAAAAATCCTAGATATTGAGGGAGTTGAATTCGGAAATAACGGTTAAATAAATAGGCGGCAACACAACCCATAATTAACCCACCAAATACCCCCGTATCTAGGGAAGGAATGCCCATAACAGGTTTTAATTGTTCGGGATTCATGCCAAAAAAAGTAGTAGAAGCCGCCCCCAAAGAAGCGATAAAAACCACAAATCCCACCGTGGCGGCTAAGGCGGCAACCCCGTCATTTTCCGCAAATCCAATCGCAACGGAAATCGCAAAAATAATCGGTAAATTGCCAAAAATTGCATCACCGGAAGTCTTCATAATGGTTGCTAAACCTTCAGGAAGCCACCAAAATTTAGGGGAAGAAATTGTTCCCGATGCCAAATTTTGTAATTCAATTAAACGAGCGCTACCCAAACCTAATAATAAGCCAGCAATGGGTAAGACTGAAACGGGAAGCATTAAAGACTTTCCCATTTTTTGTAACAAAGCAAAAGCGTTTTTAAACATCATTTTTCTTAAGTAGTGAGCCCTTCAGGGCTCTATTAGATATTGTTATTACTAACCGATAACTGGTACGGGCGGGTTCTTTTAGATAGGAGTTAATCACCTAAATCTTGATCAAAGCACCCCTACAATTGATGACTGATTAAAGTGCTCGCACATCCGCCCCCGTTTCTGCATTTAAGGCTTTTTGGGCTAATTCTTGACATTGAGCTAAACTTAATTCTCGAATTTGTGCCTTAATTGTGGGAATACTCGGAACACTAACACTTAATTCCTTCACCCCCAAACCAATTAATAATGGAATCGCTTGAGCATCACTGGCAATTCCCCCACAAACCCCCACCCATTTTCCCTGTTGAGTTGCTCCTTTAACCGTTAAATCAATTAATCGTAATACCGCCGGATTTAACCCATCTACATAGGGCGCTAATTTCGGATGTCCCCGATCCATAGCTAAAGTATATTGAGTTAAATCATTAGTTCCAATTGAGAAGAAATCAACCTCTTTGGCAAACTGTTCCGCCATCACCGCCGCCGATGGAACTTCCACCATAATACCCACAGAAACCGGGGGAAGATTTAACTTTTCCCGTTCTTCTTCTAACATGGCTTTTGCCATTCTAATTTCTTCTAATCGGGCAATCATCGGAAACATAATTCGCAATGTTCCCGCCGGAGCCGACCTTAAAATAGCGCGAAATTGGGTTCTTAAAAGTTCAGGACGATCAAATCCAAATCTAATTCCCCGTTCCCCTAAAAAGGGGTTTTCTTCATGGGGAATTGGTAAATAGGGTAAGGGCTTATCTCCACCCACATCTAACGTCCGAATAATTAACGGTCTATCCTTCCCTAAAACCCGGGCAATACTACTATATATTTCGGTTTGTTCGTCCTCCGTGGGGGCAGAAGTACGCTCCATAAATATAAATTCTGTCCGTAATAAACCGACCCCTTCTCCCCCCAATTTTACCGAAGTTTCTGCCTCAGATTTGCCCCCAATATTGGCAACAATTTCCATCCGGTATCCATCGGTAGTGATGGCTGGTTTCATGGCATTGGCAAGATCGGTTTGCCGTTTTTTAGCTATTTCAATTTGCCGGGTTTTAACCCGTTCCATTTCCGCCGTCGTCGGATTTAATTTTAAAGTACCTTTACTGCCATCTAAAATAACAGGTGTACCATCGGCTAAATCTAATACTTGAGGTTCGGTTCCAGCGATCGCCGGAATTTCCATCGAACGGGCTAAAATTGCCACGTGAGAAGTAGAACCCCCGGCAACGGTACAAAATCCAATCACTTTTGATCGATCCAAAGTTGCCATATCCGAAGGAGTTAAATCCTCAGCAATTAAGATAGTATTCTCAGGATAAATCGGCCCCGTCAATGTAACTCCGGTGAGAATTCTTAGCACCCGTTGCCCCACATCTCGGACATCATTTGCCCGTTGGGATAACAATTCATTTTGTAATTGTGCCAGTTGCTTCGCACTATTGGTAAAGGCTTGTTTCCAAGCAAAAGCGGCACTTTTTCCCTTATCAATGGTGCTGGTAGCAATATCAATTAATTCAGGATCTTCTAATAATTCCTGATGGGCGGCAAAAATTGTCGATTTACTCGGATCGCCCTGGCCATGAACATTGGCCCGTAACGCTTCTACCTCTAATTGGGCCTGTTCGATCGCCGATTCTAACTTACGCCTTTCTGTATTAGGGTTTTCGCCCGTTTCCGTTACCTCAATTTCCTGTTCCCTCACCCGGAAGGTCTGACCCACAGCCACCCCAGAGGATGCGGCTACCCCTAACACCAGATTCGGATCGTCCGAACGCCTACGGGGAGCCGGATTCGAGATTTCCCCTTGGGCAACACTGGCCGGGGCTGAGATCGGGGCGCTTCCTTCTTCCCCTAACCCGGAACGCATGGCTTCGGTGAGTTCAGCGATCGCTTCGGCTGCGTCTGGCCCCTGGGCCACCAAAACCACCCGATCGCCATTATTGACTTCCATGGCCATTAACCCGACCACACTCTTAACATTCGCGTCCTGATCACCCCGTTGTAAGCGGATTTTAGCTTGATATTTTTTAGCTAAATTTGCTAAGACGGCCGAAGGTCTAGCGTGGAGTCCGGTAGGATTAGGAATAATAATTTCATCTGAGGTAATTGTCTCGGCAGAAATTGGGTTATTTTCAATAGCTGTGGGGGCGAAAGTCAGTTCTAAAATAACTGTTTCTCCAGCGATAACCTCCCCCGAATTGAATTGAAAAGTTGCCACTTGATCGCTATTGATAATTACAATTTGCGTCAGTAAACTTTTAGCATTGAGAGCGATATAATCAATATCAAATTCGATTAAGGGATCGCCTGTTTGAATGCGATCGCCCATTTTAACTTTAGGACTAAACCCTTGACCCCGTAACTTAACCGTATCTAACCCAATGTGCATCAACACTTCTAACCCTTCTGGGGTTTTTAATGTCACCGCATGATGGGAGGGATGGAGTTGGATCACTTCCCCATCACAAGGAGCAATTAACACCTGACTCACGGGGTCAATGGCTATTCCATCCCCAACCATTTTTTGAGCAAATACCGGGTCGGGAACCTGTTCAATGGGCAAAATATACCCGGATAAAGGTGCTTTTAATAGAACGCCAGTCCCTTTAGAAACTGGTGTTACAGTATTAATCATTGTGAAGTCCTGTTTAAATTGTGTTTTTTAATCTGGGTGGGTTGTTTAACTCTGGATATTGTTTAAGATACAATTAACTTTTTGCTATTGTTCAAAAATTTCTATTTTGTTTTAATTTGAAACAATTCTTAATATAAAATGGCGACTTCAGGTAATACCAACATCTACCCATCTTCAACCCGATTTTCTTTGATCAAAATATCTTGTTCCTCCGCTTCTACATTAAATTCCACACGACTCTGTAAAACAATTTCTTCAATGACTGCTGCACCTTTACCCCGTTCTAAAACCCTATCAAAATGACTCATCAGTTCTGGAATATTAATCACTTCTTCTACAGATTCCATGTATTTTTTAACAATAGCTTTAATATTATATTTTTCCGTCGCTTTTTCTCTGATTTTGTTTAAGATTGTTTCAACGGTATGTTCTGTTTTCACAACAAAAGTAATCGGATATCTCTGAACCTTATCAATATCAAGAAAATATTTACCTGCATCAAGAGTTTCTGTGACTTGAAAAAATCTTCCCAGGGGCTTCATTACAAAGTCTATACCCCCATCATTTGCGTTGGTTCGACCCGTTTTATATAAAACCAAATATTCCACATTCAGTT
The DNA here is from genome assembly GCA_001873365.1 of Oscillatoriales cyanobacterium CG2_30_40_61. Taxonomy (GTDB): domain Bacteria; phylum Cyanobacteriota; class Cyanobacteriia; order Cyanobacteriales; family Microcoleaceae; genus Planktothrix. The sequence goes on along the minus strand of MNYZ01000057.1, from coordinate 56,075 downwards.
CATCGGGCGACCAACCCCAATATATTTGTTGGTCTGCATAATATTCTTTCAAAATAGCGTAGCTGACAATTTCAAAAACTCTTGCATCTATATTAGGTTTAAGTAAATCTTTAATAAATTTAACCGCTTGTGAAGGATCTTGTTTCTGAATATCGATCATCTGTTGACAATAGATCATAAAGTTATTGAATGCTTGACCACGTGCTGCTATATAAGCATCAATAATATCTTTAATCGCTTCAGCAATATTTATTTGAGAATTATCAATAGAACATTTCAAGATATTTTCATTAATCCAATATTTATTGGTTTTAACATCTCTAATTATAGGTACATAAGATGATGTTGGAAAGTATTTTTTGAATTCTTCATTTAGTCGATGATTCAGTGCATGATTTTGGAGTTTACTTCCAAATGGAAGTTCTCTTTGTCTTTGAAGAAGTATTGTAAATTTTGCCCCTTCATAATCACTATAGCTGCCATTAATATGAAACTCATTATTTAGATAGTCCTCGACCAAGACATATATAGCATAAAGATTTGCAAATCCTGCTCGTGACTTAGACCCACGATTAGCAGCTTTTGTCTTAATATTTAAATATTGTAATAACTCGCTATAATCTAAGATTTTACTTCCCTGTTCCGGGAAATATATATTTAAAATTTCAGTAATCTTATCGGTAAATTCATGCTGTAGTGTCGGCATTAAAAAGCTCCTCTTGGATAAAATTCAAATTTTGAATATTTTTATTTCTTCTAGCCTGTTTTTTCTGTGGAGGAAATAGCTGCTCACCTCTATATTCTTGCCATCCTAGAACTCGCCTTAGACCAATTTTAAGATACTCCTCTTGAGATTCTATACTAATAGAATTTCTTCCTAATCGTTTAGCTACCGCACCTGATGTAAATGTACCTCCAAATGGATCAAGTACAATACTACCCTCCTGACTACTAGCAAGAATTATCCTGTTTAGCAATGCTTCAGGTTTTTGGGAAGGATGGTTTTCGTATTCTTCCATCAGATATCTAACACGAGGAAAATACCAGACATTCCCCGGTACTTTTTCGGAGTTATAGGGACTAGGAACGGATTTTCTATAATCAATTAACTTCCGTTTCGCCCCCGTTTTTGCTTCTACTTTAATATTATCAGAGTTAAATACATAATCACTCTTATTTTTAACACAATGAAGTAGGGGTTCATACATTGAGCCAAAGTATTTTTTGGCTTGAACTCCTGAACTATCATAATGCCATATAATTCGGCTCAGAATTACTATTTTATTTCTTAAATAAAGATCAAAATATGGCATAGCTTGGGTACTTGCCATCACATATAAAGTTCCATTAGGCTTTAATATCCGAATACACTCATCTAGTAATTTATAAGCCCATACTGCATATTCCTCATCAGACTCCCACTTATCGTGGAAATTGGAAAATTGTTTTCCAATATTGTAGGGAGGGTCAATAAAAATTAGATCTACAGATTCAGATGTTATCTCACTTGATAAAATAGGTAAAGAATCACCGTGAAATATAATATGTCCCTGGTCTTCATATCGTTCAAATATTACCATTGGTTAGGAAAGTAATTTATAAATCAATAAAGTATTTCGAGCTATTAGCGATCGCCCTAATCTAAAGTTACTAAATATCACCTTAGATCAGGACTTATTATAACCTTTTTTTTAATATTTAACAACAACTAGAACTAGCAGGAGCGCAACAGGAATCATCGGAATTGGTGATAGTAACGTGATAATGCTCTCCCTTGGTTTCCTCCGGTTGACGAATAGCATTCCGTCTACAATCGAATTCTGGGGCTGATTCTAGGGGGATAGTTTCATGGGGTAAAATTCCTAAAATATCTTGATAATAGGGGCCGTTTATGTTATTATAAATTTGGTAGGTTTTATCACAAACTGCCATCCGTTCCCCCCGATATAAAATATGTCCGTCATCGTCCATGACCTGTTTCCAAGGCCCTTTATAAATCACGGCTTGGTTTACATCTAAACAGGGGCCGTCTTTGCCTTTAAATGCAGTAACTGTTAGGGAACGAAACTCAATACCATCAATCACTTGCCAAGGTTCTTCCTGTCTAGCTAATATTTCAATTCCATAAAATCCAGCCTGTTCAAAACGTTCTAAAAATTCATTTTCTCGAAACGCTCCCGCAATACAACCACTCCAAAGATCGGGATCATTTAAAATTCTAGGTGTGGGATCTTGATCGCAAACAATATCGGAAATAACCGCCCGTCCGCCCCGTTTCAAAACTCGATAAATTTCTTGAAATAGTTGATCCTTATCCTGGGGACGGACTAAATTTAAAACACAATTAGAAATAACCACATCAACACTATTATCGGCAATTAAAGGGTTTTGTTGACGCAGGCGATCGCATTCTAACTCAAATTTTCCTAGGTCTTCAATTGATTGAATCGGATTAACAGTTAACCACCGTTGCACTTGATCTAAATCCAATGCTAAATCCTGAATTTTTGCCTTAACAAAGCTTGTATTAAAATAGCCTAATTTTTGAGCCATTTCTGGTTGATGGCTGCGGGAAAGAGCCAACATTGTATCATTAAAATCCACCCCGATCACCTGACCGGATGCTCCCACTTTTTGAGCGATCATATAACAATTTTTCCCCGCCCCGGAACCCAAATCAACCACGGTTTCCCCGGGGTTAACATAACGGGTGGGATCACCACAACCATAATCTTTATCTATAATTTCCTGGGGAATAATTTCTAAATATTGATTTTCCTGATATTCCACCGGACAACAGAGGGAAGGTTGTACCGTTTGGGCTCCGGCTTTGTAGCGTTCAATAACTGTTTCTTCGATATTATAATTCATAGAACACGGATTAAGAGGATTTGAACACGGATTAAGCGGATTTCACGGATTTCACGGATTTTAATTAGTTAATGGTTAACTATTACTGACAACTGTTAACTGTCAACTATTAACTGTCAACTATTAACTGAAAACTATTAACTGAAAACTATTAACTGTCAACTATTAACTGTCAACTATTAACTGAAAACTATTAACTGTCAACTATTAACTGTCAACTATTAACTGAAAACTATTAACTGAAAACTATTAACTGTTCACTATTAACTGTTCACTATTAACTGTTCACTATTAACTGTCAACTATTAACTGTCAACTATTAACTGAAAACTATTAACTGTCAACTATTAACTGATAACTGATAACTGATAACTGATAACTGAAATTTAGCCTCCCCAGATTTTTTTAATTACTTGATCGGGAGAAATATCAGACATTTTGCCCGAAGGTGATTTAATCCCAATTACCCGATCGCTTTTTGGTAATAATTTAGCGGGTTCTGTTGGGCCAAATAAGGCGATCGTATAGGTTCCCACCGCAACGGCCAGGTGCATCGGGGCGCTATCGGTACAAAGCATTAAATTAGCCGAGGCGATCATTGCCGATAATTTACCAATATCGTCCGGTCGGGTAACTTTAACTTGGGGACAAGATTCGACAATTTGCCGCACTAAGGCCCCATCTTCTGGCCCCTGGACAACGATCACGGGGAGGTTGGGTTGGCGCTGTTGAATATCTTGAATAATTTTTTGCCAACTGGCCACGGGGTAGATTTTATCAATGCCTTTTTGTTGGGCTAACTGGCTAGAGCCGCCATGAATCAAAATATAACCACTATCCTTGACCCCTAACCGTTTCTGTTCGGCTTCTCCCCAGTCAAGATCCAATTTAGGCACATTAATCGATAATCCTGAGAAGGGGGTAATAATATCCAAGCCTTTGAGGAGGTCATAATACATTTCAGCGGCGTATTGCTCCTGTTTTAAGGGGACAGGGTTGCTAATAAATAGCCCCTCACCCCCGCCTGCGTAACCAATGCGCGTCGGAATACCCGTTAACCACAATAATAATCCCACTGTCCAACTTTGACCCAGGGATACCACCACTTCATATTCCCGGTCACGGACAATTCCTAAAAAATTTCCCCAGTCGGCTAAACTATTCCGTCCCTTGAAATCGTAGGTCAGAATTTCAGAAACGGACTTACAAACCCTATAAGCTCCCCTGGCTCTGGGTTCTACCATAACAGAAATTTGGGCTTCAGGATAGGCTTGCTTGAGGCCATCAAGGGTGGGAAAAAATAGGATTTGATCGCCTATTCCACCTGGGACAAGGGCTAGTATTCTCATAATTAAAGAGTTAATCTACAAGATCAGCTTAATTCTAATACGAAGATATAATTGTCAATCTTACCTGTAAATTTTCACAATGCACTTATTAATTCCGGCGGCGGGGATGGGACGAAGAATGGGGAGCGATCGCAACAAATTGCTCCTGACTCTATGGGATAAACCCCTATTAGCTTGGACACTTGCAGCGGCGGAGGCGGCGACGGGTATTCAGTGGATCGGGATCATCGGTCAACCCGTGGATTTTCCAGACTTTCAGGAAATTTTGGCTCAGGTTAATTTAACTAAACCCGTGGAGTTAATTCCGGGGGGCGAAACCCGTCAACAGTCGGTTTACAATGGCTTACAGGCTTTACCACCGGATGCGAAGCGAGTGTTAATTCATGATGGGGCGAGATGTTTGGCCACACCGCAGTTATTCGAGCGCTGTGGGATGGCGTTGCAGACCTGTTCGGGGTTAATTGCGGCTATTCCAGTTAAGGATACGATTAAGATTGTTGATGAAAATGGGTTAATTTTAGATACCCCAAATCGTCAACAATTATGGGCGGCGCAAACTCCCCAAGGGTTTGAGGTGAAATTATTAAAAGAGTGTCATGATCAAGGAATTAAAGAGGGTTGGGACGTCACCGACGATGCGGCTTTATTTGAAAAATGTGGTTTACCAGTTCATATTGTCATGGGAGAAGACACTAATTTGAAAGTAACAACCCCTGTGGATTTAAGTGTGGCAGAATTTATTTTAAGATCAAGAATCAAAAATTATCAATAAAAATATGACAGCAACAAAAACGCCTAAGAAGAAAGGAAAAAATATCTTAATTCATGAGTTGATTAACCTCGGAATTATTAATTTATATTTAGCCTCATGTTTTAGTGTTTTAATCACATTAAATTCCCTAGCTTTATTTAGATATGGCATTGATGGCTTTAACTACGGAATAAAGATATAATTTTAAAACCCCTGATTAAATTTTAGATCTGATCCCCCTAAATCCCCCTTAAAAAGTGGGACTTTGAACGGTATTTTATCCTAGATCTGATCCCCCTAAATCCCCCTTAAAAAGTGGGACTTTGAACGGTATTTTATCCTAGATCTGATCCCCCTAAATCCCCCTTAAAAAGTGGGACTTTGAACTTTGATTTTATCTCGACTTTCCCCCTTTTGTAAGGGGGGTTAGGGGGGATCTTTCCCCCTTTTGTAAGGGGGGTTAGGGGGGATCTTTCCCCCTTTTGTAAGGAGAGTTAGGGGGGATCAAAAGTTAGTTAAATTGACTTAACCGTTGTTGGAGAATTTCCGCTTGTTTTTGGGCTTCTGCTAAACTATTGCGGGTATTTTCTACAACTTCTGGTTCCGCACGGTTAACGAAATTCGAGTTATTCAAATTACGTTGTAACCCTTGAATTTCTTTTTCCACCTTAGCTAATTTTTTCTGCAATTTCGTTTGAAATGCAGCTAAATCAACCACCCCGGCTAAAGGCATTAATACCTGTACAGTTCCCACAACTCCTGCAATACTTTGTCCTTCATTTCCAGTTAACTTCTGTGTAATAGTTAATTCTTCAACTTTCCCCAACTCTTGAATATAGGTTTGTCCCTGTTTCAAGATTTGCTGTTCTTTAATACTGTCGCTTTGCAGAATAGCATTAACCTTAACCTTGGGTTTAATATCTGCTTCCGCGCGTAAATTTCGGACAGTACGAATTGCCCCAATAATTAACTCAAAATCCGCCTCTAGTTTCGGATCAATAATGCTGATAATTTCACTGGATTGATCTTGACAAATTGTGGAATAAATGTTAGGGATTTCAATGTTTTTATCTGCTTTTTGACTCCCGATAAATTCCGTTTTCCACTTCTGTAAAATCTTCCCAAGTTCCTCCCGTTGTGAGGCTTTAAGCAAATATCGATACACAAACCAACCCGTATATCCGATTCCAATTAGTTCAAAAATGCTAGAGAGTAAGGGTAACTCGTTAATAGCAGTTAACGCCGCTACAAAACATTTAACCGTTAAAAAGGCAACGAAAAATAGACCAGTTATAATTAGGGGTTTTTGATATTGTTTAAAGAAACCTCCTAAAACCTCCGGTAATTCAAACAAAATTCTGATGGATTGACCTAAAATTGAATCAGGATCATTAACAAACTTTCCTAACCGTTGGACTTCCAAAATCTCATCTTCTACTACCATTGGATAGGGTTGTAAAGCTAAACAAGTTTCTTCCCCAGTTTGGGTTAAAGTATGCCAAATTTCTTCCGTAATATGGGGCATAAACGGATGGAGAAGTTTTAAAATTCCTTCTAAAACATAAGCTAAGGTTTGTTGGGAAACTTGACGAGAGGCGTTATTTTCTCCTTGTAAACGGGGTTTAGCTAATTCAATATACCAATCACAAAAATCTCCCCAAATAAACTCATAAATGCCCTTAGCCGCTTCACCAATACCGTAATTATCCATATCCTCACGGGTTTGTTTGACGGTTTGGTTAAAGCGAGATAAAATCCATTTATCACTTAGTTCTAATTGATTAATAGCGGGTTCGCCTAACTGTTTGGGAGATTTTCCGTCTAAATTCATCATCACAAACCGAGAAGCATTCCAGAGTTTATTAGCAAAATTTCGAGACGCTTCTACAGATGCAGATTCGTCGGTTTCTCGATTATATTCTAAGCGAATATCTTGCCCCGCCCCGATGACTTCTTTCATTAGGGTAAATCGCACCGCATCAGTTCCGTATTTATCAATTAGTAATAACGGATCAATCCCGTTTCCGGCGGATTTTGACATTTTCTTGCCATTTTCATCCCGAATTAACCCATGAATATATACGGTTTTAAAGGGCATTTTATCGGTAAAATATGCTCCCATCATCGTCATCCGGGCAACCCAGAAAAAGATAATATCAAACCCCGTTGAGAGGGTACTGGTAGGATAATATTTGCTTAAATCCAAGGTTTCTTCCGGCCATCCCAAGGTGGAAAACGGCCATAAACCGGAGGAAAACCAAGTATCTAAAACATCAGGATCTTGTTCTAAAATTACCGTTTCTCCGAATTTTGCGATCGCTTTTTCCCGAGCTTCCGCTTCATTTCTCCCTACAACAAACGGCGTATTATCGGTAATTTTACCCCCGGTTTCACTAACCGCATACCAAGCCGGAATTTGATGTCCCCACCACAATTGTCGGGAAATACACCAATCATCTAATTTAACTAACCAATCTCGATAAACCTTTGTCCAACGGTCAGGAACAAAGACGGGAGAATCCTGTTTATCTAAACAATTTAACGCCTGATCTGCTAAAGGACGAATTTTAACAAACCATTGGGTTGATAATAGCGGTTCTACTGGAACTTTACCGCGATCGCTATAGGGAACCGTATGTTTATAGTCTTCTATTTTAACTAAAAATCCCTTATCTTTGAGGAATTGAAGCAAATTTTTTCGCGCCACAAATCGATCCTGTCCGGCGAAGGGCCCGGCATTTTCATTTAAGGAGCCATCCTGATTCATAATATTAATCATCGGCAGTTGATGCCGTTGACCCATTTGAAAATCATTCGGATCATGGGCCGGAGTTACCTTAACACAACCCGTACCAAAATTCGGATCAACAAAATCATCCCCAATAATCGGAATTTCCCGTTTAATAATCGGTAAAATTACGGTTTTTCCAATTAAATCTTTATAGCGAATATCATTAGGATTAACTGCCACCGCCGTATCCCCTAACATGGTTTCCGGTCGGGTGGTTGCCACTTCCACATAGCCCGTACCATCGGTTAAAGGATAGCGAAAATGCCATAAATTTCCATCAACTTCTTTATTTTCAACTTCCAAATCCGATACCGCCGATTGACTCGCCGGACACCAATTAACTAAATATTTACCCCGATAAATTAACCCATCTTCATATAATCTAATAAAGGCTTCTAAGACCGCTTTTGATAACCCTTCATCTAGGGTAAATCGTTCCCGTGTCCAGTCACAAGAAACCCCTAAACGTCGCAACTGATTAACAATAGTTCCGCCGGATTCTTGTTTCCATTCCCAAGCTCGTTGCAAAAATTTTTCTCGCCCTAAATCGTCGCGAGTTTTTCCTTCGGCTTTGAGTTGTCGTTCTAAAATTGTTTGGACTGCAATACTGGCGTGATCCATCCCCGGCAAATACAAGGCGTTATCACCCTTCATCCGATGATAGCGAATCAGGGTATCAATCAGGGAGTTATTAAAGGCATGACCGATGTGCAGACTCCCCGTGACGTTGGGGGGGGGAATCATAATACAATAGGGTTCCCCGGGTTGGTTGGGGTCAGCTTTAAACACCTGATGAGCTTCCCAATACTGTTGCCATTTGGCTTCGGTACTGAAGGGTTCGTATTTTGTGGCTTGGGTTGGGGTCGTTGCAGTCATGTTTCGACAAGTTGGGCAATTTTAGACAATCCTTTCTATTCTGCCATATTTGGGCTGATCGTTGTACTCTAGGATATTTCAATTCTTGGATAATCTTTTTTTAGTTATTTTATCGTTTTCCAATCTATTAATCCCAAATCACGCAATGGAGGTAATTCTTCTACAGCTTCTTCAAACGCAGGAGTTTCTTGAAAAATATCATCAAGTGTTAATAAATAAATTTTATAATTATCAATATACCGATGACCATATAATCTTTCTATAAAAGTATCTTTATAACCACTTCCTGCTAACATTACACTGAGATCGACACGGTGGTAGTCAATATCTGAGTAATACATACGGGCATCATCTTTATCTAATTTTTTAGCCCTTAATTTACATTGAAAATGGATTTTGCGGTTTTGATCCCAACCAAATCCATCAATTCCATCATCTGGCCCGGCTACACCAGGAGTTAGCCCCAGACGCGCAGCAAATCGACGACCTAACTCCTGTTTTTTAGAATTATTAGCCGATAGTATAACCTGGATAATTTCATGAATTATTAAAGGATCATCCATTGTATTAATTAACTTGATTTTTAAGGGGATAGAATGTGTTGTAAAGTAATTTAATTCCCACAATAGCACATTCACTAAATTGATCTTTCATTCCACTACTTTCAAGCACGCTTAAAGTTTCAACACTTAGCATTACTTCCCTGTTCTGTGAACCTAATTCCTTTGGATACTCTTGTAAATCCTTTAGTTTTTTGTCTTGTTCTTTAATATATAATAGAGTCCCTCTGATTGCACAGTTAATCAAGGATTGAAATGATAAACCCAATCCTTGAGAAAGAATTTGAACCATTTTTTCTTGATCTTCAGTGAATCTAACTATGCTTATGTTTTTAGGAGAAGTATGTTTACTTTGCTGAGTAACTGTCTTAATTTCTTGTTCTAGCAAAGGGTCATCAATAATATTTTTTTGATCGTTAATAGTCATTTTAAATCCTCCAACTTTCTATAGGTTAATTATTGAACAAAAATTTCCATAGAGATCATCACAATTTTCATAAGTCCAAATATATCTTTTATCCTCATATAAAGCCTCTTGCATTTCATCTTGCAAATATCTAATTTCTTGAGCAATTTCGCATTGATGGGGAACTATAGAAATATTTTCCAATTTATTGTTGATGATATCTTTAGATACCCCCAAAGGAACAATAGTAACTTGAACTTTATCAGGAAGCCCTGTATTGGCTTCTAGCTTAGATATCATATAAAGAATTCTATCAAGATTACCTAAAGCTTTACTTTTTTGGGAGGCATTAATAGGGATTAAAATTTTATCTGGATTGTCATTCACAATAACCTTGACAGTATCTTCTCTGGCTCCTTTTGCATCAATAACTATATAATCGTATTGGGTTGGATCAACAATATTTAAAAGATTCTCTCGCTTAGGATTGTAAATTAATGATAAATTATCCTCCAAGAATACCTCCAATTCTTTCTTAGGCTTGCTTGGAGCAAAAAACTCCCAAGCTTGGTGTTGGTCATCACAGTCTAGGAGTAGAGTCCGAGCCCATGGAAACTCTGATATAAGAACACCTGTTATATGTACAGCAAGAGTAGTCTTACCTACCCCGCCGTTATTATGGGTGCATAGAATGATCAATATTGTTTTCCTCTAGTTAGATTTGTCAAAGTGTAGCATAACCTACTCTTATCTGTAATAGTCCAACAGTCGTAAACCCTGTCCTGCTAGTTTCCCAGTCGTTTTCTACCCCTCCAAAAAATTTTTTTTGAAAAAGGGGTTGACATTTCCAGAAAAAGCGAGTACATTATAAATTGTGAGAGGCAAGCAAACAAAACACAAACGGCTGCAAACCTCAAACCCAGGTGAAAGTTTATAGAGCTTTCCTGGTGCCTATGGCTCAGTGGAACCACTCCGATCCATCTCGAACTCGGAAGTGAAACGCTGATACGGCGAAGATACTTGGAGGGTAGCCTCCTGGGAAAATAGCTCGGTGCCAGGTTAATAATCAAAAACCCCTTCCATTGATAAATCGGAGGGGGTTTTTGTGATCAATAGTTTCTGCAACGGTGGTTTGATATTTGTGACTACAGACTTAATCTTCCCGGGAAAACTCATACAAATTTTTCCCGGTGGTCTTAGCGCGATACATGGCTATATCTGCTAACTTAATCAGGGTTGAACCATCTTGAGCATCCGTGGGGTATAAACTAATCCCGATGCTGGTAGTAATCGAAATTTTATGCCCTTCTAAAACGGTTTCTTCCGTAATGGTATCGAGGATTTTTTGGGCAACCCTAGCAATATCTGACTTACTGGGAATCCCCGGCAGAATTACGGTAAATTCATCCCCTCCCAAGCGAGAAACCGTATCACTTCCCCGTAGACAACCCTTGAGTCTGTCCGCAATATTTTTGAGGAGTAAATCTCCCACCTGATGACCGAGATTATCATTCACATCCTTAAAGTCATTTAAGTCTAAAAATAATAGTGCCACCATTCGATTTTGGCGGTTTGCCCATTCTATGGATTGAGTTAACCTTTCTTGGAATAGGGTACGGTTGGGGAGTCCAGTTAGGGGGTCATGTTCGGCGGAAACCCGTAATTCCGCATTAGACCGTTTGAGTTCGGCGGCAATTTGTTTTAAATTATCTTCTAAAAGTTTGCGCTCGGTAATGTCTCGAATCACTCCGACTAAATAGATATTTCCGGCCGCGTCTCGGTGCAGCGATCGCTTGGTGGCAATATAATGGGTAACACCAAAAGCATTGGTTAACTGTTCTTCATTTTCCTGTTCCCAGGTAGTATTAAAAGCCATTTCATCTTGTTGGCGAAACATTGCGGCTTCATGTTTAGGAAAAAGTTGATCATCGCTTTTTGACCTTAACACATTCAACGGATAACCAACAAATTTACAATAGGCTTGATTTAAAACTATTTTTTGATGGTCTTTATTTTTGACAAAAATCGGGTCAGGAATAGTATTAATAATACTTTGTAAAAATTCGGTAGAGCGTTTTAACTCTCCTTGTAAATGGGCTAAATGGGCAATAATCACCCCCGCCGATCCCATTAAAGCCAGATTAGCTGGAATCACAGGAATCCACCAACCTTGAAGAAAAGCCAGATATGTTACCCCGCCGATGCCAATACTAATTAAAATAATTAAAGACACCGAACGACGAAGGGATTGGAGTTTCCAACTCAAGGCGGCTCCTACCCAAGACCATCCGAAAATCCAAAGCCATTCTAGGGGTTCTGGCCAGACTTTAATTAAGGTTCGACCGTCCAAAACCGAGCTAATAATTTGACTGGTTAAATGGGCTTGCAGTTCCACGCCATACATCGGTTCAGAAGACTTAAATATCCCATCACTATAGGAGGTAAATTCTGAATCTTTAATACTTGGAGCCGTGGAACCAATAATCACAATTCGATTTTTAATTAAATCAGGAGAAACTCGACCTTCTAAAATATCCCGCATCGGAATCGAGGGAAATGTTCCCGCCGGCCCCCGTAGGTTGACTAAGAATTGATAACCGCCATCGTAGGTTCTAATATAGGAACCATCATTGGGTTGAAACCAACGAAAGACGGTATCTTTTAGTTGTAATTCCTTGGGATTGTTAGGCGAAGGTTTAGAGGTAATTCCTTGGTTTTTGAGATAAATTAAAGCCAGTTGTAAAGCAAAACTGATCCGAAATTGTTGATCTTCAGTGTTAATATATAATAATCCCCGTCTAACTTTACTATCGGCATCTCTGGGAACATTATTAAACCCAATTTGTTTTTTTTCTACTAAAATTGGAGAGGATTTAACATTAGATTTTCTTGCGGTTTCTAATAATTCAATCCCGATTAAGTTAGGAATTGTTTCAAACGCTTTTACTAATTCTGCTTCTCCGGGTGGGATGGGCAAATCCCGATAAATATCTAAACCAATGGCTTTTGGTTGACCCTGATTAACTGTTTGTAACAGTCGAGCCAAAGTTTGATCGGAAGTGGGAAACCCATACTGTTGTAAATCCTGTTCATCAATCCCAATAATTAAAATCCGATCATCTACAGATTCTAAGGGACGGGCTCGAAAATATTGATCATAAAGCGCCCATTCGGACGGTTGTAAAATCCCTAAAAATCTAATAAAAATTACTACCGCCGTCACACCAGAAGCAGTGACTAATACTCGACCTTCTTGAGATAACCAGCTTTTGATTGGGACTCGACGACAATACTCTTTAAATCTTTTGAACATCGGTTGCAACTATCCCATAAATCAGTTATCAGTTATCAGTTTAAGAGTTAAGAGTTAAGAGTTAAGAGTTAAAAATCAAGACAATAAACTATTTTCTGAATACTGCTTTTTTTACTGATAACTGATAACAGTTCAAAACTCGCCCTATTTCAAGTATTGATCTATTGATCAATACTTGAAGTTTTGTTGCCCCTAATAGTTCGATAATTCCGCTAATTTTTCTAAGGGTTGAATTCCCGGGTACAATTTACCCCGAATTTCCCAAGTTGGAAAACCCTGAATTCCGGCTTTTTCGCAAAGTTGGGTTTGAGAATTTTTGCCGTCAGTAGTGCACTCAATATAGTTAATTATAGCAAACGCCTCTTTCCCAAAGAGTTGTTTTTGATCGTAACAGTGGGAACACCAATAGGCCCCATATTCCTTGGCTCCGGTTTTGGTCAAGTGACGAGCTAAAGCAATTTCGGCTGGCCCGGATGTGGTAGTAATCGCTAATCCGGTCTGACCATTACTTTCCTCCAAATAGTTAGCAGCATTGGGAAGATCAACACTATTGTACAAACCTAGGGCAACAATGGCTGTAATCATCGCTACTCCAAGACCCGATAACCCAAGTTGACCCAGATCTTCCCAACTGATGCCGATGAGAGTTAAAACAAATAGACTTACGCAGAATAGGGCTGAGGCAATACAGTAGGGACAGATTGCTTGAATTTTAAAAAATAGCACAAACATTAAGTAACTACTAAAACAGACCATTGCAGTAGTTACAAGGAATAGAAAAAATCCCGTCTGAGTTTCAATTTTTTGGCGACGGGCTTTTTCCGTAAACACCAAAGGCGCGGCGGCTAATAGAAAAACTGTGGTATAGGCTAAAAATCCAAATAGAGTTAGGGGTAAACCCAAAACCGTCGCATAAGGACTATTGAGAACCTCCTCACAGCCAGAAGTGGGACAAACCGCCGTCCCACCCAGGAGTTTAATACTGGTTAAGTAGATATTTTCGATCATACCGATAATCGCGATCGCCGCGATCATCGGCCGTGACCAACGGTAAATCCAAGGGGTAGAACGTCCCATAAATCAGTGACCAGTAAACAGTTATCAGTTATCAGTGTAAGAGTGAACAGTGAGGCGTCAAGACTATCAACTCGCTATTTCACTGATTATTTCTGGCTGGGACTAATGACTGATAACTGGTAGAGACGTGTCATGGCGCGTCTCTAATGATAACTGATTCAAGCTCCGGTGGGTCGTTTCTACAAACTGACTAACTCGACTGGGATCAATCGCTTGATGAATCTGTCCATGGCGTTTTAAGGAACTGGACACAATCACCCCATCCGCTGCTTGCATCAGGGTTCCCACGTTTTCCCAACTGGCGCCACTGCCAATAAATACAGGGGTTCCCCTGGCCGCCGCCTGAGCCAGTTCTAAATCTTCTAAACTGGGGGGACTACCCGTAGACCAACCGGACAGAATTACCCCATCAGCTAAGGCCCGTTCAATCGTTTCTTGGACAGCCGTGGTCAGGTTAGGAGATCCTAATGGACGACCATGTTTGACTAAAACATCGGCTAAAATTTTGACATCACTACCTAATTCCCGCCGATAGCGTAGGATTTCATGGGCGTGACCTTCGATAATCCCTTGATCCGTGGCCATGACGCCGTTTAAGACATTGACGCGGATAAATTGAGCACCGGTACAAGCCGCAATGGCTAAGGCACTATGGGCATCATTCCGCAGCACATTCACCCCTATGGGCACGGTCACTAAGTTCATAATCCGCTGCACAATCAGGGTCATGGCGCTGACAACGGCTGGATCAACTTGATCTTTGGCAAAGGGAGCATCAAAAAAATTTTCGACGATGATGCCGTTAACCCCACCTGAAGCCAGGGCGGTTGCTTCTTGTTCAGCGCGGTCAATAACCGTTTTCAGGTTTCCTCCCCAACGGGGAGAAATCGGTAGAGGCAACAGATGTACAACACCGATAATAGGATTAGGAGTTTTAAAGATTTGATCTAAGTCCACAGATTTACCTATGACCACCAAAGTTTTGCGACCTTACCTCTAGGCTCAAGGCAAAGGCAGAGTATGGGGGGTTTGAAAATGAATAAAGACATCGCATTATACAGTTATCAGTAATCATTTATCAGTAATCAGCGCAAGAATTAACAGTCTTCTGTTAATCAACTGTTGATCTATGTACGGATTAGGTGTTTACTGATTAGGTGATAGACTATAATCAGCAGTCTACCATATTATCAGTTACCAGTAATCAGTTATCAGTTATCAGTTAAGAATTTAAGAGTCGATTAACTCTTAACTCGTAAAGACGCCCTAAGGCAAATCTCTACAATGATTACTGATCACTGATAACTGATTACTGATGAAAATTGTTCTAGTTTTGTTGGAGATATTGTTTGTTGTTTTGATGGCGGTGGAGATCGGGTTACGCCTTCGTTTTGGGTTGGGTTCTCCCGTTCTGTATTTGTCGGACTCGGAAATCGGTTATTTATTAGCCCCAAACCAAAAAACCCGACGTTATGGCAACCAAATTGAAATTAATCAGTATTCAATGCGAAGTGCCACCATTACTGCGCTGCCGACGGCTGAAACTCGCAGAGTGATGCTAGTGGGGGATTCTTTGGTGAATGGGGGATGGTGGACAGACCAATCTCAAACCCTCTCAGCGTTGATTGGTCAACAGCTAGGTCGTCCGGGGCAGGGGGAAGTCCTGAATGTGGCCGCTAATTCCTGGGGGCCACCGAATCAACTGGCTTATTTACAAAGGTTTGGGCTGTTCGGTTCCCAGGTGATAGTGTTGTTGATCAATACCGATGATTTATTCTCACCACCCCCAAATCCGGCGGTTGTCGGACGCGATCGCAACTACCCTAATACATCCCCTGGTTTAGCTTTAATAGAGGTGTTTAACCGCTATTTAAAACCGTCTGCACCGATGGCAACCGTCCCCCAACCCCAACCCTCTGACCCGGTGGGATATAATTTGGAGAAGATCCAAAGGATTGAAGCGATCGCTCGGCAAAATAATGCTGACTTTATCTTAGCAATGACACCTTTATTCAGGGAAGTCGGTGAACCCGGATCGCGGGATTATGAAATTAAAGCCCGTCAACGATTAATGGAATTCACACAAGCTCAAAATTTGGTTTATATTGATTTTTTGCCGATCTTCAAAGCCACTGCTCAAGGGTCAACCCTGTATCGAGATCATATTCATTTGACACCCTCTGGGAATCAATTAGTCAGTGAAACCCTAAGTCAAAGGTTAACACAAGCCTGGGAAATCCAGAATAAAAATAGATCCTGATTCTCTTTCGGTTAAAATCAGGTGTAGACCTAGGAAGATCAACATTTAATCAGGGTCAATTAAATCTAAATACAATTCACTGTTTTAAGAAGGTGAGAAAACTAACTATGCAGGTGACTTTAATTAATCGCTACGCTCCCGATTTTGAATTACCAGGAATTGATGATGAAGTTCATCATTTAGCTCGTTATTTAGAAAAATATAGAGCCGTTGTTGTAATTTTTATGTGTAACCATTGTCCCTATGTTCGTTCATACTTACATCGCCTGAAGCAGTTACAACAAGACTATCAGGAACAGGGTGTGATTTTAGTGGGGATTAATGCCAATGATGCCAGCCAATATCCCGATGATAGTTTTGAGAATATGAAAAATTTTGCCCTAGAACAGGGATTAAATTTTCCCTACATTCGAGATATTACCCAAGAGGTAGCCCATTGTTTTGAGGCGAGTAATACCCCAGAAACATTTTTATTAGATCGGTCAGGAATTGTCCGCTATCAGGGCTTAATTGATGATAGTCCCCAACTCGCAGAAAATGTCACTGTTCCCTATTTAAAAAATGCGATCACCCAACTTCTCAATAACGAACCGATTACCACCGAATGCACCGATGCGATCGGTTGCTCAATTAAATGGAGACATTGATAGCTCGGAAAACCATAGACAAATATCTCAGGTATTAATTGGATCTAAATTCAAAAAACTGAAACAATAGAGGTAAATTTATAACTGATAATGCGGATACTTGATGATTGATGATTGATAACTGATGAATACAAAGGCTATGGGGGTATAGATGGGAACAGCGTACAAACGCATTTTACTCAAATTAAGTGGCGAAGCCCTAATGGGAGATTTGGGGTATGGCATTGATCCATCGGTGGTTCAAGAGATTGCTCAAGACGTGGCTGAAGTGGTTAATCAAGGAGTGCAAGTCGCCATTGTAGTAGGTGGCGGTAACATTTTTAGGGGGGTGAAAGCCGCCGCTGGGGGCATGGATCGAGCCACGGCCGATTATGTGGGGATGATTGCTACGGTAATGAATGCGATTACCTTGCAAGATGCCTTAGAACAAATTGGGGTTCCCGTCCGGGTGCAAACGGCGATCGCCATGCAGGAAATTGCCGAACCCTATATTAGAAGAAAAGCCATTCGCCACCTAGAACTAAGTCGGGTGGTGATTTTTGGCGCGGGTTCGGGGAATCCTTTTTTCACCACGGACACCACCGCAGCCTTAAGGGCGGCCGAAATTGATGCGGAAGTAATTTTCAAAGCCACCAAGGTGGATGGCATCTATGACAGCGATCCTAAACATAACCCGGAGGCAAAACGTTATCAAACATTGACATATAACTACGTTCTCACCCATGATTTACGAGTGATGGATAGTACGGCGATCGCGTTGTGCAAAGAAAATAATATCCCTATTGTTGTATTTGATCTGACTGTGCGGGGAAATATTAGCCGAGCAGTGAGTGGTGAACCTGTTGGAACCTTAGTTGGAGGTTGGTGTGAAGTTAGCTGAAGTTGAAGAACACATGGTTAAGGCATTGGAGGCGGCTCAACGCTCCTTCAATACGATTCGGACGGGACGGGCAAATACCAGTTTATTAGACCGAATCATCGTGGAATATTACGGGAGTCCTATGCACTTAAAAGCATTGGCGAATATTAGCACCCCCGACTCCACCACGATTGCGATTCAGCCCTTTGATCGCAATACCCTCAATATTATTGAGAAAGCGATTTTGATGTCGGATATTGGGTTAACCCCTAATAACGATGGCTCGGTGATCCGTCTGAATATCCCCGCTTTAACTAGCGATCGCCGGAAAGAATTAGTCAAACAAGTGGCTAAATTGGCTGAAGATGGGAAGGTGGCGGTCAGAAATATTCGTCGGGATGCAATTGATTCGATTCGGAAACAGGAAAAAGGTAGTGAACTCTCAAAAGATGAAGCTGCTGATTTGCAAGATTCCGTGCAAAAACTGACAGACAAGTACATCGCTAAAATCGATGATGCTTTGGCTGTTAAAGAAAAGGATATCACTACTGTTTGATTGAGGTTGGAGGTTGGGTATGGTTAATACTCAACCTTCAATAGGTAACAAAATTCCTAATATACCTATGACAAGGATGTTTGACTGTATTATTGTTGGTGCTGGCCCGGCTGGGGGAGCAGCAGCCTATCATTTAGCTAAACGCGGGCGTTCGGTTTTAATTTTGGAACGATTTGCCTTTCCTCGCTTAAAACCCTGTGGAGGGGGAGTTTCCCCGGCGATCGCCCAATGGTTTGATTTTGATTTTAGTCCGGCAATTTCAACAACGGTGGAACGAATTCGCTATACTTGGCAATTAGATGATGCGGTTGAGTCTGAGATTCCTACGCCGATGTGGATGGTGCGACGAGATATATTTGATCAGTTTTTAGTGGAACAGGCTAAGGGTCAAGGAGCGCAATTCCAAGACAATACACAAGTTACCGGGATTGAATTTAAAAGCGATCATTGGCAAGTAAATACTACCACTGAACCCCTAACCGCTAAATATTTAATTGGGGCGGATGGGGCTAAGGGTTCCATGGCAAAATGGTTGGGCTTGAAACAATCTAAACTGCGCCAAAGTCAATTTATGGAGGTGGCAACCGAGCAACCGTTGTTACCCAGTTTTGAATTTGGTATGGTAAAAAATGGTAGTATTTGGGGATTCCCCAAGGCCGATGGTTATTCCCTGAGTATTGCGACTTTTATCGGGGGAGAACCTAAAGATCTGAAGAAAGACTTACTGGATTACGCCACTAAAGCCGGTTTAGGCAGTGCAACTATTTATGACCATCCTCTGTGTCTGTGGGATGGAGATAAAACTTTACATACCCAAAACGCTGTAATTGCCGGAGAAGCGGCCAGTTTAGTTGATCCTTTATCAGCAGAGGGAATTCGTCCGGCGATTTTAAGTGGGGTCAAAGCCGCAGAGGCGATTGATCAGGCTTTAGGTGGTGTTAGTAATGCTTTAGAAGGCTATACCCAAGTTATGAAGGAAGAATGGGGTACGGATATGGTCTGGGCCGGACGTCTGGGGGGTGCATTCTATCGGTTTCCGAAAGTCGCTTATAAGGCGGGGGTAAAAATGCCCGCGGCCACAAAAATTATGAGTAAAATTTTCTGTGGTCAACTCCGTTACGGAGATATTGCGAGTAAGGCGATTAAACAATTAATGCCCTTTTAATTAGTTATCAGTTATTAGTCATCAGTTATCGGTTAACTGATTACGGTATTATTATGAATCGGTTGGACAATACACAACAACTTCAATCTAAATTAGATCAACAGGTCTTGCTACATCGGATTACGAACCGGATTCGTCAATCCCTAGAATTACCCGGGATTTTAACCGCCACCGTTGCCGAAATTCGTTTGTTTTTAGGAACGGATCGGGTGATGATTTATCAATTTAGTCCCGATGGCAGTGGGGAAGTGGTGGCTGAATCTCGCGATCGCGATCGCCTACCTTCTTTGTTGGGATTACATTTTCCGGTCGATGATATTCCGCCCCATGCTCTGGAAATGTTTTGTTCTGTGGGTCAACGCACTATTATTAATGTCGGTGAGGGGAAATTTGGGATTAGCAACGACTCAGCAGAAGCCCAAACCCCATCGGGGATTAACTATCGCAGTCTTGATCCTTGCCATCAAGCCTATTTAACAGCCATGGGGGTACATTCTTCCCTGGCAATTCCAATTTTAATCCATCCCCCTAATTGCCCAATCAGTGAAACTCCCCTACTTTGGGGATTATTAGTTTCCCATCACGCCGAACCCCAAGCTATTGCTGAATCCGATATTCAAGTGGTTCAGTTATTAGTGGATCAGTTGGCAATTGCGATCGCCCAGGCTATTTTATTAACCCAAACCGAACAAAAAGCCCGACAGGAAGCCACGATCAATAGCATTGCGTCTCTGCTCCATGAACGCCCCACCATTGAACTACAAGAGGCCTTAGAAGCCACGGTTAAGGCCCTGGATGGAGTGGGGGGACGGCTCTATGTTCGAGCTTATTCCCTGAGTCCGGTGGAGGTATTCACAGTAGGTAAACAGCCAAATGCGGTTATAGGTATTGATTCGGGTATTTTAGAAGAACATCCGATCTGGCAACATTGGTTAAGTCAAGGTTATGAAACCCCCTCCAATCATGGGACTGCACCGGATCAAGCCCTAGATCCTTGGGTAATTACGGATGTTTATAAAGAATATCAATGGCGAGTTTTGAGACCAGTATTTAAGTCTACATCGATTCGAGGATTATTAGTTTTACCAATTCAATCTCGTCAACAATTATTAGGTACTCTAACAATTTTTCGGGAAGAAATTGATACAGAAACTTTGTGGGCGGGGCAATTTGATCCGAGTATGAAACAGATCATGCCTCGACAGTCTTTTGAAATTTGGCGAGAGTCTAAACAGGGACAAGCCCAACCTTGGACAGAAACGGAATTAACCTTAGCAAAAGCATTAAGCCATCAATTTGGAATGGCGATTCAACAATATAGATTATATCAAGAAGTTCAAACTTTAAATATTAATTTAGAGCAGCAAATTGAGGAAAGAACCTCTCAACTCCAGCGAGCCTTAGATTTTGCTAAAGCCCTAGAAAGAATTACCGATCAAATTCGTCGGACACTGGATTTAAACGCCACCTTATCTTGTTTAGTGCGAGAAGTTAGAGTTTTATTGGATACCGATCGGGTGCTAATTTATCAACTAATTAGTGGACGGGCGGGGGAAGTGGTATTTGAAGATCGACGGAAATCAATTAGCTCAATTTTAGGGATTAAAACCCCCGATGATTGTTTTTCCGAGGAGATGGTAGCTCTTTATAGAGAAGGAAGAATGCGGGCTATTTCTGATGTTTATAAAGAAAATTTAGCCCTATGTCATCAGGAATTTTTAGAAGATTTGGGTGTGAAGGCAAATTTAATTGTTCCGATTAATCAAGAGTCTAAATTGTGGGGATTATTAATTGCCCATGAATGTACCCATCCTCGCAATTGGCAAGTTGAGGAATTAGATATTTTACAACAATTAGCAGATCAGGCAGCGATCGCAATTTATCAAACAGAATTGTATGAACAAAGTCTTAGATCTGCCCAAAATGAACAGGAAAAAGCGAAACAACTTACCGAAACTTTAAAGGGGTTACAAAAAACCCAAGGTCAACTGATTCAAACGGAAAAAATGTTAAGTTTGGGGCGGTTAGTTGCTGGAATTGCCCATGAAATTAATAATCCGATTAATTTTATCTTTGGTAACTTAATTTACGCGGGGGAATATAGCCAAAATTTATTGAATCTGATTCAACTTTATCAACAAGATTATCCCTATCCTAAACCGGAAATTGTTCAATATATCAACACTATTGAGTTAGACTTTATTGCCAAAGATCTGCCTAAAATTGTCGAGTCGATGCAAAGTGGAGCTGATCGCATTCGTCAATTAGTTCTATCTTTACGCAATTTTGCCCGATTAGATCAAGCGGATTTAAAATTTGTTGATCTTCATGAGGGGATTGAAAGTACATTATTACTATTACAACATCGCTTTAATATTGATTCATTAGAGGGGCTAGAAATTCAAGTCAAGCGAGAGTATGGCAACCTTCCCCCGGTGGAATGTTACGCTAGTTTGCTCAACCAAGTGTTTATGAATCTTCTCAGCAATGCCTTGGATGCGTTAGCATTAAAAAGCACTGGAGCTAATCAGTCCCCGTCCTATCCAGAACAGACACAACCATTCTTAGAAATTCGGACAACCTTAAAGGATGAAATTGCAGCGGCCCCAATAATTGTGATCTCGATCATTGACAATGGAGCGGGTATTCCTAATGCCTTACTTCCCCATATTTTTGATCCGTTTTTTACTACAAAACCGGTGGGTCAGGGGACGGGTTTAGGGTTATCAATCAGTTATCAAATCATTGTTGAAAAACATCATGGATCGCTCAAATGCCTCTCTAACTGGGGAATAGGAACAGAATTTAGAATAGAAATTCCCCTGCGACAATCCTTACCTGATCTAGCCCTCGATTAGTTAATGGCAAAATTAATATGCAAAATTTTAAGTGATGTTTTATACTGTAGATAAGTTGGCAAACTGATGACATTAGGCGCTTGTATATGATCGTAAATCGACATCAATGGAAGCAGTTACGAGAATGCTGTCTCAATGACAGTACCTTTGCCCAATTGCAGGGTATTTTAAGTCTAAAACTCTCAACTTATGAACTGGAAACATCCAGTGTGAAGAATTGGGAAGATTTACAGGATCTCGCAGACGATAGTGAGGATATTTTTGTCGAATATGATCTTAATTTATGTTATGTTCAAATCAATTTAGCCGGAGCGATCGCCCTGGGTATTCATCCCTCGGAAATTGTGGGAAAAAGAAATCAGGACTTTTTTAATCAACAAGCTGGGGAAATGGATAAATTTGTCCAGTATGTATTAAAAACAGGGAAAAATATTCGGGTAGATCAAGAAATTTCTTTATCCACGGGAGCCAAAATTTATAATAGTTTATATACTCCGATTAAAGATGGTAATGGGCAGGTAACAGGTGTGCTGGGAGTTTGTCGAGATGTTACCCATTTAAGACAGCTTCAAGACACCTCAAATCCCATCTTAATTCAAGCTCAATTGCAATCTCAACGTTATCAGTCTTTAACAGAAATAATTAAGAAAATTAATCAATGTTGGGACTTAGACACCCTCTTACAAACCACTACATTACAACTTCAAGAATACCTTGATATTGATCGAGTAGCAATTATGCAGTGGTATGGGAATACAGAAAGTATTCAGGGAAAATATATTGCTGAAACCGTATTACCTGAGTTTAAATCCCTGTTAAATTTCGAGATCACAACAGAAGAATTATTGGGGTTTAATCCCGCCGAGAAAAATCAACAGGCTCTGGTAGTTTCAGATATTTATTATAGTGGATTTAATCCCTTAATGTTCCAATGGATGAGGGATTATCAAATTAGAGCTAACTTAGGAATTCCTTTATATAAAACACAACAGTTATGGGGATTTTTATGGGTATATAACCACCAACGCCGAGATTGGAAACCCGATGAAATTGAATTTGTTACCGAAATTGCTAAATATTTAGAGAGCACCATTGAGCAACGGGAGTTAGGTCAAGCAACCTCTCGACAATTAGAACAACAAAAAACTTTAACCCGGGTAATTAGTCGAATTCGAAAAACATTAAATCTCGATCAGCTTTTTCAATCCACAGTAACAGAAGTTAGACAGCTTTTAAATGCTGACCGGGTTGGTATTTTTCGGTTTTCCCCCGATTCCGGATATGAAGAAGGCGAATTTATCTCAGAAGACGTGGTAGGAGGATTTGATTCAGCTCTGGAAAAAAAGGTTAAAGACTATTGTTTTTCTGAAAATTTTTATTATTTTTATGAACAAGGAAAAATTAATGCTATTTCTGATATTTATAAAGCCAATATACATAATTGTCATCTAAAAGTTTTGACCGAGTTTCAAATTCGAGCTAACTTAGTTGTTCCTCTGCTCAAAGGTGAAAAACTTTGGGGTTTACTGTGTATTCATCAATGTAAATATCCTCGGGATTGGCAACAATCAGAAATAGAATTTGTGAGTCAAATTGCTCAAAATTTAGAAGTAGCTTTACAACAAATTGATTATATGGAACAGGTTCAAGAACAGGCGAAAAAAGTGGCGCAGTTAACGGAAAGACAAAAATCAAGTGAACAGCAAGAATTACTCTATCAGGTGATTGAAAAAATTAGAAATTCTTTAGATATTTCTACTATTTTTAATACAACTGCCGCCGAAGTTAGAGCATTTTTAAATGTAGATCGAGTTGTGGTTTATCGCTTTAGTTCCGATTGGTCTGGTTATTTTGTTGCTGAATCCGTTGTCGAAGGATGGAACTCTTTACTTAATACTGTTCCCATGATTCAAGATACCTATTTACAAGAGACATTAGGAGGACGGTATCGAGAAAATCAAAGCTATGCCGTTGATGATATTTATACGGCCGGACATGATCCTTGTCATATTCAATTACTTGAACAATTACAGGCTAGATCCTATATTATTGTTCCAATTTTACAAGGACAATCCCTTTGGGGATTACTGGCGGCTTATCAAAATTCCTATCCCCGTCATTGGCAAGATCAAGAAATTAAATTATTAGCTCAAATTGGGACTCAATTCGGAGTAGCTTTACTCCAAGCCGAACTCTATGCAGGGACTCAAAAAAGAGCGCAGGAATTAGCTAAAGATTTACAACAAACCCAAAGTCAGTTAGTACAAAGTGAAAAGATGTCGAGTTTAGGGCAGTTGGTAGCTGGAGTTGCCCATGAAATTAATAATCCGGTTAATTTTATTTATGGAAATTTGAGTTATGTCACGGACTATACCAGGGATTTATTAGAGTTAGTCCAGTTATATCAAAAACAGTATCCTGATGTTTCCGAGGAGATTGAAGATAAAATTGAAGAAATTGAATTTGATTTTATCCAAGAAGATTTACCGAAGATTTTATCTTCGATGAAAGTTGGTGCTGACCGGATTCGCCAGTTAGTTTTATCTTTAAGAAATTTCTCCCGTTTAGATGAATCTGAGGTGAAAGCGGTTGATATTCACGAGGGAATTGATAGCACCTTATTAATTCTCCAACATCGCTTAAAATCTAAACCAGATCGTCCGATGATTGAGATTATTAAAAAATATGGTAATCTCCCAAAAGTTGAGTGCTATGCGGCTCAATTGAATCAAGTCTTTATGAATATTATTAGTAATGCTATTGATGAATTAGAATCCTTATCTAAGGAGTCTTTAGACACTAAATATTTAGCCATTTCAATTCAAACCCAGTTCGTTCCACCCAGCCAAGAACAACCGATAGAAAGGGTTATAATTATTATTCAAGATAATGGTCATGGCATTCCTGATACAGTCAAAAATCGGGTCTTTGATCCATTTTTTACTACCAAACCTGCGGGGAAAGGCACGGGATTAGGATTATCGATCAGTTATCAAATTGTAGTGGAAAAACATAAGGGAATGATTCAATGTCAGGCTTTACCCGAAGAAGGAACAGAATTTATTGTGGAAATTCCGGTTCATCAAATCAGATAAACCTTCCCCATTCCCGATCACGGATTTAAGAGGATTTCACGGATTTCACAGATTTGAATTTGTCCCCCAATCAAGTCGAGGGTAGGGTTA
>MNYZ01000057.1:0-30543 GCA_001873365.1 Oscillatoriales cyanobacterium CG2_30_40_61 | reverse complement strand
ATTTCACGGATTTCACAGATTTGAATTTGTCCCCCAATCAAGTCGAGGGTAGGGTTAATCCCCATTCCCCATTCCCCATTACCTATTACCTATTACCTATTACCTATTACCTATTCCCCATTCCCCATTCCCCATTACCCATTTATTGGGTTTTGCTGACCCATTCTACTATGCCATCGGCTAGGGTTTTTGCTAGTTTTTCTTGTTCTTGGGGGTTAACAATCCATTCAAATTCTTCGGGATTAATCATAAATCCTAATTCTAATAACAAAGATGGGGCAACCGTAGGACGAGTTAATGCTAAATTATTCCAAAATACGCCATAGGAAGGACGGTTAAGTTTATTCACTAAATATTCATGTAAAAACACAGCTAAATCGTGGGCTTGAGGGTTATACCAAAAGGTACTCACCCCTTTTGTTTTGATGGCATCTCCATTATCGGGTAAGGCATTATAATGAATAGAAAGGGATAAATCCGGTTCCTGTTGATTAATCATTTTCACCCGATCTTGAGGGTACAAATCTTCATCGCCGTTGCGGGTCATTAATACCGATGCACCCCGTTTAATTAGTTCAGTTTCTAATAGTTTAGAGACTACTAAATTGACATCCTTTTCGGGATATCCCGTCGGCCCTTTTGACCCTAAATCATTGGGGCTACCATGACCAGGATCAATTAAAATTTTTAACCCCGACAAGGGTAAATTCGATTGGAGTTGGGGCGGATTTTTCAGAGATAAAACTAAAGTTGTACCCTCATAACGGAGTTTATAACCCCATTGTTGTTTGGTTTTAAAATGAAACGTATATTGCACCGCATTTTGTGATTCTCCTAGGGGAGATAAAATTGGTTGCCAATCCATACGGGAAATTAAAGGATTATCATTAAACCGAATCGTATCGGTTTTTGCCGTTGTGTTATGGAGGGTTAAGGTTAAACTTTGATCCTCTTGTTTAACGGTGATTGGGACTGCTACTTGTAGAGGAAAAGAAACCTCTAACCAGTCTCCGATTTGGCGAGAACTAGCACTTCTAATTAAGGAATTGGGAGGGACTGACTCGGTGGTGATCCGGGTTTCATTGGCCTTAATCCAACCCCCATAATCAAGACGTAAATAATCTCCTTGTCGTCCGATAATGGTGGCGCGAGTTCCCTTGGGTAAAGGAGTTAAACGGGAATGATCACTACTCGGGCCGGTGCGGGCTACGCCTTCATCTACGATAATTTCAGCTACTTCAAATTGGGTGGGAGAGAGAATAGAAATTTGCCCCGTTGCTTGTTGTTGGGTAATGGTTTGATTATTTAGGGTTAATTCATATTGGGGTTGACCTAAATTTAAGGGTTTTTGGGGGTCAGAAAATGGTAAATTCTTGGCGATGTTTCCACATCCTTGATATTTTACGGTGTTAGATTTTATCGGTTGATTGGTTCCGGTTAAAACCGCTTTGTTATCGGGTAATTCTAAGCTCTGGGACTGGGGGGATAAGGATAGAGTTTGTCCGGCTAATTTAACAGAAACCGTTGATTTTTCCGGGGCGATCGCACTAAAACAAATTAACTCCCCAGGAAGGATGGCCAGATTCTCCGAGGGGGTCAATGAATCTTTGAAAAAGCTGACCGGATCTAAAGAATTCGCTGCCGTCGCAATTCGAGTAATATTAAGTTTGATTTTTTGATCTTTGTAGCGTAAAATGAAATTGTTTTCCCCAAGTTGCAATGGAAATGTGGGTGCAAAGTGACCAGCTTGGCTTCGGGGAATGACTTGACCATTAATTGAAACTTCTCCATCGGGTGTTGCTGTTCCAATCAAAAAAATACGATCAGAGGTGGTTTTATGATCTGGCGGCGGATAGGCAATATACAAAGGTTGTTCCGCCGTTGTTGAAGATAGCCAAGCCATACTGATTAGCGTCGTTAGTCCTAGAATTCGTTTCATTAGTGTCGTTTGAATTGGTTTTAAACCCATTGTATCGACTTAGGGAGTATGGTAATACCCCCATGTTCTCCCTGTTTTGGGTAGGATTAATTTTTATTGCTATCAGACAATAGGAATTGATTGTCGCTAAGTTTTTAAATTAGGGTATTAGGGTGCAGCCAGGACAAATAGCCACAAGGAAACCATACTATGAACCATGAGTTTTTTAGCTTAACAGAAAATGATTATATTGTTAAGTTAGGTAAAGATGCCTTCACCATTTCACGATTAAAAGAATTAATTGCCATACAGTTTGAGGAGCATATCATTAATTATGGAGACTTTTTTAATTTGACTTTTTCTCCGGCTAAACATAATGATTTTTGCTTTGATATGCGCAGTGTTCAATTAATGTTTCCCTTTGAAGGGATGAGCGGTTATTTACTTCCCCTCGGTTCTAAGGATTGGATTCCGGGTCAGGTTAGAATTCAAGCCAATTTAAAACTAGATCCTGACACCTTGGAGCAAAGTTTTTCCGTTGATATTCAGTTTGCTACGGATGAACCTCGATTCATGGATATTTTTCACTATCCGGGCAATTTTAAGGAAGATAAAATTACTAATCATGGGCTTTCTTCCTGCCATTTGCTCCATCAATCTTAGGTTTTAATCAATAGGACTTACGCATGAGGCTCCAGAAACCGGGTTTTTTAGAGAATCTGTGGGTCAAAACGAAGTATTTTTGTAAAAAAACCCGGTTTCTTTGATTGGGTGCGTAAGTCCTGATCAATTTAGATGGTCGAATTTTTCTAAAACCACAGTCAGATAGGATTGAATTCTATCTGACCGTGGGGTGCTGCTCTAAGGCATACCCCTATTTTTATTTTTTCACAAGGCAAATCTTAACCAACGATTGAGGGTATTGATCGAGCGATCGCAAACAGAAGGTTGGGGTATGCCTTGATTTTGACTTTCCCATTGGTCAATTAATTGTCGCCCAAGGGGAGTGAGGCGAAAACTATCCGTAATCCCCTGACCATCAACTTCTCGACGCAGCACTCCCACCTGAATCAGCCATAACAGGGTATTTTCTGCTGCTAGTTCGGTTAGGGCTATACGGGTATAGGCAGAATTGACCCCGGACTCCCCTGCAATTGCAGTCAGACTGACACTATTAAACCGAATCGTGGTGAACAGTAGCAGTTGAAAGGGAGAACACCGGATCGCCCGTTCAGCCCGTTTTAAAGTGCGTTCAGAATATGGAATTGAAGACTTACCGGGAGATTCTAAAACGGTCATAACCCTCTTAGTGGGATAACGTTCTTTATTTGTACTGTATCCCAGATCAAGGGTTAAGAGCGAAAGAATTGATGGCGACATAATACCATCTCACCGTGGTCAGGAACCCAAGCCACCCATTCATCTTCATTCACCTGACACAGGAGCAATGCCTGATCATGGCTATAGGGATTAGGTTTTTCCCCCATCTGCACCCAGGTACAGGGCTCAAATTCCGAGGCATACCCAACAATCGGTTGCCATTGGGGTTGAATCTCTGTATTCGCTTGTTTGAGATTAAGTTTCATAATTTTTTGTCCCTGATCAACCGTTGATGCTCAAGTTCTAGGGTTCTGAACCTGATCAATAAAATTATTTCTGTATTCAGAGTTACATAATTATCGATCAAATCCTAGATCCCGTTGCAGAACTTAACGTTTTGATCTGGGGTGCTCAATTACCCCTTCCAAACAAAAACCTTAGCTTCATATTCAGGTAAATCGAGCAAAATATGATCATCTCCCGATTGAATATCATAATTACTTGTCCACTCATGCCAAGTCCCATTGGCTGGGAAGTGAGAAACTTGATAACCGGCAAAATAATTATCAGAGAAATTCACAACTACTACGATCCGAGAACCTTGATCATTCCATCGGGTATAAGCTAAAATTTTGTTATCAGGATCTTCATGGAAAAAATCAATATTGCCACTACATAAAGCCTGATTAGTTTCCCGTAGAAAAATCAAGCCTTTATAATATTGAAATAAACTCTGATTACTCTCATTGTTCAATAATTTCCAATCCAGTTTAGCAGATTCAATGGTTTTGGGTTTATATTCTCCAAATTCTTCCCCCATCCAAATCATCGGAATGCCCACGGCTGTAATTAATAATGCTACCCCTAATTTTACCCGTTTAAACACCTCATCATCAAAAATTCCCCGATTTCCCAATTCCACAATTAAACGATTATGATCATGGTTGCCCAAATAATTCACAATATTATTCGGCCCCATAAACCCTTGACGTTTACCATCTAAAATATCTTTGAGTTGTTCTAAATCAAAGGTATCGCCGCATAAATGATCCGTGAGAATATGATAAAAACTATCATGCCAACAGCCATCCATCGGCCCATCACTATTGGTAATACTGGGGCTTTCCGGTACATATTCAGCCACATTATAAAAAGGTTTTACCCCGGCTGCTTGCTTGGCTTCCTGCACGACCCAACCCATAAAATCATAGTTGCCAATTTGTTTAGCCGCATCATAACGAATGCCATCCAGATGATATTCTTTTACCCAAAATCTGATCGTATCCCCAATAAATTTGCGAGCCGGATAAGTGCCTAATTTTTCATCATACTGTTCATAATTAAATTCTGGCCCCCAGTTACATTCCGTATCTTGCTGGCTGTGGTGATACCAATAATCGTGATCAATTTGAGTTAAAGGACAGGAGGCTTCGGAATGGTTATAAACCCCATCAATTAATACTCTAATTCCTCGTCCATGACATTCATCAATTAGGTTTTTTAATTGTTCCGTTGTGCCATAACTGGACTCAGACGCGAAGAAATAGCGAGGATTATATCCCCAACTATGATCTCCTGGATGTTCTTTAACAGGCATTAATTCAATCGCATTGATCCCTAATTCACACAAATAATCTAATTTTTCCATAATGTGCTGATATTTACCCCGGGAATAGATATCATCTTCACCCCCAGAAAAATCTCCAACGTGCATTTCATAAATTACTAATTTATGATCAGGAGGTAAGGGTTTATGATCATTTTTCCAAACATAAGTATCAACAATTTTTTCCCCATCTTTAATCCTAATAATGCCGTTTTGAGTCGTATCATCAATATCAGTGGCGTAGGGATCAACAACTTCTATCCACTCATCGGGTTCTAAAAACCAACTTTTTGAACGGACTCGAAATTTGTATTGATAGATTTCATCTTCTAACTCAACTTCAGTCCGAAAATAACCCTGGTCATCCTTTTGCATCGGAATATCTTTCCAGTTAGAAAAATTTCCGATTAAAGTTGCTTCTTTGTTATAAGGAGCGAAAAGAGAAAATTTGATTAAATTAGACATTTTTTTATTGATAAAGCTATTTGTACGGCTAATTATATAGAAAAATATTTCATAAATCATCTATCAAAAGAATGAGACGAAATCCTGAAGTTATTTCATATTTTAATTAATTTTTTTTCTTGAAACCAAGCTCAACTCTAGCAGAAGTTAACTCAATTAAGTAAACTAAAGATAGATTTAGATTATGATAATTCCTATCTTTGGTTAGTCGGTTCCCATAGTCTCAAACGCAAAAAACCGAATAGCAAAGATTCCGGTTTAGATATTGAGCGTTTGAGCCAAATCAAAACCGAACAGAATCGTTATCTTTTAGCCCGCATTCCGATAAAAAATAGAGAGTTAGTTCAGTCTTTTTCATCTCCTGAATTGTGCGGTCAAACTTTGAGAGCCGCCCTGCTTCAAACTACTGAAAACGGCAATCAACTGATGGATGCTTTAAAAACCGATGAACATTTAGGTTTATTTATCTCAAATCCTCTCCCCTCCAAGGAAAATGGATTGGATATCGAAGGATTAGCGGTTGATAAAAACAAAATTTTCTTAGGATTACGGGGGCCAGTTTTACGGGGATTTGCGATTATTTTAGAACTAGAAGTCGAAGAAAAACAACCCGGAGTTTTAACCCTAAAACAAATCGGAGAAAAGGGGAAACCCTATCGAAAGCACTTTTTTGAATTAACTGGTTTAGGAATCCGAGAATTATGTCTACAGGGGGAAGATTTAATCATCTTAGCCGGGCCAACCATGGATTTATCGGGAGCCCTGAGAGTCTACCGTTGGAAAAAGGCTTTAACTCAATCTAATGATACAATTACTTATTTTAATTCTGATCAATTAGAAATTTTGTTTGATATTCCTGTGCTTTTGGATAGCGATAAGGCGGAGGGATTAGCACTGTTTAACAGTTTAGGACAGCCGGGTTTATTAGTGGTGTATGATTCACCCAATCCTACGCGAATTATATCTGAGCGGGAAGTGTTTGCGGATATTTTCCATTTGTCGAGGTAGGAGGAGAGAAAATCACCCCCAAAAAAATAATAGAGAGTCACAACCGATAAATCGATTGATCTGACTCTCCGTTTCCACCAGACTAACCAGAGGGAATAAAGGATTGCACCCAGTACGCTTACTAATATAGGGTACGTTCCTTTAATCGTGCCTCTATCTATAGATAGAGATTAACAGCAAAATTTTCAACCATCGAACAGTATGGAATTGTTAGAGAAATAGAATTCCCAGAATATCGGGTTTAACTCCACTCTTGAGTTAGGTGTCGGGTCAAACACCCAATGGGTTTCTCCCGTGAGCTTCTAAAGATAAAATTCCGGTTTTAAATCCCTTTCCATTAAAGATTCTACGGCTTTTTCAGGAGTAATTTGATGGTTTAAAAGTTGATAAACTTGCCAAGAAATCGGCACAGGAATTCGTTCGCGATGGGCAATTTCAATTAAAACATTAGTTGTATTTACACCTTCGGCCGTGCTCCCTAATTCTATTAACACTTGTTCTAAGGTTTTACCTGCTGCTAATCCATAACCTACACGATAATTACGGCTTAAAGCACTATTACAAGTGGTTAACATATCCCCTAAACCAGATAATCCAAAAAATGTTTCTGTTTTCCCTCCTAAATGGGTTCCAATTCTAATAATTTCGGTTAAAGCGCGAGTTAATAAGGCGGATTTAGCGTTAGTTCCTAATTGTAATCCATCACAAACCCCCGCCGCGATCGCAATCACATTTTTTAAGGTTCCTCCTAATTCTGTTCCCATCGGATCGGAACTGGTATAAACCCGAAATCGATTAGAAGCAAATACCCGTTGTACAATCTTTGCTGCTTCTAAATCCGTACTGGCTACCACCGTAGCCGCGGGTAAACCCTGTTGAATTTCTGCGGATAAATTCGGCCCCGATAAAACCACAATGGGATGGTCAGGAAATGCCTTCCCCCAAAGTTGAGAAGGGGTACAAGTGCTATCAGGATCTAAACCTTTTGTAGCGGTGACAATTGGAATTTGATCGGGTAATTTTAGGCTGTGAAGTTGATCAATAGTGGCGGTAACTCCTCTCATCGAAATCGCCGAGACTAAGACATCAATGGAGTTAATACTTTCGGCTAAGGAATTACCTAAACGCCGTGACCACAAATGGACAGTATGACCATTATAATCAGCTAATTGGGCTAGGGCGGAACCCCAAGCTCCCGCACCTAAAATAGCTAATTTTAAGGGTGGATTAGATACGGAGGAGTCAGACATAATAGTAAATATTGTTAGAAGGTTGGATAATAATATTGAATGCCGTCAAAAATTCCAGTAACTCCCGGAAAATTACTGTAATAAACATTTTTTAAAGGTTTAATTTTTTCGACTAATTTTAATTCCGAGTTTCCCACCGCAATACTTTTAAGTCCGGTTTCAAATAAGGATAAATCATTTAATGAATCCCCCGATGTCACCACTTGATGGTCAGCAATTTTTAAGTAATTCATTAATTTGAGCAAAGTTGAACCTTTAGCAACACCTTGGGGTAAAATATCTAAATACTTATCCGCCGAGGTGATACAATCAAATCCGGCATCTTGAATTTTTTTAATGATTCGGTCTTGATTTTGATCGGGTTTATAATAATAGGAAACTCGATATTTAGGGGATAGGGGTTGTAAGATTACTCCGGGTTCATCGGCTAAGATTTTGGTAGCAAATTCGCTAGAATTTCCCCAAAGATCAGCAATCCAATTTTGGACTTGGATAACGGGTGTTAAGGTTTTTCCCTCATAAACCGTTGTTCCCACATCCCCAATAATATAATCCGGTCGGGGAATGATCAGGTTTTTTTGTTCATATAAACTCAAGGTAAATTCTAAACTGCGACCGGTGACAAAAATTAATAATAAGCGATCGCGTTTTGACTGCAAATAGTTATAAAATTTCTGTT
Source organism: Oscillatoriales cyanobacterium CG2_30_40_61 (assembly GCA_001873365.1). GTDB lineage: Bacteria > Cyanobacteriota > Cyanobacteriia > Cyanobacteriales > Microcoleaceae > Planktothrix. Next base: position 22,297 of record MNYZ01000057.1, on the reverse strand, counting down.
GTTCCTGTGGATAACCCCCTAAAAATGTCCCATCTAAATCCGTTGCTAAAACTAAAGTGTTTTCGGTGATCATGGTTCGGTTTTGAGTTATCCTAAGTTTACCTTATGATCATATAGTAGTAAGCCCTTTAGGGCTATCTAAGTCCTTTTGTCCTCAAATTGATTATGAATATCAGTTTTTTAGCTAAGGGTTTAATCATTGGTTTTTCCATTGCCGCCCCCGTAGGGCCCGTGGGGATTTTGTGTATTCGCCGTTGTTTATCTCAAGGGTATTTGGTAGGATTTTTTACGGGGTTAGGGGCGGCTACTGCTGATGCCTTATATGGTTTTATTGCTGGATTTGGATTAACCATAATTTCTAATATTTTGGTCAATCAACAAATGGAATTAAAGCTGATGGGCGGATTGTTTTTGTGTTATTTGGGATTAAAAATAGCCTTAGAAAAACCTACACAACAATCGGCAACTCCATCAGGAAAAATTATCAGTGCCTACGCTTCCACCTTTTTTCTAACGATCACAAATCCCATCACTATTTTATCATTTATTGCTATTTTTGCTGGATTGGGTTTAGGCACGAAAAACAATTATTGCGATGCGGGAATCCTGGTTTTAGGAGTATTTTTAGGATCGGCATTATGGTGGTTAATCTTAGTTAGTGGGGTCAGTTTATTTCGGAATCAAGTTAATACTCATACGTTACAGTGGATTAACCGCATTTCAGGGATTATAATTATTGGGTTTGGTTTGGCTGCATTATTAAGCATAATCATAGGTGATTAAATTATATATAAATAATAAAAATTATTCAACTTTTAACTCCAACGCGGGTAGAAATTTCTTTAAATTCTGTAAAGATTTATCTTGCCAAGCCACTTCTTTAGACCCCAAAATAATTAATTGAATATGGGGTTTTTTCCGTAATCCCATAACAAATTTTGACAACAAACTAATCCCAGAACTATTAAGAAATGATAGACTTCTTAAATTCAGTGTCATGATTGCTGGTTCGGTTGCGGTTACTTCTTCGAGTAAGTCTTTAATCGGTTTATATTCAACTGGCCCACCTAAACTTAGTTCTCCTTGAAAACAAATTGTCACAGATTCTGGATCATATTGAACAATATGGTCTTCACCTTTAATTTCTTGTACCAGCATTTTTCACCTCTATCTAATTCTGCAAATACACTAATTCTACACTGTTACTTGAGCCATTGTGGTCACTAAAACCAGATTCACTTGATTGGAGATCGATTCAAATTTCCAACCCAGTTGCGCTTGATAATCATTAATCATCGTCAGTAAACCCAAACCCGAAGCATTATCGCTGTCATTTTCCACACTCCGTTCAACTTGATGAAAATACAATTCATTAGGATCTTGATGTAATAATTCTTGAATAAAATCCTGAAACTTTTTTGCCGCTTCTATGCTAATCGAATTAGTGGCAAAAATAGCGGCGGTGACTGTCTGTTCTTTTTCAATAAAATGAATCCCAAATCTGATTTTAGATTTCACACTTTCATCATTAAATTTCATGGCATTTTCTAATAACTCATTAGCGACATAACTCACCGCTCCTTTACCTTCTTGAATCCGTTTTTCCCGAGTCGGGTTATCCCCATCCAAAGGTAAAAAAGATGAGAAATAATCAGCGACAAAATGGGCTGATAATCGATTATTTCGCCAGCGCTGTTTAATGGGTCGGGATGTGGGAGTAAAGGTCAACTCTAGGGAATCATGATCGGGAGGAAATTGGTGTAAAAATTCTCCGAAAATTTGGATCATAACCACTTAACCTTTAGCTGAACTAATTACATAAATAATATAGTAATCCTACGTTATTTTAACTTAAAATCAAAAAATAATCAAATCCTTGACCACAGGAGCCAAAAGTCATATCTGCAATCAGCTTTCCCTAGCGTTGTTTTAAAATCAAGAGGGTAATATCATCAAATTGTTTTTGTTCTCCCATAAACAGTCGAACATCTGTAATCACATCCTGCTTAATTTTCTCCGCCGACCTATCCCAACTTTTACTGATAACTTCACAAAGTCTTTCTAAACCATATAGGGATTTTTTCATATTTCTAGCTTCGGTAATTCCATCGGTATAAAGAACAATAATATCCCCGACTTTTAACTCAATCATCACTTGACCAATAAATTCAGAAATATCCTCATCTAAACCAATGGGTAAACCTAAATCTATGGTATTAATTCGTTCAACCTTTCCCCCGTGACGCACCACTAATATTTCCTCATGTTGACCAGTAATACTCAGATGCCCATTTTTATAATTTAAAATTGATAAAGTTAAATTTTTATCGGAATTCATGCGTTGAACATTACGATAAATTGCTCGATTTAAAATATTTAAAAACTTCACTGGATCACGTTCTTGAATTTCTTTTAGCACTCTAACCGCTGCCTGGGTCATCACCATTAAAATCCCACTTTCTAATCCATGACCAGTGACATCTCCAATCCCAATTGTCACCACATCATTCATATATAAAACATCATAATAATCTCCTCCTACTTCATAGGCAGGTTCCATATAAACCGCAATTTCTAATCCTTCAATTAAGGCTAATTCTTCAGCTTTGGGTAGAATTAATTGCTGCATTCTTTTAAGTAAATCTAGTTCACTACTCATGCGATAGTTGTCGGCTTTTAACCGTTGATTTAAGACTAAAATTTGAGCATGAGCGGAGGCTAATTCCGCCATTCTTTCTATGACTTTTTGCTCTAAGTTTTCAAAGGAATCTTGAATTTGATCCGCCATTTGATTAAAAGAATTAGCTAGTTCTCTCAGTTCAATAATTCGTTTAACTTTAACCGCTTGACTTAAGTCCCCGGTGGCAATTTTTTGAGACGCTCGATTTAATCTCAAAATCGGTTCCGTAATCCAATGGGCAATTACAATTCCCATCCCGGTTGCGATCGCTAATGCCACTAAACATAATAGAATAGTTTTGTGGGTATTCCTATCAATTTCTCCCATAAAATCAGACTCAGGAATAGTAACCACAATCAACCAATTTAAGCCAAATTGATCTTGCCAAGGATTGACCCTAACAAAAATATTTTTCCCATGCAATTTAAAATTTAAAGATTGTTCTTTTTGGATTTCGCTAAGGTTACTAAATCGTTTTAATAGATATTTACTTGTTCCTTGAATTAACGGATCATGGCTTTGAAAAACACTCAACCGTTGAGATTCTCCGTTTACTTCTAAATAGGGTTTTTCATCACTGGAACTCGCCACAATTAAACCATTCCTTTCTATAATAAAAATTTCACTGGCAGGTGTAACTTTTAATTGTTTTAAAAAATTACTAATTTGGGTCAAAATCAGATCAATTCCGATCACTCCTACTAAATTTTTTTGCTGATCATAAATAGGATAACTAGAAGCAATAGAAATCACTTCTGGGCGATCGCCCCATTGATAAATTTCACTCCAAATTGGTTTTCCTGCGGCCGCGGCATCACTATACCATTCATCTTCTTTGTAAAGATATTTTTCGCGAGTAATCAGGGTTGTTCGATTACCTTGATCATTTAATAAATAGCGGTTATAATAAAAATTGTCCGTTGGTTTCATTAATTCTAAATAGACTGTTCCATCATCTTCTCGACCAACTCCGAGAAACAGATTATCCACCGTACCTAAGTTAAAATAGCCCAGGGAAGGATAGACTTTCATCTGCTTCCAAAAATGGCGACGAATACTGTCTAAATCTTGGAAATTCAAGAGTCCTAAATTGAGCAAATTAAGATTAACTTCATTCACCTGAATGGGCAAAGATAAATAATGATCTAACTGTTGGCTAATGCGATCGCTGACCTGATTCTGGAGTTGGTTAGCTAAATCATTGACCGCCCGTTGTCCATTTTCAAACGATAACCAACCGACTAATCCAACGGCGATAAAAATTTGAAAAACAAAGGGAAAAATCAGCAGATTTCTCAGGGAAATTTTTTTAAACAATGGTTGAACCCAAAGATGGAGAAATTGATTTGACATCGGCTTTATTTCTAAAGGGGAATAAATCATCCATTGTTGTTGTGATGCGGCACCATCTTCAGAGTGCGCTCAAGCGCAACAACAGAGTTATTTCTTTTTGATGACTAATAAAGTAATATCATCAAATTGCTTTTGTCCATTCATAAATAATTTTACATCCTCAATTACAGCATTTTTAATTGCTTCTGCTTCCCGATGCCAATTTTGACTAATAATGCGACAAAGTTTTTCCAGTCCATAGAATTGTTTCTGCATATTTTGGGCTTCGGTAATGCCATCGGTATATAAAACGACTCCATCCTCGGAATTTAAGGTAATTAAAGTATGACTAATAAACTCAGCAATATCTTCATCTAAACCAATAGGTAGCCCTAAATCCATTGTATTAATTCGTTCAATATTTCCTCTTTGACGCACGATTAATATTTCCTCATGTTGTCCACTAATACTTAATAAACCTTCAGCATAATTTAAAATTGCTAAGGTTAAATTTTTATCAGAATTCATGCGTTGAATATTATAATAAATCATGCGGTTTAAAGTATTCAAGAATTTGACGGGATCATGTTCTTCTACTTCTTTTAATGTTCTAACTGCGGCTTGAATCATCACCATTAAAATTCCGCTTTCTAGTCCATGACCTGTGACATCTCCAATGCCAATAGTAACGATTCCATGAGTAGTTAAAATATCATAATAATCGCCCCCCACTTCATCAGCAGGTTCCATATATCCGACAATATCTAAATCTTTAATTTCCGCTAATTCCTGGGGTTTAGGAAGAATTAGTTGCTGCATTTCTCGTAAAACATCGAGTTCTGCACCCATGCGTGAATTTTCAGCTTTTAGTCTAGTATTTAAGGTACTAATTTCTTGATTAGCTTCCGCCAATTGTCCTGTACGTTCCCTCACTTTTTCTTCTAAAGTATCAAAAGACTCTTTCAATGTTCTCGCCATCCCATTAAAAGAATTGGCTAGAATTTCTAACTCTTGAATTCCTCCTACTTTGACTTGTTGATCTAATTCTCCTTTTGCCAATTTATGGGAGGCTTCATTCAGTCTAAAAATAGGTTTTGTAATCCAACTAGCGGTTAAAATTCCCATTCCTGTTGCTACCCCCAAGGCAATTAAACACAACCCAATAGTCATTTGAGTATTGCGTTGAATTTCCGTCATAAAATCCGATTCAGGGACAACAACAACAACTAACCAATCGAGTCCTTTTTGATCTTGAATTGGCAAAATTTGAGCATAATACCATTCCCCATTCTGTTGAAATTTGACTTGTTCACTATTGGGAATCGCCGCAAAACTACCAAACTTTTTCAGAAAGGCTTGAGCAGTATTCCGAATAGTAATATCTTCACTTTGATTAGCTGAAAACCTTTCAACTTTAGTATCTTCACCTTGCGATTGAATTTTAAAAGGTTTTTCAATTTTAGAACTGACAACTAAATCACCCGAACGTTCAATAATAAAACTTTGTCCATGGGGACTAATATAGAGATTTTTTAAAAATTCTGTAATTCTTAATAAAGTAATATTAATACACAAAACTCCCCGGAAGTTGGTGTCATCTTCAAACACTGGTAAAACTGCTGATATTCCCAATGCAGTATCTGTATTTTTACGAGAAAAGAAGGAATAAATGGAACTCCAAGTTGGTTTTTGATCCTGTTTTGCCACTTGATACCAAGGTCGTTTACGAGGATCATATTCGGCTTGTTTTAAAAATTTAGCCCGGTTTCCCTGAGCATCTAAACGGTAGATATCCCGCAGAGGTTCCGTCTCAATGGTGCGAATTTTAAGTTGAATTTCACCATTTTCTAAATGTTCAACCCCGATAAATTCTCCCTGTTCATTTCCATATGAAATATAACTTTCTAAATCTGCCTCTAACACCACATTCCAAAAATACCGTTTTAACCCTTCAAAATCATTCAAATCTAAATTTCCAGCTTGAACATTATCTTCTGTAACTCGCAGAACTTGAAAGGATTTATTAAAATATTCTAAAACATGATTTTCAATCCGAACACTCAGACTTTCAATTAACTGTTGAGCTAAATTTTCAACAGCTTGTTTACCATTTATAAAGGAAAAATAACCCACTAATCCTACGGCGACTGTAATTTGCAAAATAAACGGAAAAACCAAAGCCGTTTTTAATCGGATTTTTCCTAAAGGCTGAAATCCAAAATGGGTTTTGCGAGAAAAATTCATAGACCTATTTTGTATCGGGTATGACGTCGCCAAACCAACAAATTCCGAGGGGAGAACCGGGGTATACTAAAATAGTGAAACATTTTTGAATGATTTCTGCGTGGAACTCTCTTGCAAAAGTCAGTATGCCCTTCTCGCCCTGATGGAGTTGGCAACTCACTATGATAACCCTGAACCCAGACAAGTGCGGCAAATTTCAGCCCAGCATAACATTCCTGATCGCTATCTGGAACAATTACTAGCAACCTTGCGGCGCTGTGGGATTGTTCGCAGCCAACGGGGTTCTAAAGGTGGATATTATCTGGGAAAGGAACCCCGGAAAATTACCCTGTTTGATGTGGTCAACTGCTTAGAAGGATCAGATCCCGAAACCTCTGCCCAAAATTCCTGCCCCAATACCGTTGAAGGTGCGGTGATCTGGGAATTTTGGCAGGAAGCAGAGCAAATGGCAAATTCTGTATTACAAAAATACAGCTTAAAAGACCTTTGTGAACAAAGAGATGCCCGACAGCAGAAGGATATTATGTACTACATCTGAAGGCTTAGGGATGAGTTCCTCAAACTATTTGTATCAATGTTCTTTATCTTCGATTCAATATGCGTATCGCCCATAACATTACGGAATTAGTCGGTAATACCCCCCTAGTCCAACTCAACCGGATTCCCAAGGCCGAAGGCTGTGTGGCTCAAATTGTGGTCAAATTAGAAGGTATGAACCCGGCTGCTTCGGTGAAAGATCGAATTGGGGTGAATATGATTAATGTCGCTGAAAAAGAAGGACTGATCACCCCAGGTAAAACCGTATTAGTCGAACCGACATCAGGTAACACTGGAATTGCTTTGGCAATGGTGGCAGCCGCTAGGGGCTATCGTTTAATTTTAACTATGCCCGAAACCATGAGTTCAGAACGGCGGGCAATGTTAAAAGCCTATGGAGCTGAATTGGAACTCACCCCCGGAATTGAGGGGATGAGTGGCTGTATTCGCCGGGCACAGGAAATTGTCGATACCATCCCCGATGCCTATATGTTGCAACAATTTCAGAATCCGGCTAACCCCCAAATTCACCGCAAAACCACCGCCGAGGAAATCTGGGCCGATACCGATGGATTGGTGGATATTTTAATCTCTGGGGTGGGAACCGGAGGGACTTTAACCGGAATAGCTGAAGTCCTGAAACAACGTAAACCGGATTTTCAGGCGATCGCAGTGGAACCCGCCAATAGTCCGATTTTATCCGGGGGGAAGCCGGGGCCCCATAAAATTCAAGGGATTGGGGCGGGGTTCGTGCCTCCGGTCTTGAATGTGGAGATGATTGATGAAGTAATTCAAGTTACCGATGAAAATGCTATGGTTTTTGGCCGTCGGATTGCCCGGGAAGAAGGGATTTTATCGGGAATTTCCACTGGGGCGGCCCTCTATGCGGCGGTACAAGTGGGTAAACGTCCTGAAAATAAGGGCAAATTGATTGTTTTGATCCAACCGAGTTTTGGTGAACGGTATTTGAGTACGCCGTTATTTCAAGAGGGTTAAAGGGTGAACGGTTGACCGTGAAGAAATGTTAACGGAAATCGTTAGAATTGATATAGTGACAGAATCAGGTTCTGAACTTCAGGGCTGATTCTGTTGTTGCTCAACCTGCACCCGCATCTGTTATGTTAACTGGCCCAAAAGAGGAAACGGCACAACGCAATGGGGAAGTAAAACATCCCGTTCAGTTCTCGGAGGTTCCCCGACGCCGATGGAAACCCCGGATGATAGCGATTTTGGTTACGGGACTATTGGCTATTCCGGTAACGGTTTATTTAAGCCGCAGTCGTAGCCAAATTAAGCCCGATGCGATCGCAGCCCTCACAGTTCCGGTGCAAGCTAAGGATTTAACGGTGAAAATCACCGCTAGTGGCGTGGTGCAACCGGTGCGCCGGGTTAACCTGAGTCCGAAAACCCAAGGGCGGTTAGCACAATTGTATGTGGAACAGGGGGATCTCGTTGAAGCTGGAGAGATTGTGGCGCGGATGGAAAGTGGCGAAATTGAGGCCCAACTGTTCCAAGCCCAGGCTCGTTTGGATCGGGTGAAGGCTAATTTAGATAAGCTGCAAACCGGAACCCGACCGGAGGAAATCGAACAAGCGCAAGCTCGTTTAAATCAGGTTAAAGCTAATTTAGCCCAACTGCGATCGGGGACTCGTCCCGAAGAAATAGCTCAAAGCGAAGCTCGCTTAAAAGAGTCTGAGTCTCGCTTGAGAGATGCTCAATCGGGAAGTTTAAATGATGAAATTGATCAGGCAAAAGCTAGAATTGATGCCAATAAAGCCGAATTAAAATTAGCTACCGAACGGGTACAACGCTATCAAGATTTAAAGGGCGAAGGGGCAATTTCTCAGGATCGATTAGATGAATATTTCCGTGATCAACGAAGGTTAGAAGCCTTACAAAATGAAGCGGAAAAACGCTTAGAACAATTACAACAAAGTCAGCGATCGCAAATTCAACAACGCCAAGCCAATGTGGAACAGGAACGTCAAGCCTTAAATCAACTCAAAAATGGTACTCGTTCAGAAGAAATTGATCGTTCTGAAGCAGAAGTTGCTGAAGCTGAAAGTAAATTAAATCAGTTAAAAAATGGTACTCGGATAGAGGAAATTACCTCGGCAAAAGCGGAGGTTTCCGAAGCCCAAGGTCAAGTAAAATTCTATCAAGTGCAACTCGAAGATACCAAAGTTCGGGCTCCATTTTCAGGAATTATTACCCAACGTTATGCCGTGGAAGGCTCCTTTGTAACTCCGGCAACTTCGGCTTCCGATGCCACTTCTGCCACTTCTACATCAATTGTAGCTTTAGCCAAAGATTTAGAAGTTTTAGCCAAAATTCCCGAAGCAGATATTGCTCAAATTCAACCTAATCAACCCGTTGAAATTATTGCTGACTCCTATCCCGATCAAGTATTTAAAGGTCGAGTTAATATTATCGCCCCTGAAGCGGTAAAAGAGCGGGATGTCACCTTATTTCAAGCTAGAATTATGATCGAAACTGGAAAAGATCAACTTCAGTCAGGAATGAATGTGGATTTACGGTTTATTGGGGAAAAACTTAAACAGGCTTTAGTTGTTCCCACCGTTGCCATTGTTACCAATAAAGGACAAGCGGGGGTTTTACTTCCCGATAGTAATAATCAACCCCAATTCCACCCCGTTACCGTGGGTTCCCAAATCGGAAATCAAATTCAAATCTTAAAAGGATTACAAACCGGAGATCGGGTGTTTATCGAGTTACCCAAGGGACAGAAATTAGACGATATTTTTAAGGATAAAATAGACCCCTAATTCAAACATGGCCGTTTAATTTCCCCTGGCATCCACTAGAAAACCCGCTCAGTTCTGCCAAAATCTCTTAAAATAACAAAAGACCATCAATATCAAATTTAGTCCACTTGAGGAGGATAAAATAACAATGGCTTTATCTGTTGGCACAACCGCCCCTAGCTTTACAGTCAAAGACACCCAGGGTAATACCGTGTCTTTGTCCGACTTCTCCGGCAAAACCGTTGTCATGTATTTCTACCCCAAAGATGATACCCCCGGTTGTACTAAACAAGCCTGTAGTTTCCGCGATAACTATACAGAATATCAAGGCAAAGATATTGTGGTTTTAGGGGTGAGCATGGATGATGAAGCATCTCACCAAAAATTTACCGATAAATATAGTTTACCCTTCCCTTTATTAGCCGATACTGATGGAGCGATTACCAAAGCTTATGATGTAGAAGGCGGTGGCTATTCTAAACGGGTGACTTATGTGATCGATGGCAAAGGAGTCATTTCCCACGTTGATGCAGCCGTTAAAACGGAAACCCACGCCCAAGATATTTTAGCGTTTGTGGGCAGTTAATTGTAATTGAAATTATCTGTATTTCTAAGATAGCCGCCCATAGAATATTCTGGGGCGGTTTTCTTGCTAGTTTTACCCTTGTATTCCTTTAGATCATAGAGAGTTTTAATCATGGTAACTTATCTGAGTCCGAGCAATATTCTGATTGATCAACCGATTGTTTTAGTGGGAATTTATGATCCCCAAAACTGTCAAACCGTTGTGGTCATGGCAGAAGACAAATATCCTCTGACCGTTGATTTGAATGGGAAAGCCGGAATTTGGTCTGTGAGCTTGGAAAATGGATTTAATACGGCTGGAAAACGATGGTTAAGACTTCAGGGAAAAGATTATAATAATAATATAATAGCTGATTCTGTAATTGATTTAATGGTTGATCAAGAAGGGATGAATACCCGATCTTACTATAGGGTGATTCCGCAACAAGAGACTTTATTAAAAATTCAACCGATCGATTCTTCCCAGTTAAATGATCAACAAAAACAATCCTTTAAAATCGGGGATAATTTAGTAGTAGATAACATAGAATTAGTCAACGATCATCTTAAACTAGAACTGAATAACCCCCTACCCAATTTAGGAAAATTTGTCTATGTTTATCAACCCCATATTATAGCAACCAAAGGCTCAAAAATATTATGGTTTAATCCCAATCAACTACCTGCCCATAGTCCGGGGAATCAACTATTATGGGTAACACAAACCACCCCGATAAAAATGAAACCCGATGATTTATCTCAGTTAGCATCGGATCAATTTATTGAAATGCCTCAAGGTAGTGCTTATAATATTATGGGATATGCCTGTGTCGCCGAACATTTTCGCGTCACTCTCAGTCAACAATTCCCCGGTTTTGGTCAATCTGGATATCTCTATCGCCATCACGTTAAAATCCTAGAAAATACTCAAGAAATCAACTTTGATAATAATGCAATTACCTGCATGATTATTAATACCACACCCCTAAAAAAACGTCCGATTGATTCAGCTTATCTGGAATCCTCCGAAAAAATTACCCTTCCCGCCGGAATGATTTATGGTATCCAAAGTTATACATCAGAATCCGGTCATATTAAAGTTACTTTAACTGAAAATTTTCCTAATTTTGGCAATACGGGATATTTATATCCTGATTTTATTACCTTGAGTCGGGGGAATCTTCCCTTAATAGCAAATAAAACCTTAACCTATCAAGGAGCAACAGAAGTTTTAGTTAATACACCCGTGGTGTTAAAAGGAACATTTGATCCTAATACCACCGCAGAAATTACTTTATTTGCAGAAGATCGATATGTTTTTAATATTAATTTAGACTGGCAAAAAAGTACCTGGGAAACTCAAGTTAATTCAGGATTTAGTGATGCGGGATATCGGTGGTTACGATTAAAAGCTATTGACTCCCAAGGGAATGTTACCGCCAGTCGAGTGATTAATATTACGGTCAGTGAAAATCCCATGACCGTCGGAGAATCTTTGAGTTTAGAGATCCTTGAAGATACCTTATTTAAAATTGTTCCCTTTGATTCATCTTCCTTAAATCAACAGCAAAAAGTGGCAATTAAAGCTGGTCAAACCTTCAAAGTTTTAAAATATGGTTTGGTTGACGGTCATCTAAAAATTGTCTTAGAAAATGCGATTCCTCCCGTTGGCAATTTTGGTTATATTTATACCAATAATTTGAGATTGAAAAAAGGATCGGAAGTATTTCGGTTTGATATTGAGGAAGTTCCCGATACCGACGTTAATGCTCAAATGTTGGTGACAGAAACCACAAAAATTAAAGCTCAACCCATTGATTCTGCTAATTTAGACCCTCGACAATTTGAACAATTATTATTAGGACAAACCTTTGCTATTAAGGGCTATGCTTCAATTAAAGGACATTTTCGAGTTACTTTAGCCCAATCTATTCCCAATTTTGGTACAGTAGGTTATGTGTATTGGCAGCACGTTAAATTGATTCGAGAGGGTCAACAAATTGCTTATGATCCTGATGCGATTACCTTAACTGTTTTAGAAAAAACCGTCTTGAAAAAACAGCCCATTGATTCTAGTCAATTAAAAGAAGTTGAGCGCACAAGTTTACCCCTGGGACGGGTTTATGGCGTCAAAAGTTATAGCTTAGAAAATAACCATATTAAGGTTTCTCTTTTAGAAGAATTGCCTAATTTTGGGAATACGGGTTATATATTTCCTAACTATGTCAGATTTAAGCGGGGAGGACGAGTTTTTAACCCCCTACCGCCCCAAGTTGAATTAAATGTACCCTACTTTTCTCAACGCGATAATCCCCGTTTTTATTGGTCTACTTGTAATGTTACGTCTATTGCCATGGTGATGTATTATCATGGTGTGCGATCCAAATACGGACAATTAGAAGATGAATTATTACAATGGTGTTTTAATTATGCCGGAACTGGGTCTCAAACCGATCATAATGTATTATCTGCTTTAATTCGTGCCTATGGATTTAAAAGTAGTTTTAGCACGACTCGATATTGGTCAGATTTAAAAAATGAATTGATTAATCGTCGTCCGGTTGTAATTGGTGTAGATACGACTCCATCGGGTCATATTATCACCATTATTGGCTATAATAGTCAGGGATATATTGTTAATGATCCTTGGGGAGATGCCTATACCGGTTATTCTAATACCGAGGGTCGGCGGATTATTTATTCCTCTGGTTATATGAATCAAGTTGCCGGGCCAGATGGTTCAGTTTGGGCCCATTTTATTCAGCCTTAATTAACTGTAGGGGCGGGTTCCATATTAATTTTTGATGCCCACAAATAACCTTAATAAACCCGCCCAACCCAGCCATAAAAATTCAATCTAAATCTTTAATTGTAGGAGTCATAATCACAAAGAGAGAGAGGGCGGGTTTATAGAATTTTTTTGAGGGTATCAAAGATTGATTCGGAACCCGCCCCTACGATGGCAATTTTTAGGACAAAAACAGTTTATAAGCTGGGTTTTTATTTTCATCCCAATAGCGATAACCCAAGGTATCTAAAAAGGCTTGCCATTCTCCCATTTCTTCAGGAGGAACCTGCATTCCTACCACAATTCTGCCATAATCTGACCCATTATTCCGATAGTGAAATAAACTAATATTCCAGTTAGGACTCATGGAACAAACAAACTTCATTAATGCCCCCGGACGTTCGGGAAATTCAAAGCGATAGAGTAATTCATGATGGGCTAAAGATGACCGTCCCCCGACCATGTGCCGCAGGTGTAATTTAGTTAGTTCATCATCGCTTAAATCAATGGTTTTAAATCTATTTTCCTCAAAATATTCGATTATTTGTGCCACATCTTCCCGATTTTTAATCTGCATTCCTACGAAAATATGTGCTTCTTTTTGATCAGCAATGCGATAGTTAAATTCAGTTAAATTGCGTTTCCCAATACATTCACAAAACTTCCGCAAACTGCCGGGTTCTTCGGGAATAGTTACAGCAAAAATTGCCTCTCGGCGTTCTCCAAATTCGGCTCTTTCTGCCACAAATCGCAGGCGGTCAAAATTCATATTTGCCCCGCAAGCAATTGCAATTAAGGTTTGTCCTTGAATTTTTTCTCTTTCTACATAGGCTTTAGCCCCGGCTATGGCTAAGGCTCCCGCCGGCTCTAAAATTGAACGGGTATCCTCAAAAACATCCTTAATTGCTGCACAGGTATCATCAGTATCTACTAATATAATTTCATCCACATATTCTTGACATAAACGGAAGGTTTCTTCCCCTACTTCTCGCACCGCTACCCCATCGGCAAATAACCCGACCTGTGATAATTTAACTCGATGTCCGGCTTTTAAAGATTTTGACATTGCATCCGCATCAACGGGTTCGACGCCAATAATTTTAATTTCAGGACGTAATCTTTTAATATAAGCGGCAATTCCTGAGATTAATCCCCCTCCACCAATGGCAACAAAAATTGCCTGAATTGGTTGTTGATATTGGCGTAAAATTTCCATCCCAATTGTACCCTGTCCGGCAATCACATAGGGGTCATCAAAAGGGTGAATAAAAGTTAATCCTTTTTCGATTTCAAGTTGACGAGCATAGGTACAAGCTTCATCAAAAGTATCTCCATATAATATGACTTCACCTCCCCTTGCTTTCACAGCATTAACTTTAACTTGAGGGGTAGTTACAGGCATGACAATAATGGCTTTTGTGCCTAATTTAGACGCGCCTAAAGCCACCCCTTGGGCATGATTTCCCGCCGAAGCTGCTATCACTCCTTTCTTTAATAAATCGGGAGGCAGATGAGCCATTTTGTTATAAGCTCCCCGCAATTTGAAGGAAAAGACCGACTGCATATCTTCTCGCTTTAAGAGTAGTTTATTATTCAGGCGGGTTGAGAGGTTGGGGGCGGATTCTAGGGGTGTTTCTTGGGCAACATCATAAACACGGGCGGTGAGAATTTGTACTAGGTAATCGCAAAGCATGGGGTTGAAACCGAAGCAAGAAGTGAGACATAATTATTATACAGGATTGGGAACCATATTTTTTATTTTAATAAAAATTGGCGATCGCTCAATTTAAAATTTTTATAAATAATTCCTAATTATCCTTTGATTAAATTAATTTAATATTAATATGGAACCTCAAAAAAGTTATCCTTGTCCATGTTGTGGTTATTTAACCCTAACAGAAGAACCTCCAGGGACTTATCTCATCTGTCCGATTTGTTTTTGGGAGGATAATGAGGACATTAATAATTGGAGTGTTTGGACGGGTTCCAATCAAGTCAGTTTACGTCAGGCTCAAAAGAATTTTTTAGAGTTTGGAGCTTGTGAACTAGAATGGTTAAAGGATGTGCGATCGCCTACGGTTGACGAGGTTAGAAACCCAAATTGGGAACCGATAGATGTGATTGCAGAAAGAGAATCTTTATTGTTAATTGAAAAAATTAGAGCAGCATTTTTAGAGGTACAGCTAGAAGATGGAATTACGCTCCATGAAGCTCGCGCCCTGGATGATTATAGAGATACGGAAAAAGCTAGAATTATTGATTGTCATATCCATTGGTTAGATATTCCTGATAGTTGGATTAATAAATTTAATGATATTTTTTCTTTTTTAGATTCAAAAGGATTCAGACACTACATTCCAGCTTATATGATTTGGTGTTTAAAAAACTATGAAAAAACAATTTCTAGTTCTTTAGACTCTACTCTCTATATTCTTCAGCGTATTTTTAATACTCAAGATGAGTATTATCGTCCCTATTATAATATTTTAAATGATGTCCAATTAGAAGTTATTCAAGAATTTATGAATTTTATGGAAATCTATAGTCCAGGTTAATATTATTCAGCCGGGAACTAAAATCAATTATAATAATTGTTGAGCAAATGTGATCGCTTCTTCAATTGTGCTGATCTTCCCTTCAATTTGTCCTAACTGAATTTCTAATAAAAGTTCTCCAATTTTGGGACTCGGACGGAGGTTTAATGCTTCCATTAATTCATTTCCGGTTAACAATAATTGGGGATGGGCGACAGGATCATCAGGATTCAAATAACGATTAATTAAAGGAGAAAGATTCTCTAAGGAAAACCCAGACGCCATCGCTATCACAATTACAGCAGTAAATAAAATTCCTAACCCTTGAAATAAAAAATATTGTTCTCTTAAAGATAAACCTCTGGTTTTCAATAGATTGATTTGAGATAAACCATTAAGCACTGATAAAACACTTTTTGACTCTATTTTACTAAATTTTAACTCTAGTAATTCTGCTTCAGCCAAAGTTAAATTTTGATTAAATAAACAACTTAATTTTGCTATTCCCAAAATTGATATTTTTAAAGTTTCTCGCAATCCTTGGGATAATTCCTGGGATAATCGGGGATAAATTTCTCCTAACTGTGTAGCAGATGAATCCATTTGTGATAAGTGCTTAAACTGTTGATTTGCACTCTTAAACCAAGGAGAAATTAAGCCCACATCCCAGGCTTTTTCTATCCAACTTGTGGCATTAGGTGTATTTAATAAATAGACTAATTCTGTGCGAATTCGCTCAACTGCAACCCGACTTAATAACGGAGCAAATGCTTGAATAGCAGCATTTGTTTTAGCCTCAATTTCAAATCCTAATTGCGCCGCTTGACGATATCCTCTTAACAGTCGTAACGGATCATCTTGTAAATTTTCAGGGGAAATCATTTTAATTAAACGCCGTTGTAAATCTTCTTGACCCTGGTTAGGATCAATAAAGGTTTGTGTAAACGGATCAAAAGCGATCGCATTCACCGTAAAATCCCGGCGGCGTAAATCCTGTTCTAAACTATTGCCTACTGCTTGAGCAAAGTCAACTGTTATATTTTTAAATACAACCCGGGCAATTTGCCGTTGGGCATCCAATAACACAAAACCAGCGCCATAATATTTAGCTAGGGTGTGTGCTGTTTGAACCGCATCTTGTAACAGGACGAAATCCAAATCCAAATCTGTTACGGTGCGACCCACTAACCCATCTCGCACCGCACCCCCGACTAAATAAGCGGGTTGCGGTAACTGACTCAATTCAAACGGCCAACGGGCGGGGGAGAAGACATCGGCTAAAGCGTCAGACATGGCAATAAAAATCAACGAAAAAGTTCGTGGCGGTTTAGGGCTACCTAAGTTAAATTAACATCAAAGGGATGGGCAATTGTTTCCGTCCTGGACAAATACAGAGGAAAAAATTATGTGTATTTGTGTGAATTGTTATTATGTTGATGACTGTACCACCTACCACGCCGTAGAAACCCAGCATCAAGAACGTCATTTGACTGAAAATCCCACCTTTGAACCGACCGAACCCACCATTAATGTTAATATTCGTACCCCGAATAACCAAGATATTGAAATAGAATGGGATGTGGTCGGATGTCTGAGTTTTACAGCAGAAAAGGGTAAATGGGCAAAATTACGACCTGGAGAATTAATTCCGACTTAATGGGTCTGAGTTGATCCCCCCTAGCCCCCCTTAAAAAGGGGGGAATTAGAGCTCAAAGTTCCCATTTATTAGGGGGGAATTAGAGCTCAAAGTTCCCATTTATTAGGGGGGAATTAGAGCTCAAAGTTCCCATTTATTAAGGGAGAATTAGAGCTCAAAGTCTTTCTAAAAAAAGGAAAATTTACAGCTCAAAGTCTTTCTAAAAAAAGGGGATTTATAGCTCAAAATCCCCCTTATTAAGGGGGATTTAGGGGGATCTAACCTCAGTAAAAAACAAGGGTTTTAAAATCAGGTCAAACTTTCATGTAAAGTAAATGAGTTATTGTTTTAATCCTAATTGTTCTTATCCGCAGAATTATGATCATGGCAATTTTTGTCAAAATTGTGGTTCTAAATTGTTACTTAATTCTGTGTCTGATCAGGGTGAATCTGTTATTTATCGAGGGATAAAATTAATTGGTCAGGGAGGATTTGGTCGGACATTTTTAGCGGTTGATCAGAGTAAATCCGTAATCTGCTATTGTGTAATTAAGCAATTTTTCCCCCAAAGTAGAAATAGGGAAAAAGCCACGGAACTATTTCAACAGGAAGCCGAACGCTTACAAACCTTGGGACAACATCCCCAAATTCCCAAGGGTTTAGGTTATTTTCAACAAGAAGGCTATCAATATTTAGTTCAAGAGTTTATAGAAGGTAAAAATTTAGCTCAGGAGTTGGAAGAAAAAGGAGCCTTTGATCAAGAAAAAATTATTATTATTTTAAAGGATTTATTACCAGTTTTACAGTTTATTCAAGAGCATAAAGTTATTCATAGAGATATCAAACCTGAAAATATTATTCGTCGATTTGATGATCAAAAAACTACCGGAAATTTAGTTTTAGTCGATTTTGGAGCAGCTAAATTAGTCACTGGGGGAATGCTTCCTAAAACTGGAACTATGATTGGGAGTGCGGCCTATACCGCCCCCGAACAATTAATGGGAAAAGCGGTTTTTGCTAGTGATTTATATAGTTTAGGAGTGACTTGTATTCATTTACTGACCAATGTTCCGCCCTTTGATTTGTTTGATAGCACCGAAGGAAATTGGGTTTGGCGAGATTATTTGAAAACCCCAATTAGTGATCCATTAGGTTCTATTTTAGATAAAATGTTGCAGAGCGCAACCCGTCACCGTTACCATTCCGCCGCGGCAATCTTACAACAGATTAATCCTAAATCAGATTACGTGCGGGCAATGCCCGGATTAACAATTAATCCTGAAATTGGCTTTAAACCCTTATTAAAACAGCCGGAATTAGTTAGCCATTCTCCTGCAATTACTGTTGATAAAACCCTGGAAATAGCTGAAATTCCTTTAGCAAAACCTCTTGATAAAATTACTCAAATTCAAGAGGCAATTCAAAAGCGTTTAGAGGACTATGGCATTGTTCAAGTACAGGTGAATCAAACCCAAAGATATCAGTTAACTATTGTTTTGAATCGAGATCAAAATAGAGAGATTCAATACAAACAATTAGTCCCTATAATTGGCTATGAATTAACTCATTTTCAATTAAATAAGATTGAGAAAGTTAAACTTTTAGGACGGGTGAATAATAGCGACGTTCCTGAATGGCAATCTTCGTTAAAGGTAGACCGAAAAACTCAGTTTAAGAATAAAATTATTAGACTTCAAAATAATAACTTTTTATCCCAATTATCCCAACTTAAATCTCCCCAGTTTTGGCTGCACCAAATTCAGAGGCGAGAGTTTTGGATGGATGGGTTAATGATGGCGATGATTGTATTTATATTTACTGATAAAATTATTATCTTAAAACCCATCATGGCCTTATTAATTGCGGGAGGTTTTTTGGGCGTTAAATATCAAGTGAGTCGCCAGCATCCCCTAAATATCAATCAACTCTTTGCCACTATCACTACTTTGTTTTTGCTGTTTGGCTGGTTAGACTTAAGAATCTGGGTGCAGGGATCTTTTGGTATAATCTTAGCGGGCTTGTTTGTGTCCATGCCTATTTTCTTTTCCCGTCATTCCTCTTAACCTAAGATTAAACAACGTGCCACCTATTTCCACCCAAACCTGTTACGGTTTAGCCATCCATACCAGTAGTCCTGATTTGGGATTAGCAATCAGTAATTTTCAGGACGTTAAACGCTCTCAATCCTGGGCATTAGGACGGGATTTATCTACCCATTTACACTCCTATTTGTCAGAGTTTATTCAGCCTCAAACCTGGTCAGATTTGGGATGGATTGCGGTGGCTAAAGGGCCAGGAAGTTTCACCGGAACTCGGATTGGGGTCGTAACCGCCCGCACCCTAGCCCAGCAGTTGAAGATTCCTGTTTTTGCTATTTCTAGTTTAGCAGCGATCGCCCAAAAAGAACAGTTTCACTTGATCCAAAATCAAGATAAAAACTCAGTTATTGCCTTAGAAATGCGGGCGCAAAGAGGTCAACTTTTTGTGGCAATTTATGGAAACAACAAATCCAGCGATTTTGCTGTAGTTCCCCTCCTAACCGATAGGGTTATGTCCCCTCAACAGTGGGAAAAAACCTTAGCTTCTTGGGACAGTTATTATCATCGGGTGCAGATAGAATCAGGGTTAGGAGAAACCGCCCTCCAGTTATTAGAACTAGGGTATTTAGATGGCAAATCAGGACAACACCCCCACTGGTCAGAAGCTCTGCCCTATTACGGACAACATCCCGTAGACCTCTAATCAAAATTTCAGGAAAAATGTCATGTTTAGCATAATTAATTCCTCTGAGTATTTGACCGATTTATTCTGTAATTTACCTACCGACAATTTCCTGATCCAAGCTCCAAGCACTCCAGAAGTAGCAACGCAAATTAATATATTACAGGCGTTTTTTTTGGGATTAATTCAAGGAATAACGGAATTTTTACCCATTAGTAGTACCGCCCATTTAAAAGTGATTCCTATAATCTTAGGTTGGGGAGATCCGGGTACGGCATTTACCGCCATTATTCAGTTAGGGAGTATTGTGGCGGTGGTTTGGTTTTTTTGGCAAGATTTAACTCAAGTAGTTACGGGTTCATGGCGAGCGATTCAAAAAAAAGATTATAATTCCATAGACTTTCGTTTAGCTTTAGGAATTGGTTTAGGTACAATTCCTATTTTGTTTTTTGGGCTATTAATTAAACTCTTAATTCCCGATTATGATCACTCTCCATTGCGGAGTATGGTAATGATTGCGATCGCTTCTATTGGGATGGCATTTTTATTAGGATTAGCAGAAAAAATAGGCAACAGAAAACGCAATTTTGAACATCTAATACCACGAGATGGAGTATTAATGGGATTAGCACAAACCTTAGCCCTAATTCCAGGGGTATCCCGTTCAGGTTCTACCATTACCGCCGGATTATTCCTCGGTTTAGAACGGGCAACCGCCGCCCGATTTTCCTTTTTATTAGGCATTCCAGCCATTACCATAGCCGGAATTGTAGAATTAAAATCGGTGTTTATTGATGGAGTTGGAAATATACAAATCCTGCCTTTATTAGTCGGTTTAATTTCCGCCACAATTTTTTCCTATTTATCCATTGCCTGGTTAATTCGCTATTTACAAAGCCAAAGCACCTGGATTTTTGTTTGGTATCGTCTCGCCTTTGGAGTTGCCATTTTAGCCGCCCTTTGGGGAGGTGCATTAAAAAACATTTAGAACCCCGTAGAGACGAGCCACGGCGCGTCTCTCTCCCCGTTTCATAACATCATTACCTATTACCTATTACCTATTACCTATTCCTTATGATTAATCCCGCTAAAATTACAACAGTATTACCCGATTCCATCGCCGCAGAAATTGGCTTTGAACCCGGAGATGCCATTATTTCCATCAACGGACAACAGCCCCGAGATTTAATTGATTATCAATTTTTATGTGCCGATGAATTTTTAGAATTAGAAGTATTAGATACCCAGGGAAAAAGCCATAAAATCGAAATTGAAAAAGACTATGATCAGGATTTGGGATTAGAATTTCAATCCGCTTTATTTGATGGATTAATTCAATGTAATAACCGTTGTCCCTTTTGTTTTATCGATCAACAACCCCCCGGAAAACGGGAAACCCTCTATCTCAAAGATGACGATTATCGCCTAAGTTTTCTCTATGGTTCCTATTTAACCTTAACTAATTTATCGCCAAAAGAATGGGATAGAATCGCTCAAATGCGCCTTTCTCCCCTGTATGTTTCCGTCCATGCCACCGAACCAGATATCAGGATTCAGTTATTAAAAAATCCCCGGGCAGGACAAATTTTAGATCAACTCAAATGGTTTAAAAAAAATCGCTTACAAATTCATGCTCAAGTGGTTGTTTGCCCCGGAATTAATGATGGAAAACACTTAGAACAAACGATTTTAGATTTAGCCCAATTTCATCGCGGGAGAATCCCCACCGTTGCCTCCATTGCCGTGGTTCCAGTCGGGTTAACTCGGTTTCGTCCGAATCAAGATGAATTAATGCCTGTCACCCCCGAAAAAGCCCAAGAAATTATTACCCAAGTTCAGAGTTTACAACAAAAATTTCAACAGGAATTAGGGTCAACCTGTGTTTGGATTGCCGATGAACTGTTTTTAATTGCTGGGGCCGAATTACCCCCCGAATCCCATTATCAAGACTATCCTCAAATTGGGAATGGCGTGGGTTCTATTCGCAAATTTATCAAAGAATTTGAACAAGCGGTAAAAGACTATCCGATGCAATCTTGTTCTACCCCTCGTCAGTTCACTTGGGTGGTGGGAAATGCGGTAGAAAAAGCCTTTCAACCTCTGGTAAACTGCTTAAATAAAATTTCAGGACTAACGGTAAATTTAGTAGCCTTAGCTAGTCAATATTGGGGTCAAGAAATTACCGTAACTGGTCTATTAACCGGACAGGATTTGCAACAAGAATTAACCGGAAAAATATTAGGAGATGGCATTTTATTACCCTCAGTGATGCTCAAACAGGGAGAAGCTATTTTTCTCGATGATATGACCGTGGCAGAACTCGCTGAACATCTGCAAATTCCGATTTTTCCCGTCAGTAATGTTCAGGAATTGCTCTCGATCGCCCTGGGGGATTAACCAGGGCTGTTTCATTCTTTGTAGGGGCCATCCCCCCGTGGTTGCCCCCATCCCCCCGTGGTTGCCCCCATCCCCCCGTGGTTGCCCCCATCCCCCCGT
>MNYZ01000100.1 GCA_001873365.1 Oscillatoriales cyanobacterium CG2_30_40_61 | reverse complement strand
CAGGGGAGGCAGGGGAGGCAGGGGAGGCAGGGGAGGCAGGGGAGGCAGGGGAGCAGGGGAGCAGGTTTTTTTTGATAATTGATAACTGATAACTGATAACTGATAACTGATAACTGATTAATGATATGCAACTTGAACAGCAACAACGGATTATGGGCTATTTTATTGAGGAGGCGAAAGACCACCTCAATACAATTGAACAGGGATTGCTCAATCTGCAAACAACGATTGAAGATCCAGAATTGCTCAATGAAGTGTTCCGAGCGGCTCACTCGGTTAAGGGTGGGGCGGCGATGTTGGGACTCAATAGTATTCAACAGACGGCTCACCGATTAGAAGATAGTTTTAAAATTCTCAAAGATAATCGTCTTCCGACTCAATTTATTGATCAACAATTAGAATCATTATTTTTACAGGTTTTTGATACATTACAAGCCTTAATTGATCAATTATCCGGGCCCTATGGCTTAACAGAAGAAGCTGCCAGTGCGATTTTACAGGATGTTGAGCCAGTTTTTGAAGCCTTAAATTATCATATTAAAAATGTTGTCCAACAACAGGGAACAAAACGAACCTCTGAAGTAGCAACCCGTCCGGTGGGAACGACCCCACCCCGCACTCCGGCGGCCGTTGTATCATCGGTGGCAAACGAACCTCCGAGTAGTGCTAGGGATTTAGTATTTCGGAGTGATGTTCCTGAACGTCTGCGGGAAATGTTGCAGCAGTTCAAACAGTCAGAAACCTCCCGTAAAGGGTTAATCGAAATCTGTCAAAGTTTGGCTCGGGCGGGGGAACTGTTTGATTTGCCCCATTGGGTTAAATTTATTGAGACCCTAGAAGCAGCAATTGCTAATCCCGATAATACCTATCGGAGTCTAGCTCCGATTGTGATTAAATCAATTAAAGCAGCCCAAGAACTGGTTTTAGTGAATCGGGAAGCCGAAATTGTTGTAACAGAAGCGATTAAAAAACTGTTGCCCAAAACGGCTAAAAAATCCCAATTCCCATCTCCCCAAAGCTCTCCCAGGGAATCCAAACCTCCTAAAAATGTAGCCAAGAGTTCGGTCACTGAAACAGAAAAAACCAAAAAACCGGGTAAAAGTAAGCAAGAATCTCCTAAAGCCGCAACTAAAACTAATCCTTTATCGGATGTAAACTGGTCAGATTCGGTCACGAACCCCAGTAATAACCCCCCTACCCGTTTACAGAACGGCCCAGAAATTACCACCGAAGAATATAACAGCCTCAGAGACTTATTTGAAGGTTTAGACGAATGGGAAAAAGAGCTACCAGAAGAAGTCCCCCTGTCAACTTCCCCATCCTGGGAAACCGAAACAGACGACCTATCAGGGGACATTATTGATTTGTTGGGGGATGGAAAATCCGAGGTGAATCAACCCGCAAGCTCTAGTCCCTCCCCAACTCAGAAGGCAAAAACTAAACAAAAGCCAGGTTTAGGGACTTCTGGAATCGATGATGATCTGGGAAGTTTATTTGATCATCTTAGCGATGGGGAATCGGTTATACCGGAAACACCAAACCCCACCCGACCCGCAAAGGTAGAAAAACAACAACAAAAACAACATGACCCTGTAGAAAGTTTTGGGAATTTATTCGATGAATTCTTAGAAATTAATCCCCAGGAGGAGGTTCCATCAGCTAATTCTGCTTCAACTTCCACGGAGAGAATTACTGAGCTACTCGAAGATGCAGAAAATTTAGATTATCTGTTTGACCAGTTTGATCCCGAAATTCAATCGGGTCGGGAAATAGCCAGTGGTAGTTCGGATCAGATAAACGGTCAAGAAGATTGGTTTGAAGGACTTTTACAAGGGGAAGTTGAAGAGGCCACAGATGGGATCCCGGATCAGCCAAGTCCTCCTCAACTCCCCCAAATTTCTCCAAGATTAGAACCTGTAGCGACGGTGCAACCTGCCCTAGAACTGCCGGAGGATGATTTTGCCAGTTTAGATGCCTTGCTCAATTTAGGAGGAGTAGATAGTCAACCAGCGGCCGAAGAAACGACGGTTGCAGATGAGGATTTCCTGGATTTAGATCAACTGCTCCATACCCCTGTGGCTGAACCCTTGACACCCGATCTTCCTAAAAATATTAAGTCCCAGACCGCCCGTAAAGCCGTTGATACAGAATCACAACTCTCGGAGGAGGATTCGGAATTTAATGATTTAATCCGATTAATTGAAGATGCTCCGCCTCGATCGCGAACCACTACTCCTGCTAGGGGGACGTTTGCTAAACCCATTGCGGAACAAATTGTCAAGGTTCCAGTGAAACAACTTGATGGTCTGAGTAACTTGATGGGGGAACTGGTAGTTAACCGTAACACTTTGGAACAAGACCAAGAACGGATGCGACAGTTTTTAGATAATTTGCTGCATCAGGTTTCTTTATTAGGAGATGTGGGTCAACGGATGCAGGATTTTTATGAGCGATCGCTCTTGGAAATTTCCTTACTATCCCATCGCCGCAAACCCTTCTGGTTTTCAGACAACGCCTCAATTCATGATGATGATCAGAATAATGAGTTAGATTCAACGGAACTGGATCGGTTTACGCCCTTCCATACCCTGTCCCAAGAGATTATCGAGTTAATTGTGCGGGTACGGGAGTCTAGTGCGGATATTGGATTTTTAGTCGAAGAAGCCGACCAAGTGACCCGGGAATTGCGACGGATTACCACAGCGTTGCAAGAAGGGTTAAATCGCTCGCGGATGGAACCGTTTGGCAGTGAGGCGGACGCCCTGAAACGTCCCGTGCGGGATATTTCGATTAAGTGTGGGAAACAGGCGGAGTTATTTGTGGAGGGTCGAGATACCTTAATTGACAAAATGTTACTGGGTAAACTCCATGATCCGTTAATTCATTTGGTTAACAATGCGATTACTCACGGGATTGAAACGGCCGATGTGCGGACGGCGGCGGGGAAATCGGCCGTGGGTCGGATCATGATTCGGGTATTTCACCAAGGAAACCAAACGATTATTGCGGTTTCCGATGATGGGGGTGGTATTGACGTGAATCGGGTTAAAGATAAGGCGATTCAGAAGGGGATTATTACCGCAGAAGAAGCTGAAACCATGAGCAACCCAGAAATTTATGATCTGTTATTCTTGCCTAACTTTAGTACAAAGGATGTGGCCGATGAATTCGCCGGTCGTGGGGTGGGGATGGATGTGGTGCGTACGAGTTTAACCGATATTCGGGGCGCGATTACCACGGATTCTACCCTGGGCAAAGGGACGTCGTTTACGATTCGTTTACCCTTGAATATGAGTATTTCCCGGGCTTTGGCCTGTGTGAGCGATCGGGTGCGGATTGCCTTTCCGATGGATGGGGTGGAAGATATGATTGATGTTCCTCGGGAACAAATCCGCACGGAGTCCGACGGGGGTAAGGTTTTGGAATGGCGAGGGACGATGTTACCCCTACGTCATTTGCGGGAACTGTTGACCTATCATCGCCATTTGGGTCGGGGGAATGTCTATGGTTCGAGTGCGGAAGAAGATATGGTTTCGGTGATTGTCCTGCGGTCTTCTAATAGTTATTTGGCGGTGCAGGTGGATCAGGTGTTGATTGAACAGGAAATCGTGATCAAACCCTTGGAAGGGCCAGTGCCGAAACCGATTGGGATTGCGGGGGCGACGGTGTTGGGGGATGGTCAAATTGTGGCGATCGCCGATGTTCTGGAACTGATTGATTTGGCGATGGGCCGGATTCGTCGGGATGCTTCGGGCAAAATTTGGCAGATGGGAGATGCCACGGCCCAACCCCAGGTTCAGAAGTCGGAACCGACGGTGTTAATTGTGGATGATTCGATTACGGTGCGATCGCTGCTCTCGATTACCTTTGAAAAATCGGGTTATCGTGTGGAAGAAGCCCGGGATGGTAAGGAAGCCTGGGAAAAACTGAAATCGGGTTTACCCTGCGATATTGTTTTTTGTGATATTGAAATGCCTCGGATGGATGGGTTGGAGTTGTTATCTCGGATGCAAAAAGATCCGGCGTTAACGGATTTACCCATTGCCATGTTGACCTCTCGCGGTGCGGATCGTCACCGTCAAATGGCGTTTAATTTGGGGGCGCGAGGTTACTTTACTAAACCTTATTTGGAGGAGCAATTATTGGAAGCGGCCGGACGAATGTTAAATGGTGAAGTGGTAGGAAATACGGTGACTATTACCGGGTAGTTTTCAGGTTCCTTGGCTTAACCAGGAGATGGCACTTCTGATCCATTCATCGGAATTGGTTTGTTTAGCCAGGCTAGAATCTTGACTAATTATTTGTAAGGCTTGCATGACTTCGGCTCCGGTGTAACCTAGGGCCAGTAGGGTCATTTCCACTTCTTCTTGAATTTGGGGGGAAATGCCGGAGGGGACGGAGGAAAGCATTCCCGCCTGTTGTCGCCATTCCGAGAGTTTGGTTTTTAGTTCTAGGGCGATGCGTTCTGCGGTTTTGCTCCCGACACCGGGGGTTTTGGCTAAAACTCGAGTATTGCCGCCGACGATGGCTTGAATTAGATCTTGGAGTCCGAGGGTATCTAAAAGGGCGATCGCCAGTTGAGTTCCGATACCACTAACGCTAATTAATTGCCGAAACAAATCCCGTTCTGCCATGGTAGAAAAACCATATAAAACCATTTGATCTTCCCGCACTTGTAAATGGGTAAAAATCTGCACTGACTCCCCAACGGCTGGTAATTCTCCTCTCATTCGAGGTAAAATTTGCACTTCATAGCCAATATTATTAACCTCGATTAATAGGGTAATTCGAGTTCCATTTCCTTTTTGCAGATCGGCAACATTTCCCTTGAGATAACCCATCATATAGAAAATTAAAATAGTTGAAAGTGTTATAATTATTATACCATTATTTTCATTAATTATAAAAGCATTAACATCATGGGAAAACAATCTAAACTCAAACACAAAAGACAGGATTTAAAAAATCATCCTCCTGAAATTTTACCGGAAAATAATCATCAAGATCCGACTCATTTTGTGGAGACCATGGAAAAACAAGGCTATCAGTTGAAAACCACAAATTCTTGTCCAGATATTCCCAAATCAGAGGACGGAAAACCCAAAATTTGATCATAATATCAAAAACTAAAAGTTAGTTGTTGTGCTTTTGACGCTGTTTACGGTAACTCAAACAACAACAACTCACCTTTTTATCGTTACAAATAATCATAATCACCCCATTAAGGGAATGATCAAGTTAGAATATCCTTGGGTTAGTGATAACTTAATTAGGTGGTAACAATGAGTCAAAGATCTCAAGCAGACGCAATCATTCGTACCCATGTTTTGTGGGCAATGGGAGGGGGCTTAATTCCCTTACCCTTGGTTGATTTTGCGGCGGTAACGGCAATTCAATTAGAAATGTTACAGCAATTAGCCCGTTTGTATCAAGTTAACTATTCAGAAAGTACCGGAAAAGCCTTTGTTTCTGCCTTAACCGGAACCACTATTGCCCGTTTAGGAGCAAGTTTTGTTAAAGCCATTCCGGGCATTGGAACAATTATCGGTGGTGCGTCCATGTCCTTGACTTCCGGGGCTTCGACCTATGCCCTGGGACAAGTTGCTATCAATCATTTTTCTAACTCAGGAACTTTAAATAATTTCGTTGAAGACCAGCTTAAAACGGTTTATGACAGTGCTTTTCAACAGGGAAAATCCTATGTTTCTGATTTAGAAAAGGAAAAAGATCAAGCAGGAGACGTCTATCAAGCCATAGAAAAATTAGGAAAACTTAAATCCCAAGGAATTTTAACCGATGAAGAATTTCAAGCCAAGAAAAAAGAATTACTAGAAAGACTTTAAATCAGTTAACTGTTAACTGTTATGAGTTATTAGTTATTAGTTATCAGTTAAGCTGTTAAGTCTCTAAATTGGGTATGAGGTCGTTATCAAACCCTTTGACTGCCATTGTCCATAGCCTTCGGGATAGAAGAAACACAAAGCCTGAATATACAGTTAAACTGCTTAACTAATAACTGTTAACTAATAACTGTTAACTAATAACTGTTAACTGATAACTGATAACTGTTAACTGATAACTGATTTCCCCGCCAGCCATCCGGTTGTCCAAGCACTTTGAAAATTAAATCCCCCGGTGACGCCATCAATATCGAGGATTTCTCCGGCTAAATATAACCCAGGACAACAACGACTTTCCATAGTTTTAAAATCAACTTCTTTTAAGTTTACCCCACCGCAGGTAACAAATTCTTCCTTAAAAACGCCTTTTCCATTAATATTGTAACTTCCTTGAGTTAACTCTTGAATTAGTTGATTTAGGGCTTTATTAGAAATTTCTGACCAGCGTTTTTCCTCATCAATACCAACATAATTAACCAATTGTTTCCAGAGACGACGGGGTAAATCAACGGGGCAATTAGCCGCAATTAATCGATTAGGAAATTGTGATTTGAGGGTGAATAATTTTTCCCTTAACTGTTCGGGATGTTCCTGGGGAAGCCAATTAATTTGGAGAGGGGATTTATAATTACAATCATATAAAACCCGCGCCCCCCAAGCCGATAATTTTAAAATTGCTGGCCCACTTAATCCCCAATGGGTAATTAATAAAGGCCCGGTTTGTTCTAGTTTAGCTTGGGGGAGTTTAACCCGTGCCAAACTAACAGAAACTCCCGCTAAATCTTGTAGTCGTTTATCTTTAAGATTAAAAGTAAATAAAGAGGGAACAGGCTGAATAATTGTATGTCCTAAAGATTTAGCAAATTTATAACCAGAGGGGTTACTTCCTGTTGCTAATAAAAGCCGATCTGCTTCTAAAATTTCCCCCGATTTCAGTTGAACTTTAAAAGCATGGGAATTAGAATTATTGTAAGAAATAGAAGCCACAGCAGCTTGAGTTTTAATCCTAACTCCCGCCTTTTCCGCAACTCGAATTAAGCAGTTAACAATCGTGGTAGAATCGTCTGTGATCGGGAACATTCGCCCGTCCGATTCTGTTTTTAATTTTACCCCATGATCGGCAAACCATTCAACGGTATTTTTAGCTTGAAATCGACTAAAAGCACCGCGTAAAGCCTTACCTCCCCGGGGGTAATTCTGTACAAATTGAGTCGGATCAAAACAAGCGTGGGTAACATTGCACCGTCCCCCCCCAGAAATCCTTACTTTAGCCAGGGTTTGGTGTCCGGCTTCAAGTAAAATTACTTGAGTCTGGGTATGGTGATTTGCACAACTAATGGCTCCCAAAAAACCCGCCGCTCCTCCTCCAATCACAATCACTTTTAAAGGCTGTATACTAGACAAATTAACCCTCTATATCTTCTATTATCACAGATTGACTATGAATTACTAATTAATATGGTACATTTTTTTTAACTTAATACCCCCTGGTTTATACAAAGATTTGTGAACTTGAACTTCTATGAACAACCCTTTCAATTTTAAACTACAATTTGCCTCATTTTTCCCCTATTTGCATCCGCTTTTAACCCCAAATTTTCCCCTTTGTCTCTGGACTGGAGATTTATTTAAACCGGAAATTTGCTTAACCTTTGATGATGGACCGCACCCCGAATATACTTTAGAATTACTCAAGGTTTTAGAACAGTTTCAAATTACAGCGAGTTTTTTTTGGTTAGGAAAAGAGGTGGAAAAATATCCTGAAATTGCTCAAGCAGTTTATCAACAAGGTCATTGGATCGGGTTACATGGTTATCAACATGATTCCTTTCCTTTTTTAACAGAAACAGCCTTAAAACAAAGCTTAGAAAGAACCAAAATAGCTATTTTTAATGCTTGTGGTCTGGAACCAGAATTAATCCCAGATGTTCGTCCCCCTAACGGCGTATTTTTACCTCGAACTTTAGATTTATTAACAAAGTGGGGATATCGTCCCGTGATGTGGAGTGTTGTCCCTGAAGATTGGGTACATCCTGGGGTTAAAGTTGTTAGCCATCGAGTGATTAAACAGACAAAAAATGGGTCAATTATTGTCCTGCATGATGGCTATTTTGGAGGCAAAGATGTGGCAAAAACAGCCCAAGAAATTATTCCCAAATTATTAGATAGTGGATATAAATTTGTAACGATTTCTGAATTCTGGCAGTCGGCAAAATCAATGATATAATTAATAATGTTAGGATTTTAATTTTAGTTTATCCAATCAGATTATGGTGCTAAAACCAGAAACCGATTCCGCCACGGGTTTACTTCGTTTAGTCGGAGATAATACCGCCGAAGACGTGAAATTTTTTCCCGGAGAATTGGGAGTATTTCAGTTAGGGGTTTTTTTATTAGGAGGAGATGATACGGTTCGTGGGTCATCCGATGCTGAATTAATTTATGGTAATTCGGACAACGATCAATTATTCGGAGAAGGGGGAAATGATACCCTATTTGGCGGGGTTGGAGACGATCAAATTATAGGAAATGAAGGCAATGATCTGTTATTTGGAGAAGCAGGAAATGATCAATTTGTGGGATTTGTAAATCCCGATAATCCCAGTCAATTATCAGGGGTTGAAGGTAATGATACCATTTATGCAGGGTCAGGAAATGATCAAATTCGTGAGGGTCAAGGTGAGGATTGGATCTTCGGAGGACAGGGTAATGATGAACTCCGTGCTGGGGCTGATAATGATTGGGTAGAAGGCAATGACGGAGATGATTTTATCGGGGGAGAAGATGGGGATGATACGGTTTTTGGAGGGAATGGAAATGATCAAGTTCGAGGGGATGGGGGGAGTGATTTAGTAACAGGAAATGCTGGGGATGATCAGCTATCTGGAGGCGAGGGAAATGATACTTTAATTGGGGGTCAAGGGAATGATCAAATTATTGGAGATGATGGAGATGATTGGCTGTCTGGGGACACGGGAAATGATAGCTTAATTGGGGGAGAAGGGAAAGATATTTTTGTTTTAGATAGTAATAATTTAAGTAATAATCTGGAATTATCAGATGTTATTGTAGACTTTAAACCTGGGGAAGATATTATTCTTTTAACTGGGGATTTGGGTTTTGATGATTTAATCCTTAAACCCGATCCTAGAAATGAAAATAGTACAATTTTAGAAACTAAATCCGGGGAAATTGTTACGGTTTTACAAAGTATTAAAACCGATCAAATTAATCGTTCTAATTTTATTATTCCGGGGTCTATTGCCTTCAATTCCGAACAATTTGCAGTGAATGAAAATGGAACTCCTGTTAATCCGATTACGGTAGTTAGAAATAGTGGAAATGATGGAGAAATTAGCGTTACTGTTGTTCCGGTTCCCACTCGCTTCACACCAACGGGAAATCAAGTAGATACCACACCCATTCTTGTTAACTTTGCTAACGGGGATATGGAACCTAAAATCATTAATATTCCCATTATTAATAATAATATTCCTAATTATTCAGCCAACTTACTTTTAACCTTAGAAAATCCGACTAATTTTGCTCAAATTAGCACACCGAATCAAGCAATTTTAGACATTATAGATGATGAAATTCCTCCCTCAGCCTTAGCAAGTTTAGTTAATCCCATTCCTGAAACTAATGCTCAATTTGGTTCCCGTTTATCGGGGTTAGGAAATAATTTTGTCGCCATCACCGCCCCCGGTCAAACTAATAATCAAGGCATCGCCTATTTATTCGATCTCACCCTACAACAACCCACCTTAAATTTTAGTAACCCTTCTCCATCGGCGGGAACTTCAAAATTTGGTCAATCCGTGGCTACAACTTCACAAGATAATATTATTATTGGTGCACCTCAAGATAGTAGTTTAGTTCCTAATTCTGGGGCAGTTTATGGGTTTAGTACCGCCACCGGAACACCCTATTTAACTATTAATAATCCTAACCCCAAGGTGTTTGATTTATTTGGCTATGCCGTTGCTAGTTTAGGTAATAATATTATTGTCGGTGCTCCTAATGATTCCGCCGTAGGCATCGCCTATTTATTTGATGGTAATACGGGTCAAATATTACAAACTTTTTTCAATCCTAACCCTGAAGTTAACGATTTTTTTGGTGCGTCCGTGGCGGCTGTGGGTGCAGATAGGGTATTAATTGGAGCACCGGCTAGTTTAACCCCAACCGGGGGAGAAAAACCCGGTGAAGCCTATATTTTTGATAGTGTAACTGGACAGCTTTTACAAACCTTTAGAAATCCCAATCCGGGGTTAGATAATTTTGGCTATTCCGTCGCCTGGACAGGAATTGGTCGAGATATTTTAATCGGTGCGCCAGGAGACGACCAAGGGGGAACAGATGGAGGAATTGCCTTTTTATTCGATGGGATTACCGGAGCGGTTTTACAACGTTATAATGCTCCTAAAGTGGAGGAATTTAATCAATTTGGTCAAGCCTTAGCTTTGATGGGAAATGAGGTTTTGATTGGTTCTCCAGGCTATGGATTAGGAAACTCAGGAGGAACATTCCGCTATGAATTAAGAACCGGAAATTTAGTGCAAAATTATTTAAGTCCGGTTACGGATAATACGGATACCGACTTGAATTTTGGAACATCTGTTGCTAGTGTGGGTAATCTCATCTTAGTGGGTGCTCCTGATTTAGATATCACCTTACCGAGTGCAGGTGCTGTTTTTCAATTCATTTAAAAAAGGAAAATTATGAAATCTAAAATTGTGTCCTATTTTAAGTCTGGAAAATTCATGGCTTTTTTACCCCTAAAATGGCTTGCTAATCGGTCTGCTTTTAAGTTGTTTTTTATTATGGCTTTAGGCATTATTATTACCCATAAATATTTACCTTTGGTTAATGTTATTGCTGCCGAAAATTCTGGAAATTTTTCAGATATTAAAGGTCATTGGGCACAAAACTGTATTGAGAATTTAGCTCAAAAAAATATTATTAAAGGCTATTATGAAGATGATACCTTTCGCCCCGATAGTCCGGTTACTCGGGCTGAATTTGCGGCAATTATAAATCAAGCTTTTCCTAAAATTCCTCGCAGTGAAAAAGCTATGGATTTTGTCGATGTTCCCACGGATTTTTGGGCTTATAGTGCCATTCAAACTGTGAATCAAAAAGGGTTTATGTCAGGATATTTAGGCAGTGTTTTTAATCCTTTATTAAATATTCCGAGGATACAGGCTTT
Source organism: Oscillatoriales cyanobacterium CG2_30_40_61 (assembly GCA_001873365.1). Classification (GTDB taxonomy): domain Bacteria; phylum Cyanobacteriota; class Cyanobacteriia; order Cyanobacteriales; family Microcoleaceae; genus Planktothrix. The sequence goes on along the minus strand of MNYZ01000100.1, from coordinate 61,783 downwards.
CGTAGCGGTTGTTAATGGTTTAGATTATAAATCTAGTCAAATTGCCACACAACAACTAACCAAACTTTTTGATGATGCTGCTGATATTCCTGAATATGGAAAACAAGCGATGGCAACCGCAACGGAAAATTGGTTAGTTGTGAATTATCCCAATGTCCGACGATTAAATCCTAATAAACCTGCGACTCGGGCGGAGGTTGCCACCTTAATTTGTCAAGCAATTTCTGAAGATAAAACTAAGGCATTAGTCCCGACTCAATATATTGCCAGAGTCTCAATTTCTGATGCTCCAGCCGTAAGTTCAGAGCCCAAACCTACCCGGGCAACTCCGGCTGTGACTATGCAACCACAAACCCCGCATCCCATTGAATCAAGGCCTAATTCTGCTCCAGATATCAAAGATTTGAAAGTCCAAAAAACCGTAACATTAGGAGAGATTCAAGCCGAATTATTAGCAGATTCTAATAGTACAATTCAGGTGATGCAAATTAAAATTATCCGCCGAGGAGAGTTGATTTCCGAAGATGTTATTTCCATGGCAAACTTATCAAGTCCTGGGATTAAAACAGTGAAAACAGCCAGGGTAATTGATTTTAAAATCCTAGATTTAGATAATGATAAAGAACCCGAAATTTTAGTAGATTTGTTAGTAGAGGGAGAAAACAATCTCCAGGGTTACTATTCTGTAATTTATCGCTATAGTCCGATTAAAAAAGAATATCGAGATTTACAACAAAAATGGGGTTTAATTCCCTATCAACTCAAAACAGACAACCAAGACAACCCAATTTTAATCCACTATGACCAAAGATTTAGCCAAGAATTTCAAGTCTATTCCCCGGAACAATTGCCATTACAGATTTTTAAATATCAGTTTGGAGAATGGCAAGATGTGACTCGACAATATGCTGAATTAATCAAAGAACATAACTCGGCTTTATTGCAAGAAGTTAATAAACGGAGTCGCCTCAAACAAGATTTAAAAGGAGTTTTAGCCGCCTATTTAGCCCAACAGTATTTACTAGGTCAATCGGATAGCGGATGGAAAACCGTTGAAGAACTTTATCAAAACTCCGATAGAAACCAATTTTTTACTCAACTTCGCCAATGGTTAAAACAAACAGGATACACTGATTAAATTTAGTGAAACATTTCATGATAAATTAATCCTTGTCTTCAACCATTTTTAAACCATGATTAACACCAAACTTAAACCAGACTGGGCAGGAGAAGATTTTCTGTCTAAAATTGTTAACGTTTTAATCCAAACCAAACCGCTTTATAGTTTGATGAAACTGCAAGCCAGACAAGTTTTAATTAAAACCGCCGAAAAAAATGGAGTTCCTTGGCGGAAAACCTGCCAAGAATTAGACAACTCAGAAGTAAAAGAACTCTTAAAAACTGTCACCAATTCTAATATTAAATACCCGGAATATTATCAAGTTCCTTTTCATGCTTATGACCAGGGAAATCTCTGTTGGTTAGCCGCTTTTGAAGCCGAACCCGCCACAAAAGCCATGGGTCTGCGAGTCTGGCCAAAAGAACAAATTACCTGGGAAACCGCCGAACATCGGTTGCGTTCTAGTTTCCATGAAATCCTCGGCCAATATTGTCCTGAACGGGTGGAAAATGTGTTAGATATCGGTTGTTCTGTGGGGATGTCTACCCTACCCTTACATCGCTATTTAGCACAGAAATATGGTGATAATATTAAGACGGTGGGATTAGATTTATCACCCTATATGTTAGCGGTGGCAAAAGTCCGAGATACCCGGGGAGAAATCGCTGAATGGAGACAGGAATTGGCGGAAAATACCAGTTTTGCCGATAATAGTTTTGATGTTGTTACCCTGCAATTTCTATTGCATGAACTCCCGAACCAACCTAGTAGAGAAATCTTTCAAGAAGCATTGAGAATTTTACGTCCGGGCGGTTGTTTAGCTATTGTGGATAATAACCCCAAATCAGAAGTAATTCAGAATTTACCTCCAGCGTTATTTATTCTGATGAAAAGTACCGAACCTTGGAGTGATGAATATTATACCTTTGATGTGGAAGCAACCTTAAAGGATGTGGGGTTTGATTATAAAATAACCATTCCCAGTGACCCTCGCCATCGTACCCTTATTGCGATTAAACCTTAAAATAGTTTGATTGCTTAATCAGCAATTAAGTTATTTAACCGTATATTTTAGCCTGGATCTTTTCTGTTAATAACGGTTATACTATTGACAGAATTGATCAGACTTTAGGATAGAATAATAATAAGATTAATCAAGTCAAACTTTTAAGGGAGATCGCTATTATCCCACAGAGATTTATGGAGAAACCCGGTTTCTGACCCCCACAATTTATGGAGAAACCCGGTTTCTGCCATAACCTTTGTTTGCCAACAGAGATTTATGGAGAAACCCGGTTTCTGACCCCCACAATTTATGGAGAAACCCGGTTTCTGACCCCCACAATTTATGGAGAAACCTGGTTTCTCTAACTTAACTTCCGCCAACCCGCGCCACATCACGGGAATTAGCTTCAAACGCCGCCGTTAACGCATCATCCCCCGTTAAACCGGATTTTTCAGCCTCTTTTAATGCTTCCAAAACCCGCTTATAATCCCGGGGAATCACTTTAACAAACGTCGGAATCATTTCCGTCCAATTTGCCAAAATTTTCAGCGCTTTTTGACTCTTGGTATACTCCGCGTGTTTAGCAATAAGTTGATAAACCTGATTAATTTCTTCCGGGTCTTCCAACTTTTCTAAATCCGCCATAGACGTATTGCAACGGGTGGCAAAATCTCCGGTTTCATCGAAGATATAGGCAATCCCGCCACTCATCCCCGCCGCAAAGTTACGTCCGGTCGCACCGAGGACAACGACCTTGCCTCCGGTCATATATTCACAACCGTGATCTCCCACACCCTCCACAACGGCATTCACGCCGGAGTTACGCACCCCAAAACGTTCACCCGCTAACCCTCGGATATAGACTTCCCCAAGGGTTGCGCCATATAATGCCACATTGCCGATAATGATGTTATCTTCAGGGATAAAAGTGGAAGCTGCCGGAGGATAAATAATAATTTTACCTCCGCTTAATCCCTTGCCCACATAGTCGTTAGCATCCCCTTCTAATTCCAAGGTCACACCCTTGGGAACAAAAGCCCCAAAACTTTGACCCGCACTGCCTTGGAAATGCAGATGCACCGTATCTTCCGGTAAACCTTGCCAATGGTTTTTAGTGATTTCATTGCCCAAAATCGTCCCCACCGCCCGGTTAATATTTTTAATCGGTAGGGTCGCTTCAACCTTCTCACCCTTCTCAATAGCGGGTTTGCACAAATCCAGTAACACGGTGATATCCATAGATTTATCTAAGCCGTGATCCTGGGGAATCTGACAGTAACGGCCGATATCCTCCCCAACTTGCGGTTGATAAAGGATTTTAGAGAGGTCAATTCCCTTGGCTTTCCAATGGTCAACGGCCTTCTTGCCTTCCAAAATATCCGTCCGTCCCACCATTTCCGTTAAGCTGCGGAAACCTAACTGGGCCATGAGTTCTCGGACTTCCTGGGCGATGAACTTCATGAAGTTAACGGTATACTCAGGATCACCGGAAAAGCTTTCCCGCAGTTGGGGGTTTTGGGTGGCGATACCTACGGGGCAGGTATTCAGGTGGCACACCCGCATCATAATACAACCCAAGGTAACTAACGGGGCGGTTGAAAAGCCAAATTCCTCGGCCCCTAACAACGCCGCCACCACCACATCCCGGCCGGTTTTCATCTGACCATCGGTTTCAACTGCTATGCGCGATCGCAAATTATTCAACACCAGAGTTTGATGGGTTTCTGCTAACCCCAATTCCCAAGGCAGTCCGGCGTGTTTAATCGAGGTTTGGGGAGATGCCCCCGTGCCACCATCAAAACCGGAGATTAAAACCACATCAGCATGGGCTTTAGCCACCCCGGCGGCAATGGTTCCGACTCCGACTTCCGAGACTAATTTCACACTTACCCGCGCTTTGCGATTCGCATTTTTCAAATCATGGATTAATTCGGCTAAGTCCTCAATCGAATAAATATCATGGTGAGGAGGGGGGGAAATCAAACCCACGCCCGGAGTTGAGTGGCGAACTTTGGCAATGGGCGGATAAACCTTACGTCCGGGGAGTTGTCCCCCTTCTCCGGGTTTCGCCCCCTGTGCCATTTTGATTTGAATTTCCTTAGCTTGGGAAAGGTACAAACTCGTTACCCCAAACCGACCGGAGGCGACTTGCTTAATGGCGCTATTTTTCGAGTCCCCCTGTTCGTTTGTCCAGGTGTAACGTTCTGGGTCTTCGCCGCCTTCTCCTGTGTTAGACTTACCACCAATCCGATTCATGGCGATCGCTAAGGTTTCATGGGCTTCCTTAGAAATCGAGCCATAACTCATCGCCCCGGTTTTAAAGCGCTTCATAATCGCTTCAATGGGTTCGACTTCTTCTAACGGAATCGGTTGACGATCTTTAAATTGCAATAAGCCGCGCAGGGTGAAATATTTTTGATTTTGTTCATTCACCAACTGGGCGTATTTTTTGAACAATTCATAATCCCCCAGTCGCACCGCTTTCTGTAGGGAATGAATCGCCTCCGGGCTTAATAAATGGGCTTCTCCTTCCTTACGCCATTGATATTCACCCCCCACATCTAGGGTATGGGTTTTATCCCCCGGTTGGTTGGGGAAAGCATGGGTATGGCGTAAGATTGCTTCTTGAGCAATAACATCTAAATCAGCCCCTTCAATCCGAGTAGCCGTCCAACTAAAGTATCGATCAATCACCGATTGATTTAACCCAATAGCCTCAAAAATTTGAGCTCCGCGATAACTTTGTAAGGTGGAAATCCCGATTTTTGAAGCAACTTTAACTACCCCTTTTGTAGCAGCTTTGACGTAATTCTTACAGGCGGTTTTGTCGTCCACACCGACTAATAATCCTTGAGAGATCATATCGTGGATACTTTCAAACGCCATATAGGGATTAATTGCCCCGCAGCCATAACCGACTAAAAGGGCATAATGATGGACTTCTCGGGGTTCACCGGATTCGAGGATCAAGCCCACCCGGGTGCGAGTCTCTTGACGAATTAAATGGTGATGTAAACCCGATACTGCTAACAGGGCCGGGATGGGGGCGTTTTCCTGGTTAACTCCGCGATCGCTCAAAACCAACAGGTTCACCCCACTTTCAATTGCTTGATCAGCCTGGGCAAAAATCCCCTCCATCACCGCTTCTAAGCCTTTTACCCCATCTTTGGGGTTAAATAGAATCGGCAGGGTAACGGCTTGAAAACCGTCTTCATTCACAAATTTAAGTTTAGCCAATTCAGCGTTAGTGAGAATGGGGCTTTTCAGTTCGATCAGGTGGCAACTTTCCGGCTCGGGTTTTAACAGGTTGCGTTCCGCCCCGATAGTAGTTTCGGCCGAGGTGATAATTTCCTCCCGAATGGAGTCAATGGGGGGGTTTGTGACTTGGGCAAACAGTTGTTGAAAATAATCATAAAGCAGTTTGGGGCGATCGGATAACACCGCTAAGGGGGTATCGGTTCCCATGGAACCCACCGCCTCTACCCCATCCCGGGCCATGGGAGTTAACAGCAGGCGCAGATCCTCAAAGGTATAACCAAAGGCCGTTTGTAGTTGGACTAAATTCTCCTGTAGAGACGTTGCATGCAACGTCTCTACATTATCGGGGTCTTTCAGGTTGCCCAATTCCACCATATTCTGGTTGATCCAGTCCCGATAGGGCTGTTCCGTGGCGATTTTGGTTTTAATTTCCTCATCGGCAATGATCCGCCCCTGTTCCATATCCACCAGGAACATCCGCCCGGGTTGCAAACGGCCCTTATAGGCAACTCGTTCGGGTTCAATGGGTAGGACTCCGGCCTCCGACGCCATAATCACTAGATCATCCTTAGTAACATAATAGCGGGAGGGCCTTAAACCGTTACGGTCAAGGACAGCCCCCATCATCGTGCCATCGGTAAAGGCAATGGAAGCCGGGCCATCCCAAGGTTCCATTAAGCAGGAATGGTATTCATAAAATGCCTTTTTCTCATCACTCATGGACTCGTGGGCCGTCCAAGGTTCGGGGATCATCATCATCACCGCATGGGGAAGCGATCGCCCTGCCAAGACTAACAATTCTAGGGCATTATCAAAAATGGTAGAATCGCTACCGTTAATATTGATCACGGGTTGAATTTTTTTCAGATCCTCCCCAAACAATTCCGACTCCAACATCGACCCGCGGGCGGTCATCCAGTTAATATTGCCCCGCAGGGTATTAATTTCCCCGTTATGGGCAATATAACGATAGGGGTGGGAACGTTCCCAACTGGGGAAAGTATTGGTACTGAAGCGCGAGTGAACCAACGCCAAAGCACTTTCCATATCGGGATCATGGAGTTCGGGGTAATACTCACCCACCTGCATAGTCATCAGCATCCCCTTATACACCATTGTCCGACAGGAGAGACTCGACAAATACAAATAGGTGTCAACCTGAGTCACCCGGATCTCGGTATGGGCGCGTTTGCGAATTACATACAATTTCCGTTCAAAAGCTAAATCATCTACTAAGCCCGAACCCCGTTGAATAAACACCTGCTGCATGAAGGGTTCACTCATTTTAGCAGTATTTCCCAGGGAGGAGTTATCGGTCGGTACGTCCCGCCACCCCAAGACCTGTTGACCTTCATCCGCCACAATTTTCTCAAATATCCGGCGACCGCTTTCCCTGGCGTTGGTATCGGGGGAGGCGTACATCATCCCGACACCATATTCACCAGGGGCGGGGAGGGTAATATTCTGTGCCGCCGCCACTTTTTTTAGGAACTTGTGGGGGAGTTGCATTAAAATTCCCGCCCCGTCACCGGTATTGGTTTCCGCACCACAGGCGCCGCGATGGTCGAGGTTGAGCAGGATAGTTAACCCCTGTTCCACAATATCGTGGGACTGTTTGCCTTTCATCTGCACAATAAACCCGACCCCGCAGGCGTCGTGTTCAAATTGCGGATCGTATAAACCCTGTTTTTCGGGGAATTGGTGAGTATTCATGGCAGTCAATTTAGAGTTATGAATGTAGATACCTAGGGCTTTACTGTCTCCGAGGGCAACGAAGGCCCATTAAGGGAGGGAAAAACCTATTATGTCAGCTTACCTTGGTTCAGGGGAGTTGTGGGGGAGTTAGGGGAGTTGGGGAAAACAAAAAATTGTTCTGTTTGTTGGGATACATTTGGGCTAAGTTGAGACTGAGTGATCAAGATTAGATCCCCCTAAATCCCCCTTCCCAAGGGGGACTTTGAACTCTAATTCCCCCCTTTCCAAGGGGGGTTAGGGGGGATCTGGGACTAGAAAAAAATCAACTAAGTTATAAATATTAAATCTTTAATAAATTACAATTAACTGTATTAGCCGTGATCAATAAATTCTGGAAGTTGGGATCGAAAACATGAATAGTCAATAATCTAAATTTTATTGCAAATATCTGTAGTTCACTTCAAGAATTAATTTTATTCTATATGCTAATATGACTGTTAATAAAAAACTAAGTTGATGACCCGTTGATAACAAACTCAATTTAATAAATTAACTTAAGGAGTTATTTATGATTGGTACAACTCCAGACGGCTACTATGCTTTAACTCCAGGTTCTGATAACTTTACAATTCTACCGGATTTGCTAATTAATTTACCTCAAGGATTAGCAGCTTTAGGCGGAAATGATACGGTTTTTGGTTCAACTATTGCTGATATTATCAGTGGTAATCAAGGAGACGATAGTTTATTAGGCAATGATGAGAATGATTGGATTAGCGGTGGTCAGAATAATGATTATATTGATGGCGGCTTGGGGGATGATATCCTAGAGGGAGGAACCGGACAAGATATTATCTTTGGTAATTGGGGGGGAGATTCCCTGTATGGTGGAGAGGATTCTGATCTATTTGTTGTACAACTTGATATAGCAACTACGAATGTCTATTATGGAGATCTCATCCTAGATTTTAATCCGGCGGAAGACCTAATTGGCTTGAGGGGAGGATTCACAGAAGCGAGTGTTCAACGAGAACAGGTTGAGGGGGTAACATTGGTTAAAGACCCCTTGACAAATTTAGTTCTAGCAACGGTTTTTGGTGTAACACCTGAACAACTTGAAGGTCATTTGATTAATGTCGAAAATAGCAATTTAGATATTGCCAATAATCTGCGGAATGGAGCGACGGATTTAGGTGTATTAAATAACAGTTTATCGATCAATAACTTTGTTGGAGATTCAGATGTTTACGACTTCTATCGGTTTATCCTGAATACCCCAAGTGAAGTCAAAATTGATTTAACGGGATTAACTGAAGATGCCGATTTATTTCTGGGTCAAGATATCAATGGTGATGGATTAATAACGGATAATCAAGATATCAATGGTGATGGATTAATAACCGATACAGAGCGAGAAGTTTTGAGATCCGAAGACGGTGATCTCAATTCAGAAACCATAATAAAGCCATTACAATCAGGGAATTACTTTCTCTGGGTGAAGCAATATTGGGGAGATACGAACTACAACCTTAACCTGAGTGCCACACCATACCCGTTCTCGCAACCAAATAATGCTGAAAATACTCTAGCAACAGCAATAAATGTGGGAATACTCAATAATTCCTTGGTAGCATTTAATGATGTTGTTGAGCCTTTTAATCGCTTTGATTATTATCGGATTCAGTTACCTACCCAAAGTGATCTGACTGTAAACCTTAACTTTTTGAATCCAAGTGTTAATGCAGATGCTGATATTTGGATTGGTCAAGACCGTAATGGAAATGGTGAGATTGAGTATGTTTTTGGGCAGTCTCAACCCGGAATCAATCCAGAAATAATTGCTCTCGATGGCTTAAATGCAGGGGAATATTTTGTGGTGGTGGAGCAAGCCCAAGGCAATACGGGTTATACCCTAGATATGTCAGCAACTCCTAATTTAACCCTACCCCAATTTTTAGAGCCTTCCGGTGTTCCGAACTATAGTTCCTATTATGGTTGGGGCCTTGTTGATGCGGCGAAAGCTGTTGCTCTGGCTGCGGGTCAAACTACACCCTATCCAGATATTCCCAACTATACGCCACCCACCTATAATAACTTTGCAGATCTCAACGTGATGAATGTACCGGAGGTGTGGAATCAAGGCTATACCGGAGAGGGTGTAATTGTGGCGGTGTTAGATACCGGGGTGGATTTGAAACATTTTGATTTAGGGAATAATATTTGGGTTAACTCAAAAGAAGCCAATGGTCAGCCAGGAATTGATGATGATAACAATGGCTATACGGATGATGTCAATGGGTATGATTTTGTTGGTCGGGATGCCTATCCCTATCCCAGTTATCAGAAAGATGGCTTGTTTTATTCCCATGGCACTCATGTCAGTGGAAGTATCGCGGCGGCGAATAATGGTACTAACTTCACTAAAATTAGCGAACAGACTGCCAATGGTTATGCGAGTACCATAGATTGGTCAAACGTCACAGGAGTTGCTTTCAATGCTCAAATCATGCCTGTGAGAATCAGTAACACTTCTAAAGGGTATAAAGAAACCCTTGCTGAAGGAATTCGATATGCGGTTGACAATGGAGTTAAGGTGATTAATATTAGTTCTGGAGAACCTGGTGCTGATTCACAGCAAGACCAAGCATCACTAGACAAAATCAAAGCAGCCTTGGAACACGCTAAACAAAAGGACGTTACTGTAGTCATTTCCGCCGGGAATGAACGCTCTAACTTTGCAGTCACCTCACCTAGCTATCCCTCTAACCTTTCTCAAGACGACCTGACTATTTCAGTCGGTGCAGTTGATGCTCGTAACAATAATAACTTGCAATTTGCGGACTTTTCCAACCCCGCAGGCGTTAAACCGTCTAATTTCGTGGTTGCACCAGGAGTTGGAGTGTTGTCTACTGTACCAGGGAATAACTATGATATTATGGAGGGAACTTCAATGTCTGCACCCTACGTTTCTGGGGTAATTGCCCTGATGTTAGAAGCTAATCCTAAGCTTACTGTTGATGAAATTCAAAATATTTTAATTCAAACGGCTAATCCCCAAGCGATTAACGGGATTAAAATTTCGACGGTGATTCCGCCGGATGTAGCGATCGCATAATTAACAATAAAATGTCAGGGAATTGATCTAAAATTGATTAAAATTCCCGGCATTTTATTGTCGCCGAGTCATCGCCATGATAGCCTCAACCGTAAGTTCAGATATATTACCCAAGGTCGGCAAAATGTCTATACCTGAACAAACTAATGGTAATTCTTCACCCCGCCAGACCCAAACTTGTTGACGAGAGATATCAATTAACCAAGCCAATTGTGTTCCGTTACTGAGACAGTGGAGAATCTTTTTCTGTAAGTCTAAAGTATTTTGATCCGGTGAACAAATTTCAATTAACCAATCTGGCGCTCCGTTAAATGGCCCGTCTTCATCCGCAAGGCGATGCCGGCAGGCGGCGGCTACGCCATCGCAATTAATAATAGCAATATCTGGCACAGGTGAGTAGGGAGGAACAAGACAGCGTAACTCTTGCACCGCCTCAAACTGATTGGTATACTGATTAATATAATTAACAAAATTGCGTTGTAACCGTGAGTGAAACAGCGTTGGCATTGGTTTTTGAATCCCTTGGCCATTAATTAATTCCCATGCGGGAGACCCTTCAATATTCGGTTGAGAAAGAAACTCTGGGAGTGGGATTTTTGTGACTGATTTCATAATTTTTGAGATGAGACAGAAACCTGTTTTCTTGGCTGGTGGGTGTCAGTTTTAATCTAACTCCCGCCGCCCTTCTAATGCCCGGGCTAAGGTGATTTCATCCGCATATTCTAACTCGCCGCCCATGGGTAAACCAAAGGCAATTCTAGTTACTCTGGTAAAAGGTCTTAATAGTTGACCTATATATAAGGTCGTGGTTTCCCCCTCAATACTAGGACTAATAGCAATAATCACTTCTTTAATGTGTTGTTGACTCACCCGACGCACTAAGGGTTGAATCGTTAATTGTTCGGGGCCAATACCATCCATCGGAGAAATTACACCCCCCAAAACATGATATTTTCCCTTATATTCCCGGGTTTTTTCTAAGGCGATCACATCCCGGGAGTCAGAAACCACACAAATTGTATCGGGGTCGCGTTGGGGGTTGCGACAAATATCACAAACGGGTTCAGCCGAAAGATGGAAACAAACCTGACAAAAACCCACTTGCTGTTTTGCATCTAATAACGCCTGGGCTAAAGCTTGCACATCTTCATCGGGACGCTTAATAATATGAAGTGCTAGGCGTTGGGCGGTTTTTGGCCCCACACCGGGTAAATGTTGTAATTGCTCAATTAATCGAGCTAAGGGACGAGTATAAACCGTCGGACTGCCTCCAATTCCAAACCGTAGTAAGCCCTGAAGGGCTTTCTGAGAGAGAGTCCTAAAGGACTCACTACCAACCGTAGTAAGCCCTGAAGGGCTTTCTGAGAGAGAGTCCTAAAGGACTCACTACATTTTACCTTAAAAATTCCCCCTCTCCTTCTCGCGCTATCTATTCGGTTTTCGCATAGAAATTATGCTCAATAGGTTTTGATTGTTTGAACAAGTGTGACTAAGCTAAGGATAACAAGCGAAAAAACGAATAACTTAAATAAAATCTGTATGTTTGAATTAATCCCCTTTCACAAATTCCGTGATACCCCCAGTGTCCGTTTTTTTGATATTACTATTGCCAATTCAAACGCCCGCGATTTAGTATTCCATGAGGGGCCAGCCATTAGCCCCAATAACACTGAAACAGGATATTGGCAATTTTATCTTCATCCCCATCAAGAAGATAATTTGTTAGCGGTGAGTGGGGGACGTACCTTTTATTTAGTTAATTTTGCTTGGAAAGATCCCTATCATATTGTTAGATTAGATGCCAACCGTCACATTTTGAGAATTCCCCCCGGAACCTTCCATCGTTCGGTATCAGATCCCGATGGTTCTTTGGTATTAAACCAAGCTGTTAGAACGGCAGAAGCGACGATTCAAAGTGAGTTCCGGGTTTATAATAGTTTTGAAATTCCCCGTTTGCTCAGAGTTACTTCTAAATTCGGCCCGAAACCGATTTTACATGGTTTTGATCACGAAGAACGACAAGCGGCTTAAATTAGACTATAACCTCAGAGACCCGGTTTCTGCAAGAAACCCGGTTTCTCTGTCTCTCAAAACCTTCTAATTTTAAGACTCGCACAGGTAAAAAATTTCCTTCTAAAACGGCAATTTCTTGAGGAATTTCTCGACTGGTAATTATAATACAACTTTGATGGTTAATTTCTCCTAGTTGTTGCAGCAGTTGCCCATATTCTTCATATCCATTTCGGTAATTTCCTGTTAACATTCTATCTTGAAAAATGGTATCAAACCCATCAAAGATAATTAAACAGCGATGGTTTTGTAAGTATTCAATAAAGCATAAAATTTCGACTTCAATTCTCTGATAAATTCGGGGGGGGGGAGAAATCAAACAATAATCACATATTTTTGTTAGTAATTCAGATAAAGATAAACCAGTATTAAGGTTATAATAGAAAACGAATTCAAACTGTTGCTTAATTTCCTCAGTCAGTTTAACTGATAAGGCAGTTTTTCCAATCCCCACCATCCCTAAAATAGCAATCAAGCGACAATTTTCTTCTAAAATCCAGTGTTTCAGCGTTGAAAGTTCAGTGATTCTACCAGAAAAAAAGGAGACATCAATTGCTGTCTTTAAACCATAAGATTTGAGATGATTTCTAATTTTTTCTGATGCTAATTTTTTAGCTATTATGATCTTTAAACAGAAAGAACAATCATGAGTCGTTAATGGTTTTGATACAATCTCAGACTTACTAGATATCTGTTTTGATTGATGGGAATAGGAGTGAATAACCGCATGAAAAGTAGATTTGCTAACGGGAATTCCTAGGATTTCAGAAAGCGATCGCCACAAATGAGAACCCACTCCTTTAATATAGTCTGTATCGTAGCCAAAGGCTGTGGCAATTTGTTGATAGGATTTTCTTTGCCAAGACTCCCGCAACACCAATTCTTGAGTATCATTCAACCGATTTGATCGAAACAGAGGAGTTAATAGAGCTAAAACCTCATCAGGTGTAATCTCTGGCATGGTTTATTCCCGTCGCACTATCATTTGATTTGTATTTTATCACCTTTTCTTACTTTTTTTACTGTTCTTTGTTTATCTTTAGGTTTCTTTACATGAAAGTGATCACCTTTTCTTACCGTCAACCAACAAGTGATCAAGTTAGTCTAAGAACAGAAAGCCAGAAAGTCTAATAACTCCAGGAGAGTTAAGGAGGAATAAGATTAATGAATAAGATTCATAGGGCAGTTTTAGCTATTTCTTTTGCTTTAACACTAGGAGTTTTAAGTGCCGGTCGAATATTAGCTGAAACTCAGGTATTTCTAAATGACGTTAAAATTGATGGTAACCATTTAGATCGGTGCATCGCTTCTTATCGTTTCCCAGATGCTTGTGGCAAAGCCGCTACCCGAGAAGTAGCTCAAAAGTTTTGCAAGCGCATGGGTTATACCTCTGCTAGTAAATGGTCTTGGGTAGATAAACCTTGGGAGCAAAGAGAAAATATTTGGATGTACACTGAAGAATACCGAGATGGTGAGCTATGGACTGGGTGGAAAAGGCACGAGGGAGGTTTCATGTTTGAAACTATAATTTGTGAGAGATAAACCAGTCAAATCAGTCAATTGTAGGCAAAAATTAATCCCAGTTTTTCCAGGTTATTTAATCAGTTCTAATTTGTATTGTTCATAGATAGCCTCAAATTAATAGATATCAAGGAGTAACTAAAATGTTTGAACAACCTCGCCGAATTCTTTCATTTGATGGTGGCGGTATTCGAGGAATTTTAACCGCAGCAATGTTAGAAGCAGTTGAAGATAAGCTGAAAGCAATCAATCCTGATAAAGAATTAAGAGATTATTTTGATATTATTGCTGGCACATCTTCGGGCAGTATTATTGCCCTGGCTGTTGCCCAAGGAATGCCTGCAAAAGATATCAAAAATTTGTTTAAATTCGATGGTGAGAGAATTTTTCCCGATGTTAAGTCAATTTTAATCGATCTGATTAAAAGGTTTGCAGAGCAAGATTTTGATTTGAATTTATTTAATCTTTGTGATTTTTTTGACAAAGACAATAAAGAAGTTGACAAAATAATGAGCCAGCCTTTTTATGATGATAAAGGGTTGGAGGAGGTACTCAAAGAAAAGTTTTCTGATCAGTTATTTGGGGAGCTAACACCTTTAGTTATTGTTCCTAGTTATGATGTTTATAACCGCCAAGCAACAGTGTTTAAAAATCGAGACGACCGCTATAAAAATTTAGCTATTTGGCAAGTATGCAAAGCTTCTTGTTCTGCTCCTGCTGTTTTTCCGGCTCATATTATTAACAATGATCAGTTTATTTCCGAACTAAAAAAAGATGCAAAAAAGGCTAAAAATTTAGATAAAAGTTTCAATCTTGAAATTCCCAACGAAGGTCTTCCATTTGTTGATGGTGGTTTAGTTGCTAATAATCCTGTACTTTGTGCTATTGCTGAATGTCAGAAAAACTTTAAGACACTTCCCAATTTAGTTGTATCTTTTGGAGCAGGTGCAGGATTCAATCGAATTAGTGTTCAACAAGCCCAAGGATGGGGCGCTTTGAATTGGGCTAATTTAACTAGAAGTATACCTTTGATGGATGTATTTACAGATGGCTCCAGTGATGCAACGGATTACATTACCAAACAACTCCTTAAACAAGAAACTGACTATGTAAGATTTCAGCCTATTTTTAAGAACGATGTAATTACATTTAGTGCCAACGAAAAAAACATCATGGCTTTAGAAGAAGTTGCTGATCATTATATTAAAATAAAAGAGTATCGAGATAAGGTGCAAAAGGTGCTTGAAGAACTGACGTAAAAATTTGTGTTTTTTAATTGCCAGTATCTTGCTCAACTATGTCATTACAGATTTCAAGGTAATTCCCTTTTAATTATCCTCGAATTATATGTATTTCACTAAATCATAATCAGGATAATTAAAAGGGTTTTTATTTTTTGAAATTTAGGATTAATTCATTAAGAAATAACTAACCATGAAAAGATTAACATCATCATTATTAATCGGACTCGCATTAACTCTAGGAATCTCTAACGGTTCTTTATTAGCCCAGCCCCCAGCACAATTTAAAACCTTTGCCCAGTGGTGTGAGAATCAAAACCAATTAGGTGAGGAAACTAAACATACGATTGAAGTGTTGTTAAAAGTGGCAGAAACAACGGATTGTAATCAAGCTAATCAAATTTTATCTCAAAAGACTGAACTTGTACTACCGGGATCGGAAATTATAGATATTAATCCTTTTTCTTCTCTGACTCAATTGACTAAGCTTTTCCTCAGCCTCAATCAAATCAGTGAGATTAATTCTTTATCTTCTTTAACTCAATTGAAAGAGCTTGACCTCAGCTACACTGAAATTAGTGATATTAGCTCTTTATCCTCTTTAACTCAATTAACATATCTTGGCCTCAATGGCAATCAAATTAGTGATATTAGTCCTTTATCAAGTTTGACTCAATTGACAGACCTTGACCTCCTGTCAAATCAAATTAGTAATATTAGACCATTATCCTCTTTAACTCAATTGACTGAGATTGACCTTATGAAAAATCAAATAAGTGATATTAGTCCTTTATCAAGTTTGACTCGATTGACTGAGCTTGTTCTCTGGGATAATCAAATAAGTGATATTAGTCCTTTATCAAGTTTGACTCAATTGACAGACCTTGACCTCAGAGCAAATCAAATTAGTAATATTAGTCCTTTATTGAGTTTGACTCAATTAAAATATCTTCAAATTAGTAAAAATCAAATCAGAGATATTAGTTTTTTATCCAATTTGAATCAGTTAGAAATGATTTCCCTGGGTGAAAACCCAATAGAACAAAAAGTCTGTCCTTTACCTAATCAATCAATCTGTGATTTTGGAGAGTGAAAAATGCGATCGCACTCTCTCAAACACTTGTAAATCTTACCAAAAAAAGGAAAACATCATGAAATCTTACAGTAACAACGGAGAATCAACCAAAATTGGCTCCCCCAATTCTTGGGTAATATTAGGGTTAGGAACTGCCTTATTTATAATTTCAATGAGTTTAATTTATTCTTTAGTATCAAAGGAAGGACTATTATTTATTGGCTTTTTTACTTTCCTAGTTGTCTCATTTATAATGATTGTAATTTATATCGCTTGGGCGGCTATTCTTAATCTCAAAAAAACTCAGATCACTGATCAGATTAATCGTCAACTAGCGGGAGATTTTATTAGCAATCCTGACAACTATTGGTATCGCTGGCAATACACCGAACGAGATAGAAAATGGATTGCATCTCATCTTTTTTTAGAAGGACTAGGGATATTATTATGGTCTCCATTTATAACAATTTTTCTTCTAGTTCTTGAACTGATCAATGGCAGAAAATTTCATTATCATCCGACGGGGAATTGGGTTCACGATCTGATCAAGCTGTGTGGGGTAGAGATCTGTATTGGCATTGGAACTGGATTAGTCTTTTTTATAGGTGGGATTTTTAAAGCTGCCAAAAGAAGCAAAAATATTCGTGATGTTTATATTGGTGAAAACGGGTTTTATGCAGATGATGAATATTGGTGCTGGGAAGGAACTCCCTATCATTTATCTAGCATAAATTTATCAAAACGAGTCTTAAAGTTTGAATTATTTTACCAACTACAAATACCAGAATCTGAGCAAGATCAAGATTTTGTTCTGAACACTCGTTTATTTGCAGATGAACCCAATGGGGAGATCACTCGCTCTATTTTTGTTCCTCTCGGTCAGGAACAAGCTGCTGATCAGATAGTGAAAGAATTAACTAAAAAATGTATTCCAAACCCTAAAAAGAGCAGGTATAATAATGGTGGCTATTATGGCGATAGTTACTACAGTGACTATAGTGATAACGATTCCTATGACTCTGGGGATAGTTGTTCCTGGGGTGATTCCGGTGATTCTGGAGATAGTTGTTCTAGCGATGATTAGTCTATTAAATTTTTCTTTCGCATGAGATTCAACATATAACTTAAAAGTCCCCCTTTTTAATGGGGATTTAGGGGGATATAATCTCAGAGATAAAGCCCTGAAGGGCTTACTACGGGGGAGTAGCAAAAAAGGTGCGATCAGGAAGTAGCGATCGCCCCTTTTTTGGTACAATGGCGGTGATTTGTTTGGTGCAACTAATAGCAACTATTAACCGTGAGTAAAGATTTATTAGCCCGTGAAGCGTTAACTCAAATTCCTAAAATTTTAACCCTATTGGATCGAAATCCCCATAGTCCAACCTATGGTTGTTTTGATCGGAATTTTTGGCATTATAAAACTAAAGATTTTGCCAACGGTAGAATGCAAGAATTTGTTTTACCCCTGGCTTTAGTTTATGATTTACCTATTTCTGATAATCCCTATTATCAACAACCTGCGATTAAAAATTGGGTAGAGGCGGGAATTATTTATAATACTTATACTGCTCACACAGATAGTTTTTGTGATGAAAATTTACCCTTAGAACATTCTGCTAGAGCCACGGCTTTTTCCTTATTTGCAAGTTTAGAAAGTTATCATTTATTGGGGTTAATGAATTATGAAGCCTTACAATGTTTTGAACGTCAAGCGAATGGTTTAGCCCATGGTAAATTGAGTCAGAGTGCGAGTCAGGAAGCTCTAATTCTTTTGTGTTTAGAACGTTTGGGTCAAATGTTACAAACCTCTAAATGGCATCGAATTAAAGCCTCTCGTTTAGAAAAGTTATTATCTTTACAAAGTCAGGAGGGATGGTTTAAAGAAAATGAAACTTTTGATCCCGGTTATCATAGCTTAACGATTTCTTTTTTAGCTCAATTAGATGATTTGAGAGCGGATTTAAGGTTGAAAGAGTCTTTACTGAAAGCGGTAGAATTGGTTTCCTATTTTATTCATCCTGATGGCTCGTATGGGGGCGAATATGGTAGTTTAAATACTTATCAATTTTTTCCTTATGGGTTTGAATTATTGGGGGAATGGCTACCGGATGCTTTGCGAATTAATGACCGTTTTTTACTAGGGATTAAAAATGGTTTATCCGCTTGTTATGAAGATGATTATTCATTAGGAAATCAGGTTTGGAATTATTTACTAACTTGGCGTGATTTTATCCCAGGAAGACCCCAACCTTTAGCGCGAGATGTGGCGAGTATTTGGTTAAAGGAAGCGGAAATTTTAATTAAGCGTCGTCCTTATGTGGAGTTATATGTGGCTTTAAATAAAGGGGGCGTTTTTAAGTTGTTTAGGGAAAATAAACTGATTTTATCGGATACTCATTTTTCCCTACAAGTTCGTCAAGGTCGTCAAATTAAAAATGCTGTAGCACATTTAATGAGTTCTTATACTATTCATGTTGAACAGGATGAGGTTTTAATTGAGGGGGGATTAAGTTGGGTTAAACCTAATCAATTATCTTCGTTAAAATTGGTTTTTATGCGGATTTTAATGTTAGTATTAGGGAAGTTTTTCTCCAAGCAAATTCAGAGGTTAAATTCTGCTAAAATTGTTAGAGGAAAACAAGATTCACCCTTTAGATTTACCCGGCGATTTCGTTGGGAAAAAAATCAATGGCAGATTATTGATGAATTATATGCTGATTCTTGGCGCGGGGTGATTTCCGTGGGAATAGGTTGTGATCAAACCTCTATGGATATTCCCCTGAGTCGCACGTTTCAACGGGGACAATTACAACCTTGGTTAGATTTAACCGATGAGATTAGAAAGTTAACTCCGGGTCAATGTTTGAAGTTAGAAAGACGGTTTTAAGGAATGATTGTTTAATTTTTGTGAGGATTGTTTTCAGTGCTTAAAATTGTTAATAACCGATGGTTTCATCCAGGTTTACTATTATTTTGGGTGGGACTAGGAATTTTATTTAGATTTATGGGTTTAGGAGATAAGTCAGCATCAAGTATTGAAATTTCTACTTTGGTGTTTAGTTTGGGTCACGGTCTGAAAACTATTCCTTTAGATCAAATCATTTCGACGGATATTTTATTATATCCTTTACGGTTTGAAACCGCTAGTCAACCTGCGGATGTTGTTTATCATTTATTTACGGAAAGTAATCATCCCCCGTTATATTTTTTGCTGAATTATTTCTGGATGCGGTTGTTTTCAATAGATGGGGAATTGGTATCTTTAACGGTGGCGCGATCGCTCAGTTCTATTTTAGGAGTTTTATCAATTCCAGCTATCTTTAGTTTAAGTTATTTTGCCTTTGGATCTTTGATTTTTGCCCAAATTACCGCAGCCTTAATAGCTATTTCTCCCTATGGAATTTACTTATCACAGGAAGCCCGTCACTATACAATAACTATACTTTTTATTATCGCATCTTTAGGCTATTTAGTCAAGGCAATTAGAAGTTTAGAGGGAGAAAAAAAACTATCTCTAATTCAAGTCATTGGTTGGATTATTATGAATGGATTAGGAATTGCTAGTCACTATTTTTTTATTGTGTTATTAGGTGCAGAGGGGTTGGTTTTAGCGGGATTTTGGTTAAAGGATTGGCGAAATAAATTAGGACTTTTTAGAACAGCTTGGTTAAGAATTTATCTAGTCATATTCGGAACATTAATTACTGGGTTGGTTTGGATTCCAATTTTAAAAAATCTTCCTAATGATCAACTCACGGAATGGATCGAAACCGAATTTCAGGGATTAGGATTTATAGAGCCTTTATTTCGGTTATTTGCCTGGTTAATTACCCAAATATTTCTATTACCCGTTGAAGGGACTTCTATAATTATAACATTAATTTCAGTATTAATTTTATTAACAGTTTTAGTTTGGATCAGTCCGGGGATAATTCAAGGAATTAGGTTGAATCTTCAAGCATCCAACACTAAACTAGAAACTAAAATTTTTGGCGGTATTTTAATTAGTGTTTTGGCACTGTTTTTAATTATAATTTATGGACTCCAAAAGGATGTATCACTAGCGGCGAGATATCAATTTGTTTACTTTCCGGTATTTATTTTAATTTTAGGCTCTGGATTAGGAGTTATTTGGAAACAACCCACAATTCCTAATTATTCTTGGGTTTCACTTCCACCTATTTTACAAGCAAATGGGAAAAAAATTGTAATTATCACATTAATTATGGGGTGTTTGGGTGCATTAACAGTTGGGGGAAATTATGGTTTTCAAAAATCCCAAAGGTCAGATCTTTTAGGGAATTATATTATTAATCAAGCACAAACACTTGTGATTATTGCTACAACCCAAAAAACCCATGCAGAAACTCGATCTTTAATGGGGTTAGGATTAGAATTTAAGCGTCAAAAAGCTAATAATTTACCGCAGTTTATATTAGTCAAAAAAACCGATCATCCTTCTCCGGCTTTAGCAACTGCTTTAACTCAAATTAAACGTCCCTTTGAGTTATGGGCGGTGAATTTAAAAGATAATACGGATTTTAGTCAATTCCGATGTCAACCAGATCCCCGTCCTCAACCTAAGTTTAATGGATATCGATATCGACGATATTATTGTCGATAGTTGGGTTATGATTTGAGGTTGATCAAATAGGATAAGTTCAAATGCAATTATCTCTAACGTTGTCCCCTTTAACATTAGCTAAACGCCTAACAATGGGGGTGGGATTTTTTACCTTTACGAGTATTCTCGTACAAATTGGTCGGTTTGGATTTAACTATCGAAAAGATTGGACATCGATGTTTAATGTTGACCGAGAGATGAATTTACCTACTTGGTTTAGTGCGTTTATGTTGGCTTTTTGTGCTTGGTTATTAGGTGCGATCGCCTCGGCAAAACAAGCTGAACTTGAACAACAAAACTCCTTAACTGATGCTCACAATCATTCCTCAGCTAAATATCGTTATTTCCAACAATGGAAATGGTTATCGATTATTTTTTGGTTATTAGCTCTTGATGAAGTAGCTACAATTCATGAAATTTTAATTATTCCTGATGTTGCTAAAGGGTTAAATTTACCGCCCTTTTTACGTTCAATGTGGGTAATTCCAGGCATAATTTTGGTAGTAGTTTTCCTGCGTAAATATTGGCAATTTTGGTTACATCTGCCCCGAAAAACCCGTTACCATTTTATTTTAGCCACCTCTTTATATATTGGTGGAGCATTATTAATGGAAATGGTCGGGAGTGTTGTGGCGTTTTATCACCATCAACAAAGTCTGGTTTATTCATTGGTAGCAATTGTAGAAGAAATTATGGAAATGATGGGAGTAATTGTATTTATGTATGGGTTGTTAGTTTATATTCGAGAATGGCAAGAAAAGATTAATCTTGAGATTAAAATTTTGCCACAATAGGCTATATAATAAAAGGATGTGATCTAGGTAGGAGAATGATATGGTTATGCAAGCTAAACCTCTCCTCTATTCTCCAGAGGAGTATTTTAAACTCGAAGAAACCGCAGAATTTAAACATGAATATCGAGACGGAGATATTATTCCTATGACTGGGGGTACGACTAATCATAATCAAATTTCTGGAAATGCTTATTTTCAACTAAAATTAGCATTAAGGGGTCAAAAATATAGATTATTTATTGGGGATGTCCGTCTATGGATGCCTGATTATCGGTTATATACCTATCCCGATTTAATGGTGATTAAAGGGGATGTTATTTATCACGAAAATCGCACGGATACGGTTTTAAATCCCCTAGTCATTGTGGAAGTTTTATCTCAATCAACGGGAAGTTATGATCGCGGAGATAAATTCAAGTATTATCGTTCTATTCCCGAATTTCAAGAATATATTTTAATCGATCAATATCAATATTCCGTTGAACAATTTGTAAAAACAGAAACGGGAAAATGGCAAGTTAATTTTTATGAGTCGGCGGATTCTATTTTAACCTTAAGTGCCCTAGATTTTCCGATCAATTTAACCGATATCTATGAACAAGTAAATTTTGAACAATCAGAGGAATAAAATTCTAAAGTCCCATATTCCGTTTCAAATCTTCTAATTCTTCATCCATTTCCCATTGTTTAAATTGTGATTCTAAAGAATTAGAACTACCATAGGATTTACTCTGATTCCAACCTTGAGTTTCCCAGGGATTTTGAGGTTTTTGTTGAGCCTTGGCTTTGACGCGGTTCGCTTCTAATTCTGCGGCTTTAACTTTAACTTCTTGATGGCGTTGTTGAACTTGAGCATAGACTTCTTGAGATTTTTTAATCCGTTCTTTCACTCCTTGCATTTGTCCCCAAAGTTGATTTCCCTGACGTAAAAATGCCGCCTCTCGCTCTTGGGCGGGGGCAACTAAATCTAAACGATTAGCTGCCTGTGCTTTTTGCACCCATTTATGCCATTTCTGGACATCTTGAGCCACCGCTAAAATTTGAGTTTGCAGCTTTTTTTCCTCTCGGTTCAACTCAGCAATTAACCGTAAGGTATCTTCCTCTTGTTCCCGCAATTGTTCTTCTAAAGCTTGTAATTCTAAATGGGGATTATCCTTGAGAAATTCATCTAAACGAGTCTCAAAAAAATTACTAAAATCTTCAAATAAACCCATAATTGATATCAGATATAAAAGAACAGTAGAGACGTGCCACGGCGCGTCTCTCCACAGGGATTAACCAATTTAGAATTGTTGTCCGACAAAGATTGTTTTAACCTCCCCATTCCGACGAATAACCGCTTCTTGGTTAACAACTTCCACCAGTGACCAACCACTGGCGCCAATGGTTTCACCGACATAAATCCGACGAGCTACTCCATTAATTTCAAACAGAGCCGCGGAACGATCGCCCAATTCCAAAATCCCCACTAAGGTATGGGCGATTACGGGGGCTGGATTGACTGCCGTGGGCTGTTCTGCGGGGGTTTCCGTGACCGCCGGTGGCGGGGGTAATGGAATAGTTGCCGCCGGGACTTCCTCCCGAACTTGAGGAGTTGCGGGAGCGACTTGGGTGGGTGTGGCGGGTTTGGGTTGGGTGGCGGGGGCTGAAGCCGTGGCTTTAGGGGCCGCTGCGGGGACAGCACCCGAACCCCTGCCACCAGGAACCGTAACCGGAGCCGGGGCTGGGCTTTGTTGTCCCTTGGCCAAGCTGTTCATCACCTGTTGAGATAGAGAGGCGGTTTGATTAGAGGCATCTTGGATCGCCCCAGCCACTCGGTTAATCGCGGCGACAAGGTTATTGGTATCCACCACGGGAGCCACGGGGGCCATGGTGGGAGTTCCAGGAACGGGCAGGGTGGGGAGGGGGGCATTGGCCACGGGCGGGGGTAATAGGGGCAACCCTAGCCCGGTTTGTTGATTTTGTTGTTCAATATTGGTGAGCGATCGCTGAATATAATTGGAAAATTGAATATCCGCTTTGGTTTTAGCATCTAAGACGGGTTCAGGGGCTACGGCTACGGGTTCGGGGGCAAATAAACGGCCCAAACCTCCCCGGGTAGCTAACCATAATAATAGGGTAATAAATAATGAGGAAAACGCCGCAATTAACAGAATCCGATCCAAGGAGGGAGCGGATTTTTTCACACTCGCATCCCTTAATTTGTCCGGGTCTTCTGCCTCCTCCCGTGGCATCGGAGGTAGAATAATTTGAGGGACTTTAATCGATTTTAGGGAGACAAATTCCGGTTTGAGCGCTTCTTTGGGGAGCCGAGATTGTCCCTGGATCACCCGATCCACATCGGAAAAAATGTCGTCCATCAGTTCATCGGCATAGGCTTCTACCGATATCGGTGCTTTGGCGATCGGAACTTCTGAGAATTCCAATTGGGTTTTATTGATCGTTTTTTGAGCCATTGATTGCTCCTTGTCTCCGTAAATCGTTAACCTCGATTTATTGATGATACAGCTATTTTATTGATATTTTTATATCACTTTTAGAGTCGAGTTTGATCATAAATAGCTGTAAATTTTAATATCTATATCAGATAATTTTACAATTGTCAACATCTATTAGATATAGATGTCGGAGTCTCCAGGGTTTAAGGGTAGATGGAAGGGGATAAATATGTTTGTTAATTTTTAAAATAGCTACCAAAAAATACTGCTATCGTCTGGAAATTTTGCGGGTTATTCTCTCCAAATAAAAATTAATATCAGCGTTTAAATAATCATAAAATTGCGCCGGGGACTTCCGAGGCTGATTATCAAGTTTTAACAGAATCTAATATTTTCCTTAAATTGTTGACAATTTACCCCACTTCAGGAATCTTGGTGTTTATATTGTCTGAAATTGTGGGATAATTCATCACGATGTTGAATTGTTGAAATGACCGCATCCATGAGCTTAGGAGGGAATACCAATGAAAATTATAAAAACTCAAACCCTATCAGGGCCTAATTTTTGGAGTATTGATGTTCACAATCTGATTATTATTCATCTCGATTTAGAAAAGGATAATCGCTACACCCATGAAATTCCCGATTTTTGCGAGGGACTTTGTGAAATTTTACCCCATTTAACTCCAGCAAAATATCAAGATTTCCTGACAAATCTCCAAACTGGAATTTTGATGAGTGATGTGGTTCTACAAGTTGTCCTAGAATTGCAAAGATTAGCCGGAATGCCTGTGGACTTTGGCTGTACCCGTGGGAGTTCCCAACCCGGAGTCCAGAGAGTTATCTTTGAATATAAAATCGCGGAAGCCGGACGCTATGCAGCTAGAGCAGCAGTAAGATTATGCCATCGTTTAATTGATTATGGATGTTACCCTGAAACCGAACTACAACAGGATTTAGAAGACTTACAAGAAATTTTCCTAGGGGCTCAACTTGGCCCGACAACGGAAGCCATTGTTGAAGAAGCCGAAGCCCGTGGAATTCCCTGGAAAGAATTACCCGCCCGCCATGTTATTCAACTGGGTTATGGCAAAAAACAACGACGAATTCAAGCATCCCAAACCGACGGAACCAGTATTTTAGGGATTGAATTTGCTGGAGATAAAGAAGGTACAAAAACTCTCCTGGATGCAGCCCGTTTACCCGTGCCCAAAGGAACCGTTATTGATAGTTTAGATGATTTAGAAAAAGCTATTGATAATATTGGTGGATTTCCGATTGTTTTAAAACCCCTAGATGGGAATCATGGTCGAGGGATTACCCTGGATATCCAAGATTGGAATCAGGCAGAGAATGCCTATGAAATGGCTAAAAAGGAATCAAAAATTGGCAGTATAATTGTTGAAAGATTCTATAAAGGAAATGACTATCGGGTGTTAGTGATTCAAGGAAAATTTGTGGCGGTGGCGCAACGAATTCCAGCCCATGTTATTGGAGATGGTCGTTCAAATTTAGTCGAATTAGTTGAAGAAACAAACCTTGATCCCCGTCGAGGTAGTGGTCACGAAAATATGTTAACTCGGATTGAAATTGATCGCAACAGTATTGATATTTTAAAACAACAAGGTTATCGCTTAGAAAGTGTTCCCAAAAAAGGAGATATTTGTTATCTCAAAGCCACAGCTAATTTAAGTACCGGGGGTATTGCCATTGATAAAACCGATGAAATTCACCCGGAAAATATTTGGATTGCCGAACGCGCCGCCCAAATTATTGGCCTAGATATTGCCGGAATTGATATTACCGCCCCCGATATTAGTCGCCCCCTGCGAGAAGTGGATGGGGTGATTGTGGAAGTTAACGCTGCCCCCGGGTTACGGATGCACATTCACCCCAATCAAGGCACATCCAGGAACGTGGCCGTGCCGATTGTGGATATGCTCTATCCCCCCGGAACCCCCAGTCAGATTCCGATTACCGCCATTACCGGAACTAATGGTAAAACTACTACTACCCGTTTAATTGCCCATATTTTTAAACAAACTAAAAAAATCGTAGGTTTTACGACCACTGATGGTACTTATATCGGAGATTTTTTAGCAGAAGCCGGAGATAATACGGGCCCTCAAAGCGCCGCCTTAATTTTAAATGATCCCACCGTGGAACTGGCCGTATTAGAAGCCGCCCGGGGAGGAATTCTCCGCTCAGGATTGGGGTTTAATCGCTGCGATGTGGGCGTGGTCTTGAATGTTTCCCAAGACCATCTAGGGTTACAGGATATTAACACCGTCGAGGAGATGGCAGAGGTAAAAAGCGTTGTGGCAAGGGCGGCTAGTGAGTACGCGGTGTTAAATGCCGATGATCCGTTAGTAGTAGCTATGGCATCTCAGTTAAAAGCAAAAGTGGCTTATTTTTCACTGAATGCTGATAACCCGATCGTGTCTGAACACGTTGCTCAAGGGGGCGTTGCAGCTATTTATGAATCCGGTTATTTATCCTTTTTAAAAGCAGATCAAATGATTCGGGTGGAACAAATGGCTAATGTTCCCCTCACCTTACGGGGGTTAGCTCCATTTATGATAGCCAATGCCCTCGCCGCCAGTTTAGCCGCCTATGTGCAGGGAGTCACCATTGAGGATATTAGTCAGGCGTTACGGACATTTCAGATGTCGGTGGAACAAACCCCCGGACGGATGAATTTAATTCCTTATCAGTCTTTCCATGTTCTACTCGATTATGCCCATAACCGTGCCAGTTTTCAAGCAATTCTGGAATTTGTCCGCAATTGGCCCGATGGTAAACGGATTGGGGTGGTCTGTGCTCCCGGAGACCGTCGCCCGGAGGATTTCATCGAATTAGGACGATTAGCAGCCCAAATGTTCGAGCGGATTATTATTAAGGAAGACGAGGACAATCGCGGCTGTCCCCGGGGAGATGTGGCTAAATATATTGAAATTGGGGTTAAACAGGAAAATCCTGATTTTGATTATCAGATTATTCTCGAAGAAGTACAAGCTATTGAAACTGCTCTGGGCGAAGCAACTCCGGGTAGTCTGGTGGTGATTTTCCCCGAAGGAGTTAAGAAAGTTTTAGCTCTACTTCAGTCCCATAATTGCCCTTAATTTGTTGTTGGACTTTAGCTAAAACAAATAAAACAGGACTTACGCACAGAAACCGGGTTTTTTTCCCAAAATACTTCTTTGTGACCCACATATTATCTAAAAAACCCGGTTTATCGGGTTTTTTTGGCGAAAATACTTCGTTGTGACCCAGATATTTTCTAAAAAACCCGGTTCATCGGGCGACCTGGGTAAGTCCTATAAAAATTAAAGACAATTTCTGATAAAATGTTATAAAACTTAAAATGATTCGCAACTCAAATTAGCGGGAGGGTCAGATGGCATTATTTGGTTTGTTTGGTAAAAAAGGGGATTCTAAACCCCAGAAAGAAACCGGAAGTGGTTTCTATCTCGATGGTAGTACGGCCCAAGGTCTGGGGGATGCAGATCGATTCAAGGATATGGCTCCGGTGAAAAAGACCTTCCCCGTTAAAGTTGAAGCTCCCAAATCTACAACAAAAACAGCAAAGAGTTCCAGTTCAACTGCTTCTAATCCTGTGGCTGAGGAATCATCCAGCAAGACTGAACGCCGTCGGGCCGATAGTAGTATGGATATGTATCGGAATATTGCCCGGGAAATCAAAAAACCCTAACCTCCAGCTAAAACCAATTTAACCGGACTTACGCACGCGATGTCAGAAACCGGGTTTCTTCTTGGATATCTAGCGAAAAACCTTCATATTTTTCCTAGAAACCCGGTTTCTTTGCGTAAGCCCTATTTGACTTTTAATAGGGTTGGGAATAGTAGTAGTGGCGTTAACAACTCGTCTCTAGCTATTGTTCTCAACCCTATTTTAATTTTATGGGAGATAAATCTCCTCTAGCCTAGTGTAATAATCGATACAAATAATAAATCAATAAGTTTAGACAATTGAGATATAGGGAATCAGGATTAGTCTTTGTTGATTGATTCAAGGACATAATCAATTATTAGCAAGTAGGGAAAGGTCGGCTATGATTAAGCTTGATGATTATTTTAATCTTGATCAAATTCATGCGGTTCAAAATATTAGTGCAGCGATCATTAATCTCAGTGGTCGTCAGCGAATGTTATCTCAACGAATTGCTTTATTTTGCTTGAGGTTAATTAATCATAGAAGTTTAGCAGAAAGAGAGGAAATTATCAGGATTTTACAAGAGAATCTTCACAGTTTTGAGAAATCTCATCGAATGTTGATTTTAGGTCAGTTTAATCATAGTTTAAAATCTACCCTATCCCCAGAAATTCATAAAATATATTATTTACCTCCCTATAATCTGGATCAACAGGTTCGTGATTATATGGCGGCGGCCAAATCTTTATTAAATACACCAGATCAGAATTTAGGAATGGATAATTTGGATCTGAATTTAATTTTAAGATCGGCTTCCGGTCAATTATTAGATGCTTTAGATGCTGTGGTCAGTCAATATCAGCTTGAAAGCGAAGCAGAACAATTAGAACTAGAAAATCAGCAAATTTCCTTGTACAAAAAAAGCTGTGAAACCAGTGCGATCGCCTATGCTCAAGCCCAACAGTTATCCCATACCTTAAAACAACTCAAAGAAACCCAAGCCCAAATGTTTCATCAGGAAAAAATGGCTTCTTTAGGTCAACTAATTGCCAGTTTAGCCCATGAAATTAATAATCCTGTTAACTGTATTTATGGAAATATTAATTGTATTGATAACTATATTCAAGATTTAATTTATGTCCTGCGATTGTATCAACAACAATGTCCTCAACCTATTGCAGAAATTCAAGCCTATATGCAAGGGGTGAGTTTGGAATTTCTAATTGATGATTTACCGGAAGTTTTCAAATCCGTAAAAATATCTGCGGATCGGATTTTTGAGATTTCTCGATCCCTGAGAAATTTTTCACGAAAAGATGAATTAACAGTCAAACCGATTAATTTACATGAAGGGTTAGAAAGTACATTATTAATTTTAAAAAGTCGGTTAAAGGCAAAATCTAATCGCCCGGAAATTGTGATTCAAAAAGACTATGGAAATTTGCCTTTAGTTGAATGTTATGGAGGTAAAATTAATCAAGTGTTTATGAATCTTTTAGGTAATGCTATTGATGCTTTGGAAGAAGCGACAGAAAAATGGGAAAATGGTCAGGAAACTCCCCTAATTCATATTAAAACAGAACTGATCCAACCCGATAGAGTTAGGGTAAAAATTACCGATAATGGGTTAGGAATGGATTCCGATGTAAAAATAAAGCTATTTGAACAGTTTTTTACAACAAAACCCATCGGAAAAGGTACGGGACTTGGACTATTTATTAGCCGTGAAATTGTTGAAGATTATCACGAAGGAATCTTATCATTTCAATCTGAATTTGGAAAGGGAACCGAATTTACAATCACAATTCCGATTCAATTTTATTCCCCCCCATCCCTAAATTGCTGCTTAGATTCTATGACCTGTTCTTAACTAAAAAGAAACCGGGTTTTTGAATTAAGGTTTATATTAGTAAAATAAGTTCTGGCAAAAACCCGGTTTCTACGGATTAAAAAGAAACCGGGTTTTTGAATTAAGGTTTATATTAGTAAAATAAGTTCTGGCAAAAACCCAGTTTCTACGGATTAGCGATCGCCCAATTTAGCGACTAGGGCTTTGGGTTGACCGATGATCAGCTAAAGAAATTACCTGGGCTTGGTTTTCTTCTCTAGCAACCCGAATCAATAACCCCGCTAAAGCTAAACTAGCAATCATCGAACTTCCCCCATAACTAAATAGAGGTAAAGGTAAACCCGTTGTGGGTAAAACCCCCGTTGCTACCCCAATATTTAATAAGGATTGTCCCACCATCACTACCATCACCCCGATTGCAATTAATTGATGTTCAATTTGTCGAGCTTTCATCGCCACTTGTAGGGCTAAAGTTCCATAGGTTGCTAACAATAATAACAATAATATTCCCCCAATAAAGCCAAATTCCTCCGCATAAACCGAGAAAATAAAATCACTATATTGAATCGGTAAATAATATAATTTTTGGTGAGATAAACCTAATCCCGTGCCCCAAAATCCACCGGAACCCACCGCCAAAAGACTTTGAACCAACTGATATCCGTCTCCCATCGGATCAGACCAAGGATTTAAAAAAGATAAAATTCGCCGTCTTTGATATTCTTTAATAGTCACACTTAAAATAGCTAAAAATACCCCACCTAAAGCCGTTCCTCCCAAATAGGAAAAAGGCAGTCCCGCCGAAGCAGCAACTAACCAAAGAGTCATCCCACAAAGGGCAGTGGTACTAAGGTTTGGTTGGGTAAGAATAGATAATAAAACTATCCCAAAAATTCCTAACCAAATTAACCGAATTTGCCAATTTAAACGATACCAATTGCCAAAAAAACGAGCACTTTGTAAGACCAAAAAAGGCTTCATTAACTCCGAAGGTTGAATCGGAATCGGCCCAATAGAAATCCAACGAGTAGCTCCATTAATAGTAGTTCCCAACCCGGGAACCAAAGTTAGAAATAACAATCCCAGAACAATTAAAACCCCCCATTGGGCAATTTTTAACCAAAATCTCAGGGAAGATTGAACAATAAAACTAAACCCAACTAAACCTACGGCTGTCCAAATTAATTGACGTTTAAAATAATATAATCCATCTCCCTGTTCCGCATAAGCAATAGGATAGGAGGCAGAAAACATCACAATTAAGCCAACAAATAACCAAAGAAAGGTTATCCATCGTAACCATCGGGCTGACCTTGACCAATGGCTAACAGAAGATTCCGAAAAAGGGAAAATTTTCCTTAAATTCATTTCTTTGTGTCTTTGTGTCTTTGTGGTTAAATTAGGCTAGACCCTGATCCCTTTTTCAACCTCACAAAATTAAAAAGGCAGGTCTAGCCCACCTTTTTAATCAAATTAACGACCGATTTAACCTAATAACGCTTTCGCTTTAGCTACAACATTATCAACGGTGAAGCCGAATTTCTCCATCAACACACCACCTGGAGCCGAAGCACCAAAGGTATCAATGCTGATGCTGTCGCCTTCACTTCCGGTATAACGTTGCCAACCGAAACTGCAACCAGCTTCCACGGCCAGACGTTTGGTCACAGCTTTCGGTAACACAGATTCTTTATAAGCAGCATCTTGTTCTTCAAACAGTTCCCAACAGGGCATAGAAACCACCCGAACTTTTTTCCCAGCCTGGGTTAATTTTTCGGCTGCTTCCACACACAGAGACACTTCGCTTCCAGTTCCGATCAGAATTAAATCGGGAGTTCCGTCACTGTCCGACAGAACATAGGCTCCTTTGCCGACCACATCAATCGAACTTCCGTTCAAATTCGGTAAGGCTTGGCGAGTTAAAGCTATTAATGTGGGACGATGACGGTTTTCCACGGCGATTTTATAAGCACCAGAGGTTTCGTTACCATCAGCCGGACGCATTACCAACAAGTTAGGAATCACCCGCAAGGAGGCAATGGTTTCCACCGGTTGGTGAGTGGGGCCATCTTCCCCAAGGGCGATGGAGTCATGGGTCATCACATAGATCACACCAATTTGCGACAAGGCAGCTAAACGAATCGCCGCCCGCATATAGTCAGCAAAGACTAGGAAGGTGGCACAATAGGGAACTAACCCCGAACCATGCAAGCCAATCCCATTACAAATTGCCCCCATTCCGTGTTCCCGAACACCGAAACGCAGGTTACGATTTTGATATTGTCCTTTTTGGAAATTACCAAAACCCTTGATCTCCGTTAGGTTAGAGTGGGTTAAGTCCGCCGAACCCCCAATTAATTCGGGAATAGCCGGAGCCAAGGCATTCAAACATCCTTCAGAATATTGGCGAGTGGCTTTGCCTTTTTCTGCGGGAGTGAATGTTGGCAGGGCTTTTTCCCAACCTTCGGGGAGTTTTCCACTGATGCGGCGTTCAAATTCCCCGGCTTCTTGGGGATATTTGGCTTTATAATCTTCCCAAATTTTATTCCATTCGGTTTCCAGATTAGCCCCACGTTCAACGGCTTTGCGGGTATGGGCTAAGGCATCAGCAGGAATTTCAAAGGGTTCATAGTTCCAACCCAGGTTTTTCCGAGTCGCGGCAACTTCATCCGTACCTAAAGCAGCCCCGTGAACTCCGGCGGTATTTTGTTTATTAGGAGAACCGTAACCAATGATGGTGGTGACTTTAATAAAAGTGGGTTTATCCGTTACAGCCTTGGCTTGAGCAATGGCGTCGGCGATACCATCTAAGTCGGTATTCCCATTTTCAACGTGCAGAACGTGCCAGCCATAGGCTTCAAACCGTTTGCTCACATCTTCAGTAAAGGAAATCTCGGTATTTCCATCAATGGAAATATGGTTATCGTCATACAGGGCAATTAATTTACCCAGTCCCAGATGTCCAGCTAAGGAACAGGCTTCACCGGAAACCCCTTCCATATTACAACCATCACCCAGGATCACATAAGTATAGTGGTCTACCAGGGTCGCATCCGGTTTATTGAAGGTCGCCGCCATGTGAGCTTCGGCCATCGCTAACCCAACGCCATTAGCAATCCCTTGACCCAGGGGGCCAGTGGTGACTTCCACACCAGCAGTTTCAAAGTTTTCCGGGTGGCCAGGAGTCCGAGAACCCCACTGACGGAATTGTTTAATATCATCTAAAGTGACGCTATCATATCCCGTTAAATAAAGCAGGGCATACTGCAACATACAGCCATGACCTGCGGATAGGACGAAGCGATCGCGGTTATACCATTTAGGATTTTTGGGATTGAACCGCATAAACCGATCCCACAACACAAAGGCCATGGGCGCGGCACCCATGGGGAGTCCGGGGTGGCCGGATTTGGCTTTTTCTACCGCATCAATGGCTAGGAAGCGAATCGAATTAATGCAAAGTTCTTCAAGTGATTGGGCTGCAACAACCATAATTATTGTTATCTGTAAACTTTAGTGAGTGCGTGAGCGCGGATTGTATAGAATAGATTCTATGCCATAAGTCGCTCTGGAATTACCCTTAGACCGCATCACAATCATCTCACCACTTGGGACACACAGGCAACCCAATTCTTAATTTTTGGTCAAAGTTGATTTTCTTGTCTATGCACAAATTGTCGATTTTGTCAATACCTCTACTCGTTACTTGCCATTCTCTCAAAAAAACTCGTGCGTCGCAGCAGCAATAAACCGCTTAATTTTTCTCAATCTTCAACGATTTTTCAGGGTTTCAACTGTTATTTTTGCCTATAGTCACAATAAGCCCTTGGGAGAGTTTTTTCCAGTATAGCTCAAAGCCTATGGTTTCGTCAAGTAATTGCAACCAATTTTCAATAAAAAATCCAATTTTTCCTTGATTCTTTTAAAATTTAAAACAAAAATACTGTACTAATAACAATATTTAATATAAAGTTGTTTGTCGCTTACAGAAACCGGGTTTCTCCTGAAATGTTGAAGATGAAATATAAATTCTGATGTAGAAACCCTATTTCTTTCAACTAGGTGTTTGGTTTTCTTGTTGTTGTTTTGGTAAAACGTGCCTTTGTCTAAGACCTGATTGGCGACCAGAACCACCGGAAGTTGACATAGAGGGTCGAATCAACACGATACGACCAACTACTGTTAGGATTACTAGATCTTTTGGATTTCCTTCTAGGATCTCAGGTTCTGATTGGCCTGGAATTGTAAGCTCAAACTTTCCATTCGCATCAAAACGAGCAATTCGCGCATTTTTTAAACCAATAGTTTTCTTGTCAAAGTCCATCTCCTTGTCATCTCCAACAACGAGAACACCCATGCCTTCTTGAGAAAGCTTCCAGGCTAGTTTAAGTTCTTGATTGGAACAAAACCAAACTCTCGCAATTCCCTTCGCATCTTCATCTGACCCGGCAAAGATACCCTGAAGATACTCCCGTTCTTCTCCACGTCTTTGTTCCTTAGGATTAGACTGGTTAACTCCCTGGGACTGAGGCAGAAACTTAATTGCTGAAAGTTTAATCTTAATTTCTGCTGGCATCGTCATCTCCTATTCTACTTTTGAATAACTGGTTAATTTCCAAATTATAGGAGAAGAACAAGCAAGATTAACGTTTCTTTTCACCACTTGGGACACACAGGCAACCCAATTCTTAATTTTTGGTCAAAGTTGATTTTCTGCCCTATACATAAATTGTCAATTTTGTCAATACCTCTACTCGTTACTTGCCATTCTCTCTAAAAAACTCGTGCGTCGCAGTGGCAATAAACCGCTTAAATCTTCTCAATCTTCAACGATTTTTCAGGGTTTCAACTGTTATTTTTGCCTATAGTCACAATAAGCCCTTGGGAGAGTTTTTTCCAGTATAGCTCAAAGCCCATGGTTTCGTCAAGTAATTGCAACCAATTTTCAATAAAAAATCCGATTTTTCCTTGATTCTTTTAAAATTTAAAACAAATAGCTGCAATTTATTAGTTTAACTTATTAATCGTTCTGAAATTATCCCGCAAAAAAGGTTTCTGAAAAAATCAGAAGTTTAACCGTTTCTTGAATTATCTTAAAAATGTTTATCAATTAATACTGGAATTTGTTTTGATTCAACTTTATTGTAATGGGTTTTATCCGGTAACATCACAATATTAGGGCCAGACTTACATTTTTTCAAACATCCTGTTTTTTGAATAGTCACTCGCTCTTCTAGTCCCCGTTGGGCTAACTCTTTTTGTAATAACGAACAAACCTGATCGCTCCCCCGTTTACGACAATCGGATTTTTGACAAATTAGGATTTTTGCTGGTTTAACTGGAGATAGTTGTGGAGGTTTAAAAGTAATAACATCTGAGGAGATTTCATGATCTTGATCAGTTTTTTCCGATATGGAATAGGATCGGGTTAGGGTTGATATTGGTTCCGAAGTTGAAAACACCCGTGTCGCTTTTAACTTAATTTTTCCGGTTTTAAAATCTTGTTTTTTCTGACCTGTAACCTTGACTTGATCACCCGGGGCTAAATCAGAAATTCCGATGATTCTGGCTTGTTTGGAAATTTTAATCAATAATAATCCTAAAGAAGTAATCAGGGTAATTACTTTAGGTTTTCCATCTTTAATCTCAACATTTTGGATCGTTCCAGTGAGATTGAATTCCATATTTAATGAATGGGTTGACATGATTGAACTTTATTTTTAATCACGGGGACAAACCAGCCCACGGATCAAGCCCTAGACTTTGATCGGTGAACCTATATTGACTAGGATACCTTAAATAAAAATTATTCTCAATAGACTAAATAAAGTTTTTCTGGCTTCTGACGAGATGGCGATCGCCAGTTGCAGCCAGGGATAAACCCCGAACTCAAATACTGAGTTACGAATTACGAATTACGAATTACGAATTGGGATAGTTATATTATATCATTTAATGTTTGCTATAAATACTTAATCAGGTGACTATTACCTATTACCTCTTACCTCTTACCTATTACCTATTACCTATTACCTGTTCCCTATTCCCTATTCCTTGCTATACTTTTAACTTTCCCCAGTTAAGACCAAAAGCAATATTGAGATTTTCTAAAGATTCCACTAGCCAAAATACTTTATCTCGGGGAAAAGTGGCATAATGGTTAAATAGAATCGAGAATCGTTTTTCCAGATCTGATTTAACCTTCCGACAAATTAAAACAATTTTTAAGAGTAACCCAATTGAACGGGTTACACCCAAGTTACTACTTAAATCTAAAAACACAAAGTGATGGGGTTGTTGGGAACTTTCTACGACTAGGAAATTTAATAACTTGCGACAGGTTCCCGCCATCAGGGTATCATTGACTTTTTGACTATCATTGTGTGAAAGCGTCCCTTGTAGTTCCCGATACAGACGGTTATTAAAATGGTTTTTCGCATATTTAGTATCAACCGCATCCGTTAAATATTCATAAAATTCTTCTTTAAACGTGCGATAAGTACGAGCGTTTTGACTTTGGTTGACAAAAATTTTGGCTAAATCATTATAGGTGTGATAACCGTCAATTCTCCCCGTGAAATGTTTAACAGCAAAATTCAATTTTTTGTCCGTTAATAGGGTAGGGTTTTCCACCGTTGGTAAGATCAACCGTTGTTCCCGAGGAGTATTTTTAAAGGTAAGATATTGAGATAAATCCTGTTCAAAAGTTTCTTGAGCTTGCGTCCGCATTTCTCGAATTTCCTGGCGTTGTTCATCGGGACTATCATCAGTTAAAAAACAATGATCATATAAATAGGGATAACGACTAATTAAACCTTCAACATTATCACTTTTTTTATTTTCTGCGGCTTGAATTTTTTCTTCAAAAACCTTACTCAAACGCCGCAGAGCTTGATATTGTTCGGTTTGAGTAAATTGTTTAACTAACGACCGCAGGCGTTTGGCCGTCCAACAGGAGGGTAAACCCGAGGGTGTTTGTTCAAAACTATGAATCAGTTCAGGAATCGCCCACTGATCCCGGGGTTGTTTGCGCCATCGGTTAATTAAAATATAGCAACTGCGGTTAAGAACATAGTGAAATTCTATATTGGCTAAATCGGAATCAACAATCCTACCGACGGCTAAATTAACCGCTAAATCGGGGTATTCTCCCCCTTGGATAAACAGATTAAAGAAACGCTGAATCAGTTTTCGAGGGGTTTCAATATCAACACAGCATTGTAGATGAGCATAAATGACTTGCTCATCTGACGAATGGTAAAACTGGCTGAACCCCGAACTATTCACAATATAACCCCTCTTTTTCTAGGGATGGATCAAACACAAGGAGAAAACGATTAAAACACCACACTGACACCCGACATTAGTTTAACCTCCTTGAGTTTGTTTTCCTACCCGTCGGTGATAGTAGAGTTAGTCAGATTTCGATTTTACCTACCATCGGTCTTTGACTATAGTTCTACCCGAATCAGGGCGAGTACAACGTCGAGCTATCTTTAACCAACTTCCTGTGTAATCACAACAGAAATTTCAATAAGAATCAACCAAGGATGACTGAAAACTTGAGGCAGAGTGTGGCTTCTGTGTGAATACATATATTTTATTGATAAATCATTACAACTTCTATCAAGATTTAGCAAAAATCAACCATAAATTGTAAAGATTCAGTAAAGCTATTTCTTATGAACCTTGATCTCGGTTAAGATCAATAGCTCCCAGGGCTTTCAGTGTAACTTTTTGTGCAGTTGTGATTCCAGTCACACCCGTAATATTTAAGCCATTATAGGGTTTATCAGCGCGTAGGGTTTTTAAACATTCATTAGTGTGTAAATCCCAAACCTTAATCCCTTGATCATGACTTCCACTGGCTAAAAAATGGCCTTGGCGATCGCTATGAACCGACCAAACGGGGTAATTATGACCCTCCAGGTTTTTCACACATTCCCCCGTGGCCATATCCCACAATTTCACATTATGATCATAGCTGCCACTCACCCAAACTTTTCCCTGAAGATGGAATAAAATTCCTTGGACTCGTTCGAGTTCACCCCGCCAGGTTTGCAAACATTCACCAGTTTGAACATTCCAACATTTTACCGAACGGTCATAACTCCCACTGACTAAAATAGAACCCTTGTCCATAAACCCCAGAATATGAACCCGATCACTGTGACCTTCGAGAACCGCCAAACACTCACCAGTGTCCAGATTCCAAACCCGGATCTGATGGTCATTACTCCCACTGGCTAAAATCCGATCTCGGGGACTAAAGGCTACCGCACCCACCCAACGCTGATGACCTTCTAAAGTTTGTAACAATTCTCCGGTCTGTACATCCCAAATCTTCACCATTTGGTCATCACTAGCACTAGCGAGTAGCATACCATCGGAATTAAAAGTCACAGCTTGAATCCGATCGCTATGACCATGTAAAGTTTTTAGACATTCCCCCGTCTGTGCATCCCAAACTTTCACCGTGCGGTCATAACTCCCACTGGCGATTAACCCACCATCGGGATTAAAAGCCACTGACCATACCCAGTCCTGATGACCGGGTAACTGTTTGAGACAGCGACCCGTCCCCACATCCCAGAGTCGTACCTGATTATCGTCACTCCCACTCACCAAACGCCGACCATCGGGACTCAGAACAAACGACCACACCTGATGACGATGACCCCGTAGGGTGCGCAACCGTTGTCCGGTTTGTACATCCCATAACTGCACCATCCGATCCATACTTCCGGTGGCCAGGGTTTGGCTATCGGGACTAAAAGCTAAGGAACAGACCTGACTTTCTATTCCGGTTAAAGTCTTTAAACACATCCCGGTTCGGATATTCCAGAGCTTCACGGTTTGGTCATCGCTGCTACTAGCCAATTGTTCCCCATCAGGACTAAAAACCACGATCCAAACCGAGTCCTGATGACCTTCAAAGGTATGGAAACTGTTACCCGTATTAACATCCCATAGACGAACTGTTTTTTCCTGGGTACTGCTGGCGATCAAATGGATTTTCCCCGGAGTTGTTCCCGAAGGGACGAAGGTAAGCGCCCAGTTCCAGGCGTCATTGCCATAGAAAGTGTGTAAACAGGTTGCGGTTTGGATATCCCAGAGTTTGACCGTCTGATCCTCACTGGTACTGGCGATCTGTTCACCATTGGGACTCCAGGTGAGGGTGGATAGACGGTCAGTATGACCGATGAACTGATGTACACATTGTCCCGAATCAATATCCCAGACCCGAATCCTGTGGTCATCGCTACCACTGGCTAATAAATTACCTTGGGGACTAAAACCCACGCAATTTACTGTTCCTTGATGGTCTGACCAACGGTTTAAGCATTCTCCGGTTGAGACTTTCCACAGTCGCACGGTGTGATCCTCACTACCACTGGCGAGTAAAGTACCATCAGAATTGAAACTCAGGGACTTGACGCTTCCGGTTTGACCTTGACAGACTAATAATTGTTGACCTTCTTCGACTGTCCATAAAATAATTTTGCCTTCTGCGTCTCCGGTGGCTAAAATTCCGTGATTTCCTAGGGCGACGGTGAGGGAATTTCCTAGGGTTTTCGCGAAAACAGATCGGGATAAATCGGAACCGGAAAAATTAACATTTTGTAAGTTAGCATCTTGTAAATAGGCTTGCCAGAGTGTTAATTGAGAAAAGTCATAGGCTGCTAAATCAAGGTCTAAGTGATGACAAAGATTTAGGATATTTCCGCCCCCATAACCGGAGGAATGAGGTTGTTGTTTTAACAATTCAACTAGGGTTTTAAATTTTTGCTGAAGTTCTCCAGAAACTCGATAACGGTTGAGGAGTTTTTGAATAATTGGTTGTAGGATTAAACGGGTTTGAATTTCTCTAATATAATCCTTAGCCTGGGATTTAATTAAGGGATATTGATTTAAAATATTTAGGGTTTCGGCTTCTATGTCTTGAAGGATTTTTTCAATCAACCGTTCAATAATATATTCCATGACTACGGGTTGTTGGGTGAAGCTACCGCTACTTTTTTCAATTAGCGATCGCCGACTCAAGGATTCTAAGGCTTCAATCAGTTCTACTGGGGAAATAATCGATAATAAATCTTTCCTTAAATCCACCATGGTACAAGGTTCTCGATTAATTGCTAACCAGTACATGGTTTCTAATTCTAGTTCGGAAATTCGTCCTAATTGTTGTTCTAATAAATCCCGAATATCCCCAAATATTGCGGTTCCCTGTTGAATTTGTTCTAAAAAATCTCCCACATTTCCGGCAAATAAATCATAAATTGTTGTGGTGACAATTTTTACGGCTAGGGGATTTCCCGCATAACGTTTAATTAATTCTTGCCATTGTTCTGAGGAACTATAGACACCTTTGGCTTGAATAATTTCTTGACAATTTTCCGTATCTAGTCCGGGTAAAGGTAAACAACGAACTTTCAAGGTTTGACCTTCTAATGCGGCAATTTCTCTGGGTTTTTCTCGACTGGTCATCAGTAGACAACTTTGGTGTTGGGTTTCTCCCAGACGCTTAAATAGATCCCCATAATTTTCATACCCAGGATAATAGCATCCTACCCGATTTCCTTCTTGTAAAATTGATTCTATATTATCTAAAATAATTAAGCAGCGAGAAGTTCTTAAAAATTCGATTAATTGGGAAATTTGACGGCCGGGTTCAGCCGATAAACGACCTTCGGTTTTGGGGGATAGAAATTGAATTAAATCGCTTAAAATTTCAGTTAAGGGCGGTGCATTTCTGAGCGATCGCCAAATCACAAATTCAAAATCAGAATGGATTTTTTGAGTTAATTTCACCGATAACGAAGTTTTGCCCATTCCCCCCATTCCTAAGATCGCAATTACTCGACAATCTTCGCCTAAAATCCACTGTTCCAGTTGAGCCAGTTCTTGAAGACGGCCATAAAACTGAGAGACATCCGGCGCCTCTCCCCAGTCCACCTGGGAGGCACTCAAGGACTTGGGGGGGGTGGGGGTCGCAGTCGGGTCGGGAGGGGCATTGGGGGAGGAATTAGGGGAGGAATTGGGGGAGGAATTGGGAGGGGGAAGACGTTCAATTACGCTGCGAAAATTCTTTTTACCGACTCTTTCCCCTAACTCATCCGATAATAATTTCCATAATTTTGGCCCTACGTCCTGCTTCAGATATTCGGGAGTGCAGCGATATTCTAAAGCAATTTCATGATATTTCTGACAGTACCAAGTCCCTTGAAGAACGGCTGTCTGTGCGTCTGTCAAGTGTTTTCCGGTTTTTTTGAAAACCAATGTATCGGTAATTGCCAGTACCTGTTCAAAGTTCATCCAGACCGCCTGTTGATGCAACCAGTGTTTATTTTTACTGTCTATCTTGCACCTTACTACACCGTCGTAGAAATTGTAACAGAAACCGATCATATTAGCATTCCGGTTCGGATATTCTCAAGGTCAGTATTTTGTTGATTGTGGAGAATATATTATACCTGTGGGTATTGCTGAACCTGGAAACCCAGTCTTTTTTTTAAATTTATAATACTTAGATAAAATTAAAGCCAGCCTCAGTATGAAAGCTGACTTCTAATAATTAAATTGAGATTGTGCTCGTTGAAATTTTTTGATTAAACATCTGGACATAGACAAAATTTTAAAAATTGGATTTAAGACATTTTCTCAAAATGGTTTAACCCGCAGAAAATTACGCCGCCAGCGAAATCGAGATCTCAAGGGTTTCATCCACCGAAGATGGGGAAGAATCCTGATAGGAATACATGACAGGTTTTGTTTCCATCATGCTCCCAAACCGTTCTAACCAATCAAAAATTCGATCAAGTTGTTCGAGTGTAACTAATCCATACTGCCATAGGATCATGGGTAACTGCCCAGAATCCTGTTCCGGGTGGCGTAGGGCCGTTGCAATTGAGGATGCGGGGATCGCTAACTCCCAGCGTAAAAATTGAATTAATTGTGCTTGTTTGGGTGAAATCATTTTGAGGTTCCTGCAAATGGGGGATAAAAAAAGTTAGATTAAAGTAGAACTTAGATTCTACAGTTTTAATTCTAGTGGAAATCTAGGACAACTAAGTGACAGATATCCGGTGAATTTTGTGATTTAATCAAGTTAATGATGTGATCATCATCACAAAGTAACCCCCGATCCTAATCAGTCTCTACCCAATTTTATTTTTGGGTTTGAATGCAGATGATGCTACTCTGGTTTGGGCAAGATCATACTTGAGGGATGGAAGTTTGAGTCTCTTGGCTCGACGTTATTTAGTAAAATTTGATTCCTTAAAAAAATATTAAAAATTTCCCAATTTGATTAATTGTTTAAATCTAGCTTGATGAAAAATTCTATTGTTCAGGGCGTCAAAACCGCAGAATTCATCTATCACCCACCCAAAATCGCATTAACAGCAAAACGGATTTTGGTCAAACCCAATTTGGGCTATCCTGTTGGGCCGCCCGTTACGGTCAGTTTGCCGATTTTAACTACGGTACTCCAAACCCTGCGACACCAAAACCCCCAGGCGGAAATTTTAATCGTAGAAGGGGTTTGTTCTCCGGTGTCCCTGGATGAAATTGTTCGTCGTCATGGGATTGATCAAATTTTAGGGGACGGGATACGGATTTTGGATGCGGATACTCTCCCTTTAACCGAATATCCGAATTTGTCGCCCCAACCCGTGCGCTTTAAATCGATGTTCGCCCCTAGTTTATTAACGGAGGTAGACTGTCGTATTAGTATCGGTGCATTTAAACGGACAATTCTCAACGGAAAACCTTTAATTTCTGCATCCCTAAAAAATTTATATGGTTTGTTTCCCAGGGCCCATTATCACGCCAGAAGTCCCCACTCCCGAGGACAATTACACCGTCCTTCTGTACCTTTAATTTTACAGGATGTTTATTTTTGTATCGGACATTTATTTGATGGGGCCGTTGTGGATGGCGATCGCCAATTTATTAGTCCTAATTGGAAACCTGATCGAGGTGAATCAATCCCATTAGGAAAAGTATTTTGGGGGGAAGATTTAATCAGCGTTGATCGAGAAGTCTGTAACTGTGCAGGCGAAATAATTCCTGATTATTTAGACCGGATTGATCAACTTCGCCAATCAAAAATTACCCCAACTTAGAACAAACTATATAGGCTTAAAGATCAGGTTAAACTACCCGATTTTGTCGAATACATTCAGCATACCATTGAAAACTGGCTTTAGGAATCCGTTTTTGTGTGGGATAATCGACATAAATTAATCCAAAACGGCGTTGATATCCCCAAGCCCATTCAAAGTTATCCATTAAGCTCCAAACAAAATATCCTTTTAAGGGATAACCTTCAGCAATGGCTCGATGGGCTGAGTTAAAATGCTGACGTAAATACATAATTCGATCGGTATCAATTATCTCTGAATTTTGGTTTAATTCATCTTCCGCCGCACAGCCACTTTCTGTAATTAAAATTGGTAAATCGGCTCGATTTAAGGTTTCACTAATATGACGAATTCCCCAATAAATACATTCAGGCACAATATTCAACCAAGGCATATTCATCCGGGGATATGCTTTCGGGAGTCCTAGAAATTCAAACCCCATTTGATTATCCCAAGCCCGGACATAGGTAGCTGAATAAATATTTAATCCTAATTGGTCTAAAGGTTGATGAATAATCTCTAAATCTCCGGGTAATATATCCGGGGCTTCATTACCTAATAATTCTAATAAAGCCGGACTATAGGAACCTGTTAATGCGGGAACTGTAATCCCCCCATTTTGACCACACAAATGAAAGGCTTTTTTGGCGGCTAAAATATGTTCTGGTGTTTCCGCGATCGGAACAGTTACCGCAC
Source organism: Oscillatoriales cyanobacterium CG2_30_40_61 (assembly GCA_001873365.1). GTDB lineage: Bacteria > Cyanobacteriota > Cyanobacteriia > Cyanobacteriales > Microcoleaceae > Planktothrix. The sequence continues at coordinate 18,463 of MNYZ01000100.1, read as the reverse complement.
AATTATCGACGAGAGAAATAGTACAAGGAACGGGAGAATTAGCTCGAATAGCAAGCACCCCTAAACCCTGGGCTAATAGGGCATGATGGGAGGTTTGCCAAACCTGTTTTGGACGGGAAACAATGGTTCCGGGTGCATGGGGTGGCAGGGCATTCACCTGATAGCCTAAATGGGTAAAACAGGGAATTTCATTAATTGTCATCCAGTGGGTAATGCGATCGCCCAATTCACTCACCACAACCGCCACATAATCAGCAAAATCCTCAGCCATTTCTCGACTCCGCCATGACCCATATAAGTCTTCTAAAGCCTGGGGACTATCCCAATGAAATAAAGTAGCATGGGGGGTAATTCCATGGTTTAATAAACTATCAACTAAACGTTGATAAAAATCAATTCCGGCTTGATTGACAGCACCCCTACCATTAGGAATAATTCGCGGCCAAGCAATACTAAATCGATAATGTTTAATCCCTAATTCAACCATCAGTTGAATATCACTTTCATAGCGATGATAATGGTCACAAGCATTTTCCCCGGTGTCTCCATTTAAAACCCGTCCTGGTGTCAAACTGAAGGTATCCCAGACACTGGGTAGACGACCCCCCTCCCCAATCGCCCCTTCAATCTGATAGGATGCGGTGGCTGCTCCCCAGATAAAATCCGGTGGAAATTGATTATTTACCATTGACATCAAGCTCCCTCAATCATAATTTAACTGATGTTGAAATTGTTCGGTGAAATTGATCGAAAACTAGAAACCGTTTAATTAAAATAGGACTTACGCATGGGGCCCGATCAACCGGGTTTTTTAGAAAATATGTGGGTCACAACGCAGTATTTTTGTAAAAAAACCGGTTTCTTTGGTTGGGTGCGTAAGTCCTGTAAAATATAGTTTATCAGAGGACAAAACAAATGATTGTGATGATTGTGATTCAGGGAATAGAAAAATAATTTTTCGGTTTCAGTTTTGGAATTTGATCGGATTTAAGGAAATTCTACGGAAGTGTTAGAATCAAAGAACTGCCCGATCATACCGGACGGGGGTTGCTCCCAAGTCAAATAAAGGATAAATTCCTTAGATCTGAAAAATCCTAATTCAATGAGGACTATGATGCTAAACCGATTTAAAGCGATTTATAGGATAGTGATTTTTAGTTTAGGGTTGGTTTTCCTCCTGGGAATCACACCGACTTGGGCGGCTCAGTCCCTCCCTGAAGCTAATGCTCAAGGTAACTATGTGAGTCTATCTTCCCATCTGTATTGGCAAGTTGTTGATCCCGATCCTAATGGATTGAATTGTCGGATGGGAAATGCCAGTATTGAAGAAATTTGGAATCCTGATAACCCTGGATTTCCTAATATTAGTAACTGGCCCGTAGCTGCTACATTTAAACCCGATGAAATTTTTCGAGCGCAAGTGAGTTATAGTGGCTTTATTTTTACCAGAGATGAGCAATTTTTACCTTGGATTTTTGTTAAGAAAAAACTTGATGGTACACCTGCAAACTGTTTTATCAGGGCGAATAGTTCGTTAATTAAACCTGTTGAAGAACCAACCAATAATAATATCTCAATTCCACCTGTTGAAGCGCCAAAGGATAACAATATTTCCCCCGAAACCGTTGAAACGCCACCGGATAATAGTGTGACAACTCCACCCGTTGAAACGCCTGCTGATACCACTATTATTGAGGACGACACCGAACCTTTTATTGACTTGTAAGCCGTTTGGGTTTCTAGGATCTACTGATAAACAGTTGTGAACAAAACCGTAGGGGTTCGGTCTTCAAGCCTAACCCCTACCATGGGCTATTTGAGTTTTAACTAATATTATCGGCTGTCATTGCCGCTTCAGTACGGTAATCCAAATCCTAAGCGTTATGGCGACTGCTATATTTAAAAAACTTCAAAAAGTTGAGCCATTCCTAAGCCAGTTGCGTCAGTTCTGTTTATATTAACTTTTGTCAAAAAAGCCCCTCAACCTAGCTTCTGATCAATCTTATAAGCCCTACATTTTCAACTATCAATATAAAGATTCAGTTAAAGATTCGATAAAGATGATCGGGATCTCCCCAAGTTAAAGGACATCCCTGATTAAAGTATAGGATAATCTAAATAGATCTAACGAAAATCGGCAACTTGCTTAACTATCAGAATCCTCTACTCATCTGAAAAGTAATCCCGTTGTCAGACCACAGTTTTTACTCAATTTGAGTTGACTCTTGTGTGCCGGAGTTTCCTTGATTTCTGCCTCAGAAGCTTTGAGACCCTGGCTATAGATCTTTAATACAAGATTTCACGGGTTGCTTGATGATCGCTCACCCATGATATTTACTTTCCCTTGAATCATGATCAACCCTAATTTGACCTCAACGAATCGGGCGTTTAATTCTCAGCAGGAAATGTCTCAATCCTTATTAATTTCCAGCTTAGAAGATTTCCTAACACAAATCCCCGTCAAGACGATTAACCCCGCAAGTTGGTGTCAATATTGGCATCTCCAAACTTTTTCCATGGGAGATCCGATTCAGCATTTATCAATTTCCGACGAAAAAACCGTTAACACCGAACCGAAACTTGAATCAGTTTATTTAGTAGTTGAGGGTCGAGTCCGACTCCTGGCTTGGGACAAACAGTTAAATCGACAGGTTTCGGTTACTGTCGTTGAACCCGGTGAAACCTTTGGCGGAGATCGGGATTTATCCTATGAAGCGATCGCCGCTAGTGATGTCATCCTTGCTTCCATTTCCCTAGCTGAAATTCAAACTCAAATCAAACAAATTCCTCAGCTACAAACCTATCTACAAACCACCATCAAAAACCGACAACGGTTATTATTTTTCAAAACCCAAACGGACTGGCGACGGTTGAGCAGTCACCGACTACAAGAACTTTTATCCCACTGCACCCAACACCAGATCAAGGCTGGAACTCCCCTGATCTCGGCACTTCCAACCAAAGACAGCCAATTTTGGCTGTACCAAGGACAAATTGCCGGCGCCGATAACGTTCCCCAGGTGGGCGAAAGTTGGGGAGAACCCGATCCCATCCCCCCAGAATGGATCGCCGCCACGGAGTTAATCGTGTATCAACTTCCCGCAGAAACCTTACAGCTAACATCCGTACAAGGTGGCAAATCTCCGACTCGGAAACAGGAAAAAACCGTTTACCTTCAACCCGCCACGGTGAAACTCTCTCCAGTTATCGCTCCCCCAACTACCCAAATTCTCAACTTCCCAAAACCCAAACCTCAACGAGTCTGGCGAGGATTTTGGCAACGGTATCCATTTATAGAACAACAAAGCTCCTCCGACTGTGGGATCGCTTGTTTGGCGATGATTAGTCAGTATTGGGGGAAATATTTAAGTATTAATAATCTCCGTAATATTTCGGATGTAGGACGATCGGGAGTCTCTTTAAAAAACCTCACTCTCACCTCAGAACGCTTAGGCTATCAAGCCCGACCTGTGCGGGCAAGTTTGAATCGTTTGGAAACTGAAAAAAACCCTTGGATTGCCCATTGGCAAGGGGATCATTATATTGTGGTTTATAAAGTCCGGCGTCATCAGGTTGTGATTGCTGATCCGGCTGAAGGCAGAAAAACCCTCTCTCGTCAGGCGTTTTTAGCGGGATGGACGGGCTATGCTTTACTTTTGGAACCGACGGATCAATTCCATCAACTCAAAGAGCAGAAACGCTCCCTAGGTCGGTTTGCCGGGGTAATTTGGCCCCATCGGTTTTTGGGATTACAAATTATTTTGTTATCCCTATTAATTCAAGTATTTGGAATTGTAACTCCCTTATTAACCCAGATTATTTTAGATCGGGTTGTGGTGAATAAAAGTCTCACCAGTTTAAATGTATTTGCCTTGGGATTGTTATTATTTGGCGTGTGGAGTTTGGGGTTATCTTCGATTCGAGAATATCTATTGAGTTACTTATCAAATCGTTTGGATTTAACCCTGATTGGTGGGTTTATTAACCACGCCCTAAAACTTCCTTTAAAGTTCTTTGAGTCCCGCCGCGTCGGGGATATCATTACCCGGGTTCAAGAAAATCAGAAAATTCAACGGTTTCTCGTCGGTCAAATTTTGCTATCGGCGTTGAATGTTGTCACCGGGTTTGTGTATTTAGGATTGATGCTTTATTACAACTGGAAACTAACAGTATTAATTTTAGGAATTGTGCCTTTAATTATTATTCTGACCTTAGCAGCAACGCCAATTTTACGGCATATTTCCCGTCAAGTATTTAATGCAGCCGCCGATCAAAATTCAACCTTAGTGGAAATTTTAAATGGAATTAATACGGTGAAAGCGGTAGCGGCGGAACCGGAATTACGTTGGCGTTGGGAAGAAAAATTAACCCAACAGATAAATGTTCAGTTTAAAGCTCAGAAATTGGGGATTAATTTAGGATTTGTTAGTGGGTTAATTAATTCGATTGGGAGCACGGCTTTACTTTGGTTTGGTGCAACTTTAGTGATTCAAGATCAATTAACTATTGGTCAGTTTGTTGCCTTTAATATGATGCAGGGTTATGTAATTAGTCCGATTCTTGCTTTAGTAGGATTATGGGATGAATTGCAAGAGGTATTAATTTCAGTAGAACGGTTGAATGATGTATTTGAACAGGAGCCGGAAGAAACCCCGCAAAAACAGTTAATTGTATTGCCAAGAATCCAGGGAGAAATTCAATTTGATAATGTGACTTTTCGTTATCAAGAAGATGCGGAAACAAATATTCTGCAAAATCTTTCTTTTAAATTTCCCCCCGGTCAAACTATTGCGATTGTTGGGCGTAGTGGTTCAGGAAAAAGCACCCTAGTTAAGCTGCTGCAAGGTTTATACCATCCCACAACCGGACATATTTATGTAGATGGACATGAAATTCGCCATGTTTCTCCCCCTTCTTTACGGTCACAAATGGGGGTTGTTCCCCAGGACTGTTATTTATTTTCAGGAACACTTTTAGAGAATATTACTCTTTATCGAGATGAATATACTTTGGAGCAGGTAATTGAGGCTGCTAAATTAGCCGAAGTTCATGGATTTATTCAGGGTTTACCTTTAGGATATTATACCAAAGTTGGAGAACGGGGATCAAGTTTATCGGGGGGACAACGGCAACGAGTAGCGATCGCCAGAGCTTTATTAGGAAGTCCTCGAATTCTAATTTTAGATGAGGCTACCAGTTCTTTAGATACCGAAAGTGAACACCGTTTTCAACGCAATTTAGAACAAATGCAACGAGATCGGACTACGATTATTATTGCCCACCGTCTCTCAACCGTGAGAAGTGCCGATTGTATTTTAGTTATAGACAAAGGCATTTTAGTTGAACAGGGCAACCATGAACACCTAATGGCAACTCAGGGACTCTATTACCATTTAGCTCAGCAACAACTGGCTTTATAGCCCTCACTAAGGGCCTAGATCCCCCCTAACCCCCCTTGATCAGGGGGGAATGATCCCCCCAACCCCCCTTGGGAAGGGGGATTTAGGGGGATCAAATCTTGGGGAGAACCGATCCCCCCTAACCCCCCTTGGGAAGGGGGGATCGATCCCCCCAACCCCATTGGGAAGGGGGATTTAGGGGGATCTGATTTACCATCAAAAACAAAACAGCCCCAAACCCTACGCTTATCTTCTCCGATCTGCTATTTTAAAAAATTTCCGTAACAAATCTGCCAAATTGGCAGTTTAAAATCAAAAATTACCCTAGTATAAATACAGAGGATTTTGATAGAAACAAGAACACTGGCTTAGACGTAGGATCACTTAAACCCTAGGGACTGGTTAGAGGGTGCTTGTATGCGTTTGTTAGTCTCAAACCCCTTTAAGCGGTCGTTACTTTTTGTTAACAGTGGATTTGACTTAATTTCATTTAAAAAAAACAATTAAAACACTAACCTTTGTTAGCCAGTTTTTACATAACCTTATGAAACCGTACAAACTGTTATCCCCTGTCAGTAAAAACACTGATAATTCAGACTCCCAATTGTCTGTAGCGGTGCAGGATGATTATTTAGAGGATCTGGAATTAGGTATTGAACAGACAAAACACACCGACCAAATTTATGGCGGTATAGCGGGTTCTGTTCCCTTTCCTCAACTTGCACCTCCCCAAAAAATCCCCAAAAAATCTTCCCCTCTCCCCAATATTCCCGCGGCGAAACCAGACTGGTCAAATGCTTTGCAGTCTCTACTGGATCAACCCCCGGCGTCTTTTCCTCTGCAATTAATGTTAGGAGGATTTATTTTTTGTATCGCCTTTGGTGCATGGGGATATTTTGGAACTGTTGATGAAGTCGGTCAAGCGAGAGGGAAACTAGGTCCCCAAGGAGAAGTTTACAAAATCCATCCCGTTGAGTTGGGAAAAGTTTCTCGAATTCCGATTAAAGAAGGGCAAACTGTTAAAAAAGGTCAGGTTTTAGCCGAACTAGATCGACAAATTGCCACCCAAGAATTAGCGGGATTACAACAACAACTTACGGCTTTTAAAGCTGAACTAATTCAAAAACAAGGTTTAATTGAACGGATTCATTTAGAAGCCCAAACCCAAGCAACGATCGCCACCGCTCAACTTCAGTCTCAACAGGCTAGTATTGAACGAGTTGAAAGCCAAATTACATCGGATCAGCGATTACTAGATCAACTCAATTTTGAAGCCTCAGCAACTCAAAAACAAGTTGAATCTTTACAACCATTAAAGGCAGAAACTCAAACCCTAATTGAAAAATTGCAAGAGGGAGAATCAGCGGCTAAAGAAAGACTAGAAAGGCTTCAACCTCTGTTAGAAAGTGGTGCTATTTCTAAAGACCTATTGTTTCAAGCTGAACAAAATCTGCGGGATCAACAACGAGCTATGGTTCAGGCTCAATTATCAGAAAAAAATAGTACCCAACAACAGATTTTTCAGGCCGAACAAAGTTTCCGAGATCGACAACGATTAATCACCCAATCTCAAGGAGAATTAAAACAATCTCAAGTTGAAATTGAACGATTAAATGCGGAATTAGCCCAGAAACAAGCGGAAGCCAAAACAATTCAGGTAGAAACCCAGCAAAAAATTCAACAAACCGAGTTAGAGGTAACTCAATTAAAAGCTAAAATTACAGAAACTCAAAATTTAATTACAAGGGCTGAAGCTAAACTTCAAGACAGATATCTCTATTCTCCCATTGATGGAGTTATTTCTGCCTTGAATGTTTTTAATGTTGGAGAAGTGATTCAACCCGGACAAACCGTGGCTGAAATTACCCCCAAAAATGCACCCCTAATTTTAACTGCTAGTCTCCCCAATGACAAAGCTGGATTCGTGAAAACAGGAATGTCGGTTAAAGTCAAATTCGATGCTTATCCCTATCAAAATTATGGGGTATTTGAAGGAACAGTTCGCTCAATTTCACCCGATACAAAAGTCGATCAAGGAGTTGGGCCAGTTTACCAATTAGAAATTTTGTTAACAAAAGACTATGTTTTGCAACAGGATCAGAAAATTCAGTTAAAATCTGGACAAACGGCTAGTGCGGATATTATTATTCGTCGTCGTCGGATTATGGATATTCTACTTAATCCAATTCTGCAATTGCAGAAAAATGGCATAGATTTGTAGAACACTATTTACCAATTAGGAGTACAAGAAATGTCTGCTCAATATTCCTACAATAACTCGAAAGTTGCTAAAGCAATGAGTGAAGAACAATTTGAACAAATCCTAGATGCGATTTTATCGGGAAAATATTCTTGGGCTTGTGTTTTAATTCTACGTTTTGGTGGATATAATCCACTGCATTATATTCCCTATCGTACCTATAACCGACTGGCTAAGGATAATAATTCTAATCGTCAGTCTCAAAGTAATACGACATCTGTTAAGTCAAGTCTTAACACCCAGACTGTACCTCCTGGTGCTGGTAAAGTTCGGGACTTGGCTTATTTAGAGCCTGTTCCTGAAATGGGTCGGGGAGTTTCGGGAGGATTTCGGCATTTAGAGGTTGTCGAGAATTTTCCTAGTCCTTAGAAACTGAACTAAACGACCGAACCAACTTTAACCTTCTGTTCGCCTAAGTTTAAAATCATTTTTTTGAGTCGGTTTTTCGCTTTTTTTCAAAAATTCGCTTTTCCATATCCTTTCATCTTTTATAACAACCTGTATTCAAGCAGGTTTTTTTTTGGAAAATATAAAAAAACTGCCAAAATGACAACAATTATCCCGAAACTTAATTACAATACAACTTATCCGACCTTGAATACTAAAGTTTGAATAAAACGAACTCCTCTGAAAGTTATTTCTGATTTTTAGAGCCTTATTTGTGGTCATTTTTTCAAAATTAATCTTTTTTCATCTATTGATTTTAACTCCAAAAAAACAATTCAACAAATATGCCAAAATGGCAACACAGGCAAGAGAAACCAGATTATATTAGAAACATCAACAAACAAACAAAGTTGATACCCAAATAAACTATTCTTTAGGAAAAAAACCATGTTTATTCAAGATTTAAACCATTTAGAAGTCGTTACCGAAGAAACCAATATCGAAGGTGGTCGTCGTCGCAGTGGCGCGGCTTTTGCTGATGCTTATAGCAATGCCTATGCCAGTGGTCGTAACTTTGCTCAAACTTCTACCTCCACTTATACAGATGCATACGTAAGTCATTGGGGTACTTCGGCTAGCTCTAATTCTTCTGCTTCTTCGGTTGCTTTCTAATCAAATTCCGAATTTAGTTGGGATATATAGCTAGTTGTAATACAATTGCTGAAAGCTAATTCAATTTAATCATTGAAAGCTTTCAGTATTTTTATATTCTTGTGGAGAAATTTATGAGTCAGATGACCATTACTGATTTAAGTTTTTGTGAAAATACAGGTACTAATGCACAGGCAATAAAAGGAAGCATTTCTTCGCCTCGTGTTTCTACATCTATTAGTAAAAATGTAAGTTCCAGTCACCATGCCTTCTTCAATATTGAGCAGTTGAATGGTGGCTACTTGATATCTGCTGGTTATGCTGTCGCTGTTGCTGCTGGAGTCGCTGCTGCGATTTCTGTAGATGGAACTACATATACATCTGTCAATGTTTCAACTCAAGTCGGTTAACCTCTGGTGGAGTGGTTTTGTCTCTCAAGATTCACTTTTTGATTAAGTAAAAATATTCAATATAGAAAAATCCCTATTCCTGACAAAATAGGGACTTTTTTATTTTAAAATTAATCACAAATTAATTAGGATAACTAGAGGTTGAGGAAGAAATAGAACTCGATTTAGCCTGACTGTAACCATTAACAGATGAAATATTGACAAAAATACTTTGACTAATTTTATTTTCTTGATCATCTGATGTTGAAACTACGCTTTTAGCCTCTGCAATAACTTTACCATCCAGTGAGACTATCCGTTTGAATACTACTTTATAGTTAGACATGATTTTAATCTCAATGATTAAACTATAATATAAACTAATTAATCAAACAAATATTGCCATTTTGGCAACATTGATCAAAATAATTTAGTTACACTATAATTTTATAACTTGGCTCCAAAAAAAGTTAGTCAAATCATCTATTTTGAAAATAATCTAATTTTTGTCGAGATCAATTAATAGGAGAAGCAGGTGCGGATGTATTTGTTTTAAACACAAATCCCGGATTTCACGGTAATTTATAACAGCCTGCTAATGTTAAGCTAAAAGAGTTAGGATTACCACAAATGATCATGGTGCAACTTTCCAAAGACTCACTTGATAATCAGGAAATTATTGATTTCCTGAAACAAAACCTGGAATTCAAGCAAGTCTATCAGAAAATTTTGTCTCAAAAAGTTATAGATCAAGTTGCTGAGGAAAGAGGTATTATTGTAACGGCTGAAGAAATTCAAAACCAAGCTAACCAACAACGTCATGAGAAACGTTTAGAAAAGGCGGCGGATACCTTAGCTTGGTTAGCTGACCAAATGATTACTTCCGATGACTGGGAAGCGGGAATTCGAGAACGTCTTTTATCTGAAAAATTAGCAGAATCTTTATTTGCTAAAGATGTTGAAAAATACTTTATTCAAAATCGCTTGAATTTTGAACAAGTTTCATTATATCAAATTATTGTTCCCTATGAGCGCTTGGCTAGGGAATTATTTTATCAAATTGAAGAAGAAGAAATTAGTTTCTATCATGCCGCCCATTTATATGATATTGACCCAAAACGTCGGGAACAATGCGGCTATGAAGGTAAACTGTATCGTTGGGGGTTAAAAGCGGATTTTGCCGCAATTGTATTTGGTTCAACTCCAGGAGAAATATTAACTCCAGTCAAAACTGACCAAGGTTATCATTTAATCTTAGTTGAGGAATTTATTCAAGCTGAATTGACTCCTGAACGTTATCAAGAGATTCTTCAAAAACTATTTAAAGATTGGTTAGCTAGTGAATTAAATTATCGGCTATATAACACTTAAAATTTTGCTTTAAAGTTATTGTAACCCGATAAAATGCACCCTAAAATTGATTAATTGACAGAATTAATCAGATAAAGTGGATCTTTTTTTCAAGCCTAATACTGTTCCTAATGCACCGAGAATTAATAACCAAACGGACGTTGATGGTTCAGGTGCTTGGACAATTGTTGCACTCTTTTGATAGGTAATTAAGGTTAGGTTTTGACCTTGACTAAATTGACGAGAATATAATCCCGATAACAAAATGTTGACAGATGCTTGATTTTCTTCAGCGTTTGTTGTTGTCAACGGCGATAATTGAAACCCTTGACTATTTTGGATCGATAAATTATGTTTGTTAGCAGAATTTAACCAGCTATTTAGACTAAAGAAATCTAACAAATTATTGGTAGAATCTTCAAACAAATAGAAAGCGATATAATTCGCGGATTGAGTCGATTCTTGTTGCAGTGATTTTTGGGTTTCTAAATTTAAAACTGAGAAAAAATCAAAAGCAAATTCTTGATTTTCAGCAATTTTAAATTGATAACCAATAGCTGCTGCTTGACTTTGAGCTAAACCTAAATATTCTTCACCTTCTCCTAGAGTTATCGCTTGAGAACTATTGTTAGTTAGGGGAAAACAACTATCAGGTTCAAAACAAAAATTAACATCAAAATAGGCATTAGCATTTGCTTCAGCTAGTATAGTCCCTTTCCCAGCTAATGCTGTTGTTTGAGCATCTGTAAAGGTGGAAATGTTGGTAGGAACTTGACTAAAATTATAAATTAAAGTTTCAGTTTCAGCCTGAGCAAATGTACCAGCAAGACCAGGGGAAACACTACTTAACCAAGCAATAACCGGAGTAGCAACGATGAATAATTTCATAGTTGCTTTGGGTGCAGTATTCATGTCAAATCCTTTTGTTAAATTTTAAATCAAAATTGATCACGGTATCAATACCGATAACCTAGATATAATCTAGTCTGTGGAGTCGGGAAATTAACAGGGGTTAGTTTAAAGATTTTGGTTTTTTTTGTAAAGATCTCATAAATGGAACTGCAAGCAGATGGCAAATTCTCAGATCCAAAGAAAGTTATCTGAAATTAGCCGTAATCTAGGATATGCTCTACTATTTATCTGTACCCCTTACGAATTTCTTAACCTTGATCCTCTGGGAGAATAACTATGTATAAAGATCCAATTTTAGAAGAAATCCATAATTATACTGACTAACCGGAATAATTTGTGAGGCGGCAACTTCAATGGTAATATGCGGGACATCAAACCCTTCTAAACTATACCCATCTTCTTGATTATCCATTGGATAATACTCAACAATGGTGGCAATATCTCCTTGTTTGAGTTGATATTCGGGTAAATCTTCTGTTAGGGCGACTTGGGAAAATAGAGGATATTGTTGTTTCATTATCAATTGCCAACTCTAAGACCTAACCCCCCAACCCCCTTCCCTGCGAGGGAAAGGGGAGTAAGAGGGGGTGAAATCTCCGAGATATTTCTGATGAGGAATTCTTCCCCTCTCCTCGCAGGAGAGGGGTTGGGGGAGAGGTCACACAGTTTTTCCTAGAGAATCAAACAGCCCTGGGGAAAATAGAGGATATTGTTGTTTAATCATTCTATTGGGCGCACCATACAAATAATAATCAATATTTTCGGCAAAATCTTTAGGAAGTTTTTCCCATTCTTCGGGAGGAACTTCTGATATAATTTCATCGATCATATTTAGGATAGAATTATCAAGTTTGGGTAAGGTTAAATCCGTTGTGTTTCTGGTTTTGACTCTGGTTTTCAGGAAAATCAAGAAGTGATAAACTTCCTCAATTACAAAGTCGGGTGTAGTTTCGAGTTCTTGAATAAGTTCTTGTTTCATTATTTTAGTTTTCAATTGGGTAACGACCGCCGAAAATCCCTGATTACCTTCAAGATTAGATCCCCCTAAATCCCCCTGAAAAAGGGGGACTTTGAATCTTGTTCCCCCCTTGGAAAGGGGGGTTAGGGGGGATCGACTTAATCGCCGAAAATCCCTGATTACCTTCAAGATTAGATCCCCCTAAATCCCCCTGAAAAAGGGGGACTTTGAATCTTGTTCCCCCCTTGGAAAAGTGGGTTAAAACTAGGAGAATAACTGGCGGAAAAATTGCTTGATTTGACTAAACCAGCGACGAATTTTTTGCCACCGAGTCAGGGATGGCGGAATGGGTGGGGTTTCGAGTTGCTCAAGGGCGCGATCGCATTCTTGGATTTTGTGATCGAGTTGGATTTGTTGATAGAATTGGCGAGAATTGCGGTACGCACCTATGGCATCGGGAATGCGGTTAAGTTTAGTTAGGGTTTTACCAAAGTTAAACCAGATTTCAGCTTGGTATTGAGGACTTTTGATTTCTGTTGCAATAGTCAACGCCTCTTGATACAAAGAAAGAGCTTGTTGATAGTCTTCTAAAGCATCATAGACTTCTCCTAAACCGTTTAAAGAAGCAGCTACCCCCCCTCTATTCCCAATCTCTCGTTGAATTTCCAGAGATTGCTGGTGATAGGATTCAGCATCCCGTTTTAACACTTCGCGCAAAGCTTTGGGGAATTTCTCGGCTAAGATTTGGGCAACTCCGGTGATTACTTCAGGTGGTAAGGTGATCCCGACTTCAGGGCATAACCAATCTTTTAATAGACTTTCCCAGGCTGCGGGAGTTAAAAGCTGTTAGTTAAAAAAGTCGGTATGGGTTTGAGAAAAAAGGTTAACTAATTCTTCCTCTTGAATCTGATCAATAAGATTAATTTCGCCGTTGCGGTTGGCTTCTGCCAATTTCAGCCACTTTTGGGGCGCGGATGCGGCTAATTTTTTTAAAGGTTTCTGGAAACTGCGATATGGTTCTGAGGTAGCGATAGATTTTAATAATAACCCAACCGCTAATCCGACGGCTTTGGTAAGATCATGGTTAGAGAGAATATCCTCTTGTCCCAGACTGTCAGCAATGGCCCCCAGATCACCTGCAAATATGTTCCCAGCAAGTCCTGTACCAATTTCACTAACGCATTGCACTAGGCCAATTCCTTGTAAAGCTGGAATCAGAGGACAAGCAACACCCCCAACCAGAATCGCCCCAAAGGTTGTTAACAGACGGAGATGGCGTTGACTAATTAAATCGAGAATTCCCACCTTCTCACCCCTGAGCTAGATTGATTTAATTATAGAGGAATGGGCAATAGGGCAAAACTGATCAAAAGTGTGGTATCCTAAGTGATTGTGGAAATTTACGGATCATCTTGAGATTCAACAACTATGGCTCTCACACAGCAGCGTAAACAAGAAATCATGTCCGAGCACCAAACCCATGAAACCGATACCGGTTCCTGCGAGGTGCAAGTGGCTATGCTGACCGAACGGATTAGCAAACTCAGCGAACACTTAAAAATCAATAAAAAAGATCACGCTTCTCGCCGTGGACTTTTACAAATGATTAGTCGTCGTAAAAGCCTGTTAGGTTTTTTACAACGCCTAGACAAATCACGCTACCAAGCGTTAATTGCTCGTCTGGGTATTCGGGGCTAGAATTTTTCAGAAATATCAAGCTAACCGAAACCTTGATTCCCTACTGTAAGCTTTCCTCCTGCATTTTCAGACCCATTTTCTCAACCTATGTCCTCTGAACGCCCTCCCGCACGTCCCCCCTTTGAACCGAGGAAAAATCGCAAAAAACCCGATAAAGCGACTTCTAATCCCCCAGCAAAGGCGAATTCAGACCCTAAATCGACTAGACCTGATCAGAAAGTCAAGGTAACTCCTAAGTCCCCCCAACCTCAACCCCAAAAAAACAAAGAAACTAAACGGGGTTATACCCGGGAAGAAACAAAAATTCCAGAAAAAGTCAGCCAACGGATGTTATCCCGGATGGTGGTTTTGGCTGGAATTCCTTTGCTGCTAGGTTTAGGAACATTTATTGGTAGTTATTTTATTATTGCCCAAGATTTGTTAGTCCTTCCTAATGCAGCCGTTGTGATTCTAAGTACGGGATTTTTTGGGTTAAGTGTTCTAGGGTTAAGCTATGGAGTTCTCTCAGCCTCCTGGGATGAGGAAGCCTCGGGTAGTATTTGGGGTTGGCAGGAATTCCAACTGAATTTAGGGCGAATGCAGGACGGATGGAAAGCTGCCAGACAAAACAAACCGAAAAATTAAGAATTTTGGTCGTTTGCCAAATTACACGGTTATATCGACTATAAAGCGTTAAATTGGCTTTAATCTAGGCCGTATTTTCTTAGACAATTTCAGCTTTTTAAATTTGATCCATCGATCAAAACAGGATAAATGATTATAGTAATGAAAGTCGGCACACCCGAAGCCGAAATTGAACGTTTAGGTGAAGAACTGATCACCGGATGGGGTTTATCACCAGAGAAAATTGTCGGTAAACACAAAGTTGTGATCGGGTTAGTCGGTGAAACATCCGAGATAGACCCCTTGCAACTGCGGGAAATCAGTCCTTTTATTGAAGACGTATTACGGGTGGAAAAACCCTATAAACGGGTGAGTCGCGCCTATCGTCAGGGGGAAGCCAGTGAAGTCACTGTCCCCACTCCCGCCGGAGATGTCACCTTTAGCGAAAACCATCCCTTGGTTATCGTCGCTGGCCCTTGCTCCGTGGAAAATGAGGAGATGATTGTCGAAACCGCAAAACGAGTTAAAGCTGCTGGGGCTAAATTCCTGCGCGGAGGTGCTTTCAAACCTCGGACGTCTCCCTACGCTTTTCAAGGACATGGGGAAAGTGCATTAGGGCTATTAGCTGCCGCCCGGGAGGCAACGGGACTGGGCATTATTACCGAGTTGATGGATGCCGAAGACCTGCAAAAATTAGGGGAAGTTGCCGATATTATTCAAATTGGCGCTCGCAATATGCAAAACTTTTCCCTATTGAAAAAAGTGGGAGCGCAAAACAAACCCGTATTACTCAAGCGCGGAATGGCAGCCACCATCGAAGAATGGTTAATGGCGGCGGAATATATCCTAGCGGGTGGTAATCCTAACGTGATTTTGTGTGAACGGGGAATTCGCACCTTTGATCGTCAGTATGCCCGTAATACCTTGGATTTATCCGTCTTACCTATATTGCGATCGCTCACCCACCTACCAATTATGATTGATCCTAGTCATGGTGTGGGTGTGGCCGAATATGTTCCCTCCATGGCCATGGCTGCTATTGCCGCCGGGACAGATTCCCTGATGATTGAAGTCCATCCCAACCCGGCTAAAGCCCTATCCGATGGCCCCCAATCCCTGACTCCAGAACGGTTTGACCGCTTAATGCAAGAACTATCTGTGATTGGAAAAGCCGTAGGTCGTTGGCCGAAAGAACTGGCCGTCGTCAGTTAAATTACTCTCAAAAATTTGAAACTTGATCAAGGCGTTTACTATAAACGCCTTTGTTTTTTGGCATCAATATATAATGATTATGTTAAAATCTCGGCAAAAATTATTTCTTGAGGAGTGAACTGGCAAATGTCTAATCTGTACAAAACTGTTTTTTTGGGGACGGCGATCGCATTCACCCTAAATGGCGGTGAACTTCTCGCTCAAGAAGTTTCCCCAGACTCTCCTTTAGAAAATATTGTGGCATCTTCCGTAGGAATTGCCTCTCAAACCTTCTCAGAAACACCGGATTTTAATACGGATAAAATATCTATTCAAACCCCAGAACTTAATCCTTCCCTAGAAATTGCTTCTCAAATTGTTTTAGAAACATCGGATTTTAACCCAGAGCCGTTATCTGTTCAAACTCCAAAAATTGAGCCGTCAGCCGAAATTATTCCACAGCAACCCCAGACTTTATCGGAGGCTAAAAATAATTTTCCTTCAACCCAAGCGGCTGATTTAAGTGATCGTTGGATGGAGCGAGTGGAGTGGAGTATTGCTCAAAATTCCGATCAATCCTTACCCGTTGCCCAACAACAAAACACAGAGGAAAAACCAGAAGATCCCCGTAAAGCTGCCGATGCCAATGGTCGTCGTTTAAGTAATAACTTTAATTATGTTGGAATTGGAGGTAATATTGGGATCACCGGAGATGGATCGGGTTTAGGCGGCGGCGGTTTAATGAGTCTCTCCAAAACCGGATTTTCAGAGAATTTTTCCTTACATTCCAGTGGAATTTTAATTGGCAGTGATAGTGCGAGTCTAACGCACTTGACCGCAGAATTTCCCGTTAGAAGTGAAACTAATGCGGTGCGTTTTTCTCCCTTTGTAGGAGCCGGAATTATCTACAAAGATTTATTTAATAGTGATCTTAGTTTAGGCCCTTCAGCGACCGTGGGAATTGATATTCCCATTTCCTATAGTTTCTTAATTACTGGACGTGCCAGTGTCGGATATATTCGAGAACAAACGGATTTTGGGATTCAAATTGGTTTTAGTTATATCTACACCAAAGGGTTACTGGGTTTGATTTTTAAATAATTTTACCCAAAAAGGAATATTGTGGCAATAATAGTCACAATATTCCCTATTACCTATCTTGACTCTTTTCAATTAAAGCATCAGATTCTTCAACCATGGTTTTTAAGAGTTGATTGAGTAATACCAAATTCTCAGAAGATAGGTGCGTTATTGCCAGGCGAGTGTTCAATTCATTCAGTTTATTTTGAAGTTGCTGTGTTAGTCGTAAAGCATCTAAACTTAATTTAGATAACTGTTGTTTTTGATAAAACTTTAAAGCCGCCCCCCGTAAAACCTGTAGGTTAGCTTCTTCTCCTAAAGGCGCTGGATTAATTCTTAAACGTAGTAACAGATGGGTATTTTGATAAAGCCTTTCCATTTCAACTTGTCGCGGTTTATCTATAGGAATTAATGGTAATTCCACTAACAGTTTCAATTCATTAATAACTCCTTGAAATTGTTGATCATCTAAACCCGTAACCACAGATTGCAAAACGCCATCCCGACTCCATAAAATCCGGCCTAAATTAGCCTCTTGACGTTCAAAATAAAGCCGTCCAATCCCCCCCATTAAAACCCGTCCTAACAGTTCTTGTAATAACTCATGGGGGGGTAACATAGCTAGAACTTCCACCGGACTTTCTAAATAAGTCGTTTTTACCTCTAAAACCGATAGTGGCTTTAAAGAACTTGAGGATGTTGATTCTACAGATTTAGGTAAAAAGTTTTCGATTTTTGTAGTCAGAATCGTGGAGGGAAGTGGCTTTAAAGAAGGGTTAGTTTCTATTCCCCTAACCTTCTGATCTGTTACCGGAGGATAGATTTCAGAATCCAAAACATGAGTTTTTGATGGGTGTTTTGGTTGAGAAAATTCCGGGGTATTTTCAAGATCTATGCTCAAAGATTCATTAGCTTTAGCCTGTTGGGTATGATAGAGATAGGCAGATAAAACAGAACGTTGCTCCTCCGGAGAAATCACCTGACTGATGATCGAGCAATTCATATAGGATACGATCTTTTGCACATATTCTAAGGCTGATTCATCTTCTGAGTCAACCACACCTAAATATAAATAATTCTCTTTGAGACACAGAGGTAAAATTTGATAATGCAAGCAAACTTCTAGGGGTAAAATACTGTCAATTAAGGCAAAAATTTGCTGCGTTTCCAGTGGAACTGTCCCAGTTGCTTCAGATTTAGCTAACATTTTTATAATTTAATTTAGTGTCTTAGTCCAATATTCTTGGGTTTAGAGCGAAGTCAGTATGAATTAGCTCACTCACGAAGGCACCCCGGCTGAAACCAAATATCTACAACCGTTGAGGAATAAAGACAAGGGGATTAGTAATGCTCCTCTAATAACTTTAGTTTAACAGCCTTTGCAGAAATCATCGATAAAAGTCCTGTGAAAATGGCTAAACTCCCAGACAGGGATGGCTGGCTACGCCATAGTCACTTCTCACCCTACAGGTTATGGTCACTAATAATACTATAGCAGTCCTAAATCATTATCAAGAGCATGATATAATGATATACACTACTTGATTATGACAATAAAAATTATGAATGACTTACAACAGGCAGA
>MNYZ01000043.1 GCA_001873365.1 Oscillatoriales cyanobacterium CG2_30_40_61 | reverse complement strand
TTTAGAGAATTTTTATCAGAAATAAATGGTGATAAAGAACCTGATGATTTTTTAATTACTTGTATTTTATTTGCTCCTAATGCTCCGCAACAAAATCCGGTTGAAGATATTTGGTTACAAGCGAAAAACTTTTTGAGGAAGTATTGGTATTTATGCAGGTCGTTTAAGATTATCAAATTTTTGTTCGAGTTTTTTACTAAGGAACATAAATTTGATTTTCCCAAAATTCATCAGTATACTTATATATAGAAAATCATTTAGGATTGCTATATGAATATTCCCTCAACCCTGAATGTGGCGATCGGCTTATTTTTTATTTATTTACTTCTGAGCTTATTAATATCAGAAATACAAGAATTTTTAGCCAGTTCTGTCTTTGATTGGAGAGCTAAAAATTTATATCATTCTATTCAATTTATTCTAGGAGATTCTGCCACAGAACTTCTGTATCAATACCCTTTAATTAAATCTTGGAAAGATTATAAACAACAAGTTAATAAACAGTCTATTGGGCCATCTTATATTCCGAGTACAACCTTTGCCTTAGCACTAATTAGTGTAATTATCGAAAAATCTGGAGTTCAACCAGAAATAGATAGTTTAACTATTGATGATTTTATTCTAGCGATTAACTCAGAGGAAATCCAACAGTTTTTTCACCCAGATCAAATTAAACTATTTAAAATTTTAGCCATAAAAACTAAAAACAAAGCTGGAGATACTGCTAATTTTGAATCCTTAGAAACAGCTATCAGCGATTGGTTTCAACAATCTATGACCAGAGCATCGGGAGTCTATAAACGGCAAGTTAAACTGATTACACTAGCCATTGGGTTTATAGTAGCCATGGGATTAAATGCAGATACCTTAAATATTGCTAATCGTCTTTTTCAAGAACCTGTATTACAAGAAAATCTCAGTCAAAGCATTAATATTGTATTAACTAACAATCTTAATTCTCCCCTAAATAACTGTTTAAATTCAGATATCAACTCTACAAAAGATTGTCAAGAGTTAACAGACAATTTTCTTTATTCTTATTTATTAGACTTTTCTTCCTTACCTTTAGGATGGGGTCAATCTAACTTAAATCAACAGTTTAATTTAGGTAGAAATATGGGGATACAACTATTTAAAGTTATACTAGGATGGGGATTAACTGCGATCGCAATTTCCATGGGTTCTTCCTTTTGGTTTGATCTGCTCAACAAATTAATTAACGTTCGCAACACCGGATCAAAACCGCAATCTTGAAGCCATAAAAAACCCAGCATCTCAAAGAAACTGGGTCTGTGATAGAATTGAAAGAAATTAGAAGCGGAAAGTTGTCCGCAGTGTTCCCACAAAAATCGTGTTGTTGTTGCTATTGTGATCAGGATTGGTCACAACGTAGAAACCCGGTGTCACAGAGATATACTCGCTGAATGGGAAGCGATAGAAACCTTCAATATGAATGGAGGTGTCTCTGTCTTCCAAACCACCAATATCATGACTGACAACTTTCGGAGGCATCCCGACAATTAAACCGCCAGCATCTCCTTCTCGGAGGATATCGGGGAACCCTAACACCGCAGCCCAGTTAATAATGGTGGCGGTGTTATTTCCTCCCCGTTTTTGGTCAGCCCAGGTACTCCCAAACCAACCGCCGATGGAGAAGCTGCGAGCCACTCTCCAGTTCATTTGTACCCCTAGGTTATCAGAAGTTGTGGCGTTTTGACCAAAAGGTTTATTAGCACCCCAACTGCCCGTACCGCCAGAAACGAAAATGTTATCGTTGCTGAAGTAACGGTGGTTATAATCCACCGCAAAAGTTAGGTTATCCTTGGGTGCAAACACCAATTGGGCCATGGCGCTGTAATTGCCATTGAACATCCCTCGACCCTGACTTGCATTAGAGGAAAAATTATCATCCGCCAGATAACCAATATTCCCTCTGAAGTTATGACTAAAGGCATATTTCACCCCTAAACCAGCACCGGCAGGGCCTTGGAATGTGGTGGGGTTGAACCGTCCAAAACGGGAAATCGCACCACTGGCATCATCACCAAAGGGGGTCAGAACCTCTTGAACATCATCCAAAGCTAACCCTTTCGCGCCGACCCAAACAATACCTTTTCCACCAGAGAATGGGTAACGGTAGGCCAGAGTATCCAGAATCACGCCGTTATTCTCACCATCAATACCCGTCCGAGACATTAAGGTATTGGAGACATTAAAAGCACTTAAATCCGGTATAGATTGGGCTTGTAAACGAGTTCTGAGTAAATCTTCGCCGGTGAAACTGGTATCAAAGTTTAAACGAGCGCGGTAGCCTAAATAGGCTTCGGCGGGGTCGTCACTTTTATCGGCAAACTGACCGACCACATTATAAGTTGCCCGATCTCCAAGGGCATCTCCGGCCCAGAATACCGCTTCTCCCCGCAGTTTAGTGGTGGTAGAGAATTGATTAGCTTCGAGTTCTCCGGCGCGGGCTTCTAATACCGTAATTCTTCCGCGCAGACTGGCTAACTCGGCGGCAAATTCTTCCATGAGGCGTTGCAGTTTCGCCAAGTCCTCACGGGTGACTAAATCTTTGGTTGAGGCGCTGATCAGTTCATTAATCCGCTCTAAACAGGCGTTCACCCCAGCAGCGAATTCAAAACGGGTTAAAGCACGATTCCCTTTGAAAGTTCCATCAGGATATCCCGCAATACACCCATAGCGTTCTACCAGGGATTGTAGAGCTTGGAACGCCCAGTCCGTCGGTTGAACGTCGGACAGTTGGGAGACGGAGGTAACTTGAGCTTGACGCTTGTTGCCCCGACCTTCACGACCATATTGATTAAGCTGTTGCATCACCTCGGCATTATTGGCCGCATCGCTTTGAGGTGCTGCGTCGAGATCCGCTAGGGGAATCTCATTATTAGCAGGAGTTTCGATGCCTCTACTTGGCCCAACTCCAGCATGGGGGTTCACGGGAACTTGAGCTAACTGTTGCGCTGGGGTCAGGGTCAATGTGTCCAGAGGACTTACAGAGACTTGCTCACTTATTTTCAACTCAGTTGGGATGGGCTCCAAAGGGGTTTCTGCGGTGGCAGATACTTCGGTTGTCGCTGCGATCGCAGTCGGCCCGGCCTCAGTCACCGGTAACTCTGCGAATGCTGTCATCGGGGCTAATAAACTAGCTCCTAAAACGGCAGGACTGAGTAGCCATGCTTTCAGTAGTATTTTCGACACTAATCTTTGCTCCTCACACGGGTCTAATTTTGACATTCTACCAAGCACCTTTAGAAACCTACAACAATCAATCAAAATCTGGGATTTTTTTGATCTTGGTTTTGTTCCTAGTTCGCCAGTGGAAGTGTCGGGATTATCGGGTCTACAGGCTGAAACGGACAAGCCACCGAACATGATCCACTCACTTGATTTGTGAGATTGTCTGTGGTTCTTGAATTTTTCAGATTCTATCAGACTGAATCTGATTTAACCAGATTATCCTGATCTGTCGGAAATCCCTATTCTACCCTAATTCCTGCCAGGTGGCTCAACAGATTAGAGCTTGGACACAATATCTAAGGGAATAGGGAACACCGGAACAGGGAATAGGGAACACCGGAACAGGGAATAGGGAATAGGGAATGGGTAATGGGTAATGGGTAATGAATGGGTAATGGGTGAAACACAAACAGCCCATACTATTGAATCAGACGCCGAATTTTGCCGTAGGCGGCGTAGGATTTGCCGTCGGAAGACTCCCGAACTTCATCCACCACATAGAGAACGCCTTCCGCCCGAATATCCCGGGGAAACCGAATATTATAGTTGGGATTATAACCATCGGAAACCACTCGCGCCCGCAGCTTATTCCCTTCTTTAACACATTGAATAATCACCCCATTTCCGACGGTATCAGTTGTTTCTAGGTCAGCCAAGGATTTGGGTGCTTTAATTGCCTGTAAATTCGTTGTTTTTTGGGCTTTTCGGGTTCCGGCTTGGCGTTCTTCGCGCCCGTTTAACTAACCGTTTAATAGTGCCTAAAGCCCTGTAAAAATCACCATTCGCCCATAGTTTAATTTCACTGTACAATTGTTCTAGTTTCAATTGTGCCGAATAAATGCTAAGGTCGGCCAAAATTTAAGATTTGCTTTTTTTTGAATAGCAAGTGGTTTTAGTTCTAAGTATTTTAACTCAAGGATTGTAACAAAACTTTATATTCTGGGATCGGGTTCTGATTCTCCTGATCCTCGTAATCTGATAAAATGGGGTTAACAGAACTGGCAAAACAGCCTCAGTCCCCTCTTGATTACCACTTAAAGTTGGGATCAAAACAAAAAGATGAGAGATGTTTAAAAAACTTTAGGAGGAGAATCTATGGATTTCGATTTTCGCATTTTGATTGTTCTATTACCCCTAATTGCAGCATTAGGTTGGGTTTTTTATAATATTGGTGCGATCGCGATCGTACAGGTTCAACGCTTTTTAAATAAAAGTTAAACATAACTTCTAGGCAATATTTCTTCCTATCCTGTTATGATACGGGGTAGGTTTTTTTCTATATGATGTTTAACTTTAGGAATTATTTTTAATATGTCAATTACAGTGACGGTGAAACTATTTGCAGTCTTTCAAGAAGCCTACAAAGTTCCAGAATTAGTATTAATTTTTCCGCCAAAAACTCCGGTTTCTGCAATTTTTGATCGGTTAATTCAAGACCATCCAGAACTAGAAAAATGGCGAAATGTAACCCAATTTGGAATTAATCTAGAATTCGTTACTCCTGATACTGAAATACGGGATCAAGATGAAATTGTTTTAATCCCTCCGGTCAGTGGAGGTTAATTCCATGGGTTATTAAAAACTAGAGGTTAAACTGCGAAATGTTTAGCTAAATCTTCCGAACCACCAATTAATTTTCCATCAATAAAAATTTGAGGAACAGTAGTCTTTCCGGTGACTGCTTTTAAGGTTTTGGTTGTAACTTCTTTCCCTAAAACAATTTCTTCAAAAGCAATTCCTCGGTCTTTTAAGAGGGCTTTAGCACGGGCGCAGTAGGGACAACCAACTTTTGTAAACAGCGAGACTAAAGGGGGTTTAACCGCATTAGGATTAATATATTTGAGCATAGTTTCGGCATCAGAAACTTCAAAGGGGTCGCCAGCGACTTCCGGTTCAATAAACATTTTTTGGATGATCCCATCTTTGACCAACATGGAATAACGCCAGGAACGTTTACCAAACCCTAAATCGGTTTTATCAACTAACATTCCCATCTTTTCGGTAAACTCGCCATTGCCATCGGGAATCAAAGTAAGATTATCTGCTTGTTGATCTTTTGCCCATTCATTCATCACAAAAGCATCATTTACCGAAATACAAATAATATCATCAACTCCATTTTCCTTAAATACGGGTGCTAAATCGTTATAACCCGGAACATGACTACTCGAACAGGTGGGGGTAAATGCACCGGGTAACTCAAAGACAACGACGGTTTTCTGGGAAAATAACTCATCGGTTGTTACATGAACCCATTCGTTATCTTTCCGAGTTCTAAATGTTACCTTGGGAACCCGTTGACCTTCATGATTCTCTAACATTGGTTTCACATTTATTGTTGTTACTGATTAGGTATAATAGCACTATTCATGTTTTGTTTTAAAATATTAACCCCCGTAACTGAATATTACCGTAAAATCGGAATTTGTTAAGTTTGATAACAAATTGGCAACGTATGTTATCATAATAGACAGCAATCTTAGCAATCAGACTGAATCACCCACCCCAAAAACGAGTGAATTTTTGTCCCATCATGTCGCTGTGCAGGGATCGGAATTTGTCGGTTGAAGCAGCCCTGAGACCCTGCAAGCATTGATATGATTTGCTTTAGCTTTGCTCAATTAACAGCCGATCCATCTATTATAAAACCGGATATGAGTTTACAAGCACAATTTGATCAAAAACGCAACGGCGAAAAAATTCTAGTTGCTGACGATGAGTCTGCGATTCGGCGGATCTTAAAAACTCGTCTTTCCATGGCAGGTTACAATGTTGTAGTCGCCGCCGATGGTTTAGAAGCGCTAGAAATGTTTGAAAAAGAAAGTCCTGATCTTTTGGTTTTGGATGTGATGATGCCAAAATTAAATGGTTATGGGGTCTGTCAAGAACTGCGCACAAAATCTGATATTCCGATTATTATGTTAACCGCTTTAGGGGATGTAGCCGATCGAATTACGGGTTTAGAATTAGGTGCAGATGATTATTTAACTAAACCCTTTTCTCCTAAAGAATTAGAAGCTCGAATTCATGCAATTTTAAGACGGTTTAAAGATACGACTTCATCTCATAATCTGAGTCCAGAGGTAATTCAACTCGAAGCCGTGCGGATTGATACGGTTAAACGACGGGTTTATAAAGGTGATAAAGTGGTTCCCTTAACCTATATTGAATTTAATCTTTTGGAGTTATTAGTTAAACGATCTGGAACGGCGGTTTCTCGTTCAGAAATTCTCAAGGAATTATGGGGATATACCCCTCGACGGATTGCGGATATGCGGGTTGTGGATGTTCATGTGGCTCGTTTACGAGCAAAAATTGAAGAAGATCAACGCAATCCTGAATATATTTTAACGGTGCGCGGTGTGGGTTATTCCGCCCAACGTTTACCCGGTGTGGAAGAAGCGATTGGCGCTTAATTGTTTTCAAATAAAAACTTTTCAAAATTTAAAGACAACTTTCGTTTTTCTGTTTTTTATGAATTTTAAATCTCGATTTTTTCCCTAAAATTGCTTGAACTTAGGGTCTAAAATCGAGAATTGGAGGAGAAATATTCAGGCAAAAATTGCAAGTCTGAATGTTTCTCCTCTGTTGTTTTAATAATTAAAATCTATTTACCTTATTTCTAGCACTAGATCCCCCGTAGAGACGTTGCATGCAACGTCTCTACTTGACAAATAAAGCCCGATAAACCGGTTCATTTCGATCTAAAGTTGATTGTTCTCTTTCTGTGGCTAGGGGAAGGGGATTTTCTGTTAACCAGTCGTTTTGATTGCGATGAAAAGCGGGATGTTCGGAAAAGCGATCGCACATTTCCACGGCCACTTCCTTGATATCAGATTGGATAAAAACCTCTGTTCCTGCTACTAAATAATTAGCTAAATTATTAACTAATTCCGGTTGAACAACTCGGCGTTTTTGATGACGTTTTTTAAACCAAGGGTCGGGAAATTGAATACTAACTCGTTTTAATAATCCGGTTGGTAAGGATGCTAAAATTGGTTTAATTGAAGTATTAGCATTACAAAATAAATAGTGTAAATTGGTTAATCCCAATTGATCTCGGATAATATTAGCTTCCTCAACTAAACTTTCTCTAATTTCTAATCCCAAATAATTCCATTTAGGTTCTAATTGGGCAAATTCCCATAAAAATTGACCTCTAGCGCAGCCAATATCTAAATGAATCGGTTGGTTAAAATTAGCATAAATCTTCGACCATTCAGGCGGAGTTACAGGAATTTGATATTTTTGACTTAGGGGATTAACGTGTTGACGAACTCGGACGCGGGGCATAAATAATTACTGTAAAATGAACAATATAGGACTAGGGAACGCCGGATCTGGGAACGCCGGATCTGGGAACGCCGGATCTGGGAACGCCGGATCTGGGAACGCCGGATCTGGGAACAGGGAACGCCGGATCTGGGAACG
>MNYZ01000104.1 GCA_001873365.1 Oscillatoriales cyanobacterium CG2_30_40_61 | reverse complement strand
GGAGCAGGGGGAGCAGGGGGAGCAGGGGAGGCAGGGGGAGCAGGGGGAGCAGGGGAGGTCAAGTTTTACCCATTCGTAATTCGTAATTACCCATTACCCATTACCCATTACCCATTACCCATTACCTATTACCTATTACCTATTACCTATTACCCAAATCTGCTATCCTAGACTTTGGCTTGTTAGTGTCAAGTGTGGTAAATAGCCCCATGGTAAATTTCATCTCCTCTAAACCTATGAATTGGCAGCAAATGCTCCCTGGAAAACTGAAAACCAAATTTAAGCCGCGGGCGATCGCCGGAATGGTGTTATTAACCCTAGCTTTTTCAGTTGTAATTGGGAGCCAAAGTTGGGCAAGAAATAAAATTAGAAGTGATTATGAAACCAAATTATTTAATGCGGCTTTAGGATTTACCCTCTATTTTGAAGGAGGATTTAGCGACCATCCCTCGGATATTGGGGGGAGAACTTATCGCGGAATTACCCAAGCAGAATATAATGTCTATCGTTCTAATCGAGGCTTACCTGGCTTAGATGTTAGTCAAATGTCGGAGACAGAATTAATTGAAATTTATAATAGTTACTGGCAGGGAAGTGAAGCCGCAAAAATGCACCCATCTTTGGCTATTGTGATGTTTGATACTTCGGTAAACTTTGGAATTAATAACTCCATTACTTTTTTACAACAAGCATTAGGGCTGCCTCAAACTGGGGTATTTGATCAAGAAACCCGGCAAGCTTTAGAACGCGGAAATAATCAATATACAGCCCTACAAATTATTAATGAACGAATTTTATATCGTTATAAACGGGTACAGGAAAATCCCAGTCAAATGGCATTTTTTCACGGTTGGTTAAGTCGAGATTATAGTTTATGGGGTTATGTAGAAAAGATTAAGAACTAATCAAAGTAACTCCGATCCCAATATGGGCTCCTGCTTTTCTATCTGATCAATAGTAATTGCCTCAATATTTTCTATATTCTCAACTGTTGATAGGGATAAAAAAGCTGGAGTCATAATTGTTAATCCCCGGGGAACACATTCCACTTCTATCGGTGTAGTCCCAATAATTTCCCCATCTACCACCACTTTTTGAGGGGGATTTGTAGCAATTTTAATCCGTTGAGCTCTAAATCCGATCATATTATCCCGTTGAATTTCAACTTTCAGTAAACCCGCCCCCAATAAACCCATCATTCCTGCTACGGCCTGTATTTTATTCACCGGAGACGTATAGATTAAAACCTCTAATAATCCATCATCAGGAACAATTTGTCCCAAACCTTGAGCTAATACTGAAGTAGCAGGGGCCACATTAGCAATGGTAATGGCGGCGGCTTCGACTTGATTAATTTCGCCATTAATTTCAATTGTCGTTTCAAAGTCTTTTTGTTCATTTAATTGTTGCCATCCCGCCATAATATAAGCTAAGGGCCCCCAACGTTTTTTCGCATCTCGATCCGCTTTATTTACTGTTTCCGCTTCAAAGCCAATGCCTGCTAATAAAATCATCGGTAAACTATTACAATAAGCCATATCAACGGTACGGGTTAATCCGGCAATAATGACTTCACAAGCTCCTTGAACATTAGTCGGAATTCCCAAAGCCACCGAAAACGCATTGGCAGTTCCCCTAGGGATAATTCCCAAGGGAATATTACTATTAATCACGGCTCCAGCTACGGCGGAAACCGTACCATCTCCCCCCGATGCAATCACTAAATCCACATTTTGTTCTAGTGCATCTTTTGCTAATTGTGTTGGATCAATTTCTGCTGTTGTTAAGCAAACTTTCAAGTGAAAATAGGGTTCTAATAATTGTCGAATTAATAATAAATCTTGATTGGCATTGCCTACTCCAGCAACGGGATTAAAAATTAAATGAGCGGAACGAGTTCGTCGCAATTGTACAACAATTGCTTCGGCGGTTCCAATATTAGTGGCGATCGGAATATTATAGATATTGCAAACTCTTAATAAATTTAAAAGGGGCAATTCATCAAGGTGGGTTTGGCTGGATTCTACTAAATAAATAACAGCTACAATTTCTTCTCCGGCGATGATTTTAGACGCGATCACCATATCTCCCCCTTGTCGCCAAGGCAAAACCGTCTCAACCTTTAACCAGGTCTGTTGAGTTAAAGCCGTTGCGATATTTTCTAAACCAACTAGATGATGATGGGACAGAATATTCGCGTGTTGAGTTACAAAGTCCACCAGAGTTTTTTGCTCAGTCTCATCAGCTAAAAGGAAAATCTTCCCTGACATAATTCACCCATGATTATTGCAATTATTAGTATAGCTAATTTAACTATCTTGAGGATAATCTAATCCTAAATGTTTCCAAGCCGCCGGAGTTGCTAGACGACCCCGATTTGTCCGTTGAATAAACCCAATTTGCATTAAATAGGGTTCATAAACTTCTTCAATAGTTTGGGTATCTTCCCCCGTAATTGCCGCCATGGTTTCTAATCCCACTGGCCCGCCTTTAAATTTTTCAATGATAGCTGTTAACATATTTCGATCCGTCCAATCTAATCCCAAGGGATCAACATTAAATAATTCTAAGGCAATATTCGCCACTTCTGCATCAATTTCCCCCGTACTTTTAACCTGCACATAATCTCGAACTCGACGTAATAAACGATTAGCAATTCTAGGTGTTCCCCTAGCCCGTTGAGCAATTTCTATCGCCCCTTCTGGAGTGATCGGAGTATTTAATAACTTAGCACTTCGTTGAATAATTAAACTTAATTCGTCCACTTCATAAAAGCGTAACCGTTGAATAATGCCAAAGCGATCGCGCAGGGGAGCAGTTAGGGAACCCACCCGAGTTGTAGCACCAACAATCGTAAAAGGTTTTAGAGGAATACTCCGAGTTTTTGCCGATCTTCCCTGACCAATAGTAATATCTAATCGACAATCTTCCATGGCTGGATATAAAATTTCTTCCGCCACTTTAGATAACCGATGAATTTCATCAATAAATAAAACTTCCCCAGGTTTCAAACTGACTAATAATCCCGCAATATCCCGAGGTTTTTCTAAGGCTGGAGCCGTGGTAATTTTACAAGTTACTCCCATTTCCGAGGCTAAAATTAAGGACATGGTGGTTTTTCCTAATCCCGGCGGGCCATATAATAACAAATGATCTAAAGGTTCCTGACGGGATTTTGCCGCGGCGATCGCAATCGATAAAACCTCTTTTAAATCCTTTTGTCCCACATAATCTGCCAAACGATGGGGTCGAATTTTCTCATCCTGTTGACGATTAATTTCTTCCTGGGGCGTTGCTTCGGCTGCTAACAAATAATCCAATTCATCCGTTGGCTCACTATTCTTAGATTTTCGGGATTTTTTAGCCATCGGAGTCGCCAACCCAGAAAATTCATTGGAGGGTTCGGGTTCAGGAAACTGCTTTTTTGAAGAAATAATCGCCATAATAGACTTATGCCATACCGGGGCTACAGGTTCCAACTTTAGCAGGTTTTGGGATGAATCGGGTCTGATCCTCCCTGAAATATTTAAACTTTCATACTCGGATCAAGAAGTTGGAGCTCAAAACCAGAGCCTTTTAAACTGTTATCTGAATCCAGATCAAGATAAGATGAGATTAATCTAATTACTCTAGTTCTTAACTTTAAACTCCAAGATCCAATCATTTTTCTGGTCTCATCCAACCTAATGACTCCTTCCTACGATATTGAAATTTTAAAAAAACGGCTGCATCAGTTGAGTGATGAACAACTCAAACAAGACTATTTGCGGGGTGCATTGACCCCTGATTTTCTCGCAGAGGTATTGGGGGAGCTTGAGTCAGAAGAATTAATTCTGCAACTGGTAAGTTTGGGTTTGAAATTGAATATCATTCAAGGAATACTATTAACAAAAATCGTTAAACCTGAATTTCAAATCAAGGCTTTTTCTCTGGTACTCCAGTTAAACATTTCCCTGGCTTTAAAAATTCGTCTGTTGGGACAAACCCGTTCACCCCTATTACTTTCTTGGTTTTTCAAAGGATTAAATCATCAGAATGAATCTGTCAATGCTTGGTCAGCTTGGGCGATCGCTCAAATCGGTCAAGCTGCTGAATCTTCTCTATTAAAAGCTTTAAAAGATCCCCAACAAAAAGTCCGTCTCTGGGCAACTTGGGGGCTAGGGCAAATAGGCAGCGATCGGGCAATTCGAGGATTAATTATGGCTTTGCACCATGAAGATAGTCAAGTTCGTTGGCGAGCCGCCACCGGTTTAGGTAAAATCAACAATCGTTTAGCTACCACAAAATTAAGAGAAATTTTAGTCTCAGATCCCGATCATTATGTCCGAGGTCGGGCGGCAACTGCCTTGGGGAATTTAGGCGGAGCCGCGGCAATTATTGGGTTAAAAAATGCCCTGGATGATCAGGAATTTTATGTTTATACTAATGCCGTTTATGGATTAGAAACCATTGGGGATTCCTTTGCCATTAAGGTACTTTTACAAGCTCTTAATCATGGTAATTCAGATGTTAGAATCCGTGTTGTTGAAGTTTTAGGTCGAATTGGAGGGGATTTTATTATTAATAAGTTACTGAATAAAATTCATGATCCCGATCCGTTTGTGCGGGCAAAAGTGGTGGAAACGATTCAATCTATGAATACTCCCTTAGCTATTGGGGGGCTAAAAACCGCCTTGAATGATACGGATCTTTATGTGCGCTCCTGGGCAGAAACGGCCTTAGAAAAATTAGATTCCCCCTCACCAACAACCCTATTAAAAATATTATTTGATTCTGATATTACTTCCCCCCAGGCTAATTTACCTAAACTCTGGATTGCTTCTAGGGCAGAAGTCGGTGATTATATTTTACAAAAATATCGAGGAGCAAATATTCGCTATTTAATTTCTATTGGTAATCTGGGGAGTGAACTGCCTGAAGGGTTTGATCAAGTTCCCCATCGATTACGATTAGAATTTGATGATATTGATACTCCCTGCCATGATCCTGAATATGTTTTACCCAGTCTTCAACATATTTTAAAAGCCATTCATTTTATGAAATCTGTTCATGCCCATCAAGGAGATTTATTAATTCATTGTCAAGCGGGAATTAGCCGAGCAACTGCGATCGCCTTTACCCTATATGCCTATGGTTTAGGAATCGGAAAAGAAGGAGAAGCCCTCAATTATATTGTAGCGGTGCAACCCCAAGCTATACCGAATCAATGGATTGTGGAATTAGCTGATATCGCCCTAAAACGAGGAGGCAGATTAATTCAAACCCTGCGCAATTATCGGCGTTCTTTTCCAAATTCTTGAGGGAACACCGGAATAGGGAATAGGGAATAGGGAATAGGGAATAGGGAGCACCGGGAGGCACCGGGAGCAGGGGGAGCAGGGGGAGTCAAGTTTTACCTATTACCTATTACCCATTACCCATTACCCATTACCTATTACCCATTACCCATTACCCATTACTCATTCCCTGCTACATATAAAAAATCCGTGAAGACGAACACTAAGTACATCTTCACAGACACCTGAAAACCAGGCTGAAAATTAGGACATGGCTTGAATGATAAAGTCAAAGTAGGGGGCTGCTTCCTTAGCATCTTCGTCATCAAGTAACGCCAGAGACGCTTCTTTGAGACAACGAACCGCTTCCACCATCCCAGGCATCGGAACACCCAAAGAGTTATACATATCTTTGACACCGATTAAACCAATGTCTTCAATGGGATCTTTATCACCCGAAAGAACTCCATAGGTAATCAACCGCAGATACCAGCCATAGTCCCGAAGGCATAGGGCCCGTTCCCTTGATCCAGAGGCATTACCACCGGGGGCAATAAAATCAGGGCGCTTTTTCCACAGTTGGTTACTAGCACGCTCTACAATCTTCTTTTCATTATCCGCAAGGGTCGAAGCAATTCGCACGCGCTGTTCACCCGTTTTTAAAAAGTCATTGATGTTTTTGAGTTCACCAACGCTAGGATAACGGAGTTCATCGTCAGCTTTGAGAATAACTTGGCTAACTACTGTCATCTAAAACCTCAGAGCTATTAAAGTTTTTCAAGATACCATTAAGTAGTTTAGCGACTTGAGGGGATCAGGGGAAGTCATAACCTTTGTAAACTTTCACCCATCCTGATCAAAGTGGGGTGGAAACACCTGTGCAAAGTCGTGGAGATCGGGCAAAGTCAAGAGTTATCTGTCCAGGTTCAGTATGAATACCCTTAACAATTCTTAATTTTTAACCGCCAACGGTTAATCAGTTATCAGTCATCAGTTATCAGTTATCAGTTAAGAGGTAGTTGGCAGTTATTTACAGTAAAATAAATCTATACTTTATTGTTTACTGTGTAGAGGCAGGTTCTGGAGAGATTTTTTTTAAAATTAACTAAAATCTTGATCAACCCACTGATGACTGATAACTGGTAAAAACGCCCCCATAGCGTGAAGGTAGTCTCTACACTGATAACTGATAACTGATAACTGATAACTGATTAATAATGTGGCAGCAAGGGCAACAAGTTGAAGTCGAAATCACAGATTTGACCGATGAAGGTAGTGGCGTTGGTCGTTACCAAGAGCGGGTTATTTTTGTTCCTGATACGGTTCCTGGCGATCGGGTGCGGGTGCGGTTAGTGCGGGTAAAAACCCAATATGCAGAAGGCAAGTTAGACCGGGTTTTAAGCCCATCAACCGATCGGATTTCCCCTCGATGTATTGTGGCCGATAAATGTGGGGGATGTCAGTGGCAACATATTGATTATGGGCTGCAACTGCAAAGTAAGCGAAATTTAGTGTTTAAAACCTTAGAAAAAATTGGAGGATTTATCGATCCTCCGGTGGCTCAGGTGTTAGCAGGAGCGTCGGAATTAGGTTATCGTAATAAAGTTACCTATCCCCTAGGACGCTCGGCAACGGGTCAAGTACAAGCGGGTTACTTTCAAAAACATAGCCATCGTTTAGTTAACTTAAATCAATGTCCGGTACAGGATCAACGGCTAAATCCTTTACTGGCTAATGTGAAACAGGATATTCAAAACCGAGGCTGGTCGATTTATGATGAGGCTCAACATCGGGGCAAACTTCGCCATCTATCCCTAAGAATTGGACGGCGTACCGGGGAAATGTTATTAACCTTAATTTCTACCCAACCTAGTTTACCCGGACTGACGGAACAGGCGGAAACCTGGTTAGAACAATATCCGGGGTTACAAGGGGTTTGTTTAAATCTAAATCCCGATCAAACTAATGTTATTTTTGGTCAGGAAACCCGATGTTTAGCGGGTGATCCCTATTTAAAGGAAGAATTTGGGGGGTTAACGTTTTTTCTGGGCCCCGATACGTTTTTTCAAGTGAATACGGAAGTGGCGGAAGCGTTATTAGAAATAATGCTACAAGAACTTAATTTAAAAGGAACTGAACGAATTGTTGATGCCTATTGTGGGATTGGAACCTTTACTTTACCCCTAGCTTCCTATTTATTGAAAAAACAAGGAGGTTCAATTAAGCCCTCCGATCTTCCCCAAGTTATGGGTTTAGAAGTCCAAGAAACCGCCATAGATCAAGCCCGACAAAATGCGATTTTTAATCAGCTTGATCAGGTTGAGTTTAAATTAGGAACGGTGCAAAAGTTATTACCCAAGTTAGGATATCAACCGGATGTGGTTTTGCTTGATCCACCCCGAAAAGGATGCGATCGCACGGTCTTAGAAACTTTGTTGGAAATGCAACCGCAACAACTGATTTATATTAGTTGCAGACCCGCTACCCTAGCAAGAGATCTGAAGATTTTATGTGAAACTGGAGTTTATGAATTAGTGCGGGTACAACCTGCGGATTTTTTCCCACAAACTTCCCATGTTGAATCTATGGCATTCTTACAGCGTTTATAAGTATGTACTCAGAAATCGGGTTTCTTCAGTCATCTTTTTATAATGCAGCAAAGGTTAAGACAGAAACCCGATTTCTAACTGCTCAGAAATCGGGTTTCTTCAGTCATCTTTCTATTATCCAGCAAAAGTTAAGTCAGAAACCCGATTTCTAACTGCTCAGAAATCGGGTTTCTTTAGCTATCTTTCTATTATGCAGCAAAAGTTAAGTCAGAAACCCGATTTCTCGACTCGTTAAGCGGCTACAGAAATTGCTTTAACCTTTAGGATAGGTTCGGGAATGGGTTGACCATCTTCCCGCAGAGTGTCAATATACAATTCAATCGCTTCTTTAATATTATTTTCGGTTTCTTCTAAAGTTTTTCCTGTAGAAATACAACCGGGTAAGTCGGGAACATAAGCAGAATAGTTACTCCCAGCCCATTCAAAAATGACAATATATTCTTTCATGGTTTATCCTCTAATTGTGCTTGTTTCCAGATACTTTTGAGGGTTCCAATGGCAACTTCATCAGAAAAATTACCCGGTACAACAACGATACCGGATTTTTTAGGATGTTTTAGCACTCGATGACTTCCTCGCATTCTTGCTTCATACCATCCATCTACTTCTAATCTTTTGAGTAGCTCACGAACTTTCATTTTTCCTAAAAGTCAAGTGCTCGGTCAGAAATCGGGTTTCTTTAGCAATCTTTCTATTATGCAGCAAAGGTTATTGCAGAAACCCGGTTTCTCGGAATACTTATAGGGGCTCAGAAACCGGGTTTCTTTAACGAGATTTCTTGTATTCAGCAATAGTTATTGCAGAAACCCGGTTTCTCGGCAAAAGGGCTAGAGAGTCCACGCAGGCGGGAGGGAAACAACACGAAAACCGTAGTACCAGAACCGACAGTCCGGCTCTAACCGGTGACGACCAGCACTGCGGCAATCCCAGGGAATGAAGTTCCACGAACCTCCGCGTATCACCCGGTATCGAGTATCTCCGCCCGACTCCCAAACACTTCCATCATCCGGCGCACCAGTATAATTTTCATGCCAAGGGTCAGCGCACCATTCCCCAACGTTGCCGTGCATATCGTATAATCCAAAGGCATTTGGCGGGAAACTACCGACATCGGTGGCCTGCCCACAATTACCGCCACAATTAGCTAAATCGGCTGTAATGGTTTCGCCAAAATGGAAAGGACTTGTAGTTCCAGCACGACAGGCGTATTCCCATTCCGCTTCAGAAGGTAAACGATAGGTTTTACCTGTTTTTTGGGAAAGTCGCTGACAGAATTCCTGTGCTTTATGCCAGGTTACACTCTCAACGGGTCGGTTTGTGTATTCAAAAATAGAAGGATTATTTCCCATAATAGCTTTCCATTGAGCTTGAGTAATGGGATATTTTGCCATAGAAAATGCAGCAATATTAACGGGATGTTGGGGATATTCGTCACTACTAGCATGGGCTTCATTTTGGGCTGAACCCATCATAAAAGTTCCCCCAGGAATGGATACCATTTCTAAACTGATATTATTGCCTAAATCCTCTTTAAAAAATTCAGCCCGACAGTGTTCTCGTTTGGTTTCCTCTCCTTTGGCGTTAACGGTAATTACATCAAACTCAAATTCTTGTTCCTGACGGCGTTTTTCTGCTTCTTCCTGACGTTTTTTATCTCCTTCCTGACGGCGTTTTTCATCCCAAACTCCTTGAGCAACATCTCGATTATGGGCGACATCGGGTAAATTAGGATTAAGGGCGAGACAGGAATTATAATCGGCGATCGCTTTTTCATATTGCCCTAATTTATAATAGGCATTAGCGCGATTATTGTAAGCCTCGACATAATGAGGATTCAGTCGCAAGGTTTGGTGATAATCTTCGATGGCGGCGGAATATTCCCCTAATTTACTATAGGCTAATCCGCGATTATAATTAGCATCGGCGGAATTAGGTTTGAGTAACAAGACTTGGGTAAAGTCATCAATGGCGGTCGTATATTCTCCCTGTTGACAATGGTTTTGTCCCCGTTGATAACAAGTTTTAACAATATTAACGCGGTGAGTTTCTCCCAAGGATTCTAACAAATTATTGATTTTTTCAATATAGTCTAAATCCTCAGCCATGACTACAGAATTAACGGTATCCCATAATTCAGAAACCTCAGAAACCGGGTTTCTTTGAGAAACCCGGTTTCTTAACTTCAACCAAGATTCTACAGAATTAATTAATTGATTTTTAGCCCAGGATTTATTGGGTAAATTGACTAAACCCTGTGCTAATTCTAGGATTAATTCAGGAAGACGGTGAGAACTTTCTGCTTCTAGGATTTTGTAGATTTGTTCATAGCCAGAAATGACCATACCTATGACTGAATCTGCAACTTCTCCTTCGGGGATATTCTGAGTTAAATCTGGGAGGAGTTGCGGTAATAAAGGCGTGAAATCATGGAGAAATAAATGATGAGTGTCAGCTATCCAACCTGCAACCAAACAATGACAGGTAATTAAAAACTGGTACAAATCTTCAAAATGCTTGCTATTAATTTTATAGTGAATTTCTAACTCATCATCGTCTATTCCCTCCTCTCGTAAACTTTGTTCTTCTTCCCAAATTTTGAGATTAATTTCATTATCCCCGCCTCGTTTATCAATATCAGCTTGGGTTTTTCCGAGTGCTAATAGTTTGTCTTTTGTAACTTTCCATTTCCGGGCGCGAGTTTTAGCAGAATCATATAAAATATCCCGATAGGACATTTGAGAAATAATCGTTTGATAGGAATAGTTAGGTTGTCCTATTGTCCAATAGGCGATTCTGAAATTGATATAATCTCCATCAAATTCCGACTCTAATATTAATGTCGGCTCTGATTTTAGCATCCCGAATAATGCTTTAATACTGGCTTCGCTATGAAAACGTTTACTTTCCCAAGCTCCGGCTAAAAATTCTATAGGTCTTCCCTGTTGAGAATACTGATCAAAAAAATCGCGCATTTTTTGATTTATAGTTAATTCAATATCGGGGAAATTTTGCGGAGTGGTGACAACCTTTTCAAACTGAACTTTAGGAGGAGCAATAAAAACTCGCAGGGGAATTAAACTATTATTGTAGGATTCTAAAATTTGCGCCGGAGGTAAGGTTAACGGCCAATTAGCAAAAATTTTCTGAACTTCTGCTTGGTCATGGGCAACTTTTAGCGCCGTTTCTCGGTGATATTGAGCCACCATTAATTGAGTTTCTCGACCATAGGTTGCTAATTCTGATTGCAGGGTTTTTTCCTGTTCAAAACGCCAGCGTTGGAAATCGATATTGCTTTTTTGAATAGCCAAATTAACGCTTTGGATATATTCTTGTAATTCTTTTTGAAATTCTCGATTTTTTTGATTTTCGATATATTGTAGTTTAATTTGTTCTAATTGAATTTCCTGTCTTTTTTCCTCTATTATAGCACTATTCGCTACTTGTACACATTGTAATTTGTACTGTGCTAATTGAATTTGTTGTCGTTTTTCCTCCATTTCAGCTTGATTAGCTACCATTATTTTTGTATTTATCGCTTGGGTATCAGCAATGTATTTCTGAGGAAGAAATACAGATTCAAACCCTCTTTTAATTTTACCCCAAAATCCCATTTTTGCATCTCCTGGTAATAAGCGTGTCATCAGTTAATCTCCTGTTAATAAATTATAGGGTTTATCTCTATAATCAACCCCTGAAATCAATTTCGGGCATAGGGGTGAGGCGCGCCTCACCCCTACAGAGTTTTTGTTGAAATTAACCTGGACTACAAGTGTTATAAACTAACACCGTCGCCGCCCAAATGGGTGTCTTTCCTTCGGCAAAAACTGCCCCATCTAAGGTATAAGCATGACCTTTGGCATCCACCCAACCAATACATTTTTCATGGGCATCATAGACTTTCATATCAGCACCTAAATGCCCAATATAATGGTCGCCAGTATTATAAAATTTCTGCCCATCAATATGTCCAGCTTGTCCGCCACTTCTATCCCAATAAACATCACCATTTGAATAAATTGTGACACTATTAGAATCTCCCTTTTCTACAGGATCAGAACTTTGCATTACGGAAAAGGTAGACATTTGTTGCGAGTGATCTTCCATGCCTCCAAAATGGTGATCGGTTTGATATCCTGTGGAGTAGTCCGTCTGTTCGGGTAGTTGATAGGGATTAAATTGTTCTAAGTCCGTCCCACCTGGATGAAATTCTGGAGTTTGAGGGTCAAGGTCAGAGATAAAAGATGGGTGCAAACCTTGATAATATTCCCCATTTTCAAAGGAGTTAGAGACATCAAAATGAGGATGATGGGGGTCGTAACCGTTGAAATCAGCGACAGACATAATATTATGGTGTGTCTGTTCGGGAATAGGGGGTTGATGGGGGTCGATTTCTAGGGATTGGATCAGATGATCAAAAATAGAATCTAGGTCATATTGAGAGCCATTTTCCAGGGGATTATTCATGGTTATTAGTTTAGATGGAGGAGAACTTAGGCGATCGCCTTCTATAAAAACAATTCTACACTCCCGATTCTTTCTACCTATGGAGCAGTGTAAACCATTGAAACTGTGTGACTAGCACCCGGAGTCTTGGTTTATTTTTTTTAATCAAAATTTGTTAACAGGAGATCGGATTAATAATATAATCGATCAGATTCCACTGCGGTGAAATTAAAATTTCCTACCCCTGGCATTGTTCTTAATAATGAAATTTAGTGAACTGGTTGAAAAACTTAACGCTGGAATTGATGCTCATAGTTTGATCCATGACCCCACCCTTAATCCCGATATTCAAGGGGTGGCGGCGGTGGATACGGCAACTCCTGGAACTCTCAGTTATATTGAGGGGTTAAAATTTGCGTCTTTTGTTGCCGTTTCTGCGGCAAGTGCGTTGATTTTGCCATTAGATGAATCCTTACAAAATCAAGCTACCGCCGGGGGGAAGGCGTGGATTTCCGTAGCAAATCCTAGGGCTTTTTTCGCCGAGGCGATCGCTTTGTTTTATCAACCCTATCAACCCCAACCGCAAATTCACCCTAGTGCGATTATTGATCCTAGTGCCAAGATTGGATCAGAAGTTTATATTGGCCCCCATGTGGTAATTCAAGCTGGGGTTACTATTGGAAATCGGGTCTGTTTACATCCGAATGTGGTAATTTATCCAGGGGTAAAAATTGGCGATCGCAGCATTTTACACGCCAATTGTACCATCCATGAACGCGCCCAAATTGGTTGTGATTGCGTGATTCATAGTGGGGCTGTAATTGGTGCTGAAGGCTTTGGTTTTGTGCCGACGGATGGGGGTTGGCTGAAAATGGAACAATCGGGAATTACGGTTTTAGAAGATGGGGTAGAGGTGGGATGTAATAGTACGATTGATCGTCCGGCGGTGGGAGAAACCCGCATCGGCAAAGCCACAAAATTAGACAATTTAGTTCATATTGGTCACGGTTGTACCGTGGGGCAAAATTGTGCCTTTGCGGGTCATGTGGGATTAGCTGGAGGTGTCACCGTTGGTAATGGGGTGTTACTCGCGGGTCAAGTGGGTATTGCTAATCAAGTTAAGGTAGGGGATGGGGCGATCGTTACGGCCCAATCTGGGGTTCATAATAATATTGCACCGGGGGAGGTGGTTTCCGGTTCTCCGGCGATCGCGAATAAACTCTATTTAAAGACTGCTGCTATTTACAGACGATTACCCGAACTTTACCGATCTTTAAAAGCATTAGAACGTCGTTTAAATAAATCATAGGGTTGAGGTTGAATAGTAGGGGCGAGGTCACATTGGGATCAAATTCCCCCCTTCCCAATGGGGGTTAGGGGGGATCATCGTGGTTTGGTTATAATTCAATTTCATGTTACAGCCGAGACTAGATCCCCCTAAATCCCCCTTGGGAAGGGGGACTTTAATTTTCCGGTTTCCTATTCCCTGCTATAAGCTAATTTCCTAATTTTTAATTCCTTTCTCGCTTGGGGGGGAGGAAAGGGATATTTTCTCAACTGTGATCACGGATTTATTGATCTGCTTTGACGGCGGATCTTTTTTAATGGGATGGGGCGGTGAGGATAGAGCATTTTTGCCAGGGACAGAAGACTGTCTCAAAAAATTGCTTAGGTGTGAGTCTGAAGCGCTAAAAGAGAATGGCCATAGAAATTTCAAGACAAAAACAAGAGATGGGTTTAACTACCATCGAATAAGTCAATCTTGCCCGATTCAATGATAACGGGATTTTTACGTCCTGCTTTTTTCCCTGGGGGAAGATGGTGATTCGGTGTGGGGAAAGATTTGTAACTGATAAAAAAAATATTTGTCAAATTGATGTATTTAAGTATATATTATTTCTTATAACTCCAAAAAGTTTAATTGGATAAAAATTACCCCATAGAGAAGTAAGGAGATTAAGAAGAACATGAATAAACCTGCACCGACTCCCTTAACCGGAAAGGCTCTGCTTCAAAAAGTAAAAGAACTGTCTCATATGCCTCGGCGTGAAACAGCAAAGCTCTGCGGTTATTACAGCACGACAAAGGACAACCAAGTGCGTGTGAATCTGACAGATTTTTATGACGCAGTCCTCAAAGCACGGGGTATTCCGCTCAGTCCCGATGGTACAAAAGATGGTCGGGGTCGGGAAGCAACTTATATGGTGAGCGTTCACAAAAACGGTCAAATTGTGATTGGCTCAACCTATACCAAAGAAATGGGACTTAAACCGGGTGATGAGTTTGATATCAAGCTCGGATACAAGCATATTCACCTGATTCAAGTCGAAAATGGTAAAGATGCTGGCGGTGACGAAGAAGAGTAAATTTTTTCCCCTGAGCCATTAAAATGACGTTTTCATGGCTGGTAAATGCACCAACCCCGATTAAAATTATAATTTTTTTTGGGGTGTGGATGGGTTTATGGATGCCAATTGCTGTTATGATTGCGATCGCTCTCAATTGGCGTCCACCGCACCCCCTAAATGAAACCCAAAAGTTGGGGTTACTGGCGCCGCTTTATGGAATTGCCCCGATAGTTTTGTGGAAAATTAGCCAAGTTCAGGGTCAATCCTTCTGGGATTATGGTTTAAATTGGCGATCGCCGTTTTTTAAATCCACTGCTATTGGTTTTGGTCTAGCTATTATCAGCCTGACCCTCTTATTTGGATTTCAATTTGTTCTGGGTGGTCGTCATTGGCTACCAAAAGACTCGAAACCAACAGATAAACAGTCATCGACCTTAAATTCCGATCTGACCCCTATAAACCGGGGGATTAAGTTAGGGAAAAAAGTATCTATTTTACTGCCGATTTTGCTGATGGCTCTGTGGGTTAGCAGTACGGAGGAGTTAATATTTCGAGGATTTTTACAAAAACAATTACAGCCAGATTATTCCTGGTTTGTGGCCGCGACCGTCGCCAGCTTGATTTTTGCCTTCAGCCATCTGCTTTGGGAAGTCCGCAACACCTTACCCCAATTACCCGGACTAGCGTTAATGGGAATGGTTTTGAGCCTAGCTTGTTTGTGTGATCGAGGTTCTTTAGGTCTAGCCATCGGACTACACGGGGGCTGGATTTGGGGAATTACCAGTGTGGATACCCTGGGAAGTGTTACAACGTCTAAGAAGGTTCCAGAATGGGTAACGGGGTTAGGGGGTAAACCCTTAGCGGGTTTATTAGGAATCCTGATGCTGCTGTTTGTAGCTGGCCTATTAGGAATTGTTGATCAAAAAATGGGTTAATATGACAACTGCAAAACTATCTACCTCAGAATTTACCCCGGTTTATGGCCCTGTATCTTCATGGCGATATGGGAAATCCTTGGGAATTGATCCAATTGGCGAGATTTCCACCTGTTCTTTTAATTGTGTTTATTGTCAACTGGGAGAAATTGAACTAAAAACTGAGCAACGCCAAATTTATGTGCCGACGGAGCGGATATTACAAGTATTAACTGAATTTTCCCCGTGGGATGTGGATGTGATCACTTTAAGCGGAAGTGGAGAACCAACTTTAGCGGCAAATTTAGGGGAAATTCTGATCACAATTAAAACCCTAACTCAGCGCCCAACTTTAGTTTTAACTAATGGTACAACTTTATTTGATCCGCAAGTTAGAAAACAATTAGCTTTAGCCGATCGCGTCTCTATAAAACTCGATGGAATTTCTACCGCCCAACTGCAACGAGTAAATCGACCCGTAAGGGAAATTAATCTCACCCAGTTGCTGAGTGATATTCAAGAATTTAGTCGAATTTTCCCCGGAGAATTGGGAATACAAACCATGCTTTTATCTCCTTGGTCATTATCCGAGCGCCAAGAATATTTCCGTTGGGTAAAAGCGATCGCACCCGCAGAAATTCAACTGAATACTCCCACCCGTCCCAAACCGTTAAAACATGAATTAGCTGGACGGGGAAATCATTCTCCACTGGAAAACCTACCTTATCAAGCCAGAAAACTAAAATCTGTGAGTCCGTCTGTTTTACAAAATTTTGCCCAAGAAATTCAGGAGCAAACGGGTATTCCGGTTCGTTATGCTCCGGTTTCTAATTTATAGGATTATGAATTATAAATTACCGACTTAATCATAATTGTTTTGGTATAAAAAATCAAGTTAAACATGATACAATAATATCAGTTACATCTGGAGAATATTTATGCCAAAAACATTCAAAGAAAAACCTTCTACCACTGCGATAACAGGTAAGGCGTTGTTACAGAAAGTTAAGGATTTGGGGAACTTACCACGACGGGAAACGGCGAAATTGTGCGGGTATTATACCCCAACAAAAGATAACCAAACCCGCGCCAATATGACAGAGTTTTACGATGCTTTATTGGCGGCTAAGGGTATTGCTTTAGAGCCCGGAGC
Organism: Oscillatoriales cyanobacterium CG2_30_40_61; assembly: GCA_001873365.1. Taxonomy (GTDB): domain Bacteria; phylum Cyanobacteriota; class Cyanobacteriia; order Cyanobacteriales; family Microcoleaceae; genus Planktothrix. Next base: position 19,521 of record MNYZ01000104.1, on the reverse strand, counting down.
CAGCAAAGATGGACGGGGGAGAGAAGCCAGTTATCGAGCTTGCGTTCATAAAAATGGTTCCCTGGTGATTGGTGCTAATTATACCGAATCCATGGGATTAGAAGCTGGAGATCAGTTTCAAATTCGCTTAGGTTCAAAACACATTCATCTGATTCAAGTAGGCGCTCAATCTGAAGCAGATATCCTCGATGAAGACTAATTTATTGAATCCGATTTAATGGGTTAAGGTTGGCTAGTTTAATTTTAAGAACCCGCATCCACAAGCTACTGTTATTTTTCAAGTTTAGAAGCTAACCTTACCGATAAAAATTTTACAAAGACAAATAATTGAGTAGACGAGAGGAGAAAACTTGACGATCGCCAAAATATTGTGTATCATAGTGAATATGTAAGGGGCATTACTGGTTTCGACAGGGTAAGGAAAGCTACCAAGTGATGCAGGCCGAGAGTGAGTCAACTCTCGTAAATCAAGACTCAAACAAAAACGTAACTGCGAACAACATCGTTCCTTTTGCTCGTAAAGCGGCTACTGTTGCTGCCTAAACACCTCTAGTAGGTTCGAGCGTCTACTGTTTGACTCCGTTAAGGACAATAGACAAACCCCCAACGGATGCTCTAACTTAGTTTCTTTGGTTGAAAAGTTAGTTAAGATTTAACCATTGCATCCCACCCTTCGGGATAATGAGGGGTTCCCGCCTTGAGGATTAGAAAGGCTAAGTCTGTGAATGAGCGAGGAGTAAATACTTGTTCTGGACATGGGTTCGATTCCCATATGCTCCATTCCCCGATACTCTTAAAACCACTTAGGAAAATTCCTAGGTGGTTTTTGGTTGCGGTTATATTAAATCTAGTTATTAACGCTATATGATCCCCCTAACCCCCTTTAAAAAAGGGGAAATTCTATTAGTTTTGGGTGGAAACGGATGGAGTAGTTTGAAGGTGCTGATAGTGACTGGCGATTTCCGAGCTATGGGAAAGGAAATGACGCACTAAAATTTCCTTTTCGGGTGTGGGGGAATGGGAATTAACCAAATTGGGTAATTTTGCTAAAGTTACAGAGATTATACAAGCAGTCAGTACCAAAAGACCATATTGGAGGATAGGTCGATTCGAGAGTCTATTCTTCAGGTTGAAAGACAGCATAGGAATTGAAAAGTGAACTACCTACACTGACCTAACGGTACAGTGTAGGCTTCCTGTCCAACAGAAAGCGTAGTAGTAGATTTCTTGCGTCCTCTATTACTCCGACTTACATCTGGGCGACAGGCTTTATCCCCCGTTCCAGAGGTCAAAATTCGTAGTCCCTCATCTCTGAGGTTAATACTTGCATTTATGTCTCTGTCATGTCGAGTTTGGCAATTTTCACAAGTCCAAAATCTTACATCCAGTGGTAAGCTACCCACTTGATTCAAACACACATGACAGGTTTTTGAACTCGGAAAAAATCTATCAACTTCCAGATAAATCTTTCCTTCCATGTCCGCCTTATATTTAAGCATTGTGCAGAACATACCCCAGCCCACTTGATGTATAGATTTAGCTAGTTTATGGTTCTGCATCATACCCTTCACATTAAGATTTTCTACTACAATAACTTGGTTTTCGTTAACTATCCTACGCGATAGTTTGTGCAGAAAATCCTCACGACAGTTAGTTATTTTTCTATGAACTCTAGCAACTTTTTTCCTGGCTTTAATTCGATTATTAGAACCTTTTTGTTTCCTAGACAATTGTTGCTGTTTAACTTTTAAGTTCTTCTCATACTTCGTTAGTATTCTAGGATTATTAAACTTAGAGCCATCACTGGTAGCAGCAAAATGGGTCAATCCTAAGTCGATACCTATGGCTTTACCATTTGAGTTTGATTCGGGCTTACTTTTACCATCGTCAAACAAGATAGCTGCAAAGTATTGATTAGAACAGTTTTTGGAGATAGTAACAGTTTTAATTTTTCCCTCAATAGGTCTATGAATGATTGCTGATACATTTCCTATTTTTGGAATAGTCAAAAAAGTATCTGCAATCTTAACGTTTTGAGGGTATTGTATTGACTGCTTACCCTGTTTTGATTTGAATCTAGGGTATTTTGCTCTTTTCTCAAAGAAATTATTAAACGCTACCCCCAAATTTAAGCAAACCTGTTGTAAACACTGCGAGTAAGTTAGTGATAACCACTCATACTCTTTCTTCAACTGAGGAATTATCTTTTTAACTTCATATCCAGACAATCCCTTACCAGTCTCCTTATACGTCTGGTTCATCAAATCCAAGCAATAGTTCCAGAGCCAACGACAACTCCCAAAACTTTGCGCTAGGGACTGCTGTTGTTGGACATCTGGATACAACCTGACTTTAAAGACCTTGAGCATCTTAGAGTGAAATAAATCTGCTATAAAAGAAGTATAGCACAAGAATCGTTTGTAACTGTATACAAACCCTGACCGCAATTCATCCCACGCTGCCCTATCGGGTCAGACGTGGGGCTTCTTGCGGAAGAAGCTAAATAAAAATCTCCCTATCAGTTCATACTGCGGGAGATAAATTCAGGGTGCATCTACTTAATAATTGAACTATAACACATAAAATGATGGGTGTCACCCCCTATTGCTAAAACCCCTTATTTTTTTGATCATTCAGGCTGACAACGGCATTCTGTGGAGGTTTGGGCGGTTAAAGATTGCTGACGCTGTTGAATTAAGGTGGCTAAATTGGGACGTCCGGTTAGGGCCAAGCGCCAATCGGCCCAAATTTCATAGACTGCGTTGATGATTGGCCCGATTAAGGGCCAGCGAGTGGGTGCATAAATCCAACCGAGTCCGAGCACTTGGTAAACTCGATAAAACACCTCTACATTTTGCAGAATTGTCCCATCGGGGAGTAAGGCGTGAATTCGTCCCATGGCGGCTTCAAAGGAGATATTGCCATGATCTTCAGGGTTATAATTTAGATCGCTAATATCAACAAAAGCAATTAATTCCCTTCCGGCGTCCCGTTTCTGCAAAAAATTCACCTCTCGCAAACATAGGGGACATTCACCATCATAAAGGAGTTTAATTTCCCAGGGGGTTGATGTTAGGCGAGATGGGTTAATAGTTTCTAGGTTTTGATTCATAAAAAATAATTACAATTTTTGACTATAAGATAATAATGGCATAATTTTTGTAGGGGCGGGTTTGCAAATATCTATAAGACTCGTCCGAGATTTCACTAAACCCACAATTCAATATTATAATTAATCTCAAGCTTTAGGAAGGGTAAAGGTGAAAGCGGTTTCACCCAATTGAGGGGGATCTAAGGTCAAATCTCCTTGATGGGCGTGGGCGATTTCCCGTGCTAAACTTAATCCTAATCCGATTCCTTCTATTTGGTGAGTTCGAGCCGGATCGCCGCGATAAAAGCGATCAAATAGATGATCTCGATCTTTGAGAGGAATATCTTTAGAGGCATTACTAACATTAATTATCACCTTTTTTCCTCGATGATAGCTTTTGATTTTGATCCAACCTTCAGGAAGATTATATTTTATGGCATTACTAATTAAATTTTGGATAACCTGGGTTAATAAATCCTGATCTCCTAAGACAATTAATTCAGGATTAATTTCAGTTTTAATAGTTAAATCCGGGTCTAACAATTCTATATCTTCCATCATGTCTAATAACACAGGATATAAATTAACCTGGGTTTGATATATCCGCATTTGTCCGGCATCTGCTAAGGATAATAATAATAGTTTTCGGGTGGTTCCTCCTAAACGTCTAACTTCATCTAATAGATGACTTAAAGCTTGTTGTGTGGATGATTCTGTTTCAGCTTTTTGTAACATTTGTTCTAGTTCTCCTTGGAGAATTGCTAAGGGAGTTTTGAGTTCATGGGCGGCGTCGCCACTGAAGCGAGATGCTTGCTTGAAACTACGTTCTAAACGTTCTAACATTTGATTAAATACTTGAATTAATTCTACAAATTCCCTATCCGTTGTACTGATAGGAACACGCTGATCTAGTCCTTGAACTTTGACTTTTTGGATAGTTTTTGTTAATTGTTGAATCGGACGTAATGCACTACCAGATAATGCCCAAGAACCCCCAGCAATCAGTAATAATAGAATCGGAATCGATACTAAAAAACCATTGCGAACCGATACCATTTCTTGATCAATAATACTTAAATTGACTGCGATCGCCACTTTTTGATGGGGAAAGGTGACTAAACCAACGCGCCACAGTCCCGTAGGAGAGCGTCGGGTGATGATTTTGAGTTGAGGAGGAAAACGGTGGCGGGGGGGACGAGAGATATCTAAATCATGGGGAAAATTGGGCTGATGGGGAACACCTAAATCCCGCGAAAAATCTGGCTGATGGGGAATATCTAAATCATGGGGAAAGTCCCTCTGATCGGGAATATCTAAATCATAGCCAGGAGGTAAGAAGAAGGGGAGAAAATCAGAAATCTGGAGATTGAGGTCTGACCCATTAATTGACTGATATCGGGTATAACCGTCTCTATCAAGTACCAAAATTTTGATTGGGGTATTCTTAAAATCACGGGTTAATTGAGTTTCATAAACTTGTAATGAGGGTTGCTCTTCTATATGGTCGGTTTCTAATAATTTGTTTTTGATTTCTGCGTCTAAACGACCTAAATAAGCATGATAAATTAGACCCCAAAATACTAAACTAAAAGCGATTAAAGAAGCCCCGGTCAGGGTTGCTGATAATAGAGCAATACGGACTCGAAAAGAGTGGCGTTTCATGATTTTGACTCCGGTTTACGAAAGCGATAACCGACACCGCGCACACTTTCAATACAATCATTTCCACCGATACCATCAATTTTTTTTCTAATCCGTTGAATACAGACATCTACAACATTTGTATTCGGGTTAAAATCATAACCCCAAATGTGTTCTAATATTTGGGTGCGGGTTAATACTCGTCCGGGCGCTCGCATCAAATATTCTAATAGGTTAAATTCCCTGGTTGTGAGTTCAACAATTTGTTGATTACAGGTAACTTCTCGAGTGATTCTATCTAATTTTAGCGGCCCATAAGCAATAATATTTTGGCGTTCACCGATATTCCGACGGACAACAGCATGGATGCGAGCGATTAATTCTTCGACAAAAAAAGGCTTGGAAATATAGTCATCTGCACCTAAATTAAGTCCTTCGAGTCGGTCTTCTAATTCATTGCGGGCGGTCAGCAGAATAACAGGAATATTGCGTCCGGCTTTGCGAAGACTTTTGAGAATAGCTAATCCATCTTTTCCGGGAATCATAATATCGAGAACAATCACATCATAGTCGTTGTTCATCGCTTGTAAATACCCATCATTGCCGTTGTCGTAATAGTTGACAACAAATCCCTGTTCTTTCAGACCCATTTGTACAAAGTTGGCGATTTTGGGTTGATCTTCAATCAACAAAACATTCATAATTTTAATGAGAATTTGATCAGAGTTTACTTAATAATAGTTTGATTAATGGTTCTATAATATTACAAATTTGTAATCTAGGGAAGCGGAAAACCGTAATCATAGCTTGGGTTAATAGAAATATCAAGGATTAGGGAATTAAGCCATGCAACTACTTGAATTTAATCCGGTTTCCTTGGCGGCTTTCTTAGGATTTTTAGCCGTTGTAGCTTATATTTTAACGTTACTTCCGACCACGTTAAGAATTGTTTTTCCAGCGACAACAAAAAGCGGGATTCCTAAATGGTTGTTGAAATATCGGCGTTGGATTGGTCTTTTATCCTTTTGTTTGGCGGTCGGTCATGCTTATATTTATTTTAAACAAAGAAATTTTGATTTGTTGGATATTAAAACCTATTGGTTTTATTTTCAAGGGGTTTCAACGTTGACTATTTTTACTTTGTTGGCAATTACTTCTAATAATTGGAGTATGAAAAAACTCAAGAAAAATTGGAAGAAATTACAACAGTTAACCTATTTAGCGATGTTTTTATTGACTTGGCATATTTGGGCAATTATGGCTGATCATTGGACATATTTAACTCCAATTGGAATGATGGCAATGTTAATTGTTATTGTTTTATTTCTCTATCGTAAATGGATTATTCAGCAAACCTCAAAAACCGGGTTTCTACAAAAATCTGGATTTCTATCCAGAGAAAACGATTAGAAATCTCAAAAACCGGGTTTATACAAAAATCTGGATTTCTATCCAGAGAAAACGATTAGAAATCTCAAAAACCGGGTTTATACAAAAATCTTCTATCCAGAGAAAACGATTAGAAACCCGGTTTTTTATTATTAGTGGAGTTAAATCAAATGTTTGTTCAACAAATTAATTGGAAAATTTCAACAATTTTATTGGTGACAACTGTAATGGTTACAGGAGTTGCTTTGACCAAAAAAATATCAGGATTAAACGCCACATTACCGCGTCTTAAATCTAGTTTATCTTTGACCTCTATGCAAACTTTAAGAGATGATTCAGGATGGATTTATGCGATCGCAATTACTCCCGATGGTAAAACATTAGTTAGTGGAGGTTATGGGGGTTTCATGAAAATTTGGGATACCAAAACAGGTCAATTACAAAAAACCTTAACTGCTCACGTTGATGCAATTGAATCTTTAGCCATTAGTCCTGATAGCAATTTAGTTATTAGTGCGAGTTGGGATAATGAAATTAAACTCTGGAATCTGAAAACAGGTGAACTTATTCATACCCTTAAAGGTCATACTGATGATATTAAAACTATTGCTATTAGTCCCGATGGAAAATTCCTAGCATCTGGGGGCATAGATAAAACAATTTGTCTGTGGAATTTGTCTAATGGTAAACTGATTAAAACTCTAGCAAATCAAGATTGGGTAAAATCTCTTGCTTTTAGTCTCGATAGTAATATATTAGCAGCAGGAAGCGAAAATGGCAATATTACAATTTGGTCTTTGATTGACGAGGGAAACTATATTTTAATGCAGCATTCTGGGGCGGTTCAATCCCTAGCTTTTAGTCCCGATGGTAAGATGTTAGCGAGTGGAAGTGCAGACCATACCGTGAAATTATGGCAGTTTAAAACTGGGAAGGTTTTACACACATTAAATCATCATTCCGCCGCTGTTTTGTCTGTTGTTTTTAATCCCAAAGGGGATATTTTAGCTAGTGGGAGTTATGATAAAAAAATTAATTTATGGAATCCTAATACGGGAGAATTATTAAACAATTTATCGGAGCATAAAAATCCAGTGTGGTCATTGGTATTTAATCCTAAAGGTACGGTTTTAGCAAGTGCAAGCGGAGATGAAACCATTAAATTTTGGTCAATGAAGACCACGGAAAACCCGATTTACGCTGCTTCCCAAACTCGAATTAAAAAAGCACCCGTAATCATCACAAAATCCGAATTAATTCAACGTTTAAATCAACAACTTTATGCTATAATTGATCAACGTTGGCAATCGAATTTGATGATTAAAGATTCATTAATTTATCAAGTTACTTTAAACGAACAGGGAAAAATTATTGCTTATCAACCTTTTAACTCAGCCGCAGTTGAGGAGATGCAAAAAACTGCCCCTATTTTTCAACCTGATACTCAATCTCAGTCTGAATATGTGGCTCAATTTCAAGTGGTATTATCTCCCTCTGGAATACTTGAAGTTAGTCCTTGGGAGGGGTGGAGATAGTTTTTCAATCTATAACTTTTCGGTTTCCTTTTGTTTGATGTTCCCTAAATGTAGTAAACTATAAAGATGAACCAATAATCAAAAATCAAGCAGTATTGAAGGAAATGCCGTGTTAGATATCAAATTAATTCGGGAAAATTCAGCCGCAGTGCAAGCACGCCTAAATTTACGAGGCGAGTATGATTTGCAACCTATTTTAACCTTAGATGAACAACGCCGCCAACTCGAACAAGAACGAGTTGTATTACAAACTCGGAGTAACGATATTGGTAAATTAGTTGGGGATAAAATTAAGTCAGGATGTGACCCCAAAGGCGAAGAAGTTAAAGCCTTAAGAGAAGAAGGTCAACAACTGAAAATCAAGTTGAGTCAATTGGAACCAAAAGAGAAAGAAATTGATGCTCAAATCACTCAATTATTATTACCTATTCCTAATTTACCCAGTGAATCAACTCCCGTGGGAAAAGATGAACGGGAGAATGTAGAAATTAGACGTTGGGGAGATGAATATATTCCTACAAATCCTAATATTTTGCATCATGCGGATATTGGGGAAAAAATGAATATATTGGAATTTAAACAGGCAGTTAAAGTTGCCCAAGCGCGATTTGTAGCTTTAAAAGGTGCGGGTGCTGCCCTAGAAAGGGCGTTAATTCAGTTTATGTTAGACCGTCATACAAATAACGGTTATTTGGAAGTTATGCCCCCGTTATTAGTTAATAGTATCTCCTTAACGGCAACGGGACAATTACCGAAATTTGCGGAAGAAAGTTTCAAATGTGATGCCGATGATTTATGGTTAATTCCGACATCGGAAGTATCGGTGATGAATTTATATCGAGATGAGATTTTAGAAGCGGAACAATTACCGATTTATCACTGTTCTTATACTCCTTGTTTTCGTCGAGAAGCGGGAAGTTATGGTCGGGATACTAGGGGGTTAATTCGGTTACATCAATTTAATAAAGTAGAAATGGTAAAACTGGTTCATCCTGATACTTCAGAAGTAGAACATGAGAAATTAGTACAGGATGCAGAAGGGGTTTTACAGGCGTTAAAATTACCCTATCGGGTGATAGAATTGTGTACGGGGGATTTAGGATTTTCGGCGGCAAAATGTTATGATATTGAGGTTTGGTTGCCTTCAGCCGGAACCTACCGAGAGATTTCTAGCTGTTCCAATGTTAGGGATTTTCAAGCTAGACGGGCTAATATTCGGTTTAAGGAATCGGGGAAAAAAGGTACACAATATATTCATGCTTTAAATGGTTCTGGGTTAGCCGTAGGTCGAACCATGGCCGCGATTTTAGAAAATTATCAACAACCCGATGAAACTATCCGTATTCCTGATGTTTTACAACCCTATTTAAGAAGGGAAATCCTCTAATTCGTAGTGAGCCCGACCGGGCTCTCTAACCCCTGAAGGGGTTACTACGAGTTGACTACGGGTTGCGTAAATATGGTTGTAAAGCATCTTTGGTAACGGCAATATTACAAGCTAAAGCAATATGTTCTTTTTCAATAATCCCAACAACTTGACGCGGGTGTTCCCGGGTAACAACGGGTAACTGGGGTAAATCTCTTGCGGCCATCCGTTCTAAGGCGACCTGAACGGGTTCATCTTCATAGGCACAGAGGATTTCTGTTGTACAAATTTCCTTTAATATTTGCTTTCCTAATGCTAAGGAAGAATCGGGGTTTGTGGCTTGAAAAATTGAACGACGGATATCTGTAACCGTGATTAATCCAGCTAATTGAGAAGTTTCATCTAAGATTAAAGCCGTATGACAATTCAGTTGTACCATGACCGCACCTGCCTCTAAAATTGGCATAGAATAGGGAAGGCTTAAATAGGATTGACCCATCACCTCAGAAATTCTAATAGTTTGTAAGATTTCTAACTCATTGGGTCGTTCTAAATAAACCCCCATTTGTTGTAAATTTAATCCCGAAGTCGATTGATTAGATTGCACCAAATCCACAATTAAAACACTCACCCCCACCGCCGCCATTAACGGTAGAATAATTAGATAATTTTGAGTCATTTCAAATAATAATAAAATTGCGGTTAATGGCGCTCGCACACTCGATGCTAATACCGCCGCCATTCCTACCATGGCATAGGCAGCCGGGGGAGCAATATCAGTTAGAAAGGGATGTAATAATCCCGCTAAAGCTTGCCCATAGGTTGCTCCTAATGTCGCCCCAATAAACATCGCCGGAGCAAAAATTCCCCCGACTAATCCACTGCCCAAACTAATAGAAGTAGCAATAATTTTAAGGACTAATAAAATCATTAATAAATCTAAAGAAAATTGCCCCTCTTGTAATAGGGCTTGAATTGTGCCATAACCAGGGCCGAGAATATGGGGAAATTGAATGGCTACAATTCCGACAAATAAACCTCCCAACATCGGATGTAAAATGCGGGGAATTTTAGTTAAACATTGGAAAGCCGGAACTTCTCCGCGAAAACAACGTTGAGAAAATTTAATCGCTTGGGTATAAGCTAAGGAAACAAAACTGGCTAAACAACCTAATCCTAAATAAAGTAATAATTCCCAATTGCTACGAACCTCATAAACCGGGGGAGAAAAGGCGGGATGGTCACCAAAAACAATTCGAGCAACTACAGAAGAAACCACCGATGATAAGAGGACTAAACCCACCCCCGAAGCCGCAAAACTTGAGCCTAAAATTACTTCCAAAGCAAAGAAAACTCCAGCAATGGGAGCATTAAATCCAGCAGCTAATCCGGCGGCGGCTCCGGCGCCTAATAATAGTCGATAGCGCTCTTTAGAAACTTGAAAATTTTGACCTAAAATTGCTCCTAAATTTGCCCCAATTTCCACACTCGGCCCCTCGGGACCCAAAGAAGCACCCGTACCTAAAGAAATAGCAGCGGCTAACAGTTTAATAAAGGGTCGGAAGGGAGAAATAATTTGGATTCTTTGAGTATTAATTAAAGAAGAAATCCCCTCGCCAAAAAATTCCTGATAACGATAGCGAATTAACCCGACAATTAGACCGCCCATCGGTGGAATTAATGCTAATGTCCACAGACCAAAGGGCATAGTTAAGCCCATAAAATCTTCTAGGGTTAACCGTTGTAATAGTTCCACTAATCCGTGAAACATTACCATAACTAATCCTGTCCCCCCGCCAATTAAAATTGCAAAGATTAAAATTAATATTTGCGGGGGAGGTTGTAAACGGTTTAATAAGCTGGTTAGGCGGTCAGAAACAGAGATAAGTTCAGGTTGCTGTGGCAGAATGCCCTGATTATTGGGCAGAGTGGTTGTCATTAGGATTAATTCACGAATAATCTTTATAAAATTTAAAACAAGTTCTAACCTTGGGAAGTATTAAAACTTAAATAACGTACTCATTCACAAAGAACAGATACTTGAGGTTTATAGATTAAATTCCCCAGACTATACACAGAAAAAAATACACCACTGTATCCCGCCTGCTACTGATTACCCGTCCTGGGTTTCTAATCTTTATCTTAAGTACGGCTATTTCCCGTTTTTTATTCGTTAAAACCGAATTCATTCCGGCGGCCGATTTACTATCCTTAGAATCATCAAGGCTGTAGTCGAGCCTATGTCAACATTGTATCAAATAATTTGTCAATGGAGGTAACGATTATGCAGTTAGTACGCTGGCAACCCTTCCAAGAAATTGATTCTCTACAACGAGAAATGAACCGTCTGTTTGATAGTTTGGCCCTGCCTTCGGAAAAAGCCGGGATGTCCCTCTTTCCTCCGGCTGAACTCGAAGAAACCCCGGAAGCGATTATCCTAAAACTAGAAGTTCCTGGGATGAATCCAGAGGATTTGGATGTCCAAGTTAGTCTTGATGGGGTGGCGATTACGGGAGAACGCAAATCAACCAACCAGACGGAAGAAAAAGGCATCAGTCGCAGTGAATTCCGTTATGGAAAATTCCGCCGGATAATTCCTCTTCCGACTCGGATTCAAAATACCCAAGTTCAGGCAGACTATAAAGATGGAATTCTGAGCCTAACCTTACCGAAAGCGGAGGAAGAAAAAAATAAAGTCGTGAAAATAACCTTGGGTTAGGGATTAGCAATAGAACCCACATTTTATCGGGGAAGGTTAAATAAGAATATTGTTAATCCAGGTCGAAATTTCTTGAAAATTCGACTATAATAGAAAAGAGGAAAGCGGATTTATGACAATATTTCCGCTTTTCTTCTTATGAATTTTATGTTAAAATTGAGGATAGTTGCTTTGAGTATTAACGAATCAGAATCTCAGCTTCAGGCTGAAAATAAGATCATTGAAGATAAAGCTATGGAGAAAATACAGCCCAAAACTATTACTATTAATTCCATAATTCGTTATCTTTTAGTTGCGGTTTTGAGTGTGGGGTTAACGTTAATTGGTATACAGATTTTACCCAATTTTTTGATCACTTCTGCCCAAGCTGAACCTATTGTAACTCCTACTCAACCCCCAAAAGTTGCTGCTATTCCTAACTCTAATTCCCCCAGAAACTTTGTCTCAGGGGCTGTGAACCGAGTCGGGCCAGCAGTGGTTAGAATTGATACGGAAAGGACGGTTTCTGCTAATATTTCTGATCCTGTTTTTGATGATCCTTTTTTCCGCCGTTTCTTTGGAGAAGGAATGCCCCAAGCTCCCCAAGAATATCAACAACGGGGACAGGGTTCGGGATTTATTATTGATAGTAGTGGGATTATTTTAACCAATTCCCACGTTATTAAAGGAGCCGATAAAGTCACCGTTACCCTGAAAGATGGTCGTCAATTTCAAGGGGAAGTTCGTGGTAGTGATGACCCCTCCGATTTAGCCGTTGTTAAAATTAATGGTAATAATTTACCCGTGGCTCCCTTAGGGAATTCTAGTGAAGTTGAAGTAGGAGATTGGGCGATTGCTTTGGGAAATCCGTTAGGATTAGATAATACCGTTACCCTGGGAATTGTTAGTACCTTAAATCGTCCCAGTTCTCAAGTGGGAATTCCCGATAAACGATTAGATTTTATTCAAACCGATGCGGCAATTAATCCAGGTAATTCCGGGGGGCCACTATTAAATGATAGAGGAGAAGTAATTGGGATTAATACGGCGATTCGGGCCGATGGTCAAGGGATTGGTTTTGCTATTCCTATTGATGCTGCAAAAGCTATTGAAGCTGCTTTAGTTAGAGGAGAAAAAATTGCCCATCCCTATATTGGTATTCGCATGGCAACCTTAACGGCGGATATGGCAAAACAACTGAATAATGACCCTAATTCCTTAATGTTAATTCCTGAAGTTAATGGGGTATTAGTGGTACAAATTATTCCCAAAAGTCCGTCGGCAAATGCGGGTTTGCGCCGGGGTGATGTGATTACAGAAATTGATGGACAAGCTATTAGTAGTGCCGACCAATTACAGCGTTTGGTGGAAAAAAGCAAAATTGGTCAACCCCTAAAAATTACTGTCCATCGTGGACAAAAAACCGAACAAATTTCTGTACGTCCGAGTCAACTGGATGAAGACGCCTTGCATTAAGCATTGTGGCTTTTCTTTAACAAAAAAAAATGCACTCTTTCTGAATGAAGTTGAAGGAAGGGTGCATTTTTCAGGAGAAAACTTTAAAATATTTTTTGATTAACAAACCAGGTGTTCCTATTGTAATCAATTTATTTGGTATTGAGCAACAAAGATATCCCATCGGACAGATGTAAAAGCAAAGATTGAGATTATTAGCAGAGATAGAGCAAAAAACGTATAATAATTATGTAAAATCAGCATAAGATAATTTGATATTAATTGGATTTAGCGCTACGATCAGAAAGAGTAGTGAAATCGTTCATCTCTTGGTAGTCTTTGATTCTCGCATACCAAAATGACTGCTAAAAGACGGAAGTAGGGATTTCTCCCGAAGGAACGCGCCTGTCTTCACTGCGAGTTGAAACAGGAGGCGAAAAACCATGACTTTAAGTAAAGAAACTGTGCGCGAAACTTCTTCAGAGGATATTCCGACCAGCGAAAGTTTCGATTTTGATTTGTGGGCAACAAAAGTGAGACGTCAGCTTGTGGCGGCATTAAATCACCAAGTAGCTCCCGAACTTTCTCAAAACGACGCTCAAACAACCCCATCCGAATTATAAGGAATTAGGGTTCGAGGAAAACAGTTAATCTCAATTTATTGAGTTTTATCTATTTTTCTATTCGATAATATTATTTGTAAGGGTGACTAATTAGTCACCCTTACCTGTTTTTATTCAGAAATTTAGTCAGAAACCGGGTTTCTAAGGAATACTGATTTTAGCCAAGAGATAACTATTAGAAACCCGGTTTCTGAGATTGTAAAGTTAAAAATTGTTGTACTGTTTTCCAATATTGATTCCCTCCAACCTGTCTAACATTATTATGACCTGCACCCGCAACAATTAAAAGCTGTTTGGGTTCTGTGGCGGCGTTAAATAGGTCTTCACTCATGGTTTTAGGGATTAACTCATCTTCGGTTCCATGGGTGAATAATAGGGGCATTTTTAAAGTAGAAATTTTAGCTAGGGAGTCAAATTTTTGGGTTAGAATTAAATTAATTGGAAACATCCAGTATTTATTTTTATAATCGATCATTTCTCGAATATTAGTAAAGGAACTTTCAATAATTAATCCGGCAATTTCAGGATGTTTAAATGCTAAATCAATTGCGATCGCTCCTCCCAAGGAATGACCAAAAACATAAATATTATCGGGATTAATTTGTCGTTTATTTACTAAATAATTCCAAGCTGCTTCTACATCTTGATAAACGGTTTTTTCCGAGGGAAAGCGATTTGTACTGCGTCCATAACCCCGATATTCTACTAATAAAACCGATAATCCCATTTCGTGAAATTGTTCAGCATATCCGATATTTCCCTCAATAGTATTGCGGTTTCCATGTAAATCAATAATCACTTTTTGATTAGGATTAGTTTCTGAAGGAATCCACCAACAATGTATCATTTCTATTTTTCCTGAAGGGGTAGGAATTTTTAACTCAATATCTTGATAGGATAAACCCAGATCATCCGGGGTAATAGAAATTAAACGGGAGGGTAAAAAAATAAATCGAGTTTGTCGAAAAAACATGAATAAACAAGCACACAAATAAGCGATCGCACCCACCGCTAAAACGATTAATCCTGCTTTAAATAGAATTATTAAAATTGGATGTACTATCATTTTAATCCCTCCTACTTTAAATAAAGTCACCTTTTTTAATCTTTTTATCTCTTAAATCGGTTAAGTTAAAAAGAGGAAAAAAGGTATTTGCACACAACCCTATTCTTTTCGGTGGAGATCAACCCATTTCCGTTTAATTTCGCAAGAATTTTGAACAACCCATTTCAACCCCGTCCGATGAAATTAGGGTAAGTTAATTATTAATAATCTAACGGTAAAATAGTTCCATAATAAAAAGTTAAGTGCGATCGCAATGATCACTAAAATTAGTCGCCGTAATGGGTTTTTGTTCTAATTATCAAGACCACCTTATCGGTTTCTAAAATTTCATAAACAATTCATAATATTCTTGACTGATTAAAGTTGAGACAGGAGTTCAAAATAGCGCTCTCGATTAATTCCGGCTGTTTTTAAATTGGTCATAATATGAGTCACAGGAACTTCGCCAGGGCTTGTTTTGATAACCACAGGACGGTTAACTCCTGGTTTTGTTAAAATCAGGTGATCTCCCTTTTGTCGTACCACCATAAAGCCTTCTAATTCAAAAACTTTAACCAAAGTTTGATAGCGAATTGGTGTAATTTTTTTAGAGTTTGGAGTCATTCTTCCTCAACCTATTGTAACCAATTCAGAGAATATCGGTTGGCGAGGAAGCCAGTTTCCATTCTGTTGCATAAAACCCGCTTCTTCCAAAACAATGCTTAATGTTCCCATTATTTCGCATTCTTCAAAAAAAGCTTCTAATGCTTCTTGAACAGATTGTTTTGCTTCTTCTAGGGTTTCACCAAAACTAGAAACATCTAAATCAGGACAAAGGGCTACATAAAAATTACCTTCTTGAAATATTTCTAGCCGAACTTCAATGTTTTTTAGCATAGTTTTCTGAATCACCTGCTATTATACTAAGTCAATAGGTTTAGTTTAACACGATCTCCCTTATTTTTAGGAAAAACCTAGAAATCCTTAAAGGTTACTTTCCTACTAATAATAATAGAGGCGGAGCCTCAATAATAGCATTCCCAGGCTCCAGCCTGGGAACGAGAGATGCTTTCCCCCCTTTTTTAAGGGGGGTTAGGGGGGATCAATTATTAATAACCCAACGGCGAAATAGTTCTACAATGATCCGCCAATGGTGATCGGTTTCTTGAATAACATCATGGCGCGAAAGGGTATCGAGGGCATTTTGTAAGGAAATTTGATCTAAATTTGTAACCGTTTTTAGGGTGTTAAAATCGAGTCCGGTGGGGTGAGGTGCGATCGCTTTTATAATATTTTGTTGACCTGGAGAACCTTCCCCCGCTTGTTGCCAAACCCCGGTAAAATAATAGCGTCCATTCTGATAGAATTCGGGTTGATTAATAATCCCATCGACATCAGCAATGGTAAACATGGGATCTCGTTTATTTCCCAGTTCAAAAACTTGATCATTATAGCGACGAACTAATAGAAAACCGATCAGTTGCACTAAATAAGGTTGTCCGGCGGTTAAATCATAGATATAATCAAGAGCATCGGGTTTATAATCGAGGGGGAAATCTTCACCGGGGTTAGCGAGAAGATAGCGACAGGTTGCCCGTTCTAAAAAGCTAACGCGGATGGGAATAATACTGGCAAAAAACGGGTTAAAATAGTCTTCGGTCATTTCTTCGAGGGTGTGGAGTCCGGCTAAAGCAAAGGCAATTTTAGGACTCATTTGCACCATTCCCCGCAATACGCCCATAAAGTCTTTGGGAATGCGATCGCTTTTAATTAATTCTTCGATTTGTTCAAATTCATCGAGGGCAATAATTAATCCAGTATCGCCTAATTGGGTTTCAATTTGTTTTAGATAGCGTTCAAAGGTACGATAGGGAAGATTGATTAAGCTTTCATCATCGGGGGGTGGAATTTGCAGGGTATCTGAGAGGGAATCTGCGATCGCCATTAACACTTCACCCACTCCTTGAATACTATTACCAACGGTTAGTAAGTTAACATAAGCGAGTTTAACTTTTTCATCTAAACGGGTTGAAATATTCCGCAAAATTGATGTTTTCCCCATGCGTCGGTGTCCGAATAAAACCACTGATTGCAGTTGAGAGGTTGAAACCCAAAATTCCTCTAATTGTTTAATAATATCTTCCCGTCCGATAAACTGTTTACCGATAACCGGATCACCAATAATATAGGGATTTATGACTTTCTCGGTTATGGAAATATTGCCAACTTCTTCTGTAATTCCTAATAAAGCAGATTGCCAATTTTGAGCAATATCAATAATTAAACCTCGTTCTGCTTCCGGTAAGGTTTCGGATTGATTTAAAATTGATTGAATTTCTCCTAATGCTCGATTTAAGGTTAAAGAACGAGTAGAACGAGAGGCACTATTTTTAATCAAATTAAAATTTTCAACAACCTGATATAATGCTTTGATAGCTGTCCAGGTTGGAGCGCGTAAATAGGGCTCTGGGGGAAGATTGGGTAATTCTAAAATTGCAAGATCATTTATAGTTATAGCCAACTTAAAAATCGTTAAAATTTTGGCTAGAGTTAACATTTCCTGCCCATACAACACAGAAGACACAACAGAAAACGCTTTTGTTGCTTTTTCCGGTTCTTTTTCATGCAAATACCAGAAACCCGCAGCAGCAGCATGAGCAGGAGTATCTAAACGAGGTTGCTTATTTGTATAATCCTTCTTGGCAGAAGCAAATTTAACTAAATTCCAATCAAAGGGATGTTCTGCAAGTTGGGAAACTCTAAAAATTAGGTATTCTGAAGGCGTTTTCGCTAAAACCTGATTGACCGCATTGACTACAGGAATAAATTGATAGCTATATCTCAATAATTCATTAGCATTTTCCAGTCCCAGTTGCCAATCTTGTGTTAACCAATTTGTTAACCGAGAAGTCAAAAAAGGTAAGGGAATAGGTGTGTTGTGAGGAAACAACCAAGTCCTCTTTTGTAGTGAACCCAGATTAAATAGGGAACCTATCACCCAAACTTCAGGATGGTAAATCGCCACGCCGAACGCCACGCCGGACACCACGCCGGACACCACGCCCCACGCCACGCCGGACGCCACGCCGGACGCCACGCCGGACGCCACGCCGGACGCCACGCCCAACACCACGCCGGACGCCACGCCCCACGCCACGCCGGACACCACGCCGAACACCACGCCCCACGCCACACCCCCCCAATTAACTGAAAAACTAAATTCCTGTAAGATGAAACAGATTAAGAATGGAGTTAAGACAGTTAATAAAAATCCTTGTATCCCTAATTTTTTTTCTTGCTTAAAGGTTTCCACATACCACCGGATTGCTTGAGGAAAGAAGAACACCCAATATAATAACCGTAGATAATCTAAAGGATTGAATAGGGATAAGGGACGATTTAATTTGGGGGCTAAATCTAAACTGGGAATCGGTTTTTGTATTGATTTCATGGCAATTGCTCCAAGTAACGGTTAAAGGTTTGATAAGATAACGCCATTAATTTTTGGGGATGTCCTTCACTGTTATTAATTAATTCGATAATTTCATCTTCGCTAAAGGTGATGGTTTGATATTCTGGTTTCAATAAAGGAGAATTGAGACGACTTTTAATAAAATTACAGATGGTTTGTTCATCCCATCGGTTTAACTGATATCCGGTACAAACTCCCCACCAGGGCGAAGTCATCTTAATACCTTGACTCCCAAATAATTGATCTAAAGACGTACAAGCTGCAACAACTAGCTTCAGAACTGAATTATTTCCTTCTGCTAACCATCGCAAGTCTGCGTGAATATAATTAGTAAAACCGTCCCAGGTCATTTTTTCCACTTCATCGAGTATTAATAATAATCTATGATTTTGTAGATTTCGGGTGAGGCGATAACCTTGACATAATTCTATTTCTGAATGATCACATAAAGCCTGATAAAAGTCCTGATCATTATGAATACTTTGTAAATTCAGATAAATTGGTTTACGGGGTTGGAACAATTGGGTTTGAGCTTGTCGGCTAATTTCCATTAATAGGGAAGATTTGCCGATTTGTCTTTCTCCAATAATTGCCACGCTGCTACCACTATTGAGGGTTTCAAATATTATTCTAATTTCCTTTGTTCTACCGAAAAATAGATGAGATTCATCAACACATCCATTTAAAGGTTGAAAGGGATTATTAATAAACCCAGAAGCAGGTTGAATAACTGGCTCTAATATTGCGGGTTTTATATTGATTTCAACAATAGGCAATTGTTTCTGATGTTCATTAATTTGATCAATTGTTTTTCCTAATAATAATTGACAAAAACCATCAATTAACCAGCACTCACGCGGTTTATGTTCTTTTAAAAAATTATCTACGGTCTGGCGTTCAGGAGATGGAATATTTGGTATTTTTTCCCGCCAATCATGTAAAAATTGTTGAATATTACGCCTTTTGCCTGGTTTATACTTGTCGTCAAACGCTTGACGTAATTGTTGATACAGTTCAGGGGAGACTGTTATTGGGTGAGCATTTTTCCTCTTATCGTTGTCATAATTCATCGGGTGGGTACATACGAGGTAATCTTTTCTGTCTGTCCTAATATAGCAATCCTAAATGATTTTCTATATATAAGTATACTGATGAATTTTGGGAAAATCAAATTTATGTTCCTTAGTAAAAAACTCGAACAAAAAT